>JBNATU010000004.1:0-138954 GCA_049701195.1 Neomoorellaceae bacterium
CCATGGCCTCGGGCCTGCCTCCGCCTTTCGCCACGCTTAAGTTTGGCTGCCGCTCGGGTTTAGTCACTCGCTTTCAAGCCCAAGCAGGCCTCCCCTGCAAAACTGGGGATAACTCAGGGCCCATCATGCGCGCAAGCAATCCCTTAAAGCCGTCTTAAGTATCCCCAGCGCGGCATCAATTTCTTCCCGTTTTACGGTAAGAGGGGGTAAGAAACGCAAGATCCGGCCGTGGATAGCATTTACTAGGAGGCCCCGCTCCAGGCAAATTTTGGCTATATCCTCCGCCGGGCCCTCTATTTCTACCCCCACCAACAGGCCCCGCCCCCGGATCTCCACTATCTGAGGGAATTCGGCCGCCAGGGATTTTAATTTTTCTATCAAATATTCTCCCTGTTCGCGGGCATTATCTATCAGGCCCTCTTCTAAGATGGTGCGCAGGGCGGCTACCCCGGCCGCCGTGGCCAGGGGATTACCGCCGAAGGTGGAGGCATGATCGCCCGGAGCAAAGGCGGCGGCCACTTCCTCTTTGGCCAGCATGGCTCCTATAGGAACCCCGCCGGCCAGAGCTTTGGCCAGGGTCATAAGGTCCGGCTCCACCCCATAATACTGGTAGGCAAAAAGGTACCCGGTGCGGCCCAGCCCGCACTGTACTTCGTCAAAAATCAAAAGAATCCCTTCTTTGTCGCATAATTCCCGCACAGCTTTCAGATAATCCGGGTCCGCCGGGTAGACACCTCCCTCTCCCTGTACCGGCTCCAGCATTACGGCACAAGTGCGGCTATTTATAGCCTCTCTCAAGGCTTCCAGGTCGTTAAAGGGTACATAGCGGAATCCCACCGGCAGGGGTTCGAAGCCCCGGTGAAATTTTTCTTGCCCGGTGGCCGCCAGAGCCGCCAAGGTCCGGCCGTGGAAGGAGCGGCGCATGGAGATTATCTCGTAACACTCCTCCCCCTTGTGCAGTTTGGCATATTTCCGCGCCAGTTTAATGGCGGCTTCATTGGCTTCGGCCCCGCTGTTGCAAAAGAAAACTTTGTCCAGGTCCGAGTTTTCCACCAGCATTTGGGCCAGCTCCACCTGGGGCTCTATCCAGTAAAGATTAGAAACGTGCAGGAGCTTACCGGCTTGCTCCCGGATGGCCTCTACCACCCGGGGATGGCAATGGCCTAAAGAGTTGACGGCCAGCCCTTCCACAAAATCCAGGTATTCCCGGCCGTCGGCATCCCAGACCCTGGCGCCTGCACCTCGCACCAAAGCGATGGGATAGCGGCCGTAGGTGCGCATAACATACTGTTCTCCCAAGGCGATTATCTCGGCGTTAGTCATAAGAACGCTCCTTTCCCGTACCCGAACGGCGTAATACCATCTTAAGGTACCACCATGGTGCCGATACCCTTATCCGTGAATATTTCCAGCAAGATGGCATGGGGCAGGCGGCCGTCCACGATGTGGGTGGTGGCCACCCCGCCCTCCAGGGCCCGTATACAGCACTGCACTTTGGGTATCATGCCGCCGGAAATGATGCCGGCTTCTATAAGTCCCGGCACCTTGCTCACTTCCACCGAGGAGAGAAGGGAGGCAGGATCCCTAGGGTCCGCCAGTATACCTTCTACATCCGTGAGAAGGACCAGCTTATGGGCCTTCAAGGCTACGGCCAGCTCTCCGGCTACATAATCGGCGTTAATGTTGTAACTCTCGCCTTCCGGACCCACGCCCACAGGAGCCACTACGGGTATGTATCCTTCGGCAATAACGGTTTCAATGATGCCGGGGTTTATTTGTCTTACCTGGCCTACAAATCCCAGATCGGCTCCGCCCTCAGTCTGTTTTACCGCTTCGATAAGATTCCCGTCTTTGCCGCAGAGTCCTATGGCTTTGCCTCCAATGCGATTAATCTGGGCCACGATTTCTTTATTGATCTTACCTACCAGGACCATCTCCACGATCTCCATGGTTTCCGCATCCGTCACCCGCTGGCCCCTTATAAACTCCGATTTCTTGCCTAACCGCTCCAGCATGTGAGTGATCTCCGGCCCGCCGCCATGCACCAACACCGGACGCATACCCACCAGGTGCATCAACACTACGTCCTGCATAACGGCCTGTTTTAGTTCGCAGTTCAGCATGGCATGCCCGCCGTATTTGATGACCACGGTTTTGCCGTAGAACTTCCGGATATAGGGCAAAGCCTCGATAAGGATACCGGTTTTCTCTAAAGGGGAAAGTTCCAAAACCCGCTCACCTCACTACCCCGAAAATGCGCTCTTTGCTATTTTCATCCTTCTGCTGATGCCGCAATGGCGGCATGGGGGTCTACCCCGAAAATAACTCTCGGTTATTTTCCTCCTCCTCCTCCTGTTGATGCCGCACCGGCGGCATGGGGGCTACCTCCCTTAATTGGTGCCGCCAGGAGGACATGTGGTTCTCCTCTGAGGGTGCTACACTAGTCGGAAGGGATTAACGTTTAAGTACGGTAGGAAGCATTGATCTTGACATAATCATAGGTCAGATCGCAACCGAAGGCTTGAGCTTCTGCCTCTCCCTGGTGGAGGACCAATATAATCTTTACCTCCTCAGCCGCTAGTATAGCGCTGGCCTTTTCTTCGCTGAAAGGAGCCGGCTGTCCTGCGGCCGCCAGTTGTTCCCGGCCGGCGGCGCTTTCAATAAAAATATCCACTTTATCCGGGTCCAGGTCGGCCCCGGAATATCCCGCAGCACAGAGGATGCGGCCCCAGTTGGCGTCAGCCCCGAACACGGCGCTCTTCACCAAGTTGGACCCGGCAACGGCCCGGGCAATTTTGCGGGCATCTTCCCCCGTCTTAGCCCCGCGCACTTCCACTTCGATAAGCCGGGTGGCTCCCTCTCCGTCGCGGGCAATGAGCCGGGCCAGATAGCGGCAGACATATTCCAAAGCCCGGGTGAACAGAGCGTATTCCGCTTCTTCTACCGGCCCCACACCGGCCCGACCGTTGGCCAAAATAACTACCATGTCGTTGGTGCTGGTATCGCCGTCTACGGTCACCATATTGAAGGTGGTGTCCACCGCCGCCGCCAAAGCCTTCTTTAGGTCCTCAGGAGGTACTTGCGCATCGGTGGTCAAAAAGGCCAACATAGTGGCCATATTAGGATGGATCATCCCCGAGCCCTTGGCAATACCTCCTATAGTTATCTTTTGGCCTCTCAAATCAAAGCTCACGGCTATCTCTTTAACCCGCACGTCGGTGGTCATAATAGCCTCAGCCGCACCGGAGCTTCCTTCAGGAGATAGTTCCTGAGCGGCCTGACGGATACCGGCTATTACTTTTTCCATGGGCAGGAGCACCCCGATAACCCCTGTGGAGGCTACTACTACTTCTTCGGGTCGGCAGCCCACCGCTTCCGCGGTAATCTCCGCCATGCGCCGGGCATCCCTTAAGCCTTGCTGCCCGGTGCAAGCATTGGCATTGCCGCTGTTGGCTACAATAGCTCTGGCCCGGCCATATATGAGGTGCTCTCTGGTAATCTTCAAGGGCGCTGCCTGGACTTTATTGGTAGTATACACGGCCGCGGCAGAAGCCAAATTATCGCTCACAATTAGGGCTAAATCTTTTTTGGCCTTTTTTAAACCGGCATGCACACCGGCAGCCCGGAAACCCCGGGGAGCAGTTATGCCGCCGGGTATGATTTCCCATTTCATGGGTTCACTATCCTCTCCCTTCTACATAACCCTGCCTGTAATCGGGAATGGCGGTTCTGGCGTATCTCCGGTTTTAAACTCGAGCAGCCGGCCCAGGCTTCAAGCTCGGCACGAGGCCCCCAAATTGGGCCGCAGAGTAGCCTTAAATTTACGGGCAGAGGCCCGGGTAATCCAGCCCGGTAGTTTCCGGCCAGCCGAACATAAGATTTAAGTTCT
This sequence comes from Neomoorellaceae bacterium, assembly GCA_049701195.1. Classification (GTDB taxonomy): domain Bacteria; phylum Bacillota; class DSM-521; order Neomoorellales; family Neomoorellaceae; genus JBNATU01. The sequence goes on from JBNATU010000004.1 coordinate 3,890, forward strand.
GGATGGCCTGTCCGGAAGCTCCTTTGGTTAAATTATCAATGGCCGAAGCCACGATCACCCGGCCGGTGCGCCTATCCACTGCTAAATTTAAATGGCAGAAATTGCTGCCGTAAACCCAGCGGGTATGGGGCCACTGGCCCGGCGGGAGCAGCTTAACAAAGGGCGCTTCCCGGTAAAACTCCCGGTAAGCCCGTCGCAAATCTTCTTCCGGCACTTCCTTTTTTAGGTTGGCATAAATGGTGCTTAAAATACCCCGGCTGATAGGCAAAAGGTGAGGGGTAAAGGACACGCGTACTGTCTCACCGGCCAGCCGGCTCAATTCCTGTTCGATCTCCGGAGTATGGCGATGGGTGGTCACACCGTAGGGATGAATGTTTTCATTGCATTCCACAAAAAGGCTGGTAAGTTGAGCTTGGCGCCCCGCACCGGAAACCCCGGATTTAGCATCGATGATGATAGTTCGCGGATCTATGTAACCGCCTTTAAGCAAAGGTGCCAAAGCTAAGATGACACTGGTAGGATAGCACCCGGGATTGGCCACTACCCGGGCAGAGGCAATTTCCGCTCTATAAATCTCCGGCAGCCCGTAAACCGCCCGGGCCGCGAGTTCCGGGTTGGTGTGCTTAATGCCATACCATTGCTCGTACACCTCGGCCTCCCGGAAGCGCAGATCCGCTCCTAAGTCGATAACCCGGATACCCCTCTTTTCCGCCTCTTCGGCCACCGGTACGGCGTGGCCGTGGGGCAGGGCCAGAAAAACAACTTCTACCCTGGATAGCACTTCGCCCGGAGTTAAATCCTCACAAATAGCCTCGGTGAATCCCTGCAAAGAAGGGTATACGCCGGCCATGGCCTGGCCGGCAAAACTCTGGGAAGTGAGAGCTACTAACCGGATATGAGGATGGCGCACCAAAAGGCGTACCAGTTCCGCTCCCGTATACCCTGTAGCACCGATAATACCTGTTTTAATCACCGGAAACACTCCCTTAAGCCACTTGCTGTATAATTATACGTCAATAGTGCATAAAAATGCAATAGAAAATTTGAGAGGCCGGCCTACCTTAAAAATTTTAGGGCTTTTTTCCTCACAAAGCCCACCTGCCCACCGATCGTCTTTACCCGGTAATAAGCGCCGGCCGGTGTACTATCCCCGCCCCAGACCTCCTCTTCCTCCAGAACGGCCAGCTTCTCTCCTACCGCCAGCTTTTCTTGGGGGATATAGCGGGCACCCTGCCTTAGGTATAAAACCGTCTCTTCCTGCACTTCTCCTTCGGCTAAAATGATAGCGCACCATCTGGGTTCCCAGCAGTATACCCGGGCCAGAAACCTCTCCCGGCCGGTAAGGGGCGCTGCTCCGGGTTCAGGACCCTCCCAGACGATGCGCTTTTCCCTGGTCTTGATGACCAAGCGGCCTTTATCTCTGACAAAATCGATTTCTACTTCGTCTTTTATACCCTGCCAACCTTCACCTTGCCCTATCCACTTCTTGGGCCAGCGCTCTTCATTGCTTACAACCTTGCGCCACACCTCTTGATAACCGCCGTCCTGATAAAGATAAAGAGTATAAAAGCTGGTGCAAAAATAGGCCCCAAAGCTTTCGTCCAGCAACTCCCGGACCAGAATACCCTGGCGGCCGGGCTCCAGTTCGATTACCTGAAGTCCCTGCAAAGGCAAAGTGGAAAGCTGCTCCAGCAGACGAGGCCGGTCACCCGCCACAGAAAAGATTCCTAAAGTTCCCCGATCTTTAGAAAGGGTTACCCCGATGATAACCTCCTGTCCGGGCTCCGGAGCTACGTCGCCTTCGGTCCGGAAATGATTAAATTCTGCTTTTTCTCCCTTAAGAAGAAGCCGGTAAAGAAGGCCCTCTGCTTCCACCTCCGGAAAGACCATTACGGCCATCGATTGAGCCTCGTAGGGTGTGGGCACTCCTTTAAGGGGGTTATTCCTAAAAAGGGCTGCATAAAAAATAATAGCGGCCAGACAAAAAAGGCCGGTCACCAGAAACACCCGTCGCCTGCCCACAGAGGCTCCCCCCAGTCCGCCTTTCTCTAATCCTGGTACCCTAAACCATATTTATTCCGACAGAGCCGTTAAAAGGACTATATTTCTCCTACCACCATGGAGCGCGCAGGTGCCGGGGATAAAGGCTCTTTAAACGGCCCCTCTCGGCCCAGGCCCAGCCTACGGGAAACCCCTCTACTGCCACCAGCACCCAGCCCTGCTCCCAGGGACCTGCAAGGGTTTCGCCCCTCAGGTAGGAGCGCAGTTCCCGGCTCTCCACCGGTAGGTTCCAGACGCGCAATGCTTGTTCCGCCTTCAACCCCATGGCCAGGGCATGATCCGGCTCAAAACGGCCCTTCCGCAGGTTCCCCAACCACCATCCCGGCCGCAGAACCTTCAGGCCCCGGCAGGCGTTGGGAGAAATGGGTACTTGAAAAATTTGGCCTCCTTTCTCCCAAAGTCTTTCTCGAGCAGGAAAATCCTTCAGGTTATGGCGGCAGAACTCTTCATAGAGGTACCAACTTGGGGGATTTAAGTTTTCAGTTTCCCATGAGCGTTCAGGAATCCGCTCGCCTTTGCGCCGCAGCAGCGCGTAGAAATGCCCCCGCCCCGGTGCCCGGTGAGGCCATAGCCGCACAGCCTTCTCCAGGCACGTATGACCCCCTTCTATCCACTCCGGATGCCCGTGAGCGAAACCGTCGTACCCGGGCAGTTCGACTACCTCAAAATCTGCTCGGCAGGATAAAAAGTGGGACACAACCCCTTCGTTTTCCTCCGGGGAGAAAGAACAGGTGGCGTATAACAGCAGCCCGCCGGGCTTAGTAAGGTCGGCAGCTTCTTTAAGAATCTTAAGCTGTCGCCGGGCAAAACGTTTCACCAGATTAGGGCTCCAGCCGCGAACGGCCGCAGCACCCCCAACCCATAAAGTCTCGCCCGAACAAGGGGCATCCACCAGTACGCGGTCAAAACAGTTCGCCCATCTATGAACCAGGTTCCCCGGGGTTTCGTTAAGGACCATAGCATTAGTAACACCAAGCCGCTCCAGGTTCATGGCCAGCACGGAAGCCCTGCGGGGGTCCACTTCATTGGCTATCAGGACACCTGTATTTTGCATCCGGGCCGCTAAATGCGCAGCCTTTCCGCCTGGGGCCGCACAAAGATCGAGGACCCACTCGCCGGGCCGGGGATCTAGCAGCACCGCCGCCGCCATGGCCGCCGGGTCTTGGAGATAGTAAAGTCCGGCTGCATGAAAGGGGTGGGTGCCCGGCTTTCTGTCCTTATCGAGCAAAACAAAACCCTCCGGGCACCATGGAACCGGTGCTAGAGGGAAAGGCGCCAGTCGTTGAAAATCTTCCGGCGTAAGTTTCAAAGTGTTCACTCTTAGTCCTGGATCCGCGCCTTTTTCCAACGCCCGGAGAAAATCTTTGCTTTCCGGCCCCATCCAGTCTCTCAGGCGTTCATAAAACAAATCCGACCGATGATTTTTACCCATTTTTACCGTATAAGAACTCCTCCTGTATTCTGGCCCGTAGATCCTCTTTTAAAAGCACATCCACCGCCGTCCAGGCTAAAGCTTTGGCGGCCAAAAGGACGAGCTTTTTCCCCGCTTCCCCCCGGGCTGCCCGGGCAAACTCCCGGGTATGAGGAGCCAGTTTCCCCGGTCCCAGAGCCAAATAGGGGTGTATGGCCGGTACTGCCCGGCTGACATTGCCCATATCCAAAGAGCCCCGGATGCGGCGCGGGGGCTCAAATTCCGTTATGCCCAAGGCCAGAAGGTTTTCTTTAAAAGCTTGCGCCAAGGCTTTATTGGTAATCATAGCCTCATAGGACAGCTCATAATTACGATAGGTGAAGTTAGCACCGGTAGCCAGGCTGGCGCCCCGGGCACAGCTCTCCACCCTTCGGATGACCTCTTGCAAAGACCGGCGGTCTTCGGCCCGGACGTAAAAACGGGCTACGGCCCGCTCCGGAATAATATTGGGCGTTACTCCTCCTTCTACGATGATACCGTTGATTTGAGTATTATTTTTAAGATAAGGCCGCAAACTGTTGATACCGGTAAAAAACTGAATTACGGCTTCTAAGGCATTAATCCCCGCCTGGGGGCTGGAAGAAGCATGAGCTGCCTTGCCGCAGAAAACGAACTCTAGAGCTTCCAGGGCCAGGGAGGACACTTCTAATACGTTGGCATCTCCGGGGTGAAACATTAGCGCCGCGTCCACCCCCTGAAAGGCCCCTTCTTCCACCAAGATAACTTTGCCCCCGTTGCTTTCCTCCGCCGGCGTACCGAAGACCAGGATTTCTCCCACCAATTCTTCTCTTACCGCGTTAAGGCCCAAAGCCGCCCCTACGACTGCTGCTGCGATCAAATTGTGGCCGCAGGCATGGCCTAACTCAGGCAGGGCATCATATTCGGCCAGCAGGGCTACTCTGGGTCCCGGCGCCGGGCACCTTAAAAGAGCGCAAAAGCCCGTAGGTAGCTTAGGCAACGGATAGATTACCTCCAGCCCGTACCGGGACAGAGTTTGGGCCAAAAGGCTGGAGGCAAAAAACTCCCGGTGACCGGTTTCCGGGTGATCGAATATTTCGTCCGCCATTCGGAATATCTCTTCCCGGCAGGTTTCAATAGCTTGGGCTATACGGCTTTTCAGGGAGCTCATAAATATCTCCTTTGTTCTTCCGGGCATACTATGTTCAGAGCCTTTCTAGAAGGAGATAAAGGATTATGCCGTTGGTGATTTGCGACTGTCAGTGCACCTTTGGCCGGGACGGCCACTGCGAACTGGATAAAGTCCCGGGCTTGGGGCTACCGTCCTTTTGCCCGTATCGGTTAAGCCACCGCCCTACCGGCGCATCCTGTATCGGGTCTTTGCCGGAAAGGCCTGTGTTAGGTTCAAGCGGGCGACTAAACTCAAGCTAAAGTCCAACCGGAGCTTGGACCCCGGTGGTCAGTTTGGCCCGCCGAGGAAGCCACACGCGAGCTAAAGCTAGCTTCTACTACATTATTATAGGCAATTTTTCGCCACACCGGCTGCAGGAAGCCCCTTCCGTCAGGCCTACCAAGGAAACCGCATAGCCTTTGCGCCTGATAACCGGGCTGCCGCAGGCGGGACAATACGTGTTGCTGGCCTGAGAATCCTCTACATTACCCAGATAAACATAGGGCAGGTGGCGCCGCGCCATTTCCCAAACCCGCCGCATAGTCTCCAGGGGGGTAGGCGGCTGCCGCAGCTTGTAGCGGGGGAAATAGCGGGAAAAATGCAAAGGCGTGTCCACCCCTAGCTCCGCCTTCACCCAACGGACCAGCTCCTCTAATTCTCTCAGATCGTCATTAAGCCCCGTCACCACTAAGGTGGTTATCTCTACATGGCACCCCGCTCTTTTCGCCCGCACGGCAGTCTGCAAAACCGGCTCGTACTCTCCATGAACCACCCGCCGGTAAAACTCACGATTAAAGCCCTTTACATCGATATTAAAGGCATCGATCACCGGCAAGAGCTCCTCCAGGGGCTCCGGCCGGATGAAGCCGTTGGTCACCAATACATTTTTTAGGCCTTTCTGGCGTACCACTTTGGCAGCATCCAGCACAAACTCAAACCACACTACGGGCTCCGAATAAGTATAGGCTACACCCACGCAGTTTATTTCCTGGGCCTCCTCCGCCAACAAGTCGGGGCTTAAAGGCAGAACTTCCGGTTCGCCGTGGGCTATTTCCCAGTTCTGGCAGAACTCGCAACCCAAGTTACACCCCACGGTGCCCGCGGAAAGAACTAGGCTTCCCGGATAAAAATGATACAGGGGCTTCTTTTCCATAGGGTCTACCGCCAGGGAAGAGCAGAGGCCGTAATTGCGGGTGTAAAGGCGGCCTTCCCGGTTTTCCCTTACCCGGCAGAGGCCCTTACGTCCCGGGGCCAAGATACAAGTATGGGGGCAAAGGCGGCATTCCACTTTCCCCTCTTCCAATTTTACATAATGTCTAGCCTCTTGCATAAGCCTCCACCTCTGTCCTGTCAGGCTCACCTTTCTTGGCGATACCTGGTGACGCGAAAACGCTCTATGCGGCAAGGCTCATCCGGCCCTATGCCGGCCTTGCGCTTGGCTATAGCCACCTGCTGCTCCGGGGTATCGATTCCTTCGAGGTCGGGCAGGAGCAAGCCCCGCCTGCGGCCGCGGGAGACAATCACCCCGTAGGTGCGCGGATCCAATTCTTTTAGGCTCTCCACCGGCTCCGGTTCGCCCAAGATGTCCACCGAATACTCCAGAAAAGGCAATTCCTCTGCACTAACCGGGGGAAAACGGGGGTCCTCCAGACCCGCGCTTAAGGCGTTATAAATTATCTCTTCCGCAATGTTGTTGCGGGTGGGACTGATGGTGCCTATACATCCCCGCAGCTGGCCGAATTTTTTAAGAGACACAAAAACCCCCGCCCGGCCTGCCAGCTCCGGGGGCACAGGTTCAGGCACCGGAAGAACTTGTCCGGTCCGCAAGTAGTGTTCCAGGCTCTCTTGGGCCAGTCGCACCGGCCAAGGTTGTTCCCGTTTCCTTACGGGCCACCCGCCGTTAAACAAGCTGCGGGAGGGTTCCTCCTCTCCGGGGACAATTCTGGCCACCAGATAACCTACTCCCAAAGGACCCTCATAAGAAAGGACCTCTCCCGTGATCCGGTGCCCGTCAACCGCACCCGCGGCCATAATGAAAGAGCGCAGGCCGCACTCTCCGGCCCGTTCCGCCAAATCTTCCGGTAGCGCCAGCAAGCCGGCCAAGTCCAGGTTGGCCAGAAGCTCGGCTACGCGCCGGTCAAAAACCTCACCCTGGGGGTCGTAACCTGCCGGAGCCTCTGGCGTAAGGCGGTGGGACAGGTCGCCGCTGGCCACCAGCAACACCCGGTAACGTCCCGCCTTAACCGCCCGGTTTAAAGCCATACCGAAGGTGTAGAGCTTCTGCCGCTCCATCAGGGACATACCTAAAGCCACCAGGGGCGCCTGGATGCCCGCCTGCCGAAGATAATAAAGGGGCACCATCATGCCGTGGTCTAACTCCGGAGTTAACCCGTAACTTCGGCTGGCCTTTTCGTCCAGCCATACTACCGGAACCCCGGCTTGCCGAGAAGCGTCGGCGATGGCATGGCCGAGTTCCAACGCTACAGGATAGTTGAACCTTACGTCCCGGGCACCGAAGTGCGCCATATCGCCGCTCAGTTCGGCTACCGCCCATATGCCTACTGCATCCCGAAAAACCGGCCCGTGAGGAGAAATGATCGCCACCACTTCCGGCCCGCGCTCAGCCAATTGGGCCGCCAGCTTCTGGGCTGCCGTAACCGTAGCTGCAATCTTGGCCAGCTCCCCTCGGCCCACTTCAGGAACCATAAGCGGAGGGTGGGGCATAAAGGCCACATCCAGCAATCGACCCATTTCCGTCACCTCTCTGAACATCTTTAATATGGCTCGGGTTATCTTCTTTAATGTAAGAGCTTTCAGGTCTACTTTACCACATTTCTCCACTTTCGGGCAAAGCTCAAGTTTGGCTGCCACGAAGGCTAGCTCGCTTGGATCTCACGCAGGCCACCCCAGCATAAACTAAGGATACCCCAGGGAGAAACTCAAGTATCTCCCGCCAGATATTTGCCGATGCCGGCATAGATGGCCAGGGCCATCTGGCGCTGGTAAGAAGGATTATTCAAAAGTTTTTCTTCCTGAGGATTAGAAAGGAAACCCACTTCTACGATAACCGCCGGAATATCCTGAGTGCGCAGCACAAAAGCATCCAGGCCTAAAGCCTCCCTATCCGTGTTTTTGAGCAAGCGCCTGATTTCTTCTTGTATGGCCACCGCCAGCTTCTCGCTTTGGGGGGAAGCCGGGTTAAAAAAGACTTGCGCCCCGTGTTCCCGGGCATCAAAGGCGTTAGCATGAACCGAGATAAAGAGATTCGCTCCCACCCTGCGGGCCAGCCGCACCCGTTCTACTAAATCATCGCCGCTCTCTCCTTCCGGCGCCTCCTCATCCTGCCGCGTGAGAAAGACCTGGGCTCCTCCCAGGCGCAGGAAGGCGGCCAATTGCCGGCTTATGGCCAGAACCAGCTCGGCTTCCTTGGTTCCTTGCGCCCCTTGGGCACCGGCATCTATACCTCCATGCCCGGGGTCCACCACTATTGTTTGACCGGCCATGGCCCAGGAGAGGGCCTTCACCGCTTTGCGGGCCTTATAGGATCGCCAAACATAGCCCCCGGCCAAAGCGAGCATCCCCAAGCTCGAGAACAGGACCAGAGCTATAAAAACCTTCCACCTGTACCTGCCGGCCATATTATCCCTCCTGCCTTTATGCATATGAAGGAGGTTAAGTCCTTAGCCCAAGCAACAATTTCCTACCTTTTGCTCGGCTCTAATTTATTTAACCAGCCGACCATATCCAGGGAGCACATCCTTTTTATGGAAATATACCCCAAGGCTGTTTTCTCACTAGCCGGCCGTGCCGACCACGCCTGGCCGGCACAACCGCGCATGAAAATAGGATTATTTCTGCACTAATTATTTATGATCATCTAAGAACATGCTATTTTTAGTAGGTCGAGTTTAGTTTATAATGATGTTTGGTGTTCTTATCGGGGTTTTATTTTGGGCGAAGGGGGGCCTCCTGATGGCGCAACGCGAAAGCTCCTGGTCGTCGGAGCCGGATCGCAAGGCGGATATACACCTGAAACTTTCAGAGTTTGAGATCCCGCCTACGCAGGACATCCTGCTGGTAGGCAAAAAGGCGCCCATAGGTCCGGAAGCGGCCAGGCGAATGGTAGATGCAGTGTCGCCCGAGCAATACGAGACGGTCCCGCTGGATCACGAGATTTTTGAAGCCGCCGTAGTGAAGAAGTCCCTTCTCAAGCTTCTGCCTAAAGAAAAGCTTTTGCCGATAGTGGTCGACGAGGGAAACCGTATAGCCGATGCCAGCATGGTGATCAAAGCGCAGGTGCACGTTTCCATCCAAGTTACCAGGACGGTGGACCTTTAGTGTCATCGGTTAAAAGTCTTTTAAGCGCCCAGCTTTATACCATTGATCCCTGGGCCAGTGTCAAGCAAGCAGCCACGCTCATGGAAGCATATGGTATTGGTTGCTTGCCCGTACTGGATGAAGGGAAACTGGTAGGCATAATAACTTCCAGGGATATAAAGAGAGCCCATCCCAACAGGCTGGTGGCCGATGCCATGACCAAGGAGGTAATATGCATTAAACCTACGGCCTCCCTCTGGGAAGCTCTGGAATTGATGTCGGCCCACCATATTGAAAGATTAGTCGTTATAGAGAAAGATCAGCCCATAGGCATCATCACCCTTTCTCAAGTGCGGGCAGAACTGGGTAAGTACGTGGATATACTTACCGGCCTCGGTAAAGCCGAGCTGTTTTACCAAAAGGCTAAACAACTTTTGGAACAGGGGCAAGAGATTGCCATAATCTTTCTGGACCTGGATAATTTCGGCTCCATAAACAAAAAATATGGCCATGTATATGGGGATAGAATCCTCTGTCAAGCTGCGGAGATGTTAAAGAAACTTATAAATAAAAGCTGCGATACTTTATGCCGCTATGCCGGTGATGAGTTCGCCATCCTGACCACCCAGCCCTTGAGCCAAGCCGAAGAAATGGCCCGACAGATAGCGGCCAGCTTCGAAAACGAAAAATGGCCCTTGGACATAAACTTAAGCGTGTCCATAGGAATAGCCGCAGGCAGGCGGACCGGGATTCACGAACTCCACACCGAAACGCATTATCTGGCCAGAAATCTGGTGAATCTAGCCAGCCTGGCTTCTACCAAAGCTAAAAAACTTAAACGGCCGGTAGTAGTAGCCGATGCAGGGAGATTGGCTAAGAGTCAGGGCCGCTCTCACGCATAAGCCCGAGCGGAGGGAAGAATATGGCCGTCATAATCGCCGTAGAAAACTTGAGAAAAGCCTTCGGCCCCTTGATGGCAGTAAACGACATATCTTTTACAGTGGAAGAAGGCGAGGTCTTCGGTTTCTTGGGGCCTAACGGCGCCGGCAAGTCTACCACCATTAAGATTCTCTGCACTTTGCTGCGACCCACGGCAGGCCGGGCCTGGCTGGCCGGCTATGATGTGGTCCGGAATCCCGATGCCGTCCGGAGAGCCATCGGCATCGTATTTCAGGACAATTCCCTGGACGACCGGCTGACGGCTCAAGAGAATTTATACCTGCACGGCCTTCTCTACGGCGTCCCGCGCTCCCTTCTGGCCCAACGCATGAAAGAGGTTTTGGACATGGTAGGCCTGGCAGGCAGAGAGGGAGAGGTAGTGCGCCATTTTTCCGGCGGTATGCGCCGCCGGTTGGAAATAGCGCGCGGACTGCTCCACCATCCCCAGGTCCTTTTTCTGGATGAGCCCACGGTAGGTTTGGACCCCCAAACGCGTAAGGCTATTTGGGAGTACATTCATCGCTTGCGCCGGGAAAAAAACATCACCATTTTCATGACCACCCATTATATGGATGAAGCGGAAAACTGCGACCGGATAGCCATCATCGACCATGGCCGAATTCAGGCCCTAGATACGCCAGATAATCTTAAACATCAGGTCGGCAGTGATGTACTGCTGGTGACTCCTACCGAGGGTGTCGATCTGATCCCTATAATAGCCGAACGTTACGGTCTGCAAGCCCAGTCGACCGAGGAAGGCCTACTCATAAAAGTAAATGACGGCGCCGCTTTCATCCCTCGCCTGGCGGCCGATCTGCGGGGCTGCATCAAGAGTATAAACCTACGGCGTCCTACACTGGATGATGTGTTTTTGCACCTCACCGGCCGGGCCATCAGGGAAGAAAAAGCCTCCGCCATAGAGCGCCTTCGCTTGGGGCCTCGCGGACGGTACCGCCGTGGCTGACCATTTTTACCTTGAGAGGAGTAGACAGGCTTTATGCAGGTAGCCTTTAGAGCCATATACACCATCTGGTATCGCGAGGTTTTGCGTTTGGTGCGGGAGCGCAGCCGCATTATAGGTATGATAGGCCAACCCCTGCTCTACCTGGTGATTGTGGGACAGGGTATCTCATCAGCCATGGGTTTCCGGGCCGCGCCGCCCGGACTGACGCTTAATTACGTCCAGTTTATGTATCCCGGTATCTTGGCCATGTCTGTACTTTTCACCTCGGTATTTTCCGGCATATCCATTATTTGGGATCGTGAATTCGGTTTTCTAAAAGAAGTTCTGGTGGCTCCCGTACCTCGTTGGGCCACGGCCATAGGCAAAGTTCTGGGAGGAAGCACTGCGGCTATGATCCAGGCCGCCATACTCTTGCTCCTGGCTCCCGTAGCCCAGGTATCTCTTCAAGCTCTCACGATTGTTAAACTAGTGGCCACTCTATTTTTGATCTCTTTGGCTCTGACCTCTTTCGGCGTAGCCATCGCCAGCCGTATGGAAACCATGGAGGGTTTCCAGATGATCATGAACTTCCTAATCATGCCCCTCTATTTCCTAAGCGGAGCCATGTTCCCTATGCAGAGCGTGCCCCGGTGGATGTCACTGCTTATGCGCCTTGACCCCCTCACCTACGGCGTGGACGCGCTAAGGCGTATTCTTTTCGAAGTGGTAGACCCGAGAGTGCTGACTTTTCTGGTGCGTTACGACTTGAAACTGGATCTGGCCATACTGGTCTTGGTGACTTTGGGGCTGGGAACCTTCGGCACCTGGTCTTTCAGCCGTCAGGATTAATCGTGCTCCTAAGTTATCTTCTCTCCGGTTTTAACCTCTGCGGTACACCTTCAAGATGTACCGGCCCAAAGCCCTTTTCTGTTTTCCTGCGCCTCCTTTTGCAGAGCACGGAACAGCTCGGCATATTTAACATTGGGAGGTACCGTCATTACTTGAGCGTAGCCGTTAAGAAGGAGTTCAGCATTGAACATCTTGGCTCGCACTTCTGCCTCAGAACCATCGCGAGGTGGTTCCAGCCAGACATAAGCCAGAAGGCGTCCATATTTATCTCGTTCACCTACATCCAGCTCTAAGTAAACCGTCCTGCCGCTCAAACGCCTTTGGGTATACGCCGCTGCTTCTTTGCCATAAGGTTCCACCTTGCCCTGGCTTTCCGGGGTATTTACTCCAATAAAGCGTACCCTTTCCTCCTGTCCTCCAGGTAGGCGAACATGGATGGTATCGCCATCTACGATATTCACTACCTTGGCCGGAATGAACCCTGCTCCCTGGATTGTTTTACCATCACGGTTACTGTAAACCAGCAAGGCCAGAACAGCGAGTAAAACCGCCAGCCAAGCCGGAACTCTTGTTTTAACCACCTTAAACCTCTTTTTACCCATAAGATTCTTGGCCTTTTCTCCTTCCCTTAGCGCCGAAATAGGCCCCTAGGCGGAATCATTTGCCCTTCCTATACTGGCAAAAGCCTCCGTAAATGTTGCTCACTTCGTGAATTACCATAAAGGCCTGAGGGTCCCAATGGCGCACCTGCTCCTGTAACTCCGTCAACCTCTTGCGCGGAAGACTCAAGTTAAGGATAAGGTGGGCGCCTTCTAATCCGTATCCTTCGGTAACCGTAACTCCATAACCGGCCGTGCGTAGGGTTTCGGCCAGATCCAGCGGATGGTGTAAGGTGATTACCTGTACCGCCACTTGGCCCAGGGCTACTTTCTCTTCGATAAAACTGCCCACCAGATTGCCGGTGGCAAAGCCTAAAGCATAAAAAATGATGCTTACCGGATCACTCAGTCGCTCCATAACGTATTTTAGTGCCGTCACATAAATAGAGACTTCAAAAAAACCTATTACCGCAGCATAAAGTCGCTTTCCCCTGATTATGAGCAGCATGCGCAGGGTAGCCATACTAACATCGGTAACCCGGGCCAGAAACATAATTAAATAGCCCCCCAGCACAGCCCACACTTAGGTTACCTCCTTATCAAGCGGTGTTTCCCTGTACTTGGTGTATTCACCCTAAAGAAAGGAGAATCCTTCTTTCCGCCAACGTTTTACCGCGAAAATATCCGGATTACCTCGCCAATGGGTCGCGTCAGGCACAACGGGTAAGGCATATAATATATTAATCTTAATCTAATAGGGAGTGAACTCCGTATGTCCTGGCAACCCGCCTGCCCCGGTGGTACTTTATATACTATCCGGCCCGGAGATTCTTATTACAGCTTAGCCCGACGCTTTAATACTACCATCGAAGCCCTTATAGCGGCCAACCCCGGCGTTAGCCCGACCAATCTGCAAATAGGGCAGAGCATCTGTATACCTGTGCCCCCCGTACCTGGTCCTTGCCCCGGAGGCTTTCTCTATACTATTAAGGCTGGCGATACCTTTTTCAGCTTAGCCCAGCGCTTCGGTCTTGCTGTAGAAGCCATAGTCGCCGTCAATCCCGGAGTAAACCCCGATAATCTACAAATAGGACAGCAGGTTTGTATCCCGGCACCGCCACCCTCCCCACCTTGCCCCGGGAGGACTTATACTATTCGCCCCGGTGATACCTTCTTCGGCTTGGCCAGGCGTTTTGGGATTACGGTAAGAGATTTGATGGCCGCCAACCCGGGGGTCGACCCTCATAACCTGCAAGTAGGACAACAGATTTGTATCCCGGTTTAGAGGGATTCGCCTTATTGCCGAGGCTTTCCCCTATGTCATTGTGGCACGGCGGGGGCAAAAGCGGAATAGTACGGGCGGGGCGGTATCCATGCTTCCCCCATGTTGTTGTGGTACCCGTAGGTTTACCCGGAATTATAGCCGCTTTCAGGAGACTCTTACGCAGACTCTATCGGCGCCAAGCCAGCCGCACCAGTGTATCGCCGGAGGGATAGGCCGGAGACCGGCCGGTTCAGATATTCAGCCATGGCACCAAAATGACACCAAAAAAGGGTTCCGGCACCCTTTGCGAGTGCCGGAACCCTTGATTTTACTGGAGCGGAAAACGGGATTCGAACCCGCGACCCTCGGCTTGGGAAGCCGATGCTCTACCGCTGAGCTACTTCCGCCCGTCTACCTTAGATTTTATCCCTTACCTCAGGCATTGTCAAGGGGCTAAAGGGAAAACTGTGCCTGCCGGACTGGAGAACATAAAAGTCCGGCAGGTCGAGCCACCTAAACGGCGCATTCGCCGGTTTCACCCGTCCGGATGCGCACCACGTCGGTTACTGAAGAGACAAAGATCTTTCCATCTCCTATCTCACCCGTCCGGGCCGCCTCTCGTACAGTGGCGATAACTTTTTCGTAATCCTGGTCGCGGATCAAAACTTCTATTTTTACTTTGGGAAGGAAGGGGATCTCATAGGTACGGCCCCTAAACTGTTGCGTAAGACCCTTCTGGTGGCCACGGCCTTCCACTGTGTACACAGTTACCGCGGGGTAGCCTATCGTATCTAAAGCTTTGATTATATCACCCAGCTTCTCCTCCCGGGCTATAATCTCTAGCTTATACAATTCAGCTCCACTCCTTTCCTAGTAATGAAGATGGCTTTTTACCCTAGACCGGCCGTAATCTTTCCCCTAGGCCCTCGGAGCCAAGGTATAATATCAGCCGGTAATCAGGGTGCGGTGACGGGTAAAATCGGGATATGCCGGTGTCCCGTGTTCTATAATGTCCAACCCTTGTAGCTCCTCTTCTGGAGCGACGCGGATGCCAAAGATGAGGTCCATGACTTTAAAGAGTACATACCCCAGACCGAAGGCCCAGACAGAAACGGTCAAGGCACCGATAAGCTGGGCCGTAAGCTGATCTAGACCGCCTCCGTAAAAGAGACCAATAACATAAGGGGGTTCCAGAGAATAAAGGCCATAGGTGCCGTCCGCGAAAAGGCCGACGCTCAGCAGCCCCCAAATCCCGTTTAAGCCGTGGACGCTTACCGCTCCTACCGGGTCATCTATACCGCGGCTTTCCAGGAAATAAACGCCGACAACGACCAATATTCCGGCTATGGCGCCTATAACCACCGCAGCCCAGGCCTCTACCCAAGCACAAGGCGCAGTAATGGCCACCAGACCCCCAAGGGCTCCGTTCAACGTCATGCCCAGGTCCCATTTCCGCGTCTTGAGGTACATGACCAGGAGAGTAGTAAAGGCCCCCGCAGCCGCTGCTAGATTAGTGTTTACGGCGATTACCGCTATGCGCAAGTGATGAGCATTGAAGGTGCTTCCCGGATTAAAACCGAACCACCCGAACCACAGGATAAAGGTACCTAAGGCTGCCAGAGCAATATTGTGGCCCGGAATAGCCCGGGGCTTCCCATCCGGCCCGTACTTCCCAAAGCGTGGACCGAGAACGATGGCCCCGGCCAACCCTACCATTCCCCCTACAGCATGCACCACTCCGGAGCCTGCAAAGTCTACATGGCCTGCGCCGTAGGGGAGTTTAGCCAGCCATCCCCCGCCCCATACCCAATGGGCGTAGATAGGGTAGATAAGCAGACTTACAAAAAAGGTATATATCAGGTACGCAGGAAACTTCAACCTTTCGGCTACCGCTCCGGACACTATGGTGGCCGCGGTCCCGCAGAACACTAGCTGCCAGAAGAAATCCAAGTAAACGCCTACGTCGTAGGCTTCGCCGTGCAGGAACCAGTGTCCTCGGCCGATGAAGCCCCCTACGTCTTGGCCTTTTAAGAACCCATAACCTACGGCAAAAAAACAAAGAGAGGCTACTACAAAATCGATAAGGTTTTTGCTCAAAAGGTTGGTGGCGTTTTTGGCCCGGCAGAAGCCCGTCTCCACCATGGCAAACCCCGCCTGCATGAAAAATACCAAAAAGCCGGAAACCAATACCCAGACGAAATCAATAGGACCCGCCTCATTGCTTTGCAGGGTCTCTGCTCCCGTAGGGTCGGCAGCTAGGGCGGCGGTGGCCGTAGTTAATGTTAATAAAGCCAGGATAAGAAAAATAAAGGTGACTGTTGACGGAATGAAGGGAATACGTCTCTTAATCAACTGCCTCACTCCTCCTAAGATGATCACATTCTAGAGATTTTTAGCCGTGTTCCTCCTCGTCTCAAGCTCACCATACTTTTGCTCCCTCTTCCCTTATCACCTCCTCTACCTCTAGCCGTCAAAAAGGTTTAAGTAAATAAAAACGCCCTTGACCATCGGAACTGCCTCGTTCCCTAAGGTCAAGGGCATCTTTGCCCCTCCGGTGGGCCGCATCGTCGCGGCCCCACGGTCGGGAATAGCCTTAATGGGTGGTTGTGTATTTCGGGCATGGCCGGTTAGTTTTAGTACGAAAATAGCTCTATTTTCATGCGTGGTTGTACCGGCAGGCGTGGCCGGTTAGTTAGAATAAAACATAAAGGTCCCTGTCTTTCCTGGTAGCAGGGACCCCTTTATCCCACATAGCATCTGCGCTCGGTTTTTTATATTTATTTTAACCTTATCTCTTTCCCGGTGCAAGTACTTGTTATTAAAAAAATAACTTGGTTACCCCTCAGGTTTACTCGCGGGCTTAAAATCCCGAGCACACCTTGGAAAAAAGTAGGTATACTCCACCTGTTCGGGACAGCGCGTTATCCCTTCGTTTAGGGCTCTTTTTCCAGTCCAGCAGCGTGTAACACATTGGCCTGGTGCTGGGGCTGGATCTCGCCGGTATTATGGCTGCGGCTGTTCCAAAAATACACATCGAAATGCCCGGGGAAATCATTATCCAAGATGGTTTCCACCCCATGAGGTTGCCCGGCCATGGAAGCAGCCAGCACCCGGTCCCCCACGCGGAGAAGTATAGCCCGCGTGTCCCAGGACCACCGGCCTTGAAAAATTCTCTTCATAACAGCCGTATCGGCCGCGGTCAGCGGTTCGCTATCGGCGTGATTGGAGCCTCCCAAATGCCTCATCTGAAAAGATAGTCCGCTATCCAGGTCGGTAACGGTGGCCACCGCCCCTACATTATATATCCAGCGCGCCCATTCCCAATCCAGAAATTCACCATATCCCGGTTTCTGCGATCCCTTGGGGCCGGCTACGGCGACCGGTTCCTTACGGTCAACCGGTATATATAAGGGCTGACCGGGCATTAAGATATCCGAATTAAGCCTATTGGTAACGTAAATGGCCGTCACGGTAGTATTGAACTTTTGCGCAATGGCCGACAAGGTATCGCCTGCTTTTACCCGGTAAACCGGAAGCTCCGTCTCCGAGGATTTTGACTGCTGTGCCGAGGAATTATCGGGTAGTTCCAAAACCTGCCCTACCATAATCAAATCTGAGGCCAGGCCGTTAAACCGGATAAGCTCGGCTACCGTCAAGCCGCAACGCCGGGCAATAAGGTAAAGGCTATCTCCGGGTTGTACCTGATAAGCAGTAGCCCCAGGACGGGCCAGGGGAATAAGCAGGACTTGGCCCGGGTAAAGGTTGTCCTCTTTTAAATTGCTTGCCGCCTTAATAGCGCTTATAGAGCGGCCGGTGCGTAAGGATATAAGGTAAAGGGTGTCGCCCTGTTGGACGAAATATTGGTAGCTGCTACCCTGAAGGGTTACCGGCAGGTACAAGACCTGCCCCGGATTTAATTCCTCACCGGTCAACTTATTAAGTTGTTGAAGGGCCGAAACGCTTGTCCCATACCGCCGGGCCAGTAGCCACAGGGTATCTCGTGGCTGAACCTTATAAAGAATTATGCCCTTACGGCCATCCGCCCGCGCCGGTGCCAGAAAACCGCAAAGCAGAAAGACCAGAAAACAGAGGACTGCCGCTCCCCATACACGCCCTCGCATAATTTACCTCCTATTGCCCCGAAAAGTTTACCAGAAAAACCCTCTCGTGCCTTCCGGCGACACCATCTGACAAATTATTCTTCACGGGGTGGGATTTTCCCTTTAGGTAAATTATGCCTGGGAGCAGTAGCCCTACAGCTTTAAAGGCGGCCTGCGGCCGCCTCCTCTTATTATTTCTCTACTTGGTCTACCCCGAAAATAGCCCTTAGCTATTTTCATCCTCCTGCTGATGCTGCACCGGCGGCATGAGGGTCTACCCCGAAAATAGCTCTCGTCTATTTTCCTCCTTCTGCTGGTACTACCTTAGCAGTATGAGCGTCTACTATGGCTATGGCCTCAATTTCCACTAAGACGTTTCTGGGCAAGCGCGAGGCCTCTATACAGGAACGCGCCGGCGGTTCTTCCGGAAAATACTGGCCATAAATTTCATTGATAACGTTGAAGTCCGACATGTTCTGGATATAAATGGTGGTCTTAACCACGTCGCGCAGCGTCGCCCCTGCCGCCGCCAGTACCGCTTTCAGATTCTCCAACGCCCGCCTCGTCTGTTCAGCCGCTCCACCCGGTACAATCTGTCCCGTGTCTGGATCCAGGGGTATCTGACCGGAGGTAAAAACCCAATTGCCCACTCTGATAGCCTGAGAATAAGGGCCAATAGCCGAGGGAGCCGACGGGGTAGAAATAACCGCTTTCGGGGCCATCACCCATTCCCCCTTCCGAACTCTCATACGCTCCAATATAGATAAGCTGTTACTAATTCTCTTTCCTGTAAATATAATCCTTCCCTAGCCCGAGAGTTTACATAATCTCTGATCGCCTGTCTTACAGCCGGAGTAAGCTCCAGGTAAGGATAAAAGAAATTTTCCAGCTCCTCTATAGCCTCGCTTACCGGGAGTTCACGCCGGCTTACCCTGCGCTCCAGATCTAAAGAGGGAAAATAACCCCAGGAATAGAGCAGGGCAAAGATATATAACGGATCTTCAGGAAGAGGGGGCTTTTTCCCTCCGATAAGCTTCTCCCAGAGGTCATACCGAGCCGCGTCCTCCTGCCGTACGTGGCTGGCCAAAAGGCAAACCTGGCGCGAAGCGTCTATCATTTTCTTCAGGGTAGGAACATCCCGAATGCCCGGGCTCATAAGCGCCAGCACCACGTGAAAGCGGTGCCGCCAGCCCAGCTCATCTAAGTCTACCTCTTCCCAGCCCATCTGCACCGGCTCGATATTATCTATCCCTTCCTCCTCCATCCCGCTTTGCAACATGGAAAGCATGTCAGGAGAAGGGTCCAGAGCCACCACCTTCTTGACCCGGCGAGCTAGGGCCAAAGCATATCTTCCCGGCCCACAGCCTATATCCAGCACTTCGGCTTCGGAAGGCAAGCTCGCGATATGGCCCAGGATATGCAATACCTTGGCTATCCGGTGCTGAGCCTCGCTGCTCCGGGCGTGAAGGGCAAAACTTGTAGCCCTGCGGTTCCAGTACTCTGTACCGTCACGCCCGACTAAGGAGCGGGCATAAAGGGAATCTTGTCGGGCCTTCATCCAGGCCTCTTCCCAAAAGCCGCTATCCTGGAAAATACTAAGTTCCGGCCACTTTACCATCTTTACGCAACTCCCCGGCTACAAAACGTAAATGCTGGCTCATAGCCCGACGGGCAGCCCGGCTGTCCCGCGCCGCAATGGCCTGGTAAATAAGTTTGTGCTGTTCATAAAGCTTTTGGGCATTGCCCGGAGCCAAGTAGAGCCGCTGACGGGTACTGCGTAGAACCTGACGCATGGTTTCGGACACTGTCTGCATCAAGCGCGCCAATACGCTGTTATGGGCTGCTTCCGCGATGGCCAAGTGAAAGCGTACGTCGGTTTCTTCTCCCAATAGGCCCTTTTCCAGTTCGGCCTCCATCTCTCTTATGATCTCACCCAATTTATCAATTTCCTCCTGGTAAGCCCTTCGGGCCGCCAGGGCAGCAGCCTCACTTTCCAGAGCCTCTCTGGCCTCCAAAAGTTCCATGGTAGCCTGGCGATCCAGCAATAGGGCCATGGCCAGCGGTTCTACAATTGCCCCGTTACGCACCGTCTGCACAAAGGTACCCTCTCCCGGCCGGATCACGATGACTCCCATAGCTGCTAAGGCGCTGAGCGCTTCTCGTACGGAAGCCCGGCTGACACCCAGGCGCTCGGCCAACTCGCGCTCCGAGGGCAATCTGTCGCCCGGTTTCAAGTTTCCCTCCCCGATAAGTTCCTTAATCTGCCGTACTATTTCTTCGTAGATTTTTTTGGTTCTAATGGGTTTTAATTCCAAGATTACTCCCTGCCTCCGACAAACTGTCATATTATTTCGGTCCCAAAACGATACCTAAAAATAACGACTTAAATAGATCAAATTCTACTTTTCACAGCCTAATCCTGCAGGATCGCCGCCAAAATTTCTGCCGTGTGCTTTACCCGGACAGAGCTTCCTTTTTGATCCAATCCGCCGCGCAGTTGAATCAGACAACCCGGGCAATCGGTGACCACTATCTCCGCCCCGCTCTCCGAGATGCGCGCCAGTTTGCGCTCCAGAAGGGCAAGGCTGATTTCGGGGTATTTAAGGCTGTATGAACCTCCGAACCCACAACAACGGTCGCTTTCGGCCATCTCCACCAGTTCCCATCCCGGCTGGCGGCGCAGGACTTCACGAGCCACCTGGTCCAGCTTTAAGTGGCGTTTATAGTGACAGGAATCGTGGTAGGTGATTCTCGTTTTACGGCCGTTACCCGGTTTTTCAGGCGTATAACCCAGTTCTTGGACCAACTGGGTAAAATCCTTGACCTTATAGGCCAGGCTCTCAGCCCGTCGGCGCCAGCCTTCGTCAGCAGCCAAGAGTCGAGGGAAATCGTGCTTTAAGGCTACGGCGCAGGTGGGACAGGCCGTTACCACCACTTCCGGATCTCCCTCTTCCAAAGCTGCAATATTAGTACGGGCAAGCTCCAGGGCCGTCTGTGCATCGCCGGCATAAACAGCAGGCGCACCGCAGCAAGCCTGACCCTGCGGAAAGCTCACCTGAACCCCGGCCTGCCTAAGAACCCGGAAAACAGCCTCACCGATCTCCGGGTAGATAAAATCAATAACGCATCCGCTGTAAAAGGCGGCCCTCAAACGCGGGCGCAGGATGGGCCCTTCTAACTTCTTTACCCGGTCCCGCAGGGGTTCCCGCGCCAGGGCCGGCAGGCTCCTGCCCCGGGTGAAAACGCTTAAAGAAAGGGGCAAACGGCGAATAAAAGGCCCTCCCTGGGTTACGGGTCCCTGCAATCGCGCTCCCACCCGCAGCAGGGTACGCATTAGTTGGGGTTTGGCCACCACACCGTGCAGAGCCACCCGGTAGGTGGAGGGGAGACCCTGGGCCTCCACTACCCTTTCCCTTAGCTTAAGCACCAGATCGGGAATGTTTATTTTGGCGGGACAGACTTCCGCACACCGCCGGCAACCTATGCAAAGGCTCTGAGGATCGGCCGCGTCGGCCAAAGAGTTGAAGAAAGCCGTCAGGATGCTGCCGATGCCTCCCGAATAAATAAACCCGTATACCTGGCCGCTCACCAGTTGAAATACGGGACAGACATTGGTGCAGGCGGCGCAACGAATACATTGTAGGGCTTCCTTAAAGATGGGGTCTTGGGCCATTCTCCTGCGGCCGTTATCCAGGAGGACCACATGGAACTCCTTGGGACCTTCTCCTCCGTCCCGCGCCACCGGTACCGGGCCGCTGATCATGGTGATGTAACTGGTAATAGGTTGAGCTGTACCGCTTCTGGGCAGAGCTTCCAATATGGGGACTACATCCCTCATGCGCGGTACCAATTTTTCATAGCCGAACACGACGACGTGGACCGGCGGAAGGGTGGTGGTGAGGCGGGCATTGCCCTCATTGGTGCAAATAATAACGGTCCCGGTTTCTGCCACGGCCAGGTTGGCCCCGCTTATGCCCATGCCGGCCCTCAAAAACTTTTCTCTCAACTCCCGGCGAGCGATGCGGACCATGTTCTTAATATCCGGCTCTACGGGCTGCCCCAAATACCGGCTGAAGACGCGGGCCACCTCTTCTTTGGGCAAATGGATGGCCGGCATAACCATGTGCGAAGGCCGCTCTCCAGGCATGAGCTGCAGGATCCATTCCGCCAGATCGGTTTCGTAACAGGTGATCCCGTGTTCTTGCAGGTACTCATTAAGATGGATTTCTTCTGTAGCAAAGGATTTAGATTTCACCAGTTCGGTCACGCCGTGTTCCCGGGCTATGCTCAAAATATATTCCCGGGCGGCCGCGGCATCCGGTGCGCGAAAGACTTTTCCTCCCCGCGCGGTAACCTGCCGGGTAAACTCCTCGGCCAGTTCCTCAAAGCGGCCGGCCGCTTCACTTTTTATGGACGCGATCCGTTGCCGCAAACCTTCAAAATCGCGCCCGGCGAAAACCTGTTCCCGGGAAACCACATAAGATTCGGCAAAGCGCTCCAAAGCGCCCCGCAGGCTGGGATTACGCAGCGCTCTCTCCAGCCTCAATTTAAAATCCTTGCTCACCCTGCTTCACCTCCGTTAGCCCCAAAGCGCAATGATCAGCCGCTCAGGCCCGTGAACACCAATAGTGAGGCTCCGCTCAATATCCGCCGTGCGGCTGGGTCCGGTTACTAGGGCCAGGTAACCCGGCCAGGCCCCGCGGCTCAAATAGAAGTTCAAGGCTTCAGTCAGATCGGCTACTATCCGGTCTACTCTTAGAAGGGCCAGACAATTCAAAGGGAGCATAGAGGCCAGTCGCTTATTTAACGCGGTAGCCTCCTGGACTAAGGTCCCCGTCTCCGCAAGGCCCATATCGAACTCCACCACGCCGCTATCCGCATACCGAGCAAAATCTCTGCCTCCCTTTTCCACCTGAAAGCCGCTCTGCTTTAGAGCTTTTTCCAGGGCGAGCTCTTCTACTAGGTCTGAATCTACCAGGGCTACTCGACTGCCCAGGGGTTGCAAGTGCGCCACTATCTTGCCCACTAAATCCTCCCGTTCCGCCGCTCGCACCCATTGGGCCCCCATAGCTTCCGCCTGCCGGCAGAAAGCGGCCACCAATTCTTCCTGGACCAAAATCTCCCTCCTCCTTTCTATAGTTTAGAAAGGTCTGTGAATTTCGTCTGGCCTGACCACCCGACGATTTAATTATAACTTCTCCGTCGAAGTAATGCAATCGTAGTACGGAAATAGCCTTTAGGCCTATTTTCATCAGTGCGCCTGGCAGGCATGAGGGGTTAGTAGGAGAACAGCCTTAGGCCTGTTTTCTCTAGGTGGTTGCGCCCTACCGGGCATGGCCGGTTAGTCAAAAAATGGCGGGTGCCGCCTCCTAAGCAGCACCCGCCCTTAAACCGGTATATCCCTCTTTTATCCCTAAAAACCTGCTTGCGCCTGTGAGAAGATACCGCACCTGAGCGCTAACTCCTGGGGAGGGTTGGGGCGAAGAGTTCGGGTCTGTCTCAACTGTCCCAAGCCATAAAAGGCCGGCAATAGGTGCAGGAGAAAATCGCCTCCAGCATTCAGGCCGAAAGCCGGTCCAGGACGCAAGGGAAGCACCGGCGAGCGCCGGCCGAGGGGAGCCGAGAAAGCTCTTTATCAGCCGAAAATATTTTCCCTGCAGATCGTCTGGTCCCGGCGCGGTCCCACGGCAATAAGCTTGATGGGGACGCCTATCAATTCCTCCAGGCGCTTAATGTAGGCCCGGCAGTTAAGCGGCAGTTCCTCCACGGAACGCGCCTCCGAAATATCTTCCACCCAGCCGGGAACCTCTTCATAAACCGGCTGGCATTCCTGCAAGACCTTCAGGCTGGCCGGAAAATCGTAGAGCACCTCATTCCGATAGCGATAGCCGGTGCAAACGCGCAAATTCTCTAACCCTGTAAGGACGTCCAGCTTGGTCAAGGCTATTCCGGTCAAGCCGTTCACTTCTACCGCATGCCTCAGGATAACGGCATCCACCCAGCCGCACCGCCGCGGCCTACCGGTAGTGGTACCGAACTCCATACCCCGCCGGCGCAAATATTCGCCGATATCGTCTTTGACTTCCGAGGGAAAAGGTCCTTCCCCTACCCTGGTGGTATAGGCCTTCACCACGCCTATAACCGCATCGATAGCCGTAGGGCCCACCCCGGCCCCTACGCAGGCTCCCCCGGCTATCGGATAAGAAGAGGTGACGTAGGGATACGTACCCTGGTCCAAATCGAGAAGGGTACCCTGCGCTCCCTCAAAAAGGACCTTCCGGCCCTCCCTAAGGGCTTGATTTATCATCCGTCCGGTATCCGCCACCAGAGGGCGCAACCTTTCGGCATAGGTTTGATATTCTTCCCAAATCTCCTCCAGAGAATAGCCGGGGCGCCCGTAAACCTGAGTAAAAAGCTCATTCTTTTCCTTTAAATTGTAAGCCAACTTTTCCCGGAACTCCTCCGGGTCTAGCAAATCGCATACCCGAATACCTATACGCGCTGCTTTATCTACGTAAGCGGGCCCGATGCCCCTCTTGGTAGTACCCAGGCGACCGGTTCCGCGCCGCTCTTCTTCGACTTCATCCATCCCTCTATGATAAGGTAGGATGACGTGGGCCCGGGAGCTCAGGCGCAAACCCGAGGTGTCTATTCCCCGTTTTTGCAATCCTTCCAGTTCTTGGAGCAAAACCTGCGGATCTACTACCACTCCATTGCCGATAATGCAGGTCTTGCCCGGGTATAAAATACCGGAAGGCACCAGGTGTAGCTTAAACTCCTCCTGTCCTACCTTAACCGTATGCCCCGCATTGCTGCCCCCCTGATACCTTACCACCATGTCGGCTTGCTCGGCCAGGTAATCAGTAATCTTACCCTTCCCTTCGTCGCCCCACTGGGCGCCCACCAGGACCACTGCCGGCATAAGTTTCACCGCCTTTCCTATGCTTTAGATTACCTTCCTCCGCCAGCACGGGCCATAATATCCCGCGCGGCGATTACCCCTGCAGCGGAAGCCTGAGCCAAACCCCGCGTCACCCCGGCTCCGTCTCCGGCGGCATACAGCCCTTCTATCTGGGTCATGAGCCCTGAATTTAGTTTGAGACGCGAGGAATAAAATTTAACCTCCACGCCGTAAAGAAGGGTATGCCGGGAAAAAACCCCCGGGGCTATCTTATCCATGGCTTCCAGCATTTCTACGATAGCCGTCAGGTGGCGGTAGGGGAAGACCAGAGACAGATCTCCCGGCGTAGCTTCTTTAAGGGTAGGGGTAACCAGTCCCTTGCTCAGGCGATCCGGTGTGCTGCGCCGGCCGGAGAGCAGATCGCCCAAACGTTGGACCAGCACGCTTCCTCCTAAAAGATTGGCCAGGCCCGCTATATAGCGGCCGTAGGCTATAGGCTCCTTAAAGGGCTCGGTGAAAGTCTTGCTCACCAGCAGGGCAAAATTGGTGTTCTCCGTCTTTTTATCTGCGTAGGAATGGCCGTTGACCGTGATCAATCCTCCGTTATTTTCCAATACTACCTCGCCATGAGGGTTCATGCAAAAAGTGCGCACCCGGTCATCAAACTTTCGAGAATAAAAAATAAATTTCGACTCGTAGATGACGCTGGTTAAGTGCTCCATAACCACTGCCGGCACTTCTACCCTAACGCCCACATCTACCGGATTAACCGCCAGCTCCAAACCCAACTTCCCGGCCACCTGCCGCAACCAATCAGCGCCTTGCCGCCCGGGAGCCAGGACTACGTAAGAAGCCCGTATTTCCTCACCGGCGCCGGTGATTATGCCCTGAACGCGCCCTCCGGCCACCAGTATATCCTCTACCGGGGTATCTGTCCTGATTTCCACGCCCTTTTTCTCCAGGTATTCCCTCATAGCCTTCAATATCTCTTGGGTTCTTCCCGTGCCCAAATGTCTTATAGGAGCCGGTATGAGTTTAAGGTCGGCCAGAATGGCCCGACGCTGAATATCCCCAATCCGTTCATCTTCGGGTCCGCCGTATACCTTCTCCGGCGCCCCGAAATGACGGTATATTTCATCTGCATAAGCGATGAGCTTCTCCACCTGTGCTTCCGGTACGTACTCGCTCAGCCAGCCGCCTACCTCCGGCGATAAGGTGAGCTTGCCGTCGCTGAAGGCCCCGGCTCCACCCCACCCGGAGACCACCGAGCAGGGCGAGCAATGACGGCAGGAGCAGCCTGTCTCCTTGGAGGGGCAAAGACGCCGGTCCAAGTCATGTCCCTTCTCCAGCAACAAGATTTTAAAGCCGCTCCCCCGGCGCACCAGCTCCAGGGCGGTAAAAATCCCTGCAGGTCCGGCGCCCACTATGAGCACATCGTACTTTTCGGCCACCCCTGTACCCTCCTTTTGCTTACTCTTCTACCTCGCAATGCCGGAGAAAAAGTTCCGATGAGGGGGTTGCCCGGTAAATCGGTTGAAAATAATCGGGACAAAAAAATAACCCCTTTTCGGGTTCAGGCAGACCTTACAGCCAGCTTATATTGTAACAGAACGCCTTAAGATAATCAAGTTCTTCTTCCGCCGCTTACTTTCCTTCCCTTAATACCATGGGAATATTCGCTTCATACGGAGGCCTTATAACCCCTTTTTCCGTAATGAGTGCCGTAATATAGCGACTGGGGGTAACATCGAAAGCCGGGTTAAAAACGTCAATACCCGGCGGTGCGACGGCTTTTCCCGCCAGGCAGGTTACTTCCTCCGGATCCCTCTCTTCTATAGGTATTTCCCGGCCGGTGGGCAGACGCAGGTCAAAGGTGGAGCTGGGAGCCGCTACATAGAAAGGTATACCATGCTCTTTAGCTAAAATAGCCAGGCCGTAAGTTCCGATTTTATTGGCCACATCCCCATTAGCCGCTATGCGGTCCGCCCCCACGATGACCGCCTGAACCCAGCCCTTCTGCATAACCGCAGCGGCCATATTATCCGTGATCAGGGTCACCGGTATGCCTGCCTGTTGCAGCTCCCAAGCCGTCAGCCGCGCCCCTTGCAAAAGAGGCCTGGTTTCATCGACGAATACACGCAAGACTTTTCCCCGGCCCGCCAGGTAATAGACGGGGGCCAGGGCCGTACCATAACGCGCAGTGGCCAGGGTCCCGGCATTGCAATGTGTAAGAACGGCTTTCACGCCCTCAAGCAGCTCCGCGCCGTACCGCCCTATAGCCCGACACATGGCCTCATCTTCCTCAAGCATGGTCAGAGCTTCCTGCAACACCAGCTTTTTTAGCTCTGCCACCTCTTCTAGCGGACTTCCGGAAACCCTGCGCCGTACCCGGTCCAAAGCCCAAAAGAGGTTTACCGCCGTCGGCCGCGAGGAGGCCAGATAACTCGCCGCGTTTTCCAGCTCCGCATAAAAGCTCGCCTTGTCAGGGGCCTGAGAATCTCTTACCGCAAGATAGAGGCCGAAGGCAGCGGCAATACCGATAGCCGGAGCGCCTCTAACCTTGAGTTGCTTAATGGCTTCCCACATATCTTCCACTGTTCGAGGCCGGAGAATTACTAATTCCCCGGGCAGCCGCGTCTGATCGATAATTTCTACCTGACCTTCCCGCCAAGCAATGGGGGCTATGGGTCGGTGTTTCATACGCCTGTCGGTTTCGCTCCTCTTTTTATTTTTTAAGTACGAAAAATAACCTATAGGTACATTTCCGTAAGGGTGAACGAGGCCGGCAGGGCCGGTTAGAAAAAATGGTTTTACTCTTAACCGCAGCCGGTATAAGGTTGTATCAAGCGAAAAGTAATGCCCCCCGGCCGGTTAATAAATTACGGCCGGAATTCGGAAACTAGTGTCGCCAGCTGGCCAGGTAGCTCTCCTGTTCCGCAGTCAAAGTATCTATTTGTACTCCCAAAGACTTAAGCCGCAGGGAAGCCACCTGGCGGTCGATTTCCCCAGGTACGGGTATAACTTTCCGGGGTAATTGACCCTCGTTTTTCACGAGATAGTCCAAACATAAAGCCTGAAGGGCGAAGCTTAAGTCCATGATCTCTGCCGGATGGCCGTCCGCCGCTGCGATGTTGACCAAACGCCCCTCGGCCAGGAGATATATTTTCCGCCCGTCAGGCAGCTCAAATTCCTCTATATTCTGGCGCGCTAGGCGGTGACCGCGGGCCATGGCCTTTAAGTCCTGTTTGTTTATTTCCACATCAAAGTGGCCGGCATTGGCCAGAATGGCCCCATCCTTCATTACTGCAAAATGCTCCTTCCGAATCACATTGATGCACCCGGTGGCGGTGACAAAGATATCCCCTCGTCGGGCCGCTTCCAGCATGGGCATGACTTCCAATCCATCCATAAGCGCCTCATTGGCATGAATAGGGTTCACTTCCGTTACTATTACTCTCGCGCCCAGACCCTTGGCCCGTAAGGCGATACCTTTGCCGCACCAACCGTAACCGGCCACCACTACTGTCTTCCCGCAGATAGTGAGGTTGGTGTTGCGCATGATGCCATCCCAGGTGGACTGCCCGGTTCCGTAGCGGTTATCGAAGAGGTGCTTACAGTACCCGTCATTAACGGCTACCATGGGAAAGGCCAGGGCACCTTCTCTCTCCATAGCCTTTAAGCGCAAGACGCCGGTAGTAGTTTCCTCTGCGCCGCCTATAATGCCGGGCAGGAGTTCACGTCTTCCGGTATGCAGCAAGTGCACCAGGTCGCCGCCGTCATCTATAAGCAGGTGCGGTTGGGTATCCAGAACTTTGTGGATAAAGGTGGTGTATTCCTCAGGAGTGCATCCGTGCCAGGCATATACGGTCACCCCCATACTCGCCAGGCCGGCGCACACATCGTCTTGGGTGGACAGGGGATTGGAGCCGCAAATAGCGACGTTAGCCCCGCCTGCCTTTAGCACTAATGCCAGATAGGCCGTCTTAGCTTCAAGATGCAAACAAATACCTATATTCTTCCCGCGGAAGGGCTGCCGCGCTTCGAAATCCCGGCGCACCTCGTTTAAGACCGGCATGTGGTTCTTAACCCATTCAATCTTCAGCAGCCCTGAGCCGGCCAGACTGTTATCGCGTATCAGGGATTGAGGCATAAGGTTATCTACTCCCTTCTGGCAACTTCTAAGTCCAACCTGCCGGCGGTATGAGCGCAACGGCAATCTCTCTCGCGCGGTATCCGGGGTATAGTCCGCATGATCAGGTCCCGGAGGCGCTGGCCGTTCTGCTGCATAACCTCCAGCACCTCTTCATGGGTCAAACGCGCGGCCGAGATACCTGCCGCCATATTGGTGACCATGGCTACCAGGCTGTAGCAGATGCCCACTTCGTGAGCCAGAACTACTTCGGGAACATTGGTCATCCCTACCAGGTCGCCGCCCAGCTGTCGGATCATGCGTATTTCCGCCGGGGTTTCAAAACGAGGCCCTTCGGTGCAGGCATAAACTCCGCCGTCATGGGCCTTTACCCCTACTTCCGCTGCGGTCTGCACCAGCAGCCGGCGCAGCTCCGGGCAATAAGGTTCGGTAAAATCGGTATGAACCACTCCCATTTCCCCGCCTTCAAAAAAGGTATAAGTGCGGGTCTTGGTAAAATCCAGAAAATCGTTCACCAGGACGAATTCTCCCGGTCGGAAGTCCGGGTTGGTGGAACCCACGGCGGCTGTAGCTATAATTCGCTCTATCCCGGCCATCTTAAGAGCCCAAATATTAGCGCGATAATTTACCCTGTGGGGCGGCACGGAATGTTTTTCCCCATGGCGGTTCAGGAAAGCTATTTCTTCGCCTTGATAGGAACCGATCTTTAGGAAAGCAGTACCATACGGCGTTTCTATCTTCTCTTCTCTGATATGGACTAAAATACCCGGATCGTAAACGCCGGACCCCCCAATAATAGCGATACGCACCTTAGCCGGCTCTCCTTTCTGTACTTAGACGGTTTAATAAACCTCAGTGTGTGTCTTAACCTCAGTGTGTGCCTTAATATCCTTAATATGGTTTTTAGTCGCCCTTACACCTAGAATAAGTCCTAGCACTAACATATTCTCCACCGCACATCATTTTCCTCCAATTAAAATCCATGAAACTTCTCCCGGCTCCCAATACGCCTTCTTCTCACCGTTCCCCTGCCGGCAGCCGAACTGCCGTTCCGGCTTCTAGGGGACTAAACTCGTAAGGCAAGTATCGGCCATGCCCGGGGCACAACCACCTTATGGAAATACACCTAAAAGGTATTTTTGCACTAAGATGGATATAAAGAAACAGTTAAGAATGCAGGTGAGGGTCCATGCTCCCTGAAAATCAGCCTAATATTACACCTATGGTCGGCTGCGATGAAATCGAAATCGTAATCGGCGGGGTGGTCATGCGCGTGGTGCGCCGGAGCAACCTTTACTGGCCGCATGAGGTTTCCGCGTTCCTGCCCCGGGCCGAAATCCGCCACCGGCGCTACCAGGAAGGCAAGCTGGTAGCGGAGGACGAGATGATACTGAACAGCCTGACCATCGTCCACGCCCCTTTGCATCCTCCGGCCGAAAACCAGCACCCCCCGGCTGCTGAACCTAAGCCGTATGTTGCGGTACCTTCTCCTCCTCCAGCAGCGCCTAAACTTGCCCCGCGCATTCCAGAGCCTTCCTCCTTATCACCCGCCCCTCTGCCTGGGGGCACCCCTCTTAAAAGTAATGGGCCGTCCGTCCCGCCTAATCACGGCTACCCGGAAAATAAACCCGGGAGCAAACGCCCGCGGCCGCTGGGAAAAATATGTTTTAGGCGACACTCATGAGGTAAACCCTGCCAAAAATAGGGCGGCCCACCAACCGTCCCTCCGGGAAAGCGCCTCGGTTCCATTGGTTACAACTAAGCGACTATAGCTCCGCGCCCTTCAAGCAATCTCCAGGTGCACCAGGCTTCTACCGTCCTCCAGACTCTTAAGGCTTACCCTATTCTCCTCTATCAGGCCCACTGTCGGCCCTTCCTTACCTTTGGGCAGGGCCGGGCTTCCAGGATTAAACAAGATTATCCCCTCCACCTTCTTTAGCACCGGCATATGGGTATGGCCGAAGACAAACACCTCTGCCCGGTAACGCCGGGCCAGCTCTAGCATTTCGGCCTGGTCCAGCCCATGCCCGTGTCCGGCCAGAAGCCGCAAATAGGGAGTTTGTACCAGCACCATGGAGCTCTGGATAGGCCACTCCAGGACTAATTGGTCTACCTCGGCATCACAGTTTCCCCGAGCAATAAGCACCGGTACGTTGGAAGCATTAATGCGCTCGGCCAATTCCGGCGGGCGATACCCCTGGACTAAGGGATTGCGCGGTCCGTGATAGAGCACGTCCCCGGCATGGACAATTAAGTCTACGGGCCCAAAGACCTGCAATGCTTTCTCCCAGGCGGAAACATCTCCATGGGTGTCGCTGATAACCCCAATATGGCTCAGGCGTTTCATCGGCTCTTTCCTCCTTAAGGGGTAGTATTCGGTGCTTCTGCCAAATAAGATTTCGCTCCTTCTCCTTTTACTTCCTCCAAAATTAAAGGAGAAGGAGGCACAGGAGAAGAGGCTAATTTAATGCAGCTTTGCAATTCCGCCAGAGCGTTTTGCAGTTTGGCCTCTTCGTTGGCGTACACCGTGACTATAGGCTGCCCTTTCTTTATCAGCTCCCCCACTCGGCCGCCGAGGACTATACCTACCGCCAAGTCTATGGGATCGTCTTTTTTCTCCCGCCCGGCACCCAGCTTCATGGCTATTTCGCCCAATCTATCGGCAGGAAGCTCCGCCAGATAAACATCGTCCCCGGCTGTCCAGCTCGCCCTGAACCTGGCCCGGGGTAAAAGGCTTAGGTCCTCCACCACCCGGCCGTCTCCCCCCTGGGCTACAATGAACTCGCGGAACTTCTCCAATGCCGCGCCGCCGGACAGGGCTCCTTTTAATTTTTCCTGAGCTTCCCGCTTATCCTTAGCTTTGCGGCCCAGCAATAACATGGCGCTCCCCAGCTCCAGGCACAGACTCACTAATGCTCCGGCCTCCTCACCCCGCAAAACCCGGATCGCTTCCGCCACTTCCAAGCTATTGCCGATGGCCAAGCCTAAAGGTTGGTCCATACTGGTAATATAGGCCACAGTCTTGCGTCCCACCGACTCTCCTATGCCCACCATAATCCGGGCTAATTCCCGGGCGCCGGCCAAATCCTTCATGAACGCACCTCGCCCGACTTTAACATCTAAGACGAGGGCCTCGGCTCCCGAGGCAATTTTTTTGCTCATAATAGAGCTGGCGATAAGAGGTATAGAATCTACTGTGGCGGTTACATCCCGCAAGGCATATAATTTCTTATCGGCCGGGGCCAGCTCGGCCGATTGAGCTGCTATCGCCAACCCGTGCCGGCGGACACGGGCTATAAATTCTTCAGCCGATAGCTCCACCTTTAATCCCGGAATAGATTCCAGTTTATCTACCGTACCTCCGGTGTGACCCAAGCCTCTTCCTGATAGCTTGGCCACCGGTACTCCACAAGCGGCTACCAAGGGTGCTAAAACCAAAGTTGTAGTATCCGCCACTCCGCCCGTACTATGCTTGTCTACCTTTATTCCGGGTATAGAGGATAAATCCAGCCTGCGGCCCGAATACGCCATGGCTAAAGTTAAATCTACTATCTCCGGCAAGCTCATGCCCCGGAAATATATAGCCATGGCCAGGGCGGCCATTTGATAATCCGGGATCTCCCCGGAAGTGAATCCCGCTATGATATAATTTATTTCTGCTCGGGTAAGGGATTCACCATCTCTTTTCTTCTTAATCAGCTCGTACATTCTCAAACCTTACCATCCCCTTCTCCCCGCCACCCACCACCACTTAGGAAATAGAGCCATTTCCGCTCTAACCGGCCATGCCGGGATATAACCACATAATGGAAATAAACCCCAAGGCTATTTCCGTGCTAACCACCTTCCCGGGATTTTGCCTACCATGCCCTATCAGGCAGCCGAGGGTAACTGACTTTGAAGTAAGCCCACCGCCGTGCGGAGCTGTTCCTCCGGATCGGTTACCTCCCAATCGGGTTTAAGCCCCTCACCATGAATCTTCCGGCCCGAAGGAGTGAGGTAATAGTTTGTAGTCAGTTTTAAGGCACCACCGTAAGTCAACGGTATAAGGGTTTGAATGCTGCCTTTACCGAAGGTACGACTACCCACAAGAACGGCCACCCCGGCATCCTGGAGAGCACCGGCCAGCAACTCCGCCGCACTGGCCGTATCCCGGTCCACCAAGACTACCACCGGGAGATCCAGCCCCGGCCCCTCAGAGCGCAATATCTCCACCCGCCCTTTTTTGTCCACCACCTGGGCTACCGGTAGCCCTTTTAGCAGGAAAAGGGAAGCTACTTTAACCGCGGACTGGAGATACCCTCCGGAGTTGCCGCGCAAGTCCAGGATAAGTCCCCGAGCCCCTCCCTGGAGCAATTCGGCCAATCCCTCCGCCACCTCGGTGGGAGCTGTGGAAGTGAAGGATCTAAGGGCCAGATACCCGATTTCCCCCTCTAACAAATGGGCCTGGACGGCCGGCTGACGGATCATTTCCCGGGTTAAAGTAAAGGCGCGAGGTATAGGCTCCCAAGGCCAGGCTATTTCCACCGTTACTTGGGTTCCAGGTTCCCCGCGAAGCAATAATAGCACTTCGTTCAAACTAAGGCCTTGCAGCGCCCTACCGTCTACTTTCAACAAAACCCCCCCGGGTTTAATCCCTTGCCGGGCTGCGGGCGAAGAAGCTATTACCTCTTGGACCGTAAAAACATGGTTCTCTTCCTTCAACACCATGCCCACACCGGAATACTCTTCCTCCAAAAGCCTTTGGTATATTTTGACTTGTGCCGGGCTCAAATATTCACTATAGGGGTCCCCCAGAGCCTCCATCATGCCCTCTACGGCCCCTTCTTCCAGTAAATACGGATCTACGTCCCCGGCATAGCTGGACTCTATTATGTAGCGCACTTCATCCAGAAGTGGCCAAGGCGTGGAAACCCCATCCCCTTCTTGGGCTACCGCTATATCCCCAGCAAGGAAATAGAAACACAAAAATAGCCAGCAAAGGAAAAAACCATAATATCCTCGGCGCCCGGTTTTCAACATCTAGTACGCCTCCTTGCCAGTTATTGTTTAAATCTATTCGGCAAAAGGGGATCTTTTCCTCTCGGTCTGGATATAAAGATATGGTACTTCGCTCTTAAATAGACCACGTCCGGGGGAAAGCCAAAAATCGAGCGCCCGGTACCCCCATGGCCTTACCGGAGGAATCTCTCCGGCATCCTCTGTTGGCCATCTTGCGGAGCAGGTGGCTAGGTAAGGTAGGTGTCCCTATTTCTCTACCCGCACCTGATATCTCTGCACCAGGAGTTCCCTTACGGCAGCTATATCCGCGGAAGTAAAAGCTGCGGGGTCGCAGTGCTTTTTCAAGGCATAGGCTGCGGCTACACCGGCAGCATCGCCTAACACGATCTGATTGGGGAGCACTCTCAGCTCCGCCCAGGCCAAAGAGGACACGCCGGCAGCTACCCCGGGCACCAACAAATTGGGGAAGCGGGGGCTTAAAAGGACCTCAAAGGGAAGGTATACCGGATTCTGCGGGAGCCTGGCATGCCCGGGAGAGCTCAGGGCATAATCAGGCCTCAGGTAAGGGGTTACCGGCCACCGGAATTGCCCGTGCTGGTCCTTTAAATCTTCCACCCGGTAGGCATTTATATCCAGCCAATAAAAGCCCAGTCCTATACGGTTTACATAATTCTCAACATCGGCTCCCTCTCCCGGAGCCTGGCCTGCAAAATAAACCTCTCGCGCGGTTACCGCATAATTGCTGTCCTCGGTCCCGGACCCGATAGCGCCGACCTCTCTCACCTGGTGCACCGTTTCTCGCAAGTAAAGAATTTCGCCCGTGACTGGGGCTCCGCTTTCATCTTTCACCAATTCTACTTGCTCAAATCCCTGAAACTGCCTCAACGCTTCCAGAAAATCCGGCTGTACCAGCACTTGACGGGCAGCTACCCAAGCCTCATCTGTTTCTAAAGCACCGGGAAGCTTGTCCCCCGGGTAGCGCGGCGTACCTCTATCGCGAAAATAGGCCCGGCCGTCCACGTTAAAGATCAACAGTGCGTTGACCCACCATTCAGAGCTATCCTTACCGTCCTGAGCGGCGTTAGGGGGCTTCAAGGCAAAACCCCGAGGGCCATAGCTCTCGTTAAAGCGCCTGAGAATGGGGTTTTGGCTATAAGTCAAGCGGCCGCCGTAAGCTCCCCATACACCGTGTTTGCTGCGGACAAAAATCATATCCCGGTAGTTGCCCGGCCTGACCCCTTTTACTTTAAACATGAGCGTGGCAGCTTGCTGCTCTGCAGCTCCGGCCGGAGCGTTTCTACCGGCCGAGGGTTCCAGTTCTTTTAACCCTAGGAAAGCGAGCACACCTTGTTTGACCCCCCCCTTGGGGAAGGATAACCCTCTCTCGAAGAGGCCTCTGCTTCCTAATATGCTTTCTACCGCGCTCTGCCTGCCGCCGGCCGCCTTCTCCCTTTCTTGCCCGGGAATAAGCCCGGCTGCCCCGGAATCCGGCGGAACGGACAAAAACTTTGCCGGCCAATCAGTACGACCGATGGTTACTCCGCTGCCGCTCAGCACGCTTAAGCGGCCGTCTTCTGACGCATCGATAAATTGTTCGGCTTCTACTATCTTTTTACCGGCACCCCAAGTGATATATCCGTTACGGTCGCGCTCTAACGAAGATAAAACCAGCAACTTCAGCCGCCCGGTCCTTCGCTCGGCATATACCTCCCTAATATCCATGCTCCAGTAAGTGACCAAGTTGGAGAACTTTCCTAGGTCTTCGGCCAGTATGCGCGCCAGGTCTGCTGTACTATAGAAACTGCCCGTCTGGGCAAACCAGCGGGCGAAGCTCCCGCTTTGAGCCGGGTTCCCATCCCGCATCCAATAGCGCACATCCCAAAAATTTTGTCCTCCTACGGTAGCCAGCCCCCCGTATTGAGGCGTAGTATAAGGTATGATCATAGCTACTTTAGCGCCAGGCTCGGTAGCCGCAGCCTTCCAGGCCGCCGCACAGGCCGCCAGCCCGCCACCGTATACGATAATGTCTGCCCGCTCCGCCCGGTTGATTTCCCAGGCCAGCCGTGCAGCAGAACAGGCGGCCCACCCGCCGCCCAAAATCAAGATCGCCGTCAGCGCCGCCAGGGCCACATAGATACGTCTTCTGTTCCTCTGCACCCCTTTTCACCCTGCCGTCCCTCTAATCTCGGAACATTTCTATAAAGCTACATAAAGCTTGACCGCCTCGTATTTTAGCGCCTCTTTTTCCCCGGTCCTTCCGTCAACCCTAGCACCACAGCCCGTTCCTTAGACCTCACCACCTGTAGCTCCTCTCATGACCTGCAGCTCTTGTCTCACTTCCTCCACCGCCCCGGGCTATACCCGGACAAAGGTAGCCGCCCTTATTTTATCAAGACCACATAGGCCTGGCAACGAAAATTACCCCAAAGAAAGGCAATTGGCCCAGATTTGCGGGGTTAATTCCCGGATTTTGGGCCTAATCAGCCGTAATCGAGGAGTTATTGACTATATTTGACTTTGATTTTCTTTGACTAATCGTCTAATATTATACTTGAAAAAGTTAGGAAATTAAATCTTACGGAGGTGGGATTATGTTCGGACTGGTGCCTTTCTTCCGGCGGGACAGGGAGCTAAGGCCTATAATCTCCGACATGGAGAATTTCATGGAGCGCTTCTTCCAGGATGATTGGTTCCTGCTGCCGGTTTTCGGCCGGGCTTTCCGCGCCGACGTGCGAGAAACGGATACCGAATATATTGTGGAAGCTGAACTACCTGGCCTGGAGAAAGAGAACATAAATATTACCTACGACAACGGTACTCTTACTATTTCGGTCAAACAGGACACTTTAATCGATGAATCCCGGGAAAACTTCATCCGCAAAGAGCGCAGAAGCGGCCGCTTACAGCGCAGCTTTTATCTCGAGGGCGTTGACGAAGACAAAATAACAGCCACATACAAAAACGGGCTCCTTACAGTAAGGCTACCTAAAAAGGAGAGCGGCAGGCAGCGGGGTAAAAATATTAACATCGAGTAGCCCCACCGCCGTCCAAGGCCGGTATACGATTAGACGCTCATGCCACCGAGACGGCACCGGTAGAAGGATGATCATGAGCTTACCCCAAGGCAGGAGAAATCCTGCCTTGTTTTTTGCTATTTTTACGTCGCAGTACGGGTCCGCGCACCCCAGGTACTTTATTTCCCCCTCCGCAGCCGTGATGGATATCAGGAGGCGCTTTAAAGGGGTTTTAAGTAGGTTTTTAAGAAGGTTTTTAAGAAGTTTTAAGGGCACCTGCAGTATACGGTTTTTCACTACCATGGTATAATTTTCTTGTAGTATAATAGTTCTGTTACTTATTTCCAACAGGAGGGGGAAGCCTATGCGTGTCCAGTTGGAGGCCGACAGCGTTCTGGTTGAAATAGAGCTGAACGAGACTTCCACAGCTCGCCAGATTTGGGAAGCCTTGCCCTTTGAATCCCAAGCAAATACCTGGGGTGAGGAGATTTACTTCAGTATACCGGTGCATAGAGATCAAGAGAAACCCCAGGAAGTAGTGCAGGCAGGAGATGTGGCCTACTGGCCTCCCGGCCGCGCGCTTTGTCTCTTCTTCGGCCCTACTCCGGTTTCCGCTCCTGGGGAGATTCGCCCGTATAGCCCGGTTACCGTAGTAGGCAAAATAGCAGGCGATTTGCAAGTGCTAAAAAACATCAAAGAGGGGGAGAAGGTCAGGCTGCGCCAGGTTTCCTCCGAGTAGGTCCTCCGGCGGCGGGCATCCTGCCCTGCCCGTTTCTCACCGGCGATGAGGCCCCAAAAAGCAGCCCGGAGGGCACCGGAGGGCAGAAAGACACCGGGGAGCAGAAAGAGGCATTAAAAAAGTAAACCATCTCGTGGGGGGGACTATTATTTGTTTAAGAGAATAGTATTTAAGAAAATTGTCTGGACGGCCCTACTGGCGCTGGTGCTGGTGGCCCTGGCGGGAGGAGTAGCCGAGGCGAATACCGGACCCAAGACGCTCAATGTTTATTACAACGATATTAAACTGAATGTCGACGGGGTAGCTATAAAAACCTTACCGGCCCAAGAACCGTTTATCGTCGACGGAGTCACTTTCGTACCCGTCCGTATAATTGCCGAAGCCCTGAACTTTAATGTGGACTGGCAGCCCGATACTCGCAGTGTGGTTATAACCAGCAAGACGCCTTCCGAGGTGACCAATCTGATCCAACTGGTGCAGAAAAAAGATGAGGAAATCCAAAGTCTGAAACAACAGATCGAACAGTTGAAACAGCAGTTGGAAGCAACGCAAGGGACCAGCACCAGTACCAGTATAAGTAGTCTTAGAACCGCTTTAAAAGATAAATACGATAGTATAGGCGATGTGGATATAGATTCCCTGGACCTGCAAGGCGATAAAGATAGTGTAACCGTCAAAATATGGGTGGATCTGGATGAATATGAGGACGAGTGGGCCGACCTGAGCAATAGTGAGATAAAGAGCTGGCTTACCAGCTTAGTCAAATATATACAAAACAAACTCTCCAACTCTACTAATATCACCGGCAGGATTATAAACAGCGATAATGACGACGTATTAATAAAGTTCACCAAAAAGGGTACCGGGAGCTTAAGTGTAAGCTATCAAGACGAAGATTACCGCAATACGAGCGATGCCTCTGAGGCCATCGAAGAGCTGGAAGATAAGACCTACTACGTAGACACCATCAAGTTTACGGTCACCGATGTCCAGTATTCCGAAAGCAGCGATAGAGCCACCCTCAAGCTAAAAGCCACCTCCAGTAGCGCAAGATCTACTTGGGAAGATTTGAGCAGCAGCAAACTCAAGAGCGAAGTCCTGGATATATGCGAAGAGGTGGTCGACGTATTTGATGATGCCGGCATCAGCCTGGCGGAAGTCAAGCTGTACTTCTACGATTCCAGCTCTACGCTATTAAAGAGTTTCCTCTATGACGTAGACGAGGAAACCCTGAGCTAAGAAAAAGGCCCCTGGCTTCACCGGCAGGGAAGTCAGGGGCCTTCTTAAACGCCGCTTCGGCAGGGCCCACCCCATTGACGGTCCGGAGTTTTTCCCAGGGCTGGGTTTCAGGAGCCGTAAGTTACCGGTTCAACACTTCCGAAAGCTGCCGGCCGCCTGTACCCACATTATCCGGGGGATTCTCCCGGATGATTACTACAAAGGCCTGGGAAGGTATACTCAAAATCGAACTGGCCGCCTCCGTGAAGGCTTTGATCAACTCCGCTTTTTTCTCTTTACTCATGGGGCCCGCATCCAGTTGGATCACCGGCATCTGTTTCACCTCCTCGAAAAATTAGTCCTTCAAAGAGAGTTGTAGAATTCCTGGTTGGCCCGCGCGAACAGCTCTAAGACGGTCTCCAAATCCAGGTGGTGAGGACCTTCTAACCGGGCCACCGTAACGGCCGCTTCCCGGGGGTCAGGGGGTTCCACGGGGGCATCCGATCCTGCCAGCAGGCGGATACCTTTGGCCCTCATGAGCCCCCAGGCGTAAGCCGTCTTCATGCGCTCCGGTCCCAGGCGGTAACGCGCCCACGGGATTTCCCGCGAAAAAATGGGCTGTATACAAACGGGAATGCCCAGTTCCGCCAGAGCATCCAATTGCTCTTCCCGGGCGTATTGTACGTGCTCCAAGCGATCCCCAGGGTGGTGGCTTTTCTTTATAACCCGCAGGAATTGGTCTACCGCCCGGTCTCCTATAGCATGGGCGGCTATGGGTTTATCTTTTTGGTGGACCCTCTCCACCAGGGAAAGCAGGGCCTCGTCAGTATAATTTAACCGGCCGCAATTTCCCGGGTCATCAGCATATTCCTCCGTTAAAGCTGCGGTGCGGGCTCCCAGGCCGCCGTCCAGGAAGATTTTATATCCCAGGGCTTCATCCAGGATCTCGAAGTCCACCGTGTAAAAATCTACTTTTACTCCCTCTTTCACTCCATGGTCCAAGCCGGCAAAAAGCGGGAGCTTGTGCCGGTCCATACCCATATCAATAGCCTTAACTACCCCCAATTTTCTAAGTTCACCTAAACCTTCTGCGAGGATCTCTTGGTGCTCTAAGCGAAGCCCGTCTACCAGCGACTTCAAGAGGCTAAACACCTGAGCTTCATAAAAGATACCGTCCTCGGCGAAAAAACCCAGCCTCTGCATAGCAGCCGTGTTGGCCACTGCCAGGTGCAGGCAGGTGCGCACTATCACCGCGGGTGTAGAACCGAAGGCGTAGTCCAAGAAATCCCGCGCCGGAATCCTTCTCTCGGCCAGCCTCTCCTGGTTGAAGCGCACCCCTACGGCCCACCCCCTGACCGGACGGGACTTCAGGGTTTCCACCAGCTCCTCTAGGTCGGCACATTCGCTCAAGTCGGCAAAGCGATTGAACAGAGCAAATTCCCATACATGGAGGTGGGCATCCACATATCCCGTCTGATGGAGAGTCTCCTGAATAGTTTTCACGTCTGCATCCCTCCGCCCTCGGCTCACGCTCCCGGCTTCACATGGTAAGATTGCCGTAAGCCTTACCGCTTACGGCCGAATCTCAGCTTCTAGCCTCCGCCGTCGAAGACATCTGGAGAACTTATTGGATCACTACGGCCATCCTGTCCTGCAGCGCCCCTACGTTCGTAACCGCCACCATTTCCCCCTCTACGAGGCCCTGCAACACCGTGACCTGTTCCTCGTTTTGCAGGCCCAAAACCACCGACCGGCGACGAACCGTACCGCTATTCTCTATCACGAAAACCAGGGTTTCGCCGCCTTCATATCGCAGGGCAGCAGCCGGTATTAAAACGCCCTCCGGCCCCTCCAGCCGGAATAGGGCTTTGGCCGTCATACCCGGTTTGAGTTCGCCGGGGTTAGCCACCGTAATCTCCACCGGAAAGCGCTGCCCGGTAGAGGCTGCTACCGGTCCTACCTGAGTTACCTCTCCCTGAAACTCCTTACCCGGCAGGGCGTCCACCGCCACCGAAACTTTCTGCCCCACAGCCAGTAGAGGAACCACTTCCTGACTCACCGTGCCTTGGAGTTTAAGCATAGTTGTTTCGGCCACAGTCAAAAGGGTAACCCCCGCCCCCGCTACCTCTCCGGGCTGTATGTAGCGATTGGTCACGATTCCGGTCAGGGGACTGGTTATTTCCGCGTTGCTCATCTGGACCTGGATGGCGTTCTTGGCTGCCTCCGCTTGGGCTAACCCGGGTCCCGTAGCTATAGCGTACTGCTTTTCGGCGCTCTCTTGCTGCTTCTGGTACAACTCGTACTGCTTGAGATCTGCTTCGTACTGCTTTTGCGCCTGTTTAAGACGGGTTTCTGCGTCATCGAGCTGGCTCTGCGGCGCTGCGCCCGCCTCCACCAGGGCCTTCACGCGGTCATAGCTTTTCTGCGCATTATCGAGGGCTACCTTGTCTGCCTCTACCTTAAGATAGGCGGCTTCTTTGCTCAGCCGCGCCGTGTCCATACCGATCTTCGCCAGCTCGGTCTGCTGCTTTACCTGCTCTACCGCAGCCTCCGCCTGCTGCAATTGGGCCTTTAACTCCTTGGGGTCGATCTCTACCAAAAGCTGGCCCGCCTTTACCACATCTCCCACCTCGGCATATACCGCACTGACCTGGCCGGCCAGCTTGCTGATTACATTCGCCGAACGGACCGGAAGCAAGGAACCGACCACTTCCACCGTCGCCTGCACCTTACCCCTGGTGGCCGTGGCCGCTTTTACCGGTACTGTTTCTCCCGACCCTTTAGCGGATTTTATACCGCACGCCGCAGCATTAAAAGTCAGAGCCAAAGCCACCAAGGCACCTGCCATCCTCTTCCTCCAAGCTTTCATGATCTTCTCCCCCGCTTTACTGAGAACTATTCCTGGGCTGGTTGCGATTTAATATGAATTCTAACCGTAGCACTCATCCCGGGCAAGAGTTTCAACTCTCCCACATCCACCAGAACGATTTTGACCGGAATAACCTGGGTCACCTTAATATAGTTCTCCCCGGAGTTCTGACTCGGTAAAAGGGAAAACACGGAGGTAGTGGCTCTACCGATACTGGCTACCCGGCCCACAAAAGTCTTGCCGGGATAGGCGTCCAGATGCACATCCACCCTCTGTCCGACTTTTACCTGGTCAATTTTGGTCTCCTTGATATTGGCGCTAATGTAGGCATGGTCGGTATCGGCCACCACGGCCAAGGGCGTACCAGCGCTGACCAGAGCTCCCACTACCGCTTTGGACTGTATCACCTCTCCGCTGATCGGCGCCCTTATTTCGGCCTTGGCGGCCATAACCGCCGCTGCCGCTCCCAAAGCCTGAGGACCCGTGGTAGAAGAGGTCAAAACCGATTCCAAATCCTGACGCCCTAGGAGCTGGCCGGCTTTTACCCGGTCGCTTTCCCTGACGTTCCATTCCACCAAACGCCCCGCTATCTCCGGGGTCACCGTTACCGTGTCCGCGGTTACTCGGGCATCTTCCGTGGTAACATAGTTTACGCCTTCATAGTAGTAATAGCCCGCTATCG
This sequence comes from Neomoorellaceae bacterium, assembly GCA_049701195.1. GTDB lineage: Bacteria > Bacillota > DSM-521 > Neomoorellales > Neomoorellaceae > JBNATU01. The sequence continues at coordinate 46,136 of JBNATU010000004.1, forward strand.
CACCCGTACCCAACAGCGAAAGGAACAGCACCAGGGCTACCACCGCTACTCGTCTGTCCTTCAACAGGTTCAACCCAGATCACTCCCTATAGTTCTTATTCGGTGCTTATACCCGGCCGGGACTTGCCGCTGCCTTTTTCTAAGAAAAGGGAGGGCAAAAGCCCTACCAGTACCAGCAGAGCCATAAGCACAAAGATGTCGTCCAGCGCCCGCACAAAAGAGGTTTGGGTTACGATACCTTGCAGATAGGCGAGGGCCAGGGTTTTAACCTGAGAGCCGGTCACCAGGCCTCCTCCCAGATAGGCCTCCGCTTGGCGGAAAAACAAATCTACCGCCGGATTGGCAGCGGTAATTTGTCCCGCCAAGCGTGCTCCGTGCAGAGCTTGCCTGTTAGTAAGAATGGTGGTGAAGACCGCAATCCCGAAAGAGCCCGATACGCGGTTGATGATATTGGTGATAGCCGAAGCCCGGCCTACTAAATTCAGAGGGATAACCGCCAGAGCGGCGGTCTGGGCCGGCATCATGGCCAGAGACATCCCTAAGCTCCGTAATATCAACCAGAACTGGATGGTACGGAAAGGCGTGTTGACATCCAGGCGGTGAAACAGGTAAGTAGTATAAGCCAGGATAAGGAGCCCTGGCAAACACATGAGTTTGGGCCCTATGCGGTCGTAAAGCCTCCCGGTTACCGGCATCATAAAGCCCGAAACCAAAGCGGCGGGCATCATGAGCAGTCCTGTTTCCATAGCGCCTAGGTTTCTTATGTTCTGGAGGAAAAGAGGTACATAAAAGACCCCGGTGAAAAGGCTAATGGTAGTAATAATTACCATTATATTGGCCAGGGTAAAGGTGGGATAACGAAACACCCGGAGGTCCAGTAAAGGTTGGTCGCAGGTAAGTTCCAGGTACACAAAAAGCCCCAGGCATATTATACTGATATAAAACAGAAACACTACGGCCTCCGAGCCCCATCCCCAGTCATTCCCTTTGCTTAAAGCCAGAAGTAAGCAAAAGAGCCCTATACCCGAGGTCACCGCTCCTGCCACATCCAGCCTGCCGGCTTCACCGCCCGGGAAATCGGGTAGAGCTAAGAAGCCCAGCAATATCCCCAGAACCCCTACCGGCAAATTAATGGTAAAAATCCAACGCCAATCCACATATTCCACCAAATAGCCGCCCAAAGTAGGGCCGATAGCCGGCCCTACCATAAGAGCAATGCCGAAGATACCCATGGCGCTACCGAAGCGCTCCCGGGGTACCATCCGGGTTATCATGGACATGGTGGTGGGCATGATCATCCCTCCGCCCACCGCTTGAACCACCCTGGCCGCGATGAGGGAATCAATGTTCCAACTGAAGGCGCAAAGGAGAGAACCGGCGGTAAAAACCGCCAAAGAGAGGATATAAAGCCGCTTTAGCCCTAAGCGGTCGCCCATCCACCCGCTCAAGGGCACTACCACACCCAGCGCGAGCATGTAAATGGTGACCACCCATTCTACCGTGGAGGTATTGGTGTTAAAGACCCTCATAATGGTAGGGATGGCCACGTTGACGATGCTGGAATCCAGGATGGCCATAAAGGGACCTATGAGGGCTACCAGAACCGCGATCGCCCAAGACCCGGAAGCATGACTAGAACTCTGCGAGGTCACTCCTGTTCCCCTCCCGGCAGTAAAGGTAGCGGTCTAACAAAGTAAGTGCTTCGATTAGCCGACTGTAATCCTTCTCAGGCAGACCGGCCAAGAGCAAGTCTAATTTCCGTTCAAGCTGGTCAACTACCCGGTCCAACAAAGCGCAAAGAAGAGGAGTACCCTCCACCAGGGTGCTGCGCCGGTCATCCGGATCTGGTGTCCGCCGAATTAATCCTCTATTCTCCAGGCGATCCAGTATTCCGGTAAGGGTGCTAGGTGGTATACCTAAACAGCCGGCTAAATCCGTGATTTTCCAAGGGCCTTTCTTGGCTACCTTCCATAAAACCATCATCTCCATGCCCGACAGCCCCTCTTCCTGGAAAACAGGCGAAAGCTGGCGGACCATGCGCCTATGCACCCGGTTGAAGACCTCCATAAGCTCCACCCAGCGCAAGGAGCTCACCTATTTCTAAAACGTAAATTACGGTTTCGAAATAAATACTAAATAAAATAATAGCATCCCCCCGGAGCCCTGTCAACATACTAAAGCTCAAGCCTGGGGCTCTGTCTCCCTCTTCCCGATCTCTTCTAAAACCCATTCATAGGTAGCTTGCGCCAAGCGCACGGCTTCCTGGTATTCCTCCCAACCCACCGCCTCCCAGTCGCCTGGGTACCGGGTGGTAACGGCATAATCGGTAAGGGCCACCGCCTCTCTAATATGCGGAGGCACGGCGATCTTCCCGCGGCGCTCGAGCAAGCTTAAAAGGTGGCCGATGGAATGCGTACGGGGATAATCAAGATGGAGATAGATGAGCAAGCCTTTGAGAGCTTTTTCTGCCGCCTGTTGAGCGTCAAAGCAAAGGTCTTCCAAAAGAATCTCTTCTGCTTGCCGTCCCAACCGGGCCCGAGCCAAGTTGCTCCGAGCCCGCTGTAACCACACCTGCCAGGCTTTATCTTTACTGTTTCTTTTCATAGACTACTATCCCCTTGAGAGCTTCTCGGTAGACAAAACCTCGTTCGTCGCGGTACTGCTCTATACCTTCTGGGGTCTCCACTATTATATCTACAGAAACCGGCAGCCCTGCCAGGCTTTTATATATCTTCTGGGCCAAAGCTCGCCGGTTATCCACCCCCCCTTTTAAGACTAGGAGGTCGTAGTCGCTGCCGGGGTCCTGATCGCCCCGACTGCGAGAGCCGAAAAGGATGACTTTATCGGGATCGGCCGTCTCCTTGATTCTGGTCAGGATTTTATCCAGCATATCATCCACTTTTATCCCCCCACACCCCTATGCATAACTGTATTCCACACCCCTAACCTCAATTTCACCGTTGGCTGTATCTCCCAGACCGAGCCGGTCGGCGCCCCAATAGCCCTACTTTCATAACCGGATGCTTCCTCCCGACTTTTATCCTTCATCTTTCATCTTTTGCTGTACCTTCCAGCGCGGTCAGCCTTCATACGGCCACTTCGCCAGTAGGGCCTACCAGGCTAAAAGGCGCTTCAAGACGGCGGCAGCCTGAGCCCGCGTTAGCGGAGAGAGAGGATCCAGCTTGTCAGGAGCTACTCCCCGGATAAGATTCGCAGCATAGGCTCGGGCTAAATCCTTCCTGGCCCAGCCGGGAGCTTGCTCCCAATCCTTAAAAGGAAGGTTAAGTGCCGGTTCGGGAGCGCGCTGGCCCAAGTAGCGCACCATCAAAGCAGCGGCCTCCGCACGGGTAAGAGGAACCGCAGGCCGGAACGTACCGTCTTCAAAGCCTACTACCAGCCCCCGCTGCCAGGCTGCAAACACCGCTCCTCTAGCCCAAGCCGGAATACTCGCTGCATCGGTAAAGGGCAAATTCGGATTATCGGAGGTGGGCCACCCTGCGAGGCGGACCAGTAGGGCCACGAATTCTACACGAGTAACCGAAAGGTCCGGCTTAAAGCTACCGTCCTCAAAACCTGCTAACAGGCCCCGGTTGGTCAGTTCTCGGATGTCTTCCGCAGCCCAGTGCCCCTGGATATCCCAGAAAGGAAGCGCTCCGGCCACCCCCAGTTCAATCCTTCCTCCGGTCACCGCACCTGTGCGCCTGTCCAAAGCAACCAGCGTCAAGCTCTTTTCGCCGGGGTCCACTTCTATTTCCTGACTAAAATACCCGTCACCGGACAAAGCCAGCTTCTCCCAGCGACCATCTTCGCGGTATAGATACAGCTTGTCCGCCGTAGTGTTCCCCACCAGGCATATTTTCTGCCCTCTGGGCAATACGGAGTACTTAAGTTCTGGAGCCACCACGCCGGAGGGCACTTCAGCAGTTAGCTGAGCCAATACGAGGGTATGGGGCGCTCTCAGATAAACCAGGCGCACCTTCAACCCCGCAGGCAAATCTTCCACCGGCACCCGGTAGCCTCCCACAGTAACCAGGGTAGCGCTGGAGATGGGGTAAGAGCTGCCGTCCTGCAGTTCCACCAATCCCCGCTTCCCGTCCCAGCCGGAAAGCACACCGGTCTTTTCCTCCGCTGCCGGGGCCACATCCACGCGCCACACATTATCAGTTCCCGGCTGCAGCACCACTCGAACCCAATCGCCCGGGGTTAAACTTTCCGCTTCCCCGGCCAACCCCCACCGGTAAATTTCAGTTGAGGGGGTGAGGTTGAGTAAGTGAAAACGATTCTGGTGGTCGATGAAATAAGCAAGGTTTCGCTCGCGGCTCAAAAAGATTATCCGCCCGTAAAGCACGCAACTATAGGCTTTAAGGGCTACCACCTGCTCACCTTGGGGAAGCACGAGGGCTTGAATCCAATCTCCCGGTTGTAGCATACTCATATCCCCTTTTTCGCCATCCCGGTAAAGGGGGGCGCCGGGGAAGAGCTGCAGGTCCACTCCTGTTTCCAGCGTTATCCTGCTCTCTAAAGGGTTGACCGCAGCGATACGGCCTACGGCCAAATCCCTTTTCACCGCTAGGTAAGTTACCTGCCCGTTACGCGACGAGATGGACAGGCGCACGGCCAGACCCGGCCATATTTGGTCAATTTTAGCCTTATCCGCAGCCCCGAAAGGGCTATCGGCCAGGGAAGTATACTGCAAGTTATCGGCAAAGGAGATGGCTACCTTGGGGTCCAACGTGTAGGGCTGGCTTTCTCCCAGAAGCCATATTTTTTTCTCCGCCAAATCTATCCGGGATACAAACCCTTCTTTTATGGTAGCCCTAGCCGAAAGGCGCCAAATGGTGCCGGTAGAGGGGTTTAAAGTGGCCGTAACATCCATACCGGCGGGCAGGTTTTCCAGCCGTACGGGCTTCCCTTCCAGAAAAACGTTATCCTGGGCTTCCCCATGTAAGTAAAAACCCCCTTCCCGGGCCTCCCGGTTGATCTCCACCACCATGCCTCCCCGGGGAGTAGTCAGGGACTGCACTCCGGCAGCTCTCCACGTAGCCCCCACCACATACAGAGTGCGGGCACCCAAATATACATCCGAGCCGGGCAAGAGGTGTTCCCGGTCAGCCGGGGCCACTTCCCCATCCACTACATTTTTAATAGCTGCAGCAGGCCATGGTATTTCCCTTCCGTCGCTTAAAGTTAACCGCCCCTCGGAAGACACACCGGCCAGAACAGCACAGGGTAAAAGCTGCCCGTAGGCTAAAGCGAAATCCTGCCGTGCTACCCTAGACCCGGGTACGGCTGCTTCTCGGATATACGCTCCTATTATCTTTACGGTATAACGCCCGGGCAACGGATTTTTTATGTAAACCTGCTCTACGTTATTAAGACGGTCCGGCTTGTTGCTCCCCGGCTGCCCATTTCCTAAGTACTCCTGTCCGTCGGGCGCCACTACCACCAGATCTAGATCGTTGACCAGGGCCGAGGCAGCACCTTGGGGAGCAGGGGGGTCAGTCCAAACCAGGGTCACTTTCAGGGGCGCTTCCGGGTTACTGACCTCCAGCGAAAATTCCTCCACCTCACCGCCGGCCAGGCCGGGACTTTCCTCGGCCAAACGCAACATGCCCTCTTCCAGAGAAAAAATGGTGCCTGCCAGGTCCAGTATACCCCATGCGCTACCTACGGAAGGAGGAAAGGAGGCCTCGGCATTCGGGCGGGCGCCCCCTATAAGGGCGGCCTTGAGAAGGGCCGCCGAAGGAGCAGCATATCCCTTCTCCTGTAGATACTGGCGCAGAAGCACCGCCGCCCCGCCCGCTACGGCCGCTGCCTGGCTGGTGCCGCTCTGCAAGCTATAATCCGGGTAAGCGGCAAAGTTGCTTTCGACCAAGCGCGAACAGGCAGCTACCAAACCGCTACCCGGGGCCCAAAGGTCCGGCTTGAGGCGACCGTCGGCCGCCGGGCCCCGGCTGGAAAAAGAAGTAATATCCGCCGCATTCTGGGCCTCAGGGGTTAAGGCCGGACGCACCGACTCGCTTGCGCCCACTACCAGCGCATTCTTGCTATTAGCCTCGGCAGTCAAGGTCCCTTGCAGGGGACCATTGTTCCCGGCGCCAAAAATCGGAAGAAAATCGGGGTGAGAACGTACAAAAGCATCTATCTGGCGACTGGCAGAAGTATAGCTATTGGACCCACCACCCCAACCGTCCACGTGTATGCGTACCCCGGCTTCGTACGCCGGACGGAAGAGTTCCTCCAGATTGGAGGGTACCGCCAGATTGCCGTTGCCGTCCAGCAAAGCTTGGAAGTATAGGCTGGCTTCAGGCGCTATACCGCGGTATTTGCCACCCGAAGCCGCCCCGGTTCCCACCAATATACCTGCCAAATGAGTACCGTGCCCCACCGGGTCGTCAGGCAGGCTGCGGCCGGCCCAGCTTTTGAGCATGACTACCTTCGGCCACTGACCCGGACTGCTCTTAAAGTCGGGATGAATATCCTCCGTATGCCCTGCATCCAGCCCGCTATCAGCCAGCCCCACGATCTGTCCCCGCCCCGTAAGCCCGCCGGGCACCACCTCACCCGGAGCGGCCACGGCCTGGGAGCCTATAAGCCATGCCACCCGGTCGCTCAATAGCGAGAGGTCGTTATGGCAAGCAAGTGTACGCCAGAACCAGGTGAGGAGAAAAAGAACGACCAGCGCTAATGCCGGCCTGCTACCTTGAACCGGACGAGGTATGTACTTCATAACGCGCCTTCCTTTCGCCCAGGAGCCGAACTGCGGCCTTCGCTTAAAATCTGCCGGACTACCCCCCACAGGAATTTCGGCAGGGCCCAGGCTCTCTTGATCCTCTTCGGCTCGCTCAACAATCGATAGAGCCACTCGAGTCCGCAACGCTGCATCCATAGGGGGGCGCGCCGCACCTCTCCGGCCAGCACGTCCAGGGCCCCTCCCACACCCATGGCTACAGGAACACCCAGATCACTCAAGTGCCGGTGAATCCAGTATTCCTGCTTAGGAGAGCCCAGAGCTACCAAAAGAATATCCGGGTGCAACGATTTAAGCCTCACCAGCATATCCCTTTCTTCCCCAGAACTGAGGTAGCCATGAGCCGTGCCTACCACCTTCAGTCCCGGGTAACGGCTCACCAACCGGTCCCTGGCCTTTTCCGCTATTCCCGGAGCCGCGCCGAAAAGAAATAGCCTCCACCCTTTGTCCGCGGCTTTGGAGGCCAGGGCTTCTAAGAGGTCTATACCCGTCACCCTCTCGGGCACCGGCTTCCCCAGCCAGCGGGCAGCCCATACAATACCGGCACCATCTGGAGTTACCAGGCTAGCCCGGTTGATGATCTCCAGAAGCCTGGGCTCGCGGGAAGCGCGGTAAGCTATTTCCGCATTAAGGGTAACAATATAGTGCGGGGTCCCCGAAGATACGAATTCGGCGATCATTTCTAGAGCTTCGTCTAAGGTGGGACCGTCCACCCGGCAACCCAGGATTCTGCGTGACGATTTCTCCGGCCCTTGCGGAGCGCCGACCTTGCCCATAAGGTCTACCTTAAACAACCTCCTTATCCCGCAGAGATCTGGACCCTCAGGGCCAAACACCTACCTGCTCTTACTTTGAAAAGCCGGAATCTCGGCCAGGATGCTTTTTAGCTTGTCCTGGTCGGCAATCCAGTAACTTATCCCTTTGATGTATTGGCCCTCACCCGGAACGAGATGCCCGGTTATCTTACTGCTGTCCACATCTTTCAGGAACAGGGCCAAGGAGAGCATCTCTTTGGTGCTGAGATTGGTTTGTACATACTTAGCAAGATCGCTGACCAAGCGGGGGATTTTAGGGATAGTGCTCAGCCGTAAAACTTGATCCAACATGGCTTTCAAAAATTTCTGTTGCCGCCCGATCCGGGTAATATCCCCTTCGGGATCGTTGCGGAAGCGAACATAGCTCAAGGCGTCGTGTCCGTTCAAATGCTGGTAGCCGGGCTTCAGGTTGATGCCTTCCTCCGGATAGTACATGCGCTTGTCTACGTCGATATATACTCCTCCTAGGGTATCCACTATCTTCTCAAACCCGCTAAAATCCACTTCTACATACTTGTTTACTCGGCTCCCCAGGAAGGAGTTTATGGTATCCATTAGCAGCTCCGGCCCTCCCAGAGCATGAGCCGCGTTAATCTTGTCCGGCCCGTGCCCGGGAATGCGTACGTAAGTATCCCGGGGAATGGAGAGAATGTCCACCCTCCGGCCGGCTTCATCCAGGAATGCCAGCATGATAGTATCGGAACGGGAAGGCTCGTTTTCCTTGCGGGCGTCAACGCCTATAAGCAAAACCGCTCGGGGCAAGCCTGCTTGCGCTCCTTCAAAAGCACCGCCCGTCCCTCCCAGGGCCACTCCTTGCCCGAACCAGTGGGCTGCCAATTGATACCCGGCAAAGCCAAAAGAAGCAAAGATCATCAGGCTTAAAAAAATAAATACGCTTACTTTGGAAAGCAAACCTCTCTTTTTCACCCGCCGGGGCGGCACCCGAGCCTCTCCCCAAAATTCTCTTTCTCCGTAACGGGTTTCGGACATATTAAAACCCTCCTGCAGCTCTTCCCTGAGCCGGTATTCGGGTCTTCTGCTTCCCGACTTGCAGGCCATCTCTCCGTACTTATTGAAATTCAGCTCTAAGTAACCGGCCATGCCCAGAAGGTACAGCCGCTCATGAAAACAGGATTATTTTCGTACTATCCGAACCCTACCTCAGAAGCACAGCCCATGACGAAAATAGGACTATCACCGTACTAACCCTTCATGCCGGTCACACCTGCCCGGCACAACCGCGCATGAAAATAGAGCTATTTTCGTACTAAAACAGAGTAATGGTAATGGACTTGGCCGTGGCATCCCACCGCACCTCTGCACCCAGCCCCTGGCCGACCACTCGCAGAGGCACCATAGTCGTGCCCTCCACCAGCCGCGGTGTTGCCGGTAAGTCCTGAACGGACCCGTTGATAGTACCCTGTTTGGCCCCGATCTTCAGTATAACATTTTTAGCCCCCAAATTGTAACTGACCGTTTGGCTTTGCGCGTCGTAACCGACCGTAGCGCCTAAAGCTTCTCCCACAAAACGAAAGGGCACCATAGTGGTACCCGTAGCCGCATCCTGATAGGGTGCCACTGTCAGCTGGACAGGTGCACCGTTAACAAACGCCGTCTTGCTGCCGATAAGCAGGATCACCTGTCTCATCCCGGCAGTAGGGAGTTCGGAAATCTTTTTCTTGAGGGCAGCGACTTCCTGTTCCAGATTATTAAGGCGGGCTTGAGCCTGATCTAGGGCTTGCTGCAACTTCTGTATCCTTTCGTTTACATACTGGTCTACATAAGACTTGGTTACCAGAGGATCTTCATTGCTACCCGGCAGCGGCCCCCCAGCTTGTACTTCCCGGCTACCCCAATAACCGGCCAACATATATCCCCCGACAGTTAATATCAGGGCCGCCGCCAATATCCCTAATAAGCGCCTGAAAGTGGCTCTATTTTGCACCGATTGCGCAGCTTCTAAGCTGCTACCCCCCTTTCTTCCCAAACTATGGTTCAGTTCGACATAAAAGGCTATATTCCTGCTACCTAAAAATGGTAATGAGTAAATAGAACAAACGCGTAACGCAAATTATTCATACTTTTTTCTCAAGAAATAATTCACAAAGTCGCAGCCGTTATGTTATAATAGGGGGGAAAGAAAAAAGACATACTTAATATTAAACAACCTGATGAAAGGAGGCCTTTAGCAGATGAGAGACATCCAGCGCCGTCTCCTCCGTGAAAGAAGAGCTCTTTTGGACCAATGGGTACATGCTTCGCCGCGGGATCGGGCCGAGATTCTCGTACGTATCATGGATATTGACGAACAAATCGAAGTGGGTAAGACCAAGCAGCCGCGGCTGCCCAAAAAGAAAGTGGTGTGAACTGCAGCACCCGCACCCAAGGCAGCTCCCTGGGAAATCCAGGGGCTGCTTTTTAATTTGGGTTTTTAATTTGGGAGGCGCCAGTCGGGGAACCCTCAAGCAGGGCTCAGGCCGCTCAACAGCATGTCCCGGACCGCAGCATTGACCGCCTGCACCACTGCCTCTACCTCGTCACCCGCTCCCTTCGTTTGTCTCCCGCTGCTATTATGAAGTTCCCACACTAAATACTCCCCCATGGCCGCCAGTACATGCAATATGATAGTGGCCACCAGCCAGGGATTAAAAGACCGCATCTCTTGCTTCTCTATTTTGCGGCTTACATAATCGCTCAACTGGCGGATATGCTCTTTTTTCATCTTCCGGAAGAAACGAAACATATCCTGACCCAGGAGGGGATGATCCGCCAGGAGGAGCTGAACAAGATGGTGGCGTTCCAGCAAGAAGTTTATGCTATCCCCCAGCAGTTTTTCCAGAAACTTGGGCAGAGGCAGGTCTTCCCGGCATAAATTGGTCAGATACCTAGTATAGGTACCCCAAAGGTCTATCACCACCTGGCGGAAAAGTTCCTCCTTGCTCGAAAAGTACTCATAAATAGTTCCTTTGCCTACACCGGCCTCTACGGCGATGTCCGCCACGGTAGCCTGGTGGAATCCTCGCTCTGCGAAAACCCGGGCTGCGGCCATCAAGATTCTTTGCCGCTTATCAGCCTCCGTCTCTCGTGACAATTTAGCAGCCCCCTTGACTTTTACCAAACACTCAATTATCCCACCTTATCCACCGGCTGGATTTCGTTGCTTCTGAAGCAGAACGCGGCGACTGCTCGCAGGCTAAAGCTTTTACCGGCCATGCCCGCAAGGCACAACCACTTATTTGCTAACCTAATTTGCTAACACTAGGGTGTACCGATAAGGCCCAACGGCCATACCGGCACACCTTCCGGTTACAACTGCGTACGAAAATATAGCTATCGGGGGACCATACCCTAATATATTACCTGTCTAATTAATATCTTAATGTCCCCCTCACGCCTCCAATCCTGCCTGGCGCCGGCGGTTAAACGGCAGCTTGCGCCACAAATCCTCTAATACGGTGTAGAGCACCGGGATCAGCACTAAAGTCAACACTGTCGACGCCAGGAGGCCGCCGCTTACAGCCGTCGCCAAGGGAGCTTGCATCTCCGACCCCTCACCCAACCCCATAGCCAGAGGTACCATGGCCAAAATAGTAGTGAGGGCCGTGAGAAGAATAGGTCTCAACCGTGTGGCTCCGGCCTGGAGAATAGCTTCCTCCCGCGGCATTCCCTGACGGCGCAAGAGATTTATATAATCCACCAGCACTATGGCATTGGAGAGCACTATACCCGCCAGCATAATAACGCCTAAAAAGGCAGTAATACTAAAGGTCCGGCCGGTCAACAGTAAAGCCAGAACCACTCCTGTCAAAGATACGGGGATGGAAAACATGATTATGAACGGATGAAAGAGGGACTCGAACTGGGCCGCCATAATCATGTAGACCAGAATTACCGCCAGTATCAGGGCTATGCCCAGCTGGCCGAAGGCTTCCATCATCATCTGCGTTTGGCCTCTATAATCTATTTCGTAGCCCGGGGGCAGTTTTATTTCCGCCATTTTGGCCCTAACATCCTGCATCACATCACCCAAGGGCCGTCCGGTAATATCGGCCGTAACACTGGCTACCCTGTCCTGGTTATAACGGTTTATAGTGGTGGGGGTGGTATCCAGCTTTAATTCTGCCACCTCTTTTAGCGGCACCTGGACGCCGGAGGAAGAGATAATAATCAGATTCTCCAAATCTTCCAATTTCTGTCTGGAAGATAAAGGCAGCTGTACGCGCACATCGTACTCGTCGCCCCCCACCCGATACTGGGTAGCCACTTTGCCGCCCACCGCCGTAGCCACCGTATTACCGATCTGGCTAGCGCTCAAGTTGAAGAGGGCGGCTCTTTCCCTGTTGATCACCACTTCCACCTGCGGCCGGCCTTGGGTAAACGAGCTTTCTGCCGTGGTAATTCCCGGTATCTGAGCTATGGTCCTGCGCGCCTGCTCCGCCAGCTCTTTTAAAGTGTCCAGGTCGTCGCCATGAATGTCCACCTGCACGGGCGACTGGCTCATGCCGCCGCTGGCCAGACCGGAAGTGGCGGTCACGGTGATTTTGGCCCCGGCAATCTTTTGGACCTTTTGGCGGATGGCCGTGGCCACTTCTTCGGAACTCCGCCGCCGTTCCTTAAGATCTACCAGGGTTACGTTTATGTTGGCCATTTCCGGAGTCTCTTCGTTGGAAAAGACCGCCCTACCTCCAGAAGAACTACCCACTACTTCATAGACGCTTTTCACTTCCGGCTCTTCGCGCACCAGGGAAACTACCCGGTCGGCCACGGCTTGGGTCTGGGACAAAAGGGTGCCTTTAGGCAGCTCCACGGTAATGCTGATAGTACCCTGGTCCGAGAAGGGGAAAAATTCCACACCCACAGCCGGAACCAGAGCCAGACTCCCTGCAAAGAGGGCGGCCGCTATCGCCAATACCGCCCCACGGTGCTGCAAAGACCAGCCCAATACCCGGCGGTAGAAAGCGCTCAAACGCACCATCCAGGCGCCCGATCGTAGCGAATGCAAAAAGTTGTGGGCCACTTCCTCGTCCCGGGGGAGGGACCCGGTCAAAATACGGGCCGCCGCCATGGGGGTAACCGTTAAGGCTACGGCCAGAGAAGCCAGCAGGGAAAAAGCCACGGTCAAAGCCATAGGGGTAAAGAGCTGAGAGGCCAGACCTTCAATAAAAGCGACCGGTAGAAACACGGCTACGGTAGTAAGCGTGGAGGCTACTACGGCGTTGGTCACCTCCCGAGCGCCGTTTATAGCCGCCGTTTCCGGGGGTTCACCCAACTGCCGGTGACGGTATATGTTGTCGAACACTACTATGGCGTCATCTACCATGCGGCCTATACCCAGGGAAAGTCCGCCCAAAGTAATAAGGTTTAAGGTCATGTGATTAAAATAGAGGAGCACAAAAGTAGTTATGACCGATACGGGGATAGTAACCCCTATTACCAGCGTAGAGCGGAAGTTGCGCAGGAAAAGCAGGATTAAGACCATGGCCAGCAAGCTGCCCAGCAACATGTCCCGGTAAATCCCGCTGATAGAAGCCTCTATATATCGGGCATTGTCTATCACCGGCTCCACCGCCACACCCGGCGGCAGCTCGGAAGCCATCTCTTTAATGGCTTTCTTCACTGCGCGGGAGATGGACACGGTATTGCCGGAGGTCTGCTTCTGGATAGATAGACCTATGGAGGGCTGCCCATCCAGCAGAGCCAGACTGGTGCGCTCCGCCTGGGTATCCCGGATGTCCGCTACATCACCCAGGCGGACCGTAGATCCGGTGGCGGTAGTGAGGCTCACCTGCCGGATCTGCTCCAGGTCGGTAAACTCCCCTGTTACCCGTACCAAAACGTTTTTCCCTGCGTCCTCTACTTTCCCGGCAGAAAAGGTAGTGTTTTCCAACTGCAATGCCTGCAAAACCTGGGTCAAGGAAAGGCCGTAACTCTGCAAGCGTTCAGGAAAAACTAATACCTGAATCTCACGGGTTAGCCCACCGGTAATATTTACCGAGGCTACGCCTTCCAGGCGCTCCAGCCGCCTCTTCACTACATTCTCTGCCAGCTCCTTTAAACGCTGTTCATCCATGTTCCCCCTCAAAGCCAGGGTCATAACCGGCATGGTATTGGGGTCTACCTTCATAACCATGGGTTTATCTACCCCGTCGGGCAATACGCCTTGAATGCGGTCGATCTTCTCCCGCATATCCAGGGTGGCCATATCCATATTGGTGCCCCACTCGAATTCCAGCACCACAATAGAGGCCCCCAGCATACTGTACGACCGGATATTCTTTACTCCCTGTACCGTGCCCAAGACATCCTCCAAAGGCTTGGAAACCGTCTTTTCCACCTCTTGGGGCCCGGCTCCGGTATAACTGGTTATTACGGCCGCGTAAGGCAAATTTAACTCGGGTAAAAGATCCACCGGTAAGCGAGACAAGGCTACCGCACCCAGAAGAATGGCCACCAGAACGGCCATGATAACCGCTACCGGTCGTTTAACCGCAAATTGCGACCAATTCATCCTTAAGCTCCCCCATTTACTACTTCCACGGCTTGCCCTTCGTTCAAAAATTCCTGGCCTTTAACAATAATAGGTGTACCCTCCGCAAGACCTTCTTTAATCTCCGCTTTCCGGCCATCCGTTATACCTACCTTCACCGGACGGCCTACCGCCCGGCCGTCTTCCACGGTATAGACTATATCTTGCCCTCCCCGGTTCACCACCGCATTTTTGGGCACCACCACCGCATTTTCTACTTTGAGGGTAGGATAACGCACCGTAGCCGTCATGCCGGGTTTAAGATTCTTCTCCCCTGCAGGCAGAGCGGCCTTGACCGTATAGGTTTTCGTAGTTTGGCCGGCCGAAGGGCTTACAGAACTTATAGTTCCCGTAAGTTCGGCACCGGCAGCGGCCACCGAGACTTTAACCTCTTGTCCTGGGTGCACATAGATTATGTCCTGCTCCGTTACCTGGAAGCTGACTTCCAACCTTTCATCCGCTACCAGGACCGCAATAGTGCCTTGCGCTATTTCCCCCGGGTCCAAAAGCCGAGAAGCCACTATACCGTCCACCGGGGCCCGGACATAGGTATGCTCTAAGGCTACCTCCGCCTGGCGCACCGCAGCTTCAGCGCTGGCCACCTGGGCGCTTGAACCGGCCTGCTGGGCCTCAATAGATTTTAGGGCAGCCTGAGCTGCTTCTACCTGGGCCTGGCTGACCTCCCAAGCCGTCTGCGCCTGGTCTAATTGCTGCCGGGAAGCCGCGCCCGCCTCGAAAAGGGCTTTCGTTCTCTCCAGGTTGGCCTTACTGTTGGCTGCGTTCGCCTCGGCCTGACGCAGGCTGGCCTCCGCCTGTTCCCGCGCGGCCTTCAACTGCTCCGCTGCCGCCCTGGCCTGATCCAACCCGGCGCGCGCCTGGTCCAGTCTGGCTTTTACGTCGCTGTTTTCCAGCTCGGCGATTATATCTCCCTGGCGCACCCGGTCGCCCACTTGCACCCGGACAGAAGCCAGGCGTCCGGTGGTCGTAGCTACTACGTTTATCTCTTCTGCTCCCTGAATAATACCGGTGCTCGTGGCCTCCTTCACCACGCTGCCGCGCTCCGCCCGGCCTAATTCTACTGCCACCTTGGACTCTTGAGCCTGGGGCGCGGAACTCTTACCGCACCCCGCCAAAGGCAAAGCGATTATAAATAGAGATATGGACACCCAAAAAAGCAGTTTTGCTCTCTCTAGGTCAGGAAAAGCCCATCGCCGCCGCAGCACAAACTCTTTCCCCCTTATGTTCCCCTCTACCCGTATTGTTCTATTAAGTTTCGTCGCCCGACCGACCAGTCGGTCATATGCAATCAAAACCTATTTTGCCACACTAAACAAAATTTGTCAACGCACCGCCTGGATTTAATTTTACTGCTACCTAGAGCGCGAGCGGAAGGCGCTCCCCTTTAAAGTATCTAACATCGAAAGAGCTTTACCCGTACCCCGGGCCACGCAGGAAATAGGGTCCTCGGCCACATAAACAGGCAAACCTGTCTCTTCGCTTAAAAGGCGATCTAAGCCATGGAGGAGACTTCCTCCGCCGGTCATCACAATACCTTTGTCCACCAAATCGGCCGCCAGCTCCGGCGGGGTACGCTCCAGAACCTCCTTTACCGCTCCCACCACCTGCCACAAGGGCTCCTGAATGGCCTCAAATATCTCCTCAGAGGTGACGGTAACCGTTTTGGGTAGGCCGGTTACCAAATCGCGGCCCCGCACATCCATTTCCCGGCGCTCCTTTTTGGTAGCCAGGTGAGCCGTTCCAATATGTATTTTGAGCTCTTCGGCGCTTCTCTCGCCCACCATTAGATTCTTTTCCCGCCGCAAGTAGCGCACAATGGCGTCATCAAACTTGTCGCCCGCTACCCTTAGAGACCGGCTGCAGACAATGCCTCCCAGGGAGAGGACGGCCACGTCGGTAGTGCCTCCGCCTATGTCTACCACCATAGAGCCGCTGGGCTCGGAAATCTCCAACCCTGCCCCCAGGGCCGCAGCCAAAGGCTCTTCTATAAGATGGGCCTCCTTGGCCCCTGCCTGTATAGCGGCTTGACGTACCGCCCTCTCTTCCACCCCGGTTACGCCTGAAGGTATGCATACCATGACCCGCGGCTTAGCCCAACTTTTGTTTCCCCCGCAGGCCTTGGCAATAAAATAGCGGAGCATCCGCTCCGTGGTATCATAATCGGCGATGACCCCCTCCCTCAGGGGTCGTACGGCAACAATATTGCCGGGAGTACGTCCCAACATCCGCCGCGCTTCTTCTCCCACGGCTATGATACGCCCGCTGTCGCGCTCCATAGCCACCACTGAAGGTTCATTTAAGGTGATACCCCTGCCCTTAACATAAACCAATACCGTAGCCGTGCCCAGATCGATCCCCAAATCCTGGCTTAAACCGAACATATTCCCACCCCGGTGAGGAAAATCATGGATAGGTGATACCCACATATTTATTCGGCAACCGGAGAAGGAATCCTTTTTTCCTGGTATTTTTTTCGTGTAGCCTCTCCTCCCCGGAGGTGACGCTCGGCCTTATTCTGGTTCAGCACTTGCCGCACTTGAAGAGCCAGAGCCTTGTTCAACCGCGGCAGGCGCTCGGTTACATCTTTATGTACCGTGCTTTTGCTGACCTTAAAAACAATAGCCGCCTGTCGTACAGTGCAACTGTACTTGACTATATAGGCGGCTATTTCCAGCACCCGCTCGCGGATATGATCTTGCATGGGACAGCCTCCCTTATCCAGCTCCGCTATAATTTTATTGGGAGGCCGGGCAAAAAAGACCAGGTTATTGCAGATAAGGGGCTGGATCTATAGGTTGACCGTCTTTGGAAACCTCCAAATGCAGATGAACCGGGTTGCCGGACTCCAAACGGCCGGGGAGGCCCAAGGTCCCTATTATTTCACCGGCTTTGACCTGGCTACCTTTGGGGGCTTTCACCGCATCCAGGTGGGCATAAACTATCTGGTAACCGTTGTCACCCTGTATGGTGACGCGATAACGCCAGTCCTCACCATACTCCACCAAGGATACCGTACCCGCGCAGGCGGCGATTACGTCCTCCCCTGGTTGACCCTCCAGGTCTAGTCCCGGGTGAAAACGATATTCCCCGAAAGCAGGTGCCCAAGCAAAGCCAAAAGAGGCGAGGGCTTTCCCTTTTACCGGCCGCACCAGTACCAACATATTCTCCTTCTCCCGGGCAGCAGGAGTAGCCTCTTCTTGGGTTGCGGCAGCAGGATAAACTCCGCTCTTATCTTTTAAGTCTGAGGGAACTGTTTCCGAGCCGCTCAAAGGCTCCCGGGGTAAAGGCTTGGCCACCGGACTGGCCGGCCCCTCCAGGGGCAAGGTGGGAGAAGCCGTCTTCCCTCCCCGAAAGACAGCATCATTGGTCACCAAATAGTAAGCTCCCGCCAGAAGCATCGCCAGAAACGCCAAATAGAGCCCCCTGCGTCTCAATATCCTTCCTATCCGGCCGAGATGGCTTCCTGTGCTTCGCAGCAGTTCCCAATTTTTGTGCACCTATATCACCTCGGCCAGATTCTCCCCCAATCGGTCTATTTTTATACTCTTTTTATCTTTTTTCCAGCTTTACTCCCTGGTAATAATGATAGAGGATGTCCAGAAAATTCTTGCCTTCTTTAGCCATACCGTTCGCTCCATACTGGCTCATGCCTACGCCATGCCCGTTACCCACACTGATAAAGGTAATGCGGTCGCCTTGCACCTGCCAAGTAAAATCCGTAGAACTAATATTCAAGATCTTGCGCAAGTCGGTGGCCTTAAAGGTCTTGTTGCCGATCCTAATAGTCTTAATGCGACCCGTGGGCGTATATTCTTCCACTTTTATAACCTGCCCCTGAGGGGAGTTGAGAGCGCTTACGGGGACGCTCGAGAGGCTGACTCCCAGTTTTTGGTCTACCTCCGCCAAAGCCCAAGTCACCGTATTGCGGAAACGCGGTGCCTCCCGATCCCAAGGAGAAGGCACGCTCTGCAAATAAGGCACCTCATACCCCCAAACGGCCGCAGCGCTTTCCGTGCGGCCGCCACTATTGGAGTGGTAGACCGGCACGATCAACTGGCCCTGATAAGTCAAAACTAAACCCTGGGTGGCCTCTACCGCCTGCCATATTTTCTTTTGATATTTTAGCCCCCGCCAGAGACCATATCTCTGCCTCAAAGCCTGTTCCGGAACCCAAGCCTGGCAATGGCCGGGGTCTGTACAGAGGTCGGCGTTAGGATGCTTTTCGTCCGGCTTGCTCCGCGCTTCCTCAATTTTCTTCAAAGTGTAAGTTCTGGCGGCCACCGCTTGGGCCTTAAGGGCTTCCAGCTCAAACTCCGCCGGCATTTCGCCGGCCACCACACCCGCCACATATTCTTCTAATGGAAGCACCCTGATTTCTTCCCGGGTATGGTCATAAAGACGCACTACTCGATCTTGAGTTTTAACCTCCACCGGGGCTCGCCAGAAATTTACTCCCTTAATGATTAGAGAAGGCACCACAATGACGGCGGCAAATAATAGGATTAAGAAAATCCCCAGAAGTTTACGCACGATCCCTGCCCTCCCGAACACCTTCTTCCCTTTTCCCCACTTAGCCTCTATTTCTTTTGGACTTTTCAGGTTTATACCCGGTTTATCCCCGACCTGTCCGGCAACTATCAAAAGCTACCTCGCCGGGCTCTATCTCCGGTTTGTCCCACACCGATCCTATACCATATATATTTACCGGAGGGGCTCAAGAGAACTCCAAGGATATATGCGGTAAAGTCATAAAAATCTGTTTAATAAGGTGGAAATTACCGTATTATCTCTACTTTTTTCAGAAAATTTTTTGGTAGATCCTGTGCTTAAATAGTTAGCGGAGGTGCTTCTATGTTTAAGCGTATTCAAAATAAAAATATAAGATTTAAGCTTTTTCTTCTAATTTTTGCTATTTGCTTTTTAGCCTTTCCTCTGATAGCCTGGGCGGTAACCTACTATCAGGTCCAGTCCGGAGATTCCCTCTGGCTGATAGCCAAGCGCTTCACCACCACCATATCAGCCCTAAAATCGGCAAATAACCTAAACAGCGACCTGATTTACCCTGGCCAAATACTGACCATCCCGGAGGAAAATACCCAACCCGGCCCCGATTACAGACCTCTACAGGAGGCCGTACAGAAGTACTTGGCCCAGCAGCCGGGAACTTATGGAATATATTTCCAGGATTTAATTTCCGGCCGGTCCTTTGGTCTAAACGCAGACCTGCCGTTGCCCGCAGCCAGTACGGTCAAATTGCCTGCGGTTCTCTTCATTAACGAACTGGTCGCCCAGGGTAAACTGGACTGGCAGGAGAAGCTTACCTACAACAGCTCCCTGCATTACCAAGGAGGCAGCGGCATCCTCCAATTCAGCGTGCATGATGGGGACAAGCTTACTTTACGAACCTTGACTACGTTAGCCATCACCTGTAGCGATAACATTGCCTATAATATGCTGCGCAACTTTGTAGGCAAGGATAGCCTGGCTCAGTATATGAAAAGTCTGGGAGGACAGACCGTGTTCCCCAACGGTCAGAATCTGAGTACAGCCCGGGATATGGGGATTTACGTGCGGGCCGCCCTGAACTTCTCCCGAAGTAATCCCGATGGCCGTAGGTTGCTGGATGACCTGGCTAACGGTATCTATAACGAGGGAATCCCGGCTAAGATTCCGGACGGCGTTACGGTAGCTCACAAGGAAGGATTTGTATGGGGAAGCCCGGCTGATGTCGGCGTAGTGTTCGGGTCCCGCCCCTTCATTGTCACCGTCCTCTCCCAAGGTGTAGAAGACCCCGACCAGGGCTTCGCCAACATCGCCACTATCGCCAAGATGATGTACGATTACCAGGAAGGTTTGGCCGGAAAGTAGGTCAACCTACTAATCTCTAAATTCATGCCCGGGCGGAGGAGGGACATAGGCCGGGACTTCTTCCTCCGCCGGGCGAGCGGTTAAAATAATAGTCTCTCCTCGCTTTATCAAGCCTAACTGTTCCCTAGCTACCTTTTCAATATAAGCATCGCTTTCCAGTTTACGGATTTCTTCCTGGAGACGGGCTTGTTCCTCCAGAAGAGCTGCCTTTTGCTGGCGGCAAGCCATCAACTCCTCTTCTACCCGGTGAATTCTCAGCCCTAAGTGGACAAAGGAGTAGAGAAGGTAAGCTAGACAAACGCAGACCAGTAAGACCGAAAAGCGTGAACGTCGCGCTTTGCGGTTTTTCGCCGGTGAGACGGGAATAATCTGGCCAGGCAAGCCAGCGGCAAGGGCCAGACTCCGCTGCCGTGGGCGGGCGCTCATGCTAATCCTCTCCTTCAGGCGACTGGTCGGAAAGATTCAGAATCTCTCCCGGCAGGACAATAACCACCTGATACCCCTTAGTGCGGGCACGGTGATACAGAGTCGCTACGCTGCTGGTGCTCAGACCCAAGCGCTTGGCGATCTCTTCGTTGCTCAAGCCCATCTCTTTCAAGGCCACTACCTGCCTCTCCCGAAAACTCAACTTTTCTACGCCGCGTATTTCGATCTGCACAGAGGCCAGGCCTGCCTTAACTCAAAATTTTATCCCCAATTTATCCACATGCTGTGTACATTTTGTGTACATTCTATGGACATTATTCTATTCGCCTTCCCTCCAAGAAATTCCTGCCAACCAACCCCCGATCTATCAATTAGGGACCGGCCTAATTTTTTAGGGACTTACCCCAAAACGCCCAAAGCCGGCAAAATAATCTGCCTGTTTGATAAAACACCGAACGGGCCGTCCGGCTCGCCACCGCGTGATACACACCCCACCCTAAACTAAAGGCTAAAAAAACGTAACTCCTCACCTCTCCGTAATTGCTCAACAGAAGCAAAGCGAAGGTAGTAATCAAGAGCATTAGCCAGAAAAGCAGATCGGTTAATTGGGTTACCCAGTAAGAAGGTTGCCAAAAGTAGCGCATCACCCGGTATAGGTCAAAGATCAGACCTGCGACTATTCCCCAACCTGCGAGGGCTAAAAAGGTTAGCCACCCTGGATAATAAGGGCTCATTTCAGGATCCGCCGCAGGAAGCCGGAGCTCCCGGCACTTTTATCCTCCCGGTAATCCAAGGAGTGCAGGTAACCGGCAGCCTCCATACTGCCGTTTTCCAGGCTAAGACTAATAATGTTTAAATTTTTCCCCTTTAAGGTTAGAACGCCTAGGGTGGTTTCCAGCACAATCTCCTTTTCATCGTATCCCTGAACCTGTACGACGCCTGTAATCAGTAGCCTTTGCCGGTCGACCACAGTTAACTGGTGCTTAGCCTCAGACATTGGTTTCCCCCCTCCTAAAAATTCCTATGTAGCAGACCAACAAAAAATGAAAAGAGCCTGGCCTCACCAGGCTCTTTCCAACTTCACATCGCGAAAGAAATATTTTATGATTTCCTCGGGGGTTTTACCTTGCTCGGCCAAGGCTCGCGCCCCCCACTGACTCATACCCACACCGTGCCCATACCCTTGACCCTTAAAGGTTATTTTATCTCCCGCTATCTCCGTACCGGTTAGCAACGTAGATCGCAGACGGTCATTACCTAAAGCCAACCTCAGGGCCGGGCCGCTCACCGTGATATTGTTCACTTGTATTTTGGTGGCCCGGCCCGAAGGCCCTTTCTCCAAGATTTTTATGTTGCTTATGTTCCCCGGATCCTGTCCACTTATGCGGCGCACTGCCGCCCTTATTTCACTGGAGCTAAAAGTCGCCGACCAGCTTTTGTTTTCGGGCGCAGTAATACCGTAGCCCGGATCTTTCACGCTTTGAATATAGGGAGCCGCCTCCTGATGATAATCCAGCCCCTCTGCCGCCGAAGCAGCCGTCTGTGGGCCGCCCGAAGCATGAAACCAGGCATTAATCAATTGGCCCCCAAACTTAACTACCATACCCCTGGTCATTTCCACCGCCCGACGCACGTTGTCGTTTATTTTCTGCGGAGCGTAGGCCTGAAACTCTTCCACATCGGTGGAAGCATCTGTCCCCCGGGCTTTTACCCCACCCTCCTGAATCTTTTTCATGGTAAAGGTGCGGGCTAAAATAGCCTGCGCTCCCAAAGCGTTTACGGGCCAGTTGGGGTCCATCTCGGCCGCTACTACGCCTTGAACATAATCTTCCATCTTGATGCTTTTAATTTGTCCCGTTTCATGCATGTAAAGGGAAATGGTGGGTTCCTGTCCTACGCCCGGAGGCTTCCGCGCTATCCGCCCCCCCCTGCCGAACACATAGGTCCCTAGCAGAATACCTGAAACCACGACCGCCACCAACAGCATAAACGGCCAGCGGAGCGTTACTTTAGGCATAGCCTTTTCCACCCTTATGTTTTTGGGAAGTAGTATCCGCAGTAAAGAGGAGAGCTATGCCTGGAAATTGGAGGAGAATTTATCCTCGCTTAAAATACGGTAAAGTCCTTTAGCCCCTTCCGCCGTAACGTGCTCGGGCGTAGCCAACACTTCTACGGTGATCCGACGGCTACCCAGGATTAAAGTAATAACGTCTCCCGGCTTTATATCTGTACTGGCCTTGGCCGGACGGCCGTTAACTTGCGCTCCGCCTCCTTCGCAAACTTCCTTGGCCAGCGTCCTTCTCTTAATTAACCGGGAGACTTTCAAGAACTTGTCCAGCCGCATTATTACTTAGCTACTGCATCCTTTAAAGCCTTTCCGGGCTTGAAAATAGGCACCTTAGTGGCTGCTATGGCAATCTCTTCGCCGGTCCGTGGATTGCGACCTACGCGAGCAGCCCGCTCCCGTACTTCAAAAGTACCGAATCCTACTAGCTGCACTTTATCCCCTTTGGCTAAGGCTTCTTCAATAGCCGCAAAAAGAGCATTGACTGCCTTTTCGGCATCTTTTTTCGTGATCTCCGCTTTTTCCGCTACGCTGGCCACCAGTTCCGCCTTGTTCAAGACTCTTCCCTCCTCAATGGGTTAACTAATATTTTATTCAAGTACCATATTCGTCAAAATCCAACATTCTCCTTCATTGCCAGCTAATCTCTTAGAAGTTTTTTTGCTTCTTCCCATAAAACATCCATTTCCTGTAAGCTCATGCTCTTTAGATCACGACCTTGGTAGCGCGCCGCCTCTTCTAAATAGCGAAAACGAAGACAAAACTTATCGACAGTCCGCGACAAAGCTCCCTCCGGTTCTACTTTCAGCCAGCGAGCCAGATTTACCAAGGCAAAGAGAACATCACCTACCTCCTGGCTTATTTTTTCCTCAGTTCCGGTACGGCAGACCTCTTTAAGCTCTTGTATTTCCTCCTCTACCTTGGCCCACACCTCCTTGACTTCACTCCAATCAAAACCCACCCGGGCAGCCTGTTCCTGAACTTTTAAGGCTTTGAGCAGCGCCGGCAAGGCCCGGGGTATTTTCAGTAAAGAAACTTCCTCACCTTTAGCTCTTTGTTCGTCCGCTTTGATCTTATCCCACCGCTCCAAAACTTGTTCCGGCGTCTTTAGACGACTGGAGCCGAAAACGTGCGGGTGCCGACGGATCATCTTGTCTACAATGCCCGCCACCACATCGGCTAATTTGAAGTATCCCTTTTCTTCCGCCAACCTGGCTTGAAAAACTATTTGTAGCAGTAAGTCTCCCAATTCCTCACATAGTTTATGCATATCCCCCGCGTCGAGGGCTTCCAACACCTCATAAGTCTCTTCCAGAAGGTAACGCTTAAGCGTCTGCGGGGTCTGCTCTCTATCCCACGGACATCCCTTGGGCCCCCTTAAGCACGCCATTATGTCCGCCAGACCTTCCAAAGTATATTTATCGGCTTCCGGATGCGGAGCTATATAAAGGCTGGTTAGATAATCTATCCATGAAAGCCTGTCCAGTTCATAAAGAGGTACCACCTCTATTCTCTCTTCCCCCGGTACCCCCGCGGCCCGTATTACCGTAACCGGGTGTTCATCCGGCAAAAATTCCATCAGCGCCAGCTTCACTTCCCCGGCTACCTGACGGCTATAAACTTGGGTAATAATAGCCGCTTTGGACCAATCCCAGCGAGAAAGTTTAAAATCCAGCGCATCCAGGATTACCAATCCTTGAGTGGGGTCCAAAGACAGGGCCGCATAAATTGCATCCAGGCAACTCATGGCCGGTATAATAAAAGTGCTTATCTCTTCTTGGGCGGCCTCCTGCAAAAGTAAGACCACCGAAGTCTCTGCTACCAAGGGATGGCCGGGTACGGCGTAAACTACGTCCTTTTCTCGCGCTGTTTGCAAGAGAGCTTGTACTATACGATTATAAACCTCCTCAAAAGTAGAGGCCTCCTCATAAATGTAATCGAAGCTTACAAAACTAATACCTCGCCTCCGGATCTCCTCCACTGCCGGGTGGCTTGCTGTGCGCAAGAAAAAGGCTTTATCCCCTTCTGCGAGCACCGACCATAGAGCCCCCGGTATTTGGTCCGGGCTGCCGGGGCCTAATCCTGCAATATAGCATCTACGGCTCATGTTTTATTCTCCTACCTTTCAGCCGCCTCTATTTTACCCGGGCCGTATCCCAAAAAACAAGCCCCTTTTTTAAGGGGCTGCTCGCGTTCGGGTTGACCTTACCAAACTACAGCTATTGTTCCATCTGTTTGGCCAGAAAACTGGCCGCCGTCTCGGCCAGTTTTAGCTCCATTTCCCCCATCTTCACGTTGGGGTCCTTCGAGCAGAGGATAACAGCTCCTATGGGGTCCCCTTCAGCTATGATGGGAGCTATGACTTCAGCGGAGAATTTACAGCCTTCGCCTTCGGTATGAACCGGGCAATCCTTGCAGAGTAGATGCTCACCGGGATTGTTAATAAGCACTGGCTTACGCTCTTCCATAACCCGCTCTACTGCCGGGCCAATGGGTTTATCTAGAAATTCCTTTTTGGGGGCACCGGCCACCGCTATAATGTTGTCCCGGTCGGCAATAAAAGCAATGTGACCGATAGCTTCATGCAGGGAATCGGCATATTCCTTGGCAAAGTCACCTAATTCACCTATAGGAGAATATTTTTTTAAGATCACTTCTCCTTCCCGGTCCACAAAAATCTCCAGCGGATCGCCCTCGCGTATACGCAAGGTGCGGCGAATTTCCTTAGGGATTACCACGCGTCCTAGATCGTCAATGCGTCGAACTATGCCCGTAGCTTTCACTGCTGTTTATCCCCCCTTTTCCTCCCCTAGGTGGCTTACAATGTTAACTTTTACTGTTAGTATATAACCCCTACCAAGGGTTTATTCATGTTTTTCCTAACCCGCTTCAGCCCGGCTAAGTTCCTGAATACGACTTAATAGCTGCTCCAAAAGTTTTAAAATTCCGTGCTGATCTAAGTCCTTAATGCGCACTCTTATGCTTAAGCCACCTGCCGAGGAAAAAGATAGCTTTCGTGGAAAAAATTGGGATAACTGTAGCAGTTTCTCCCCTTTCATCCCGTGCTGCTTACCGAATTTGAGTTCCACCTCGCCGCCACGCTGCTGTACGCTGGTAATACCCAATTCTCCGGCCAGAAGCCTGATCCTGGTCATGAGAAGTAGGTTTTCGGCCGCGGTAGGAGGTGTCCCAAAGCGGTCTATCAATTCGGCAGCTAAATCGTCCACTTCAGATACTTTTTGGGCGGCCATCAATCGCTGGTAGAATTCCATTTTTAAAGCAGCGTCGGGGATAAAATCGTCGCTTAAATAGCTATCCACATTCAGCTCTACGGTAGCGCCTAAAGTTTCTTCCATCTTAGCAGGCAGTTTTTGCCCTTTAAGATTCCTTACCGCTTCTTCCAACAGCTGGCAATATAGATCAAAACCTACTGCCAGCATATGCCCATGCTGTTCGGGTCCTAGTAGGTTGCCCGCTCCCCGCAGCTGTAAATCCCGCAGGGCGATCTTGTATCCTGAACCCAAAGCTGTGAATTCCCGAATAGCCGCCAGGCGTTTCTCCGCCACTTCACCCAGGACTTTATCCGGCCGGTAGGTGAAATAGGCATAGGCCAGTCGATTGGTGCGTCCCACCCGGCCTCTTAGCTGGTAAAGTTGAGCCAGCCCAAAAGTATCCGCCTCGTCTACGATGAGCGTATTGACGTTCTGTATGTCCAGTCCGTTTTCTATAATAGTGGTGCAGACCAGTACATCATAGCGTCCCTCAATAAAATCCAACATTATCTGTTCCAGTTCTTCTTCGGCCATCTGGCCGTGGGCTACGGCCAACCTGGCCTCGGGTACCAGTTGCTGAAGTTTAAAGGCTACCTGGTCGATATCGGCCACCCGGTTATGCACATAGTAAACTTGCCCGCCGCGTTCTAACTCCCGCTTAATGGCCTCCCGCACCAGTTCCGGGCTGTATTCCACCACATAGGTTTGCACCGGAAAGCGGTCCTCGGGTGGAGTCTCAATAAGGCTCATATCCCTTACCCCTGCCAGGGCCATGTGCAAAGTCCGGGGTATGGGGGTGGCCGTCATAGTGAGTACATCCACGGTATACCGTAATTGCTTCAGTTTTTCTTTATGGGCCACACCGAAGCGCTGCTCTTCATCGATTATCACCAGACCCAGATCCTTAAAGGCCACATCGTTGGAGAGCAGCCGATGGGTGCCGATTATAATGTCTATCTCGCCCCGAGCCAGAGCGGCTATAGTTTCTGCCTGCTCCTTAGGAGAACAAAAGCGGCTCAAGACCGCCACTTTTATGGGGTAAGGGGCCATGCGCTGCTTAAAGGTGTGGTAATGCTGCTGGGCCAAAATAGTGGTCGGCACCAGTACGGCCACCTGCTTGCCATCCATTACTGCTTTGAAGGCCGCCCTTAGGGCCACCTCTGTCTTACCATAGCCTACATCGCCACACAAAAGCCGGTCCATGGGCTTGGGCCTTTCCATGTCAGCTTTAACTTCCGCTATGGCCCTTAGCTGGTCCGGCGTCTCCGTATAAGGAAAGGCTTCCTCAAATTCTCTCTGCCAGGGCGTATCCTTGGAAAAGGCATGGCCCTGAATAGTCTCTCTGGTGGCATACAGGGTTAGCAATTCTTCGGCCATGGCCCTTACGGCCTCCTGGACCCGGCCTTTCACTTTAGCCCACTCGTTACCTCCCAGGCGGTAAAGACGAGGGACATGGCCTTCGGCACCTATATATTTCTGCACTAAAGAGATCTGGTCGATGGGCACGTACAGCCGGTCGTTTCCCGCATACTGGATGAGGAGATAATCCTTTTTTACCCCCCCTACCTCCAGTTGTTGAATACCCAGGTACCGGCCGATGCCGTGGTGCACATGAACGACGTAGTCCCCTTCCTTGAGGTCGGTAAAAGAGCTTATCCTAGCCCCTTCCCGGGCTATTTTCTGACGCCTTGGCCTGCGTACAGGGCCGTAAAGTTCCGTATCTCCCAGGATCACCAGTTTAGCCTGGGGCCAAACAAACCCCTGGCGCAGACTGCCCGGCACCACTGCTATTTGTCCGGGCTGAGGTGGAGAGGATACTTCCTTTAAAGCTACTGTATCCAGCCCCTGGGACATAAAGCTCTGCCGTAATGCCTCAATACGCCCCGGGTCCGCCACCATCAATACTATCCGGTAATTATCGCGGCGCCACCTGAGCAATTCCTGAACCAGTAAGCTCACTTTACCCTGGAAGGCCGGGATGGTCTGTGCTCCTATCCCTATGGTCTGCCTTACCTGAAGGCTCACCCGTCGCGGCAAAAGGGTAAAATAAAGGCGCTGGTATTTTTTCAGCCACGTCTCTATTTCCGCCATGCTGGCATAGACTCCGCCCTGGGAAGGCAAGGCTAACCCGCTCTCCAGCATTTGAGTGAAAATATCCAGGCGATGCTTCTCCAGGCGCTTACCCTCTTCCATAAGCCTATCCGGGTCATCTAGAATCACCAAAGGAGGGCGTGGAAAATAATCCAAAATACTCGCCTGCTGCACATAAAAAAAGCACTGCAGCTGTCCGGCCCCTTCCGGCCATTCTCCGTCTTGCAACCTGGCTAAAAGCGGACTCAAGCGCTCTTCCAGTTCGCGCGCAGCCTGCGGGCGCGTTCTCTTAAGCTTGCTCAAGGTTTGGTCAAACTCGCTTTTGACCCTTGCCAGACCCGTGTGTAAGTCCTCGGGCGCTACTGCTTCTATCGCCGGCGTAATGACTATTTCTTCCACTTCTCCCACCGAACGTTGAGTATCGGGGTCGAAGGAGCGCAAAGAGTCTATTTCATCGCCAAAGAATTCTATCCTTACAGGCTGCTCCGCTCCTAGCGGGTAAACATCCACGATACCGCCTCGAACGGCCAGATGTCCGGGTGCTTCTACCACCTCTTCTCTGCGATAACCCAGGCCTACCAGACGGCGGATAAGCTCTTCCCTCTCTATGGCCTGACCCACGCGCAAAGTCATTAAGGCTCGCCGGAAGACTTCAGGGGGCGGCAGCTTTCCTGCCAGGGCCTCTATGGACAGAACTACTACCTTAGCCTTACCCTGCACCAGATCGGCCAGAACCCGCAGACGCTGGGAGGGTATCTCGGGGCTATGGGCGTAAAACCCCAAAGGTAAAATCTCCCCCGCCGGTAAAAAACCTATACCTTCGCCCGGCCAGAAAGCATCTACATCCGCGGCCAAGCGCTGGGCCCCCTCCGAGCTGCCGGTTATCACCAGCAGGGGTTGAAACTCCGCCACCATGGCGGTAACCCATAGGCTCTTCAATCCATCCGGCAAATCGTAGAGCTGCTGTTCGGCCAAACCTCGCCGCAGCCCTTCGGCCAGTGCGTGAAATTGTGCACTATCTCTAACGATTTGTAATAATCCGTGGTTATACATAAGCCACTCGCTTCCCACACCATAAAAGGCCCGCTGCTGGCAGGGGCCTGATTTTATTTCATTATAGCTGCCCGTCTCAGGAGAGTCAAGGTAGTTAGAAGCTGAGTTATCTCCCGTTTTGTTTCTAGGCCTGCTTGGCTACCGCTCGGGTTTAGTCGCTCACTTCCAAGCCTAAGCAGGCCTGCCTTGTAAAAAATGGGGATGCGTCAGAGTTAGAAGTCGCTTATCAGGGCTTACGATGCAAAAAGAAAATAACTGCATTCCAGGCCAGGTGGGGGAACAGCCCCCCTAGCCAAGTTAAAATCGCCTGGCCCGAAATCTGCCACACGAGGGAAGCTACTGCCCCGAACAGGCTGTGGCCTGCCACCGCAGCCGCAGCCGGACCTACCTTGCCCTGATAAAGTTCAGAAAAGCCTTCCACCAAGCCAAAAGTAATATGCACTAAAACCGGCTGAGCACCCCAGGCTAGAGCCAGCCCTGTTTTAAGCGTTTCCTCCCAAAGAGGACCCCATAGGATAGTATTGAACTTCAGAAAGGACAGCAGAAACCTATTGGCGGCCCACGCTAAGGCGGCCGCCCATACGCCTAGCCACCAATATTCGCCCTTCAACAATTAAAACGGTTCATGACCTCCTCTATCTTCCCTGTCTCCAACCACAGGCGGACTGCCTCAGCCGCCCGCAGGAGGACCGTACTTACCAAGGGCCATTCCTCTTCCGTAAAAGGTTCCAATACGTAATCTACCGGGTCCTTGCCGGAGGGTGGACGGCCTATACCTATCCTTACCCGGGGCACCGCTTCGGTCCCCAGGCTTTGGATTACTGAGGCCAAACCTTTGTGCCCGCCCGAACCTCCCCTGGGCCTTATGCGCAGGCGCCCCGGTTCCAAATCCAAATCGTCCAGGAGGACTATAATATCTTGCGGACCAATACCATACCAGCGGGCAAGGGGGGCTACTGCCTGCCCGCTTAAATTCATAAAGGTTAGGGGTTTAACCAACAGTACCCGCTCCCCTCCTACTTGCCCGCTTCCCATCAGGGCGCGAAGTTTTTCCCGAGTTAACCTTATACCCAAGCTGTCGGCCAATATATCTAAGGCCATAAAGCCTGCATTATGGCGGGTAGTTTCGTATCGAGGCCCGGGATTACCCAGGCCGACAACCATCTTCACCAGTTATCCTCTCCGTAGCCAGCTAATTTTATGCCGGTCGGTCTACCTTTAAGCCGTTTCTGCCTCGGTTCCCTCAGTCTCCCCCTCAGTCTCTTCCTCTTCTACCGCCCGGGTAGCCACTACAGCGGCAATTAAGGTGGTGGGTTCAGACAGGATTTTTACTCCTTGAGGCGGTTTCAGATCGGCTACTGTCAAATGGTCGCCTATGTCTAAACCGCTTACATCGGCGAAAATAGCCTCCGGAAGATCAGCAGGTAGACATTCCACTTCCACCTCGAGGACCCCATGCTGTAACACTCCGCCGGCCTTAACTCCCACTGGCTCTCCCTCTAACACTACCGGTACAGTAGTAGAAATTTCTTCACCGGCCGGCACCTGATAGAAGTCGATATGGACCAGATCACGTCTTATAGGATGGCGTTGGACCTCGCGGATAAGGGCCATGTATTCTTTACTATTACCGTTTCTTTCTAATTGAACTTTAACCAGCGCCCTTTCTCCTTCTTTGTCTAATAGCTTTTTAAGCTCCCTAAGGTTAACCACTACCGGTACATTACCTACATCCCGTCCGTATAGCACTCCCGGCACTAGGCCCTGACGGCGCAGGCGCCCGGCCGCTCCTTTACCTACTCTCTCCCGTACCTGGACAGTTAAAATGCTGGCTTCCATAGCTAACCTCTCCTTTCTAGTAATTAATTTTTCCTCTAGCTATTGAAGACCAGTCATAAAATTATCGAGTGGAGCATAGTCATGTTCTATCCAGGAGGTGAGTAGTTTGTTCCATAGGAGTAAAAAAATTATCGGAATGCCCGCTATAAGCTTGGCCGACGGGCAGGCCTTGGGCAAAGTCAAACGTTTAATTATAGACCCCCAAAAACTCTGCATCGCCGGCCTAGCCCTGGATCGCAAAGGATGGTTTAAAGAGCAACCGGTCATTCCCTACAGCCATGTAAAAAATGTAGGCTCCCATGCCGTAACTGTGGACCATGCAGCCGCGGTTAGCAAACTCAGCTCCCTGCCGGACTTGGAAATGCTGTCCAAAAATCCCGTCGGCCTCCTAGGTGCCAAAGTTATAACCGAGGAGGGAACGGTCCTGGGCGTCGTAGAGGATTTTGTCTTTGATCCCCAAGATGGCAAAATTCATTATCTGGAACTCAAAGGATACCTCTGGCAGGGCAAAACCAGTCTCCCGGCAGAGGTCATCACCACCTGCGGCCGCGATGCCTTAATCGCCCGGTCAGGAGCAGAAAATTCCCTAAGGCGCTCCAAGTCTTTTAATGCTTTCCCCGGATGGGAAAGCGCCGCTTCCGCCGGCCAAAAAATCAGTCACAGCCTCGGGCGGTATCTCCAACACCTGCCGTGGGTGGGTAAGAAAGACCAACCCTAATCAAAAAGAGTGCTCACCGAGGCATCCTGGTGAATGCGTATAATGGCTTCCCCCAAAAGGGGAGCTACCGAAAGGTGTCGCATATGGGGCATATCTTTTTCCGGCGGTACAGGAATAGTATTGCAGACCACGATTTCTTCCAAAGAAGCAGTCTTAAGCCTTTCTACTGCCGGGCCGGACAGCACCGGATGGGTACAGCAGGCATAGACGTTCCTTGCTCCATGTTCTCTTAGAGCTTCGGCACCCAAACAAATAGTACCCGCTGTATCAATGAGATCATCTATCATTATCACCGTTTTGCCTTCTACGTGGCCGATAATATCCATAATTTCGGCCACATTGGGCGCCGGCCGGCGTTTGTCAATAATGGCGATCTCCGCCCCCAGCCGCTCGGCGAAGTTGCGGGCCCTGGCCACCCCACCCACGTCGGGCGAAACCACAACCAGCTCGCTTAATTTCTTGGCATTAAAGTAATCGGCCAAAATGGGCACGGCCGTAAGGTGGTCCACCGGAATATCGAAAAATCCTTGAATGGCCCCGGCATGAAGATCCATGGTGAGCACACGGTCGGCCCCCGCAGCAGTAATAAGATTGGCGACCAACTTGGCCGAAATCGGGTCCCGCGCCCGAGTCTTGCGCTCTTGTCGGGCATAACCGTAGTAGGGAACCACTGCCGTTATGCGCCAAGCCGAGGCGCGGCGCAGGGCATCGATAAGGATCAAAAGCTCCATTAAGTTTTCATTCACCGGGTTGCAAGTAGGCTGAATTACAAAAACATCGGCTCCGCGCACGCTCTCATCGATAGCTATGCTAATCTCTCCATCGCTAAAGCGTCCTACTTTAGCCGCACCCAAAGGTACTCCGAGATAAGTGGAAATTTCCTCGGCCAGCTTAGGATTGGCGTTCCCCGTAAAAATCTTTAACCTATCGCTATCGCTGGTCATTCTTCACCCCGACCCTTCGCATCTAATTTAGCAAGTCCTCTCCCCAGCAAATTTACCTGACGGGCTCTCCCCAGAGCCAGAGCCCCTGAAGGAACATTTTCGGTAATGGTAGACCCTGCCCCTACCAGAGCCTTCTCCCCTACTTCCACCGGAGCCACCAAGTTGGTATTGCTGCCGATAAAAGCCCCATCACCGATAACGGTGCGCCATTTCTTCTGTCCGTCATAGTTGCAAGTAATAGTACCTGCTCCTATATTTACCCCTTTACCCACCACCGCATCGCCCAAATAAGTTAGATGAGGAACCTTGCTTCCCTCTCCAATATGGGAGGCTTTAATCTCTACAAAATCCCCCACTTTTACCCGGTCGGCCAGAACGGTTCCCGGGCGAAGGTAAGCAAAGGGGCCCACCTGGCACCCCGAGCCCACCAGGCTCTCCTGCAGCACCGCATGAGTGACCACCGTAGCATCCCCTATACGGCTATCTTTGATCTTGGTGCAAGGACCTATAGTACATCCTGAACCAATGCTGGTGCTCCCTTCCAAAAAGGTGAAAGGAAAGATAACCGTATCCCTGCCCACTTCTACTCCCACATCGATATAAGTAACGTCAGGGTCCACCAGAGTAACACCGTGAAGCATAAGCCGTTCGTTTACTCTCCGGTGCAATACCTTACCGGCACGGGCCAGTTGTACCCGGTCGTTCACCCCTAAAATCTCTTCCGGGTCAGCACAAGAAACGGCCTGCACCAGGTCTCCCCGGCGACAGAACCAATGCACTACATCCGTAAGATAATATTCCTGCTGAGCGTTTTCCGGTTTAATCTCCGCTAGGGCCGGCCATACACGGGAAGCGTCAAAACAATAAGCTCCGGCGTTTACTTCCTTGATGGCCTTTACACCCTCTCCCGCATCCCGCTCTTCTACTATCCTCTGCACTCGTCCTTCTCGGTCGCGCACCACACGGCCGTACCCTGTAGGATCCTCTATTTCCGCCACTAGCAAGGTTGCTGCTGCTCTTTGCTTCTGGTGTTCGGCCACCAGTCCGGCTAAGGTTTGCGGCCGCAAGAGCGGCGTATCGCCGCAGAGGACCAGAAGGAGGTCGGCCTCTTGCGCCAGAGCCTTAGCTTGAGCCAAGGCATGACCGGTCCCCAACTGCTTCTCCTGCCAGGCGTACTTAAACCCGGGACCGAGCTCAGCCTGTACCTGCTCCCCTCCATGTCCCACCACCAGTATAATCTCTTCCACCCCGGCCGCTTCCACCGCAGCTATAACATGCTCCACCAAGGTCTTGCCCGCTATCCGGTGCAGCACCTTGGGCACATCCGAGCGCATCCTTTTCCCTTCGCCAGCGGCTAGGATAACGGCCACCACCCTTTGCACTGGAAAAAACCTCCTCCAAGAGTATTACCTGCTCTCGGGATCAGCTCGGGTTGCCCGGCACCCTCTAAGAGTTGGTTCCCTGCCTTCAGCATGGCTCACGCGTTAACACCTTGCGAGCCAGTTCCAAATCGCTGGGTTTATCCACATCCACCCCGATCTCTGCATAAGGCGTTATTATGGCTGCTCCTCGCACACCCAAAAGCTCGGAAAAACGCTTTTCCGCCTCGGCCAGGGAAAGCTGATGCAAAAGAAATTTCATAATAAAAACCATACCTATCAGGCGGCCCAAACCCAAAGGGCTTTTGCGCAGGGCGACCAGCTTTTGCCCCTTAGCTGCACAAAGAGGAAGGACTTCAGCTCGTATCAGGGCCATATTCCCACCCGTAAAGGTGCCCTCTTTTAAGCGCACATACGTCCTTTTTACCCCAGGATAGGCGGCTTCGCTACTCTCCCGGGTAACAATGGGGTAATAGAGATCCGCCTCCACCTTCTCGCAACGCTTTAGGAAATCTCGCACCGCTTCCGGCGTAAGCAGAGGAATGTCCGCCGTAGCCAAAAGGAGCCATTCGGCATCGGACAAAGCCCGGGCGCCGTTTAGAGCGCTCTCCACCGTGGTCGCACCTGACGGAACCAGAGGGAGCTCTTCCGCCTCGGCCAGTTCTCTTAACTCCTCCGGGCCCACCAGGACCAGTCGTCCGAGGCACCCGGAACCCTTCAAGGCCCTTAAAACCCACGTTACCATAGGGCGGTCCACAATAGGCAATAAAGCTTCTATAGGACCTCCCAATTTCTCCCCCTTACCCTGACTGCCCCCGGCCAGTACTATTCCGTCTACCAGCAAAACGCCAGCCTCCCCTCGGGCCTATTCACTCTTACGAGTTCGCTTCCTTCCGCGCTTTTATTTCTTTTAAAATGGCTTCCATCATACGGTTTTCCGCATTCTCTACGTGCTCCTGCGCCAGGCGTTGTGCCAGTTCCACGTCACGTGCGGAAATCGCTTCCACCATAGCCTTATGTTCCTCCAGGGCCTCTTTCATACGGCCGGGGGTGCCCAAAGAGGTCGTACGGAAGCGCTGAATCTGTTCTGCGAGGTTACTGATTATCTGTACCAGCCGTTCATTACGGCTGGCGCGGTAAAGGACACTGTGGAACTGAGTATCCACCTGTATAAGAGTTTCTAAATCGTTCTTTTCTACGCACTCAGCCACCTTCACCAAGAGCCTTTCCAGCTCCTCCAACTCTTCCTCTGTAATGCGCTCACAGGCGAGGGCAGCAGCCAAGGCTTCCAAGGCGGAGCGTATTTCGAAGACTTCAGTAATATCCTTAGTGGTGATGTCGGCTACATAGGCTCCCTTACGGGGGATCATCACCACCAGTCCTTCCAATTCCAGCTTACGGATAGCCTCCCGCACCGGAGTGCGGCTCACACCCATTTCTTCGGCCAGCTGCACTTCCATTAAGCGCTCTCCTGGTTTAAGTTGGCCGTTAAGGATGGCTTCGCGCAAGGTCTCAAAAACGATTTCCCTCAAAGGCTTATAATTCTCTAGCTTGCCGGCCAGTAAATTCCTCACTGCGTCACCTCCTGTCAGGATACCCGAGGCTAATATAGAGTATGGGTCACCACCGTATCCGGATAATCGTGCCTCAAACGCTCAGCTATTCTCTCTGCCTCTTCTCTGCCGGGAGCCACCCCAAAGACGGCAGGACCGCTACCGCACATTACAGCTCTTTCTGCACCTAAAGCCATAAGTCGTCTTTTGATGCTCGCCACCTCCGGATACTTGCGGAAAGTCACCCGCT
Organism: Neomoorellaceae bacterium; assembly: GCA_049701195.1. Classification (GTDB taxonomy): domain Bacteria; phylum Bacillota; class DSM-521; order Neomoorellales; family Neomoorellaceae; genus JBNATU01. The sequence continues at coordinate 81,704 of JBNATU010000004.1, forward strand.
CTAAATCATTACCCAGAGCCCCCACCAGTCCCTGCCGATCCTGTTTATCCAAGGCAACCAAGGCCTCGCTCTCCCGTGGCCGCTCCTCAATCCCGGGAGCAAAAAGGCCTTCATCCCATCCCCGATACACTTCCGCAGTAGAGACGCCGAAGGAAGGTTTTACTATTACTAACCAGAGACGAGGGGGGGAAGGCAAAAGGGTCAGCTTTTCTCCCCTGCCCCTTCCTAAGGCCGTGCCGCCCAAAACACAAAACGGCACATCGGCTCCCAACCGGGAGCCCATCTGAGCCAAGGCCGCCGGAGTCAGCCCCAGACCGAAGAGATAATTTAAACCCACCAGTACAGCAGCAGCATCGGCGCTTCCGCCGGCGAGCCCGGCAGCCAGCGGTATCCTTTTCTCCAGCCGTATCCTGACCCCAGGAAAGGCATAATTCTCCTTAAGCAAAAAAGCCGCCCGGCAAGCCAAATTTTCCGGACCTTCTGGCGCTGCCAGGCCTGTAACCTCCAAAGCAATATCTTCTGCCGGAGTCAAAACCAGAGTATCGTGCAGGGCAATGCTCTGAAATATAGTGCTTATCTCATGATACCCATCAGGCCTTCGCCCTTTAACCTCCAGCGTCAAATTTATTTTACCATAGGCAGCTAAAGTTATCCCCTGCAAAAGCCCTCGCTCCTGAATATTATACCTAATTTAATTCTCTCTGCCTCTTAATTATACATCAAATCGAGAAAAAATCCTCTTTTTGCTCGCCTAAAGCTTCTCTTTATATCCTTCTGGTGGTGCCGCAATGGCGGCCTGAACGCCTAAACTATTTTTCCTCTTCTGGCAGGAAAGCTGCCGGATAAAGGCGAATAACCATGGCTAGAGGTGATTATAACACATGGGCCAAGAATTGGTTCTTAAAAACTATATGGAGGATTGTGTGTGGGAATTGCTGGAAGAAATGCTAGAGCGGGACCCTGAGGCTTGTCGGTGCGAAGTTTGCCGGCATGATATAGTGGCTTTAGCCCTAAACCAACTGCCGCCCCGCTATGCGGTGAGGGAAAAAGGCGCCCTTTATACCAAAGTATCCATTCTGGAAACACAGTATCGAGCTGATATATATGCAGCCCTAACGCGAGCTCTGCTCCAAGTAAAAGCAAACCCGCGTCACTGAAGATCAGGTACGGGTCTTATTTCTCGCGGAATTTGTATCCCACTCCCCGCACGGTTAAAATATAGCGCGGGTTGCTGGGATCTTCTTCTATTTTTTCGCGCAAGTGCCGGATATGCACATCGATAGTGCGGGTGTCGCCGAAATATTCACCCTCCCAAAGCCGGTCCAATAGAGCCTCCCTGGTAAATACCCGTCCCGGGTTTTCCGCCAGAAACTTTAGCAACTGATACTCTTTCAGAGTCAGATCTACGGGCTTTCCTCGCATTTTCACCTCGTGGCTATCCGGATTAATTACCAGATCGCCGACGGCAATCATTCCTTCTTGCCGGTTACTGCTCTCGCTAACCCGGCGTAGAATAGCCCGTACCCGCGCCACCAGCTCTCGCGGACTGAAAGGTTTGGTCAGATAATCATCAGCACCCAATTCCAATCCCAGCACCCGGTCTACCTCTTCTCGCCGGGCCGTAAGCATAAGTATGGGAGTATTGCCGCGCGCCCTCAATGTACGGCATATTTCGAAGCCGTCGATCTTAGGCAGCATGACATCCAAAATCACCAGATCGGGTTTTTCTTTCTCCACCAGCTTAAGAGCAGTTTCCCCGTCCGCGGCCGTAATAGCAGTAAAGCCAGCTTGCTCTAAATTATAGGTCACCAGCTCTAAAATGGCCGGCTCATCATCTACAACCAGGATCTTGGCCTCCATTTTCCCCCGACTTTCCTTAAAGACTAAATCCTTTTACTTCCCGGTGTCTATTGTACTTTAGTCATCCACCCTTGTCCAGGCCTATCCGTTCGGGCTCATCCCCTGTTTTTAGCGAGGTAGCCTACGTAAGATCCGAGCGAGCGGTTTCAATCCAAGCGGCCAACCCACTTTTTAAGCGTGGCCATGTGTTTAAAGATGGGCGCCCGCAACCCTCATAGCCCGGCGACCGACACCGGGGACAGAAGGTTTAACTTTTGCCGGGAAGCCTGCTCTTTCCGCCTTTAAGCCAAGCCAAAATCTTGCCTGCAAGGGTTTCCGGAGGAAGCGCAAGCTAAGCAGACCTGAGAACAAAGCCGGGGGTACACCATCCCCCCGTCACTATAATAGTAAGCTCCCGGCACTTCGGTCGACCGGAAAAGATCCTTCGGCTCCCCTGTCTTCAGGATTCTACCTTCCTGCAGCGCAGCCACCCGGTCCGCTACCAGGGGTAGCTCCGTGAAATCATGGGTTACAAACACGGCAGTGATACTCGCAGATTTTAGCAGCGGGCGCAACTCCATAAGAAGGCGGCTTCGGGTGGGAGCATCCAAGGCCACAAAGGGCTCATCCAGAAGCAATACTTCCGGCTCTAAAACGAGAGCGCGAGCCAGGCTCACCCGCCTCGCCTCTCCGCCGGACAACTGCCACGGTTTTCTACTGGCCAGATGGCGGATATTCAATAGCTCCAGCCAGCGGTCTACCCGTTCATCTATTTCCGACCGGCCGAAGCCCCGAAAACGCAATCCCAAAGCCACATTTTGATATACCGTAGCATCCAGCAGAAGCGGTTCCTGGAAGACGACGGCTGATTGCCGCCGGAGCGCCAGTATATTTTGACGCCGCCACCTCACCCGCTCATTACCGTAATAGAGTTCGCCTTCAGCGGGTTTTTCCAACAGGGCCAGCACATGGAGCAGAGTGCTCTTACCGGCGCCGTTGGGGCCGATTAATCCCCAAATCTCCCCTGCCTTTATGCTCAACCTGTCCACCGCCAAGGTCTGGCGCTTCCCTTTAAATACTTTGACACCTACCATCTCAATGCCGATCCCCATGAGCACGCCTCCCCTGCTGCAGGAAAGTAAGAACCGCTGTTATGGTAAAACTCAAGCCCAGTAAAATAAAACTCAGCGCCCACGCCGTATCAAAATTGCCCCGGCTGACCTCCATAACTATAGCCGTGGTCATTACCCTGGTCTGGTGGAGTATATTGCCGCCCACCATCATGGAGGCTCCCACTTCCGAAACCACTCCGCCAAATCCGGCGATCACGGCGGCTAAAAGCCCCAGCCGGGCCTCCTTCAGTAAAGTCCAGAAGAGCTGGCCGGGAGAAGCCCCCAAGGAGAGAATTTGAGCCGGAAGCCTAACCGGCAACTGCTGAAAAGCAGCCAAGGCCAGGGCCGTTACCAGAGGAGCAGCGATAACCGCCTGGGCGATAACTATGGCCGTAGGCGTATAAATCAATCCCCACCGGCCTAGAGGCCCGCTGCGCCAAAGCAAGAAACTTACCCAGAGCCCTACCACCGTAGGCGGCAAACCCATAAAGGTGTTGACCAGGCTGATAAGCCAACGCTTCCCGGGGAAGTGGCGGAAGGCCAGCAGGGCGCCCAGAGGCACTCCTATTAACACACTTATCAAGGTAGCCAGACCGCATACCTTTAAAGTTAGCCCTACAACTTCCATAACCTCAGGATCCAAGTGAATAAGCAGGTCTATTCCTTTGAGCAATCCCTGCCAAGCCGCTCCCATAGCCGCTCTGGTTTCACTTCCCTAAGCTCTCTTCATCTTTGCCTGCATCGGGGAAAAAGAGGGGCTCCCCGTACTTGTCTTTGCCGAAGTCGGCGATTATTTTTTGCGTTTCCGGTGATAAGAGGAATTCTACCCACGCTTTGCCTCCTGCACTGTTGATAGACCGGCCGGGGAACTTATCAGGATTAACCTGCATTACATGATAAATGTTCAGGAGGGACTTCTCTCCTTGGAATAAAACACTCAAGTGCAGGTTCTTCTTCAAGGCCAGATAAGTGCCCCTATCAGTAAGGGTATAACCACCCTTCTCCGAGGCGATATTCAGGGTCTGACCCATACCGGCGCCTGCTTCCTGGTACCACTTCCCGGAAGGCTGAATTCCGGCCTGCTTCCAGATCTCTTTTTCTTTCTTATGGGTTCCCGAATCATCGCCTCGCGAGACAAACAAGGCCTGACTGGAGGCAATCTGGCGGAACGCCTGGGCTGCCGTAGCCGCCCCTCGTATACCGGCCGGATCCTCCGGCGGGCCTACAATTATAAAATCATTATGCATAACCAACTGCCGGTTAATAACCACACCTTTTTCTACTAATTTCATCTCATCAGCAGGAGCATGTACCAGAAGGACATCGGCATTTCCCTGTTCCCCCATAGCCAAAGCTTGTCCTGTACCCACCGCCTGAGGTTTGACTACATAGCCCGTCTGCTTTTCGAACAGAGGTATCAGCACATCCAGCAAGCCCGTGTCCATGGTACTGGTGGTGGTAGCCAGAATCAACGTTTTGGAGGATGAGGGTGCAGCCGGTGCTTCTTCTTTTTGTCCCTGCCCGCAACCTCCCAGAAAGGCCATCAGCAACATCCCCAGGATGATGGTACTAAATTGCACCCCGTTTATCCGCCTAGACATGACCCCTCCTCCCTTCCTTTATGCTTAGCATAGCATAACGAAGCCCAAAAATAAACCCTCTTCCTGGAGCTATTCGCCAAAATTTTTTCGGAAGGCCTCCTGGATGGACCGCTCTACCTCTTCCCGAAACCGTTGGTAATTTCCCAAAAGCTTTCGCCCCTCGCTGGTGAGCTCCGCGCCCCCACCGGCCTCACCGCCAATCCGGGTCAAGAGAAGGCGAAAACCCAACCGTTCCTCTGCCTTTTTAATACGTCCCCACGCCTGCCGATAAGACATATGCAAATTTTGAGCCGCTTTGTTAATAGAGCCCTGCTGCTCAATCTCCCTAAGTAGCGCAAAGAGGCCCTCCCCGAAAATATGTTCTCCTTTCTCCAGCCACAATTTGTACCGTACCCGCAACTAGGCCTTACCACCCCTGGCGAAAGTGCTTCATCGGTAATTACTTTACCTGTAATAGCTATTATAAATCCTGAGCCTTTACCTTGTCCAGCAAATTCATCAGCGCGGACGCCAGCTCGGCCCTGGTGGCGAAATTGTCCGGGCGAAAACTGCCGTCGGGATAACCGTGCATAAGTCCCAACTCCAAACATCGCCTGATAGCACCTTCAGCCCAGTGCCCGGAAATATCTTCCTTGGCGGAAAATATTCCGGGGTCCAACCCTAGGTAGGTAGCTATCCCCCTGGCCAAGCCTAGGGCCAGCAAGCGACGTATCTCCTCCGTTTTTAAAGCCTCGGCCTCTTGGGGGTGGCTTAAAAATCCCATCTCCACCAGCACCGCCGGGGCTTCGGTTTCCCGCAAGATATAAAAGTCGGCCTCTCTCACCCCACCATCCGGCCATTTCAAAGCTGCTACCAGTTCCTGTTGTATAGCGCGAGCAGCTTTTGCTGCCTGGCCTCCGAAACCCAGGATATAGGTGGCTAAATAGCCGGCTCGAGAATCTTCTGCACTGTTAACATGCAAACTCACTACTAGATCCACCCGAGCACGGTTAAAAAAGGAGGCGCGTTCCTCCAGGGATACATCTGTATCCTCCTTGCGCGAATACGCTACTTCCACGCCTGCCTTCACCAATAAATTCCCTAGCAAAAGACTAACTTTTAAGGTCACTTCCTTCTCTAACAGTCCGTTCGCTCCTACTGCTCCCGGATCGGAGCCGCCGTGACCGGGATCTAGGCCGATCCGCCAGGCCATAATTCTCCCCTTCTTTTTACTTTTTACTTTTTTTTACTTTACGGGTACTTCCGAAGCAAAACTCGGCAACTGCTCACGGACTAAAGCCTATAAAAACCTAAGAGCGCTCGAGAGACAAAGCTTCAACCGCCGGAAAATCATACTTGTTTCGGAAGCGCCTACTTTACTTTCGCGGCCGAAACCCCTCCATACTGGTTTTGCAAAGAGCTATTATAATTTTATGTTACCGGCCGTCTAAGGTTTACCACTCTTAGAGAGGCCGTTCCTTTAGAATCCGTATCTCCCCTGCCTCCACTACATCTGTAGGCGCGCCTTCTATAGTGGGAGGGATGCGCTGGTGAAACTTAAGCTGTTTTGCCGGCACCTTGCGGCTCACATAGATAATAATCGCCGGAACGCCGGTAGGCTGACCCCGCCTGGTCTTATAGCCGCACCCCACGGCCACCACATTATCTATGTTCATTAAAGTATCGCGCCACCTGGAGACTATATCCAGTAATTCGCTAAAACCGGCCACAGTGGATGAACCCCTCACTTTCGTCGATTGGTGGAACTTTTACCCCAAACCAAAAATAAAGGAGCCCTGGGTCTCCCCACAGCTCCTTAAGACTTGGCGCCTATTTTTATATCTCCTTCTTCTCCTTCTATCATGAGTTCCACGGTATCAGTCAGCACGTCCGTGTAACTAAAGGAAATACGGCGTTCCGGGCTCTTCTGCTCTTCCAAGCGGATTACGAAGATATGGGGGTAAGTTTTTTCCAGAATGCCGACCTTTTCCATGATCTTCTTACGCCCGCGGTTAGCCCGCAGTTTGATCTTCTGGCCCACCCGAGCTTCTAAATCCTGTCTAATGGTCGCTAAAACTTCCTTAGCAGCCATAAAACCACCCCTTCCCGGCATACATTTTAATTATACTATGCCGGGCAAAAGGTGTCAAGATAACAGTTTATTTTACTAAACCCATTAGTCTCCTGTCAAGGGTGGTCAACTCTATGTTAAGCCTTTGTTACGGATTTATTACGATTATATTAATAAGAGTCGCCCCTTTTCTGGGTTTATCGGTACTATTCTTCTCTCTTCATAAGCTCGAAAAACTCCACATAATCCGAGGAGGGATAGCCCAGGCGCAGTTTCCCTCTGATCTCCACCCCGCCTACGCTCCCCTCGCCGGTAACCGTTTCTTTTATTATGTCGTGCGGTCGGACGATTTCCTGAATAGAAGTATAGGCTACCTGTTCTACTACCAGAAGAGGATCGAACGCGTGAATTAAAATACGGCCCGGCGAGCTGGCGAAAGTAGCTCCGGCCTCTAAGAGGGCTTCGTAATGCGATTGGCAAGCTCCGGCAAAGATGACCAGGTCGTCGTGGCTGGGTCTTAATCTACGGGCAGCCCGTACGGCCGCTACAAAGTCTTTTGAGTGGCGGTAAGCGTCCAGAGTTGCCCGGTCCCTTTTATCCTTAATCAGGCCGTCGTGACCCGTTAAAACTAGAATATCAGGCGTAAATTGGGCCAACAGCTCCGGTATCTTCCCTGCCTGTTCTTCTTCAGCTACAAAGAAGCCCGCTACCGGCAGGCGTAGCTGTTGATAGGCATGCAAGCAGCGGTGCAGATATTCTTCATCGCCATCTACGTGTACTACCCTGCCGGGGAGCTCAAAAAAACCCTTATTTTCCCCTAGTTGCCCTTCTTTCCCCCTAACCAGATGCTCTTCTAAGGCTCCAGCGGCATTCAACCGGGCCAGCACCATCTCTTGTCTGGCTTTCTGCCGCTCCCGCACCCGGTGAAAACACGATTGGTACTTCTCCGAATCTCGATATTGATAACGCAATACCTGGTCGGCCGGTTGGACTTCCAGGTCTTCCAAGGGAGCATCAGCACTTAAACGTACGTCTATCCCCCTTAAATAAGCGGTAGCTTTGCCCTTATCCGTGACAGTGATGGCCTTAACCCTAAAAAAAATATCTTTCCCATAGGAGAGGCGCGCTACTATATCGCCTGGCTTTATCTCGGCCATATTCCTCCTCCCCTCCATCATCTCCCTGTTATCAGTTTATGCCGGAGAGAGCGGAGGGTTCTTGGCCGTCAAAAATGGTTAACATAAAATACCTAGCTTGCCAAGTATTTTGTAATGACGGTCATGTTTCTTCCCCGGTATAATTTTATCAAGGCTGGCAGGCGGTAACCAAAAACTTTAAAGGAGTTGATGGCCATTAAAGGAAAGAAAAAATGCCTTCTAGCCAGTGGTATGGTAGCCTTCCTTTTGTCCCTGCTCCTCTATTCCGGTACCGCCCAGGCTGCTACTTATACTGTACAACCCGGAGACACCCTCTATCTTATCGGGCAGCGTTATCGCCTCGGGGCCTGGGAACTGCAGATGATCAACGGTCTTAACGATTCTTGGATCTACCCCGGTCAAACTTTGTGGATACCCGACATCCCGGGCACCCTGCATGTAGTCAGCCCCGGGGATACCCTCTTTTTAATCGGCCAGTGGTACGGTGTAGCCTATCAAGAAATTATGAGAGTTAACGGGTTATCCAGCCAGTACATCTATCCCGGACAAGCCTTGTGGATTCCCACCGGTAAAAGTTCCTCCGGGGCTGTTACTACGGCTTCTACGGCTTCCCGAGGAGCAGGGATAAGTTATACCGCTCAGGATGTAGATCTTTTAGCTCATTTAGTTTATGCCGAAGCTCGGGGCGAACCCTACTCTGGCCAGGTCGCCGTAGCTGCCGTAGTTCTAAATAGGGTACGTGACGGGCGCTTCCCCAATACTATAGCCGGCGTTATTTATGAGCCGGACGCCTTCGAATGCGTCACTAACGGCCAATTTTGGCTGGCACCCAATGCTACCGCCTACCAGGCTGCCCGGGAAGCCCTGTCCGGAAAAGACCCCAGCGGTGGGGCCCTCTATTTCTGGAATCCCGCCAAGGCCACCAGCCCCTGGGTATGGACGCGGAAGATCATCACCGTCATCGGCAATCACGTCTTTGCTATTTGAAAAAGCGACTAGAGCATAGCCGAGTAGAATAATTGACGCCGGGGTCATATTTTGTTACCCGCGGTGTCGTCTCTTCCTTGGGGAATAGCCAGGGGAATAACTAGGGAGCAAAGGAAGGCTAACAATCCAAGTTGTTCCAAGCAGAGTTATATTGCCCAGTTTATATTGTCGAGAAGATTTATATGGCCAAACCCTGCTGAAGAAAAGGGGGCCGGCTCCTCCAGCGAGCCGGCCCCCTTTTCTTCGCTTTTTCCCTTGCTTTTTTTACATGCGCTTTACCCGCTCTTGGTATATCTGTCAGCCACCTTGGAGGCGCCGCAGGAGTAAGGCTTAATCTTGGCGGCGAAGCCGCTCCCCACGACCATACCCACCACCTCCCGGATGAGTTCCTTGGTATCACCGTTAGGACCCACATCCAGGTGAATTTCCACATTTAATTCGGGATGGCCGTTGGCCGCCAGCTTTTGGGCCAGGTAGCTGGCTATTTCCAGACTTAAAGCCGTTTCATAAAAAATCCTCTGCCTTAAAGAAGCTATTTTGCGATGGTATTTCTTCCGGTAGTAGTAGCGAGCTCCTTTGCCCACTTGATGGATAATAATGGCCGTTACGAAGCAAGTGTTTAATCTCGCCTGCGAATCCGTGCCGATGATCACTTTATACTGGGCATCAGGAGTAGCTTCGATAAAGGCCATAATATCCTCGAACATCTCTTCTGCACTTAGACGGCCTTTGCTGGGACTGATAAAATACACTGGCTCACCTTCTCCCCATCTTTGCCTGCAAGGCTCGGCTGAGCAAGGCAAATTCTTCTAAAGATAAAGTCTCACCGCGGCGTAAAGGGTTAATCCCCGCCTCTCGCAAGGCGGCCTCCACCGGTTCCCGCGCTCCGGTCAAACCGCATAAAGCATTGGCCAGCGTCTTCCGGCGCTGGGCAAAAGCTGCCCGGACCACTCGAAAGAAAAACTCCCTGTCTTCTTCCCCTGGAAACCGTGGCCTCATGACCAGACGCACTACCGCCGAATCCACCTCGGGCCGGGGATAAAACACCGTCCGCGGCACCCGCATGATTATTTGGGGCTCTGCAAAATACTGAACGAATACGCTCAGGGCACCGTACTCCTTACCTCCCGGGCGAGCTACCAGGCGCTCGGCCACTTCTGCCTGCAACATGACGACTATATATTGGATGTTAAAGTTGTTTCCTAGAAGGTGCAACAAAAGGGGCGAAGTAACATAATAGGGAAGGTTAGCCACTATCTTATAACTGGGCAACCTCCCCCTGAACTCTGCTCCCAGAGCCTCTCTTACCAGCTCGTCAAAATCCGTTTTCAAGGCATCGCCTTCTACCAGGCGTACATTATCTATTCCCGCTATTACCTCTCGCAGTATAGACAATAGCCCGCGGTCTATCTCCAATGCTATCACCAACCCGGCCCGCCGGGCTAGCTCCTGAGTAAGGGCCCCCATACCCGGTCCTATCTCTACTACTATATCTGGGGGCTCGAGCTGCGCTTTCTCGACCATCTTTCGCGCTATATTGGGATCTACAAGAAAATTCTGCCCCAAAGATTTACGGGGGCTTAGCCCCTTGGCCTTCAGCAGAGATATAAGTTTACCGGGGCTGGCGACCAAATTCACAACCTTATCCCTCCACGAGTTTATTATACTACAAAAGCCCCGGGGTAAACAACTTTCTGCTTTTTACCTGTAAGGCGGCCCCGCGTTTACTCTAGCACATATACCTTAACTCGGCGGACCCCCCAACGCCGGGTAGCTTCCTCGGTATCCAGGAAAACATCGATGCGCTCCCCTTTTATGCTGCTGCCCACATCCTGGGCTATTCCAAAACCGTAACCTTCAATATAAAGTCTGCTCCCCAAAGGAACCACCTCCGGGTCCACAGCTACGGTACCCACCTGAGGCACGGTTCCGGTGGCCGTCCGCCGGCCGGTATAGGTATACGCCGTGGCCGTGGCCCAGAAAACACGCTGGAAGCGGAAATTATAACCTCCACGCGAAGCTTGGGTCAGAGCCCCCACCGCCACTACTTCTGGAACCGGAGCCCGTACGACTTCCTGCCTTAAGATTTCACGTTTTACCTCCTGCCCGTCTTCGTAAGTCACTCTGTACTCCGTCCGTTGCATCCCCTTCTGGCCGCGCTGCACTATCCGGGTGATCCCCTTCTCCAACTCCGGATCCGGGCGGCGGACAATGCCGTAGTCCAGCTCCTCTTCCGCCGTCTCCGTACGCACCTCCACCCGGGTGACCTTGATAACCTCTCCTCCCATGACCATCTTTTCCCGGTCGGGGTCTACCCTGTCCTCCGGGCCCAGAAAAACCCCCGCTTGGGCCAGGGCCTCCTGCACCGTAGTCGGCAGCAGGCGTAATCGCTTCTCTTGCCCATCGGCCAAGATACGGATCTCCACCGCTCGCTCTATTTGGATATACATACCCTTACGCAAAGGGGTATTTAAAGAAGGGGTGACCCGATCCTCAGGATTTAAATTCACCTTCTCCTCTTGCAGCAATTGCTCCACGTCCCGCGCCCAGGTCCGCAAAACTCTTTCTTCGCCGTCCGCCGCCAGGGTAACTTTCTTCCAAGCAAAAGTAGTTATTCCCCAACCGGTACCTACCAGCAAAAGGGCTAATCCCGCCAAAAGCCAAAGTAAGGAGCGGCGGCGGGAGCGCATTCTTTTTTCTTCTCGCCAAGCACTGATCCATCCGTCCAAGACGCCATCTCCTAAGTTAAGAAATAAGAAAGTGGTAGTTACTATTTCGACGCTTGCGCAGAATTTTCCTGCCGCAGCTCCTGTATATTTTTGGCAAATGCTTGTTCGGCTAATGCTTGCCAGAATTCTCCAAGTGAGCTGAAGCCAGGCAAACCCGAAGTCCGCACCGTTAATATCTCAGACTTTTATTCTAAAATATGCACCTTTACACGGCGGCGACCCCATTGGAGGGCTTCTTTTTCCGTATCCATAAAAACGTCAATACGGTTGCCCTTGATTAGCCCCCCGGTATCCTGAGCCCAAGCGTAACCATAGCCTTCTACGTATAATCTGGCTCCCAGAGGAATCACTCGGGGATCTACGGCCACAATACCCCTGTAGGGATAGATACCGGTCGCCGTGCGATTACCCGTATGGGTGTAAGCCGTAGCTATCACCTCCAGCGTTCTGCCGTTCCGGGCTACTGTTTCCACCGTTTCCGGCGTCCTGGTACCGTAAGCTATTATGCGAGATTGGGGTTGCACCTCCACCCAGGTGTCCAACAGTTCCCTCTTTATCTCCTTTCCATTTTCCCTGGTTATCCGGTACTTGTAGTAGCGTATCCCTTCCTTCCCTTCCCGGACGACTTTTTGCACCCCGCGATCCAGTCCGAAATCCGCTTGACGCTCCGTAGTATAGGGAATAGCCTCTCGCAGCACTTCAATCTCCTGCTGCACCCGCAGAACTCTAAGGTAGAGGTCGCCCTGCCCGCTGCCCAGGTTGGTTTCCACCCGGTCCTGCGGTCCTAAGGTAAGTCCGGCAGCAGAGAGCACCTGAGCCACCGTCGGCACCGCCACCCGGACGCTTTTCTCCCCGCCCTCGGCCTCCACCCTGACGGTCACCGCCCGGTTCACGCTCACGCTTAAACCGGGTGTTATAGGAGTAGCCGGGTCCGGAATCACCAGGTCCTCCGGCTGAACCTGTATACCGGCTTCCTCCAAAGCGCCGGCTACGGTCCAACTACGGGTAGCCAGCTTTACCATCTGTCCATCCGCTTCGATAAGTATCTCACGCGGCGCCCAACCTATCGATATCAGAGCCCAAAGGCTTACTACCAGACCAAGGCTGGCCCTCAAGGCTCGATATCGAAAATCTCGCAACAAGGTTTTCACTCCTTTAAAGTGTAGATTAAATTATAGATTTTTCTTCTGCCGATAATTTTTTCCATATAATTTCACCTTTAAACCCGGCGAGGCTTACGAAATGTGGCCCCTGGCGGGAGCGAAATACCTAATTGCATCACAGCGCCGTAAAGCATGGCCCCAGAACCCAGGAGGCATAATAAAAGCCATGGCCGCCTTATTAAAAGGTCACCATGGCTTTTCCACAACTTTCGGGTTTATTCCGGGGAACACCGCTAGAGCCGGAAAAGAGCCCTCGCGTTGGCCGAGGTGGTTTCCATTATTTCTTCTGTCGTTAGCCCCCGGATACTGGCCACCGCTTCGGCCACCAGGCGAACATTAGCCGGTTCATTGCGCTGGCCCCGGTAGGGTTCCGGAGTGAGATAGGGAGCGTCCGTCTCTATAAGCAGCCTGTCTAACGGTATCTTGCTTACCAGTTCCCGGAGCCGGGCCGCATTCTTAAAGGTAACCGGCCCGGCAAAAGAAATATAGAAACCCAGATCCAAGCACTGGCGAGCCGTCTCCCAGCTCCCGGAAAAACAATGCATTACTCCCCCCGGAAGCTCATGGGCCTCCTCCCGCAAGACGCGCAACACATCCTGATGGGCCTCGCGATTATGCACTATTACCGGGAGGTTTAGCTGCCGGGCCAATCTCAGATGCCAGCGAAAAACCTCTTCCTGTTTTTTCCGGGGCGACAAATTCCGGTAATAATCCAGCCCCGTTTCACCTATAGCCACCACCTGCCGATCCAGAGCCAGGCCCCGCAAGACCCGCGCGCTCTCTTCATCAAAGGCGGCGGCATCGTGCGGGTGAACGGCTACCGCCGCCTTTATGCGCGGCCAATTGTGGGATTGCGCCACTGCCTCCCGCGAAGACTTCACATCATATCCCACATTTATGACCAGAGACACGCCGGCTCTTTCCAACCTCTCCATTACTTCCGGCAAATCGTGGCTGAAAGCAGGATCATTCAAATGCGCATGGGAATCGATCAATTGTATCATCGGACCTGCGCCCCCGCAGGAATCTCACGTTCCGGAGTGATAAGACTCAAGCTGTCCCCGTCTACCGCCGCCAGCACCATGCCTTGTGACAGGACCCCGCGCAGCTTGGCCGGCTTCAGGTTGGCTACCAGAACTACCTTCTTCCCTATCAACTCCTGGGGCTGGTAATGGCGCGCAATGCCCGCTACCACCGTTCGCCTTTCTCCCCCCAGGTCTACCTCCAGCTTAAGGAGCTTATCCGCCTGCGGCACCTTCTCGGCATATACTACTTCCGCCACTCTAAGCTGCAAGCGAGAAAATTCCTCCAGCGTTATCTCGGGCATCTGGTCCTTGGGGGGTTGCTGCTCTTGTTCCGGCTGCTCCCGTACCGCTACTACCGTGTTCTCTCTCTCTTCCTCCCCGGCCGGCCACTCCACCCGAGGAAAGAGAGGAGCTCCTCGCTTAACCCTGCTACCCGCCGGTACACCGCCCCAGACGCTCAGGCTATCCCACGTCTGGGCAAACGAAACATCCTGGATACCCAATTGTTCCCACACCCTGGGAGGAACCCCCGGCATGAAAGGTGCACACATGATCGTCGCCTGGCGCACAGCCTCTGCCAAATTATACAGCACGGTCTGCAACCGCGGCCTCCTGGCAGGGTCGCGGGCCAGAGCCCACGGTGCCGTCTCCTCGATATACTTATTGGCCCTATTTATAAGCTGCCATATGGCGCTTAAAGCTCGGGAAAACTCAAAGCGCTCCAGAGCCTCATCCACTTCCAGCGGGAGCCGGGCCGCCAGCTCCTTCAAATCACGGTCCAGGGGCTCCTCTCCGGCCGGAGCAGGGATGAGGCCGTCACAGAACTTCTCGATCATGGAAACCGTGCGGTTCAACAGATTGCCGTAATCGTTGGCCAAGTCCGCATTCAGGCGGTTGACCAGTGCTTCTTCAGAATAATATCCGTCTCCGCCGTAAGGCATCTCCCTTAAGAGAAAATAGCGAATAGCATCGGAGCCGTAACGGTCGATCAAGATCATCGGGTCTACCACATTACCCTTGGATTTGGACATTTTGCTCCCTTCTACCAGCAACCAACCATGCCCGAACACCTTCCTGGGGGGATCTATGCCCGCGGCCATAAGAATGGTGGGCCAGATAACCGTATGAAAGCGGACAATATCCTTACCCACCAGGTGTACTGCCGCCGGCCAGTAGCGGCGAAAAAGGCTATCTTCTTCGGTACCGTAGCCCAAGGCCGAAATATAATTGGTCAGGGCATCGAACCATACATAGATAACATGCTTGGGATCTATAGGTACGGGTATTCCCCAGTCGAAGGTGGTCCGGGACACGCACAGGTCCTCCAGCCCGCCTTTGATGAAGTTTATCATTTCGTTCCGCCGGGACGCCGGCTGGATAAATTCGGGGTGCTCTTGGATATACTGGAGAAGCCGGTCGGCATATTTGCTCATGCGAAAGAAATAACTCTCTTCCCGAAGGAGCTCCACCGGTCGGCCGCAGTCCGGACAATTCCCGTCTTTTAGTTGCCGTTCCGTCCAAAAGGTTTCACAAGGGGTGCAATACCAGCCCTCATAGGCGGATTTATAAATGTCTCCCTGCTCATAAATCTTGCGGAATAACTCCTGCACCACCCTTTTATGCCGTTCCTCAGTGGTGCGGATAAAATCATTATAAGAAATATCCAGGCGGCGCCACAATTCCTTAAAAGTGGCCACAATGCGGTCTACATAGGCTTGGGGCTCCATACCCGCTTCCCGGGCTTTACGCTGTATCTTCTGCCCGTGCTCATCGGAACCCGTAAGAAAATAAACGTCGTAGCCCCGCATCCTTTTATATCTGGCCAGGGTATCGGCCATGGTAGTAGTCAGCGCATGGCCGATGTGGAGCTTGTCGCTGGGATAGTATATTGGGGTAGTGACGTAAAAAACTTTATCCCCCATTAAAGGACGTCCCCTTTCTGCAAATTCACGAGTATTATATTAAAAAACCCAGCAATATGTCAAGTTTTGCCTAAAAAGGGTCAAAATAGCCGTTTTTTCAATCCTATTCGATTTTACTAGAACTGGAAAAGGTGGTATCATATAGCTAGGTTGTCGAAACGTGTAGAAAAGGGGGAGGAAAATCTTGCTCAAATCTACTGGTGTTGTCCGCAAAGTGGACGAGCTGGGCCGCATTGTAATTCCTATTGAATTGCGGCGCACTCTGGGCATTGAAGAGAAAGATGCCCTGGAAATCTATGTAGACCAGGAAAAGATCATCCTCAAGAAGTATGAGCCGGCCTGCGTTTTCTGCGGCAACGCAGAAAATGTAACCAATTTCCGGGGTAAGAATGTGTGCCGCGACTGCGCCATGGCTATGAGCTCGATAGCTGTTTAGAGCTCTCCAGGCAAGCTTTATAAATCTCCCGGCGAGGGCGACCGTAAAATCTGGCCACCTCGGCCAGAGCTTCCTTGCGCGGTCGCCCTGCTTTTTCCAGGGCCTCCACCAACACCGCTGCCTCCGCGGGTAAAAAGAGGGGCTTGCTTCTTGCCGCCCCTTTTACCACCATAGTTATCTCCCCTCGCGGTTCTTCCTGGCTAAAATAATCCCGGGCTTCCTGGATAGTTCCCCGAAAGACGGTTTCAAACTTCTTGGTCAGCTCCCGAGTCACCGCTATGCTACGCTCTCCACCCAGTATGTCCAGCATATCCTGTAGGGTCTCCCGCAGTCGGTGAGGAGCCTCAAATAAGACCAGCGTCCTTTCTTCCCCGGCCAACTCCCTTAACCTTTTTTTCCGCTCCGACGGTTTGCGCGGTAAAAAGCCTTCAAATACAAAGCGCCCTGTCGGCAGGCCGGACACTGCCAGGGCGGCAATTACGGCGCTGGGCCCGGGCACAGCTACCACCTCTATTCCCGCCTCTACTGCTTCCCTCACCAGATCTTCCCCCGGATCGGCAATACCCGGCATGCCCGCATCTGTAACTAAGGCTATTTTCTTTCCCTCCTTTAGCCACTCCAGCAACGCCGATCCCCTCTTTTGCAGGTTATGCTGGTGATAACTGATAAGAGGCGTATGCAGGCCATAATAGGCCAGTAACTCCCGCGTACGCCGCGTATCCTCGGCCGCAATAAGATCCGCTTCCTTTAGAACTCTCAAGGCTCTTAAGGTGATATCTTCGAGATTGCCCAGGGGAGTGGCTACCAGAAAAAGGCAACCCATCCTTTATCCCCTCTTTTCCAGAAAGCTTAAACAAAAAAGGCAACCCTGACTACCACGCACCCGGGCGAACTGAGCCGGGCAGATGTGGTATCCCTGCTCATAAAGCAACCGCAGGCGGTCTTGCCCCGGGGGGCTGGCCATAGTCTCGGCGATGAGGGCTCTGAGCCGCTGGTTTTCTTCCTCTAGCCCCCGCACATAACTCTTCAGACGCTTTATATCCCGCTGCACTTCCGCCAGCTTCAGTTCCAAAGCAGCCAGGGCACCGCTCAAACCTTCACCGGTCTGCTCTTCCCCTGTCAAAACTTCTTTAACCTCACTCAATCTCTTCTACTTCCTCCCGTCTGAATTCCATGATCCCCCGCTCCGGCAGTTCCACGGCCACCATACCTTTAAGAATGTTCAGCGCAGTTACCTTTCCCTCCCCCAAAGGCGTCTTTACCTGGTCGCCCACTTCAGGAAAAAGCGGTTTGGCCTCTTCATAAACGTTATTTTCAAAGCGCAAGCAGCACATGAGCCTCCCGCACAGGCCGGAGATCTTGCCCGGATTCAGGGAAAGGCATTGATCTTTCGCCATACGGATGGAAACAGGGGCGAACTCCCCTAAAAACGAGGCACAGCAGATTTCCCGGCCGCAGGCTCCCAGCCCCCCTACCATCTTAGCCTCATCCCGCACCCCGATCTGCCGCAATTCGATCCGGGTGCGGAAAACAGCCGCCAGGTCCCGCACCAGCTCCCGGAAATCCACCCGGCCCTCCGCCGTAAAATAGAAAATCACTTTGCTGAGGTCAAAGGTAAACTCTACATCGATCAATTTCATGGGCAGCCCGTGTTCCGCAATTTTCTGCTGGCAGATGAGCATAGCCTCTTTTTCTTTCTGCCGGTTCAGAGCTACTTGGGCTTCGTCGGCCGGGGTCGCCCGCCGGAGCACCGGCTTAAGCGGAGGGACTATTTCCTCTTCAGGCACCTCCCGCGGGCCCACCACCACTTCCCCGTATTCCAGCCCTCTGGCCGTCTCCACTATCACTCTTTCTCCTACATGAAGTTCCAGATCTCCCGGATCAAAGTAATATATCTTTCCTGCCCTTTTAAAGCGCACTCCTACCACTACGGCCAAACCCTACATCCCTTCTTTCTCTGCGGAATTCACTTCCCGGTAGATGTTAAGAAACATTACTTCCAGGGCCAAACGGCGGTTGGCATTCTGCTCCAAATAGCTTTTAGTCTGCCACAGGTGCCGATAACACCGCCAGATAACCGGCGGCGGAAGCGGAGGCCAGACCTCATCATCGGTATCTCCGCTCGCAGTTAGAAGTAGTCTTTCCTGCCGGGTTAACTGCCATACCAGGTGATCCCGACAGGCCAGCATCAGGCTATCCACCAGGGCCAAAACATCCTCCCCCTTTTCCCAGCGGGGCAAAAGGGAGGTCAGCAGCCGGGCCAAATCTCCGGAGATCACCTCCTGCCAAAGGCCCCGGCTTTCATCTTTCGAGGGCTCTCCAGCGTGAAGGTATAAAACCTGGCACCGGGAGTAGATGGTGGGAAGCACCAAAGACGGCTGAGCAGCCAGCAGGAAAAAATATACCTCTCCCGGCGGCTCTTCCAGCACTTTGAGGAGACAGTTGGCCGCCTCTGCCGTGAGGCTCTCGGCAGGATTGATCACCACCACTTGTGCTCCTCCCTGGAAGGACTTGAGGTGCAGTTCGGCCTCCAGCCGCCGTACCTGCTCTATCTTAATGGTAGACCCGCGGGGCTCCAGATAATGATAGTCCGGATGGCTGCCGCCGTCCATCTGGCGACAGGAACGGCACTGCCCGCAAGCCTTGCCGCCCTCTCTGGCAGCACAGTTTATAGCGGCCGCAATGCGGCGCACCGTTTCCAACCTCTCCTCCGGTTCGCCTCCCGCCAGCAGATAGGCATGGCTCAAGCGCCCGGCCGCCAGAGCTTGTTCCAACTGTTCTTGCGCCCTCACCATAATGCAACTCCTCGGTGGACTGTATTTCCCCTCTTCGATATCCTGCCTCAGTAGCCGGCCTGGGCCTCCATGCCCTCGGCCCCGCCTCCGGGCTCGTGCGGCCTGCGGCTCGCCAAGCTCGCCTAAAGTCGACTTTCGCCAGCATCCCGGCATTTTCCTACTTTATTTCGGAAGCACCTGCTTGGGGAACGAGCAAAAGTTCTCTTGTAAGGATCCTGGGACCGAGCCCTATAACAGGCCGGCACTTAAAACAGGGAGGCTCTACAGCAGCGGTGCTACCGCCGCCCAGACCTGGCGGAAGACCGCTTCTGGGGACTGCGCAGCGTCGATGACCTTGATGCGCCCCGGCTCCTGGCGCGCCAGCTCCAGGTAGCCTTCTCTGACCCGCCGGTGAAAATCCATGTCTTCCCGTTCCAGGCGGTCTAACATTTTCCCCTCCCCGCCGCCGCGACGCCGCAAGCTCTCCTCCGGAGGCAGGTCTAACAGCAGGGTCAAGCGCGGCTTTATTCCCCCGGTGGCCAGCTCATTAATCTGCCGCACCAATTCGGGGCTCAATCCGCGGCCGAAACCCTGGTAAGCCAGCGTAGAATCCGCGTACCGGTCGCAAAGTACTACTTGCCCCGCTTCAAGAGCGGGCAAAATCCTGGAGCGCACGTGCTGGACCCGGCCTGCCGCGTAAAGAAAAACCTCCGTTAGGCCCCACACTTCTTCTGTCCAGGGTTTAAGCAAAAGCTCCCGTATGCTCTCCGCCAGAGGAGTGCCCCCGGGTTCCCGCGTACAGACTACCTGTCGGCCCATGCTTTCCAGCTTTCGGGCCAGGAGCTCCACTTGGGTTGTCTTACCCGAACCGTCAGGCCCCTCGAAGGTGATAAAAATGCCTCTCATAAGTCCACTACCTGCACTTCCGCCTCTTCCCCCAAAATAGCGCTCAACCTATCGACCAGCTCCTCCGTCAATACTTCTCCCGGCACCACCAGGGCCACCCCGGGCGGGCAGGGGGCTATCAGTTCGGCGGCAATCCGTCCGGCCGCCTCCTTAAGAGGCACGACGCGGCGGCTTGCCATAAAAGCTTCCCGAGGGGTAAGGACTATGGGGGGCGGGGACGGCATTTCGTGCGCCTCCAAGGCGGCATCCCCCGCGGTTCCCGCACACCTCCCGGAATAGCTGCTGGTCAGCTTAAGGCAGCGTAAAGCCTCCAGGAGACCATCTGTTTGGTCCTTCCCTTCTGCCGGCGTAAGAATACCCACTATATATCTCCAGGCGGCCATTTCTATCTCATGACCCAGCTCTCGCAAAGCCTTCCCTACCTCCGGTCCCGGTCGCCCCAACGGCGCTGTAGGGATAACCAGCCTGGTCACATCCAATCCTGCGGCGGCTCCTCCCCGTATATCTGCCATCTCCAAACAGGGTAGACCCCACATCCTCAGTTTTGCCCGCAACTCCAGGGCCCGATCCACCGCCCGAGCCCACAGCTCCCGGCCGCACAGCTCCGCCTGCCACCTGGCTATATCCAAAGACGCCAAGAGCAAGTAAGAGGGACTGGAAGTCTGCAAAATTTGTAGAGCCCGTCCTACTTCTCCGCCCTCCACACCCTGCCTCACATGCAGCATAGCGGCCTGCGTAAAGGCCCCCAAGGTTTTATGGGTACCATGTACCACATAATCGGCCCCCAGGTCCAGAGGCGAAGCGGGCAGGCGCGGGTCCAGCCCGAAATGTGACCCGTGGGCCGCATCCACCAGCACTTTCAAGCCCCGGGCATGGGCTAAATTTATCAGGCGGCCCGTATCCGGTACCAGCCCCTCATAAGTGGGATGCACCACCAAAAGCAGCTTGGCTTCGGGATAAACCTCCAGCGCCTTCTCGACTTCCGAAGGTTCCACCCCTAAGATCAGATCCAGTTCGAGCAGCCGTGCGGCCCGCAGGTAAACCGGCCGCGCCCCGCTTAAGATTAAACCCGCAAAAGCCGAACGGTGGGCATACCGCGGCATAAGCACCACATCACCGGGGCGGCACGTACCCAGGATAACCGCCATAATGCCGCTACTGGCTCCGTTGACCAGGAAAAAAGTCTGGCACGCTCTAAAAAAATGGGCTGCCTTATCCTGGGCTTCCTTGATCACCCCTTGCGGCCGGCTAAGATTATCCAGCCCTGGCAGCTCAGTTAAGTCCATCTGAAACACGAATTCGCCCAGCCGATTATAGAAATCCCGGCCGGTATGGCGGCCACCTTTGTGCCCCGGTGTATGCCAAGAAACCATCCTCTGCTCTGTATAGCTCTTTAAAGCCTCCCACAAGGGCGCTTGGCTGTACTGTTCCTGTTTCACGACTCCCGCACCCAGTTAGTCTTCCCCGTGATGGCCTTTATCCGGGTTATCGTTTCATCAATCCGACTCCCGCACCAAAAGCTTTAGGATCGGTCGCCTTAATGATTATTATAGCATTATAGCACGAGATAAAGGGGTCTCCAAGGCCAATATTTTACTTCATCAAGACGGATTAGCGGGCCGGCCGCTGCACGCCGGCATGATCGACGTAATAATCGCCCTTAAGCAGCAGTTCCGATATCGGGACCACCTGGTAGCCTTCGGCTTTAAGCTTCTCCAGCAGAGGCCCCAGAACGGCAGCCGTATGCTTACCGTTGTTGTGGAAAAGCACGATAGAACCCGGTCTTATGCCCTTTACCACCCGCCGGTAAATATCCTCAGCAGACAAATCCTCCTGCCAGTCCAGAGAATCCACGTCCCACTGAATAGGCTTATAACCCAGACGCTGCACCACCTCTATTACCGTATCGTTGTAGTCCCCGAAAGGGGGCCGGAAGAGCTCCGGTTTATAACCGGTGATTTCTTCTACCAGACGGTGGTTTTCTCTCAGCTCCTGCTCCATCTGCTCTACGGAAAGGGAGGTGAAATGAGGATGGGTGGCCGAATGCAGACCTATTTCGTGTCCCTCAGCCACAATTTTCTTGCCCATATCGGGATACTTCTTTAGCCAAATATTGGTTAGAAAAAAAGTAGTCTTTACCCCCTGCTGGCGCAAAATGTCCAATATCCTGGGGGTGTGCTCCGCTCCCCAAGTGGCATCAAAGGAAAGGGCCACTTTTTTTTCGCTGGTAGCCACGCTATAAATGGGCAATAGTTTCTTGGCCCGTCCTACCAGCGCGGCCAAGGGAGCACGGTCGGCCAGATAGCCCCCCACCAGCATACCCAGAAAAAATATTAAAAGAACCAGGATTACCTCCAGAATAAGTTTACGTTTCCCCATAATAAACATCCCCCGCACCTCCAGGATAATCCTATTCGGCCGGGGGAAGAGATATGTTTCTTTTTCCGGTCTATGCTTTCCGATAGGCTTGATCCAATAGCTGGATTACATGAACGGCTTTAGCCGCTAGCCCCTGCGTGTTTATACCGTGGGCCAACTGCATAAGGCAGGCCGGGCAGGAAGTAGCCAAGTACTCGGCTCCGGTCTTGCGGAAATTGTCCATCTTGCGTTCTAATATCTTGCGCGAGAGTTCATAATGGGTTACATTATAAGATCCCGCCCCTCCGCAGCACCAGTCGGATTCATTCATTTCCACCAGCTTTACTCCGGGAATGCTCTTTAGAATCTCCCGCGGTTGGTTCTTAATTTTTAGGCCGCGGACCGCATGGCAAGGGTCATGATAGGTAACCGTAATATTCAGAGCGCCCATCTCTTTCTTTATCCCGATCTCCGCCAGATAAGCTACCGCCTCTTTTACTTTCGCAGCCATCTCTCGGGCCAAAGGCCCGTAGTGAGGATCATCCTTGAACAGCTCGGCATAATTATGCAGTCCGTGTGCGCAGGAGGCGCAATCGGTAATGATAGCCTCTACTTGATGCTGTTTAAAGGCCTCCAAATTCTGCTTGGCCAGGGCCAGAAGTGTATCTAGGTCCCCATAGGCTTCATGGGGTATACCACAACAGTTGGTGGTGGGCACTACCACTTCGCAATCGTTATGCTGGAGCACCCGCAAGGTAGCCTCGCCTATGGGCGAAAAGAAATTATTAATCACGCACCCGGCGAAGTAGGCCACCTTACGCCTGGGCCGCACAGGCGGCTTCAGCAGCCTGGGCAACTGTTGGCGCAAGGTAAAGGCCGGTACCTCAGGCAGGAGGCCTTCGGCCTTGCCCAGGGCCCCCAATAGCTTCAAGAATCCGGTATGCCGGGCCAACCACCGGGCGCCGCTGCGCTGATAGAAGCGTAAAGCCTTGGCGCCCAGACTTAAGCGCCGCTGGTCGGCCAGCACACCCCTTAAGGCCAAACGGATGGGGAAGGGCTGCCCTTTAGCCCTGGTGATCTCCGCCCTGGCTGCCTTCACCAAAGTATCGGTTATAACCGAGGACGGGCAGGCATTTACGCAGGCCCCGCAAAGAAGGCAGGAATAAATATGGTGGTTTATTTCCGGGTTTTGGGTAAGATCAAAGGCGCCTTCCAGCGAAAGGCGGATCAGGCGATTACGCCCGCGGGCCACAGAAAACTCTTCTCCCGTAGCTTTATAGGTAGGGCAAACTTCTTGACAAAAGCCGCACTTATTACAGCGCACCACGTCTTCCAGCATATCTCGTAAAGCTCTAACCATCCTTGCCTCTCCTTTCCCACCCGGCAGTTTAGCTAAGCTCTAGGAGGTAGCGAGCACATACGCCAGGACTTTGCTGTTCGGCGTCATTATGCAGCGCGGGTCCAGAGCTTCCTTTATCCTCTTCATTAGAGGCAGGACCGCACTTCCGCGAGATTCCACCCAGCGGCGCACCATACTCAAATCCTCGATATTGTCCACCAGGAAAAGCCCCCCTGCCTGTGAGGCCATATTCTGCAATTTATCCAGTATTTCCTGTATTTCTCTATAGGCCGCAGGCGCCTGCTTCACGAACACATGCACGTGGCCGTTGCCCAAGTGGGCTACCAGCGCCGCCTCCCGCCGCAGGGAGGTCAGAAGAGAACGGGCTTCCTGTATAAACTTCCCCGTAGCCGTAAAGGGTAAGGCCGCACTTCCCAGTAGGGCGCCCCCATCTCCGGCAAAGGCCTTAAACACCTGACGCCTGGCGGCCCATACCGTTTCCGCTTGCTCCGGGGTACAAGTAACCACCCGCGCTTCCCGGCCGAATTTTTTCTGCACTTCTCCCGCCTGCCAGTCTACCGCCTCCTCGAAGCCGGCAAAGGCGGCCAACACGCAGTCCCCACTGCTCACCGGCAGGGAATAGCCCGCCCTCTTTAGAGCTTCCACGGCCCGGCCGTCCAACACTTCCAGAGCCGTCGGCCCCAACTCCTGGCGCAGGGTAAAAGCCGCGTCACAGGCCTTTTCTATTCCCTGGAAACCGAGACAGATAGTAACCTCTTTTTCCGGTAAGGGCTTGAGCTTCAACATAGCCTTGGTAATGATGCCCAAAGAACCCCAGGTGCCGGCCATAAAGCGCGTATTGTCGTAATCCTGGACATTCTTGACCGTTTTGCCTCCCGTGCGCACAATCTCGCCCGTAGGCAGGACGACTTCCAACCCTAAAAGATGATCTTTAATGGTCCCATAGGCCAGTTTCCTGGGACCCGAAGCGTTACTGGCAATACATCCACCCAGAGTACAATCATCTCCTTCAACCGGGTCCACGGGCAAAAACAGGCGGCCCTGGCGGAAAGCCTCATTCAACGCCGCCAGCGTCAGACCGGCTTCCGCATAAGCCGTCTGGTTGTCTTGATCGAACTCCACCAGGTTTTGTAAATGGCTTAAGCTTATGGCTATACCGCCCCTATAAGGTAGGAGCCCCCGCCAGGCATGCTTTCCTGCACCCCAAGGTATGACTGCTATACCCTCCTCATTAGCCAGCCGCACTACGCGAGCCACCTGCTCGGTGTCGGCCGGAAAGACCACTACCTCCGGCAGGTTCTCCAGGTCCAAGGCCATCTTTTGCCGGGCAGCCAAATCTTCTTTAACCCTTTCCGAGCCCAAAATATTTTTCAATTCTTGAATTACTTTTGCCTGCATTTTATCACCCCCCGGTGTTATAGAACTCAGGCCTCGGGTATAAATTTCCCGACGTTAAGTACCGCATGGGGATCAAAAGCTCGCCTTTCCCGGCGCATAAAATCAAGCTCCGCCGGTGTGAAGGCCAGGGGCATAAAGTCCAGCTTAGTCAGGCCGATGCCGTGTTCTCCGGAAAGGGTTCCTCCCAGCTCCAGAGCGGCCCTAAAAATCTCTTCCCGGGTCTTGTGCACCCGCTCCATTTCCTCGCGATCTCTCTCATCAAAGAGCACCAAGGGATGAAGATTGCCGTCGCCTGCGTGGGCCAGCATTCCTATGGGAACGTTGTACTTTTCTGCGATAGCCTCCACCCGGCGCAGCATCTCGGGCAATTTAGTCCGGGGTACTGTAGCATCTTCCAGATCATAAGAGGGGCGCAAACGGGCTATAGCTCCGATGGCCGTCCTGCGGGCCAACCACAAACTATCCCTTTCGGCGGCATTCCTCGCCAGCTTCACCTCCGTGGCCCCGTTAGCCCGGCATATTTCTATGATTTTTTCCGCTTGCCTCTCCAGCCCGGCTTCCCACCCATCTACTTCAATAAGCAATACCGCACCGGCTTCCAGAGGCAACCCTATGTGCAGCCAATCCTCTACCGCCTGGATGACCTTGTTATCCATCAGCTCCAGGGTCGTAGGAATGATGCCGTGGGCAATTATTTGAGATACGGAATTGCCGGCCTCCTCCAGACTACGGTAGACGGCCAGCATGGTCTTAATGGCGCGAGGCATAGGAGTTAACCGCACAATTATTTTGGTAGCGATGCCCAGGGTGCCTTCCGAGCCTACTAACAGGGCCAACAGGTTCAGCTCCGGCGCAATGGGTTCCCACTTGCCGCCCAGGTTCACAATTTCACCCGTAGGAAGCACCAGCTCTACGCCCAGGATATGGTCCTTGGTTACCCCGTATTTTATACCCCGCATACCGCCCGCGTTTTCCCCGAGATTGCCGCCCATAGTGGAAACCTTTTGGCTGGCCGGATCGGGTATATAAACCATGCCGTACGGGGCCACGGCCTTCTGCAACTCCATATTGGTTACCCCGGGCTCCACTACCGCCACCCGGTTGACGGCATCGATCTCCAGAATGCGGTTCATGCGGGTCATTACGATAACAATCCCGCCCCGGTCGGGCACTGTGCCTCCGCTTAAGCCCATACCGGCCCCCCGGGGCGTTACGGGTATCTTCTTGGCGTTGGCCAGCTTTACGATAGCGGAAATCTGCTCGGCATTTTGAACAAACACCACCACGTCCGGCTTACCGTACAGAAGGGTGGCATCATACATGTAAGTAGTGAGGGACACCTCTGAGGTTAACACATTGTCCTTCCCCACAATGCGGTTTAGTTCGGCCAAGGTTTCCCTGTCAACCATGCCAGGCCTCCTTTCTGATAATCTCCTCCCAAAATGCTCTTCTACTTTTCATTGTTCGTGGTGAGGGTGCCTTCCCTCATGAGCGGCTCCTCCGAAAATGGCTTTTCGATTGCCAGATAGCTTTCGCCATCGGGCAAACCAGAAAACAGAATAGTACCGAACCTGCTTCATAAAATTAATAAGGTTAGCAAAACTTGTTAGGAAATAGGTTCTTTTTGGCGGGTTGCGGAAGCACCTGCCAGCCCCTTTTAAATTTTAGCATCCTTTACGAAATAAGGTCAAAAACTGGTGGAGCGCTTTTTGCCCTGCCTCACCGGATAAAGACCTTAAATTCGCTTCTCTCGTTATTTTTTTTACATTTATCCACTAATCTTATGGTCTAGCCAGTAGACCAACAAATAAAGGGGAGGCCATCTCGCCTCAGGGACGACCTCCCCTAACTCGGTTTATAACCCCTCGCTCATTTTGGCCAGGCGTTGCAAGTGTTCCCAGCGCCGGTCCACTTCCGCCTGGAATTCTTCGATCAGGTACTCATTCCCCTTCTGGAAGAAGTGAGCAAAGCGGCCCTGGGGCTTGAGATATTCCGTAACCGGCAGTTTGTTCTTGGGTACATAGTTGATAATCCATTTCTGGCCCTTATCTTCCACCTCGTAGAGAGGATAGAAGCAACATTCCGTACCCAGGCGGGCGATCTCTACCGTCTTATTCTCCGGGAAACGCCAGCCGCGCGGGCAAGGAGCCTGGACGTTAATGAAGGAGGAACCCTCGTAGTTTAGTGCCTTCTCCACTTTGCGGGTGAAGTCCCGCCAGTTGTGTAACGAGGCATTGGCCACGTAGGCACCATGAGCCGCCGCAATCCAGGCCAGATCCTTGCGGTGCTGCTGTTTACCCTTCTGGGCCTCCCCTACATGGCTGGTGGTAGTCCAGGCGCCGTAGGGGGTGGCGCCGGAGCGCTGGATACCGGTGTTCATGTAGGCGCCGTTGTCGTAGCATACATAGAGCACCCGGTGGCCACGCTCCAGCATACCGGAGAGGGCCTGGAAGCCGATATCATAAGTGCCTCCGTCGCCGCCGATCACGATAATATCAAAGTGCTTATGGGCCTCCAGCTTGCCTCTTTTCTTCAGAGCTTTGATGGCGGCCTCAATGCCCGAGGCTACTGCCGCAGCGTTTTCAAACGCATTGTGATAATAGGGCGTCTTCCAGGCCGTATAAGGGAATACTGCCGAAGATATCTCCAGACAGCAGGTCGGGTTTACCACAATAGGCGCATGAGGCGCAGCCAGTAGAATCTGCTTTACCACTATAGGCGCCGGGCAGCCAGCACACAAACGGTGGCCGCCGGTGAAAAGTACTTCTTTTTGACTGAGCTCTCTAAGGCTTGCCATTATTGCCACCCCCTCAGGTCCAGGTAATTGAGGACGCGGTCTACTTTGCCGGCAGAAGCGATCCTTTGCAGGTGCTCGTATACCCTGCGTATGCTCCGGGCCGGGACATCCCGACCGCCCAGGCCGGCTACATAGCTTATCAAGTTGGTCTGTACCCCTTTATGATACAGGGCGCCTAACACATCGCTGAAAACGGCCGGACCGGGAGCTCCCGGAGACAGGGCTTTTTCCATGACGGCCACCGCTTTTACGCCGCGCAGCGCTTCCGCCACTTCGTCCACCGGGAAGGGCCGGTAGCAGCGGATCTTAAGCACTCCGGCTTTAAGGCCCTGGCTGCGCAGTTCATCCGTCACCGCGCGGGCCGTGCCCACCATGGAACCCAGGGTTACTATGGCAATTTCCGCATCTTCCATACGGTAGCCCTCAACAATGCCGTAACTGCGACCGAACTTCTCGCCGAATTCCTTGTCCACCGCCGCTATAACTCCCTTGGACTGCTCCAGGGCATAAGCTTGGGAGTATTTGTGTTCGAAGAAATACTCCGGCAGGGTCAGGTTGCCCAAGCATACCGGATTCTCCGTGTCCAGCAGGCTCAGGGCCGGCCGGAATTCACCCACAAAATCTTTTACTTCTTGATCATCGAGGATGTTGATGGGTTCCACGTTATGGCTTACTACAAACCCATCCAGGCAAACCATTACCGGCAGCAGAACCGAAGGATTCTCCGCGATGCGGACCGCCTGGATCACGGTATCATAGACTTCCTGAGCGCCTTCGCAGTAGAGCTGGATCCAGCCGCAGTCGCGGGAGCCCAGGCTATCGCTCTGGTCGTTATGAATGTTAATAGGAGCCGACAGAGTGCGGTTAACATTGATTAACACGATGGGATGGCGATTGCCCGCGGCAATGTACAGGACCTCGTGCATGAGCGCCAGCCCTTGGGAGGATGTGCAGGTAATGGTGCGCGCTCCGGCGGCCGAAGAACCGCAGCAGGCGCTCATGGCGCTGTGTTCGCTTTCCACGGCAACTAGTTCGGTTTTTACCGAGCCTTCGGCGACAAACTCGGCAAACCGCTCCACGATTTCGGTCTGCGGTGTAATAGGATAAGCCGCTACCACATCGGGATCGATCTGGCGCATAGCTTCAGCGGCTGCACCATCACCGGTCAAGCCGATGGTTTTTCTCATCCTTCGTATTCCTCCTTCCCCATTATCCGAGATTAATACTCTCCGCCTTCGGCCATAGTCATAGCGTTCTCCTTGGGACATTCATTGGCGCAAATCCCGCATCCTTTGCATAGAGAAGTATCTATTCCTACAACCTTGCCATCCTGTACTTGAATGGCCATTTCCGGACAATAAATCCAGCAAGTCATGCAGTTAGAGCACTCATCTTTGTTCCAGATGGGCCTCTTGGTGCGCCAGCTTCCGGTTTTATAATCGGTAGAACCCTGCGACAGGATGACTCCGCCTAAAGGTATCTCGTACCACGCAGGGAGAGCCTGCTTATCCAGCTTGCGAATGGCATTATTGATTTGTACTGTCACGCCCCTTGCACCTCCTCATAGGCCCGCCGCACGGCATTCAAGTTTTTCTGGACAATTTCCGGCTTAAAGCGGTGGCTGAATTGCTCCTCGAACTCCGCCAGGATGTTCTCGAGCTTGATCAGCCCCAGGACTCTGGCCAAAGCGCCTACCATAGGAGTGTTGGGAATGGGACGGCCCAATTCTTCGCTGGAAATCTTATAGGCGTCTACCGCATATACCTTGAATTTGCCGTCCACACCTAGCTCCCGGGCCAACTCCGCAGCCGTACCCGGGTAGTTGGCCACCACTGCCCCTCCTTCTTTCAGGTTGGCGGTGACTTTGACGGCTTTCAGTAAAGTAGGATCTAGTACCACTACCATATCGGGCTCCTCAATGGCGCAGCGCAGGTTTATAGGAGCATCACTAATGCGGGTATAAGCTACAATGGGGGCACCCATCCTCTCCGTACCGAACTGCGGGAAAGCCTGAAAGTACAGATTTTCACGAATTGCCGAGGCTGCTAAATATCGGGAGGCCAATACCGCCCCCTGACCTCCGCGGGCATGCCAGCGGATTTCCACCATTTTAGCCATAGAGCTCCTCCTCTCTCCGGTTTTTGTTCTATACTTTACGCAAATTTAAAATGTAGTAAACTCCAGGCCTCACCCCTCTACCCCGAAAATAATCCCTCGGCTATTTTACTTCTCCTGCTAGTGCCGCATAGGCGGCATGAGGGCCTACCCTAAAATAGCCCTTTGCTATTCTCATCTTCCTGCCGGTACTGCGCCAGCAGCATTGGGGCTACCCCAAACTCGGTTATTTTCATCCTTCTACTGGTACCGTACCAGCAGCATGAGCGTCTACCCTGTAACTTATAACTTTTTTGGCTAACCGCCTTTAGTCAAGCGGTCATGCGCAGCAAGCCTTTACAACCTATTCCTTACCAAGGCCAGCAGAATCCAGCTTATCTCCTACCTGCAACCCTTGGCCTTTCGCCCATTCCGCCGCCGGAAGCTTTCCGGTGCCGGAATACTGCACCCGTTTGGCCAAGATAGCCCCATCGCCTGTAGCTATCACAAACCCCTCTTCAGATACAGCTATAATTTCGCCTGGAGACCCTTGTCCGGAAAACGGCTTGGCCTCCCAAATCTTGAGCTTCTCACCGCGGAACCAGGACCATGCCCCGGGTGTAGGATCTGAACCCCGAATCAAGTTATAGATCTTCTGGGTAGGCCAACTCCAATCTATACCCACATGTTCTTCTTTAATAACCGGCTGGAAGGAAGCCTGGTTCTCATCTTGAGGAACGGGCTGCGCTTTACCTTCCCGGATCAGCCGTACGGCCTCCGCTACCATTTTAACGCCCAGGGGATAGATCTTATTAAAATATAAAGTTTTTACGCTGTCGTCCGGATCGATGGGAACTTTCTCTTGCAGAACAATAGGACCGGTATCCACGCCTTCATCGATCTGGTGAATGGTTACGCCGGTTTCGGTTTCACCGTTGATGATAGCCCAGTTCATGGCGCTACCGCCGCGGTATTTAGGAAGTAAGGAAGGATGGAAGTTAATTCCTCCATAGGTGGCCAGTTCGATCATTTCTTTAGGCACAAACTGCGTTACATACGCCAAAACCAAAAGATCCGGCTTACGGTCGGCCACCCACCGGATAACCTCTTGGTCCTTAAGTTTGGGAGGCTGCAATAGGGGGAGTCCTAACTCCGACGCCAGTTCTTTTACCGGATTCGGGCTTTTTTGGTCCGGTTTGTCGGGTATTGTTAATACTCCGACAATTTGTTCACCTTGATCAACCAATGTTTTTAAGCAGTCCCGCCCGAACGGGGCCTGCCCTATGAAGACAATGCGCATTTTTCCCCTCCCCTGTGCTATTTTTAGTTTTATATTTGGTTTTCTCCCGCCGGCCTGACATTCATTCCACCGGGAGGTACCACCGCACAACTCTCGCTCCTGATAGTTGGCCCTTCGACGGGCTTGGCGACGGCTAAATATGGCGTCTTTTTTAGATTTTAGTATACCACTATCCCCCACCCCTGTCAATACTTTTTGGTGTACCTCTCTGGTTGTCAGACCACCTAATAATTAGACTTTTAGATCCTCAGGTTGTTGTATAATGTATACATGGAGTTGACTAAAACGTCTCTCCATGCCATAATATTTGATTAATAGCGAGCAGCGGGTCGGGGTTGCCTTCAGCTTTTCCGGCCTCATAGGGCAAGTTCAGAAGAAGGAAAGAAACCAAACTTGAACTATCTCAAAAAAATAATAAAGGAGATGAAACTGTGGCTAAACAGACCATCGATGGCAATACTGCTGCGGCGCATGTAGCTTATGCCCTCTCAGAAGTAGCCGCCATCTATCCTATTACGCCCTCCTCGCCCATGGCGGAGCTCTGTGATGAGTGGGCTGCCCAAGGCCGCAAGAACATCTTCGGTCGTCCCTTACAAGTGATCGAGATGCAATCAGAAGCCGGAGCTGCCGGAGCGGTACACGGTTCTTTAGCCGGAGGCGCTCTGACTACCACTTTTACAGCTTCTCAAGGGTTACTGCTAATGATCCCCAACATGTACAAGATCGCCGGAGAACTCTGGCCTTGTGTCTTCCATGTAGCCGCACGGTCAGTAGCCACCCATGCGCTATCCATTTTCGGTGACCACTCCGATGTTATGGCTACACGTCAGACCGGTTTCGCTCTATTGTCTTCTGCTTCTGTGCAGGAAGTGATGGACTTGGCCCTGGTGGCCCACCTGGCCACTTTAAAGGCCAGCGTACCCTTTGTCCACTTCTTCGATGGCTTCCGCACCTCCCATGAAGTACAGAAGATAGAGGTCATTGAATATGAAGATATGGCCAGACTGGTGGATTGGGAAGCTATCCACAATTTCCGCCGCCGGGCTCTTAACCCCGAACGCCCTTACCAGGCCGGTACTTCGCAAGCCCCGGACATCTTCTTCCAAGGCCGGGAAGCGGCCAACCCCTATTACCTGGCTACACCGGCCATAGTAGCGGAAGTCATGAAGCAGGTAGGCGAAATGACCGGCCGTCATTACCGCCTATTTGATTATGTAGGTGCGCCGGATGCCGAGCGGATCATCGTCTGCATGGGTTCGGCCTGTGATGTGGTGGAAGAAACGGTGGATTACCTGGTAGAGCGGGGAGAAAAAGTAGGTCTCATTAAGGTACGGCTATACCGTCCTTTCTCTGCCGCCCACTTCCTGGAAGCTCTCCCGCCCACCGTCCAACGCATAGCCGTGCTGGATCGCACCAAGGAACCGGGTTCTTTGGGCGAACCTCTTTATGAGGACGTCCATACCGTTCTTGCCGAAAACGGCAAAAACCACATCCTGGTGGTGGGGGGCCGTTATGGCCTGGGCTCCAAGGAATTCTCTCCCTCCATGGTTAAGGCCGTTTTCGACAATCTGGCCGCCGAACAGCCTAAAAATCATTTTACCGTGGGTATCACCGACGACGTTACCGGAACCTCACTGGAAGTCAAAGAATATATCGATACGGCGCCTCAAGGTCTTTACCGTTGCAAATTCTTTGGATTGGGCTCCGATGGTACAGTAGGCGCCAATAAGAACTCTATTAAGATCATTGGCGACCATACAGACCTGTATGCCCAGGCTTATTTCGTGTATGACGCCAAAAAATCGGGAGGTCTCACCGTTTCGCACTTGCGTTTTGGAAAGTCTCCCATAAAATCCGCTTATCTCATCGACCAGGCGGACCTCATAGCCTGTCACAACCCCTCCTATGTGGGGCGCTACGACCTGTTGGAGGGTATTAAGCCCGGCGGCATTTTCCTCCTCAACTCCAGTTGGAGTCTGGAGGAAATGGAAGAAAAGTTGCCGACGGAGATGAAGCGGACCATAGCCCAGAAAAAGGTTAAATTCTACAACATCGATGCTTTCAAGATAGCCCAGGAACTGGGACTGGGCGGCCGCATAAACGTCATCATGCAGGCGGCCTTCTTCAAGATTGCCGGCATTATACCGCCGGAGGACGCTTTCCGTTATATCAAAGACTCCATCGAGAAAACTTACGGCAAAAAGGGCGATAAGATCATCGAAATGAACTGGGCAGCGGTGGACCGAGCAGCCGAAGCCCTGGAGGAGATCCGTTACCCGGAAAGCTGGCTCAACGGTACGCAGGATTCTTCCCAAGCTGCAGCCACCCGGGAAGAGGAACCGGAGTTCGTCCGCAAAGTAATGCGGCCTATGCTGGCCTTAAAAGGCGACGAGTTGCCGGTGAGCGCCTTTACGCCGGGAGGCTTCTTCCCCACCGGAACTACCAAATATGAAAAGCGAGGTATAGCGGTAAACGTTCCCCGCTGGGAGGCGGAAAACTGCATCCAGTGCAACCAGTGCTCTTTGGTCTGCCCCCATGCCGCTATCCGGCCCTACCTGGTCCATCCGGAAGACCTGCAAGGGGCACCGGCCACATTCGTCACTAAAAAAGCTATGGGCAAAGAGGCCGAGGGCCTCTTATTCCGCATCCAGGTCTCGCCCCTGGACTGCACCGGCTGCGGCAATTGCGCCGATGTCTGTCCGGCCAAGACTAAGGCTCTAACCATGGTTCCGCTGGAAGAAGCCCTGCCTGCAGAAAACGCCAACTACGCCTTTGCCGAGTCCTTGCCGGAGGTAGAAGTTCGCTTCAATCCGGCTACCGTCAAGGGTAGCCAGTTCCTTAAGCCCTTACTGGAGTTCTCCGGCGCCTGCGCCGGTTGCGGCGAAACCCCTTATGTAAAGCTGGTCACCCAACTCTTTGGCGACCGCATGATTATCGCCAATGCCACCGGGTGCTCCTCTATCTGGGGCGGCAGCGCTCCTAGCTGCCCCTACACGGTAAACAGGCTTGGCCATGGACCGGCCTGGGCCAATTCCCTCTTCGAGGACAATGCCGAATTCGGCTACGGCATAAGCCTGGCCGTGGAAAGGAGGCGGGAGGAGCTGGCCGAGGCCGTGGAGAAGGCACTGGCAGCCGAGGGCCTCAGCCCCGAGTTTAAAGCCGCCTGCCGTGAATGGCTAGAAGGCAGAGAAGACGCCGCTCGTTCCCGCGAAGCCGGCGAGCGCCTTAAAACCCTCCTGCCTCGGGAGAGGGAATCGGCCAGAGGGGAACTCAAGGATTTGCTGGTAACCATCGATAACTTGAAGGACTACTTGACCAAAAAATCCATCTGGATTATCGGCGGCGACGGTTGGGCCTATGACATCGGGTACGGCGGCCTGGATCACGTCCTGGCCACCGGATCCAATGTAAACATCCTGGTCCTGGACACGGAGGTTTACTCTAATACCGGCGGCCAGTCTTCCAAGGCTACTCCTTCCGGCGCGGTAGCCCGCTTTGCCGCGGCCGGCAAGAGGACCAGAAAGAAGGATCTGGGCCTTATGGCCATGTCCTACGGGTACGTCTATGTGGCCTCGGTCTGTATGGGCGCCAACCCCAACCAGCTCATCAAAGCGCTGGTGGAAGCCGAGGCTTATAACGGCCCCTCCCTCATCATCGCCTACGCGCCCTGCATCAACCACGGCATCGATATGAGTAAAAGCCAGCGGGAGGGCAAGCGGGCCGTGGAGGCTGGCTACTGGCCGCTATATCGCTACAACCCGGCACTGGCGGCCCAGGGCCAGAACCCCTTCATACTGGACTCCAAGGCCCCCTCTTTAAGCTTCCGGGACTTCCTCCTGGGCGAGATCCGCTACACCGCCTTAAAGAAACAGTTCCCGGATAAAGCGGAAGAACTCTTCGCCCGGGCGGAAGAAGAAGCCAAAGCCAGGCTGGAGTTATACCGCAAGCTGGCCCAAGGATAACTTCAGGCCTAGGGGAAGTATTATAAGCTGCTCATCGAAAATCGCTAGCATTAACTGCCAATTCCCGGTAAAAAGGGGAACCCCCACAGTTTAGGCTGTGGGGGTTTTTTATATCCCACAAAAATTGGTATAATTGTCATGATAAAAAGATTGTCCTCAAGCTGGTAAAAAGGCAGGAGAGACCCGTTGAGTTTACCACCTTTTTTAAAAAAATATTTTTGGGATGTCTCTTTTGACAGTCTGGATAGCCGGAATGACTCTTATTTTATCCTTGAACGGTTACTGGAATACGGTGATATCCGAGCTATACAGTGGGTTTTGACTCAGTATGAAGATGAAGAGATCCGGAGAGTAATCAAAACTAGCCCTCGACTATCTGCTAAAACTGGTTATTTTTGGTGCTGTTACTACCGTTTACAGGAGGATGACCTTAAGTGTTTACACTCGCCCTCCCACCGCAAGGAGAGCAAGTACTGGAATTATTAAGCACTAATGGTTTATTGCAAAATTTTTACCTGGCAGGCGGTACTGCCTTGGCCCTGCACCTGGGCCAGGTCAAGTCCGATTCTGTGTGTAAAATCCCTCTGGTAGCTTTTGAGGCTTATTAGAGCCTTATTAAGCTGCCTCTTTCTCTGGATTGTTGGATTTTACTGCTTCAACCTGTTCCTGGTTACCTCTACATATCCAGTACTCCGTCATGTCTAAGTGCCTATGGCTAGTTGACCAAGCCTCATCTATCTTCATGAGTACCGCACTAATCAGTCTCAACCCGCCTCTTCATTGGGAAAAATCCCTACCACCCTCTCCCGCCGCCGAATTTCCCTGTTCAGACGCTCTATAGGATTGGTCGTACGCAGCCGCCGCCTAACCGGTTCCGGCAACCCCATCACCGCCATGGCATCCTTAAAACCAGCCTTAAGTCTGTTCTTTTGCCTTAGGCGCCACGGCCTCAAACTCCTTTACTGTATTTTTTGCCATCACTTCTCTTTATTTGGATTGTTCCCTGGCTTCGTCTGGGACTTTATGGAAATTAACAAGAACCTACCTTTCCGCTACTTAAGCATAGTTATAAAAGATATATCTAATTCGCCCGTTCCCGCATAGTAATCAATTGCTGTTCTACCTAACGTCTGAACTGTTTTTCAGCCGAGGCCGCGGCCAGGTCTTTATCAAGAATGGTCGGCTCCCTTCTAATCAATGCCCAAACCACAGTGGTAAAAGGGCCACAGCAGGTACATAGGTTACTAATAACAAGACAATCAGCATGACAACCAGGAATTTGAGCACCGCTCTGCTTAAGGTTAGCAGCGGCAAATCGCTTATGTTGCAGGCCACATATAATGCCGTACCTACAGGCGGTGTGAGAAGGCCTATGGTCAGGTTAATCACCATGACCAGCCCAAACTGTACTAGGTCGATCCCTAGTGACTTAGCTACCGGCACCAGAATGGGTACCAGCAGAATAATGGCCGGACCGCTGTCCAGAATCATCCCCACCAGGAGGAGTAAGATATTAATTAACAACAAAACCATATACTTGTTCTCGGTCAGAGAAATAATATAGGTCGTTATTTGCTCCGGGATACGCTCGCTAGCCAGGATCCAGCTAAACAGCGAGGAGGTGGCGATCAGAAAGCCGATAACGGCCGTCTTTTTTCCTGCTTCGACCAAGGCATGGAACAGGTCTTTGAAGGTCATCTCCCGGTAGACAAAGAGGCTGACTACAATAGCGTAAACGGCGGCCACTGCGCCGCCTTCCGTGGGAGTGAAGATACCTCCTCTGATACCGCCAATGATAATAACAGGCATCATTAAGGCCAGTATGGCGTTTTTAAATCGAACCGTCCTTTCCCTCCAGGAAAGGCTTTCTTCTACGGGATAGTTTTCCCTCCGGGCCACAACGTAAGAAACCAGCATAAACCCCAGCCCGATCAATACACCTGGTACTATACCCGATAGAAAGAGATCCCCTATTGAGACCTGGGCAGTCACCCCATATAAGATCATGGCAATGCTTGGAGGGATTATCAACCCAATGCTGCCCGCTGCAGCCGTCAATGCTGCGGAAAAGGACTTATCATACCCCCTGCGCACCATTTCCGGAACCATGAGAGAGCCGATAGCGGCCGTATCGGCTACACCCGATCCCGATATTCCTCCCATGATCACCCCTGTCAGAGCGGTAACATGACCCAGACTCCCTTTGAATCTGCCTACCAAGGCTAAGGCAAAATCTATAATTCTTTTCGTAATACCACCGCGGCTCATAACTTCCCCTGCCACCATAAAGAAGGGGATGGCCATGAAAGGGAATGAATTTACGGCGGCAAACATTCGCTGGATAACTACCTGCATCGGATAGTTGCCAGCCGCTACCAACCCGAGGGTGGCAGCAATACCCAACACAAAAGAGATGGGCACTCCTAGGATTACCAACACTACAAAGGCCCCGAAGAGAATAGCCGTCAAGACCTACCGCCCCCTAAGTTCACCCAGTCCAACACCGTATTAACGAGAAGATAGACCAGCATTAAGATGCTACCCAAAGGCAATATCAGGTAGGGATACAACATGGGTATACTTGTAGCCGGGCTGGCCTGATGCTTGCCGAGCTCGATCAACTTAAAACTACCTTGCAGCATATAACCCACAAAAGCAATCATGAGCAGATTACCCACAAGCACCAGGATTTTGCGGACCCCGGCCGGGAGAGAATTTACAACTACGTCTACTCCTACGTGCAGCCTCTCCTTGACCCCTATTACGGCGCCCAAGAAAGTTATCCAAATAAAGAGGTATCTACCGATTTCCTCCGACCAGGACAATGAATTGTGTAACACATATCTGGCTATGACCTGGACAAAGATTACGACCACCATCAAGAGCATGAGAATACCCAGTATAAGAGATACCCCTTGGGCCAACGCCTCCAGAGAGGTTAAGAGCCGGTTGTATTTAGACAAACCCATAATTCCTGCTCACCCTTCTTATTTTTACTGGGGTCCTCAGAGGACCCCAGTAAAATCTTCTACTTGTTACTTAGTATTAACTATCTTTTCATAAAGGTCCAGCAGACCTAGCTTTTCGGCATAGCTTCGGTGGACGCTTCTAGCCTTTTCTTTAAACGGCTCGATATCCGGATAAGTAACTTTCATTCCCTTGGCCTTCATGGCCTCCAGGAACTCTTGGGTTTTCTCTTTAACGAGCTGGTTTTCGTACTGCGTGGCCTCGGCTGCTGCTTCTTCAATGGCCTTGCGCTGTGCAGGCGTTAGCTTGTTATAGGTTAGCTCGCTCATGGCCAAAACGACATACTCATACTTGTGATTGGTAATAGCCAAATACTTCTGGACCTCATAGATTTTTCCACCGTAAATATAGGGAATCGGATTCTCCTGGGCCTCTATTACCTTCTGTTCTAGAGCACTGTATACTTCGGACCAGGCCATCGGTGTCGGGTTAGCCCCCATGGCTTTCCATACTTCTACCATAGCGGGTATTTCCGGCACGCGGATTTTTAACCCTTTAATATCTTCTATAGAATTGATCGGTTTATTGGATGTAACTTGTCGTGAACCTCTCTCCCAGAAGGATAGACCTCTGATATTGGCGTTAGTACGCAGTCTCTCTAGCAGCTCTTGCCCAATAGGACCATAAATAACTTTGCGCAAGTGCTCTTCGTTTTCAAACAGATAGGGCAGCTCTAATATCTGAAATGACTTTTCAAAGTTCCCCAATACTCCAGCAATCAGAGCAAAATCTACAGAGCCCATCTGCATTCCCTCGGCCATATCTCTGTCTCCACCGAGAGTAGAATTAGGATAGATCTCTATTTTCACCTGCCCCCCAGTTTTTTCGGCTACCAGTTGGGCAAACTTTTCGGCTCCGAGCTGCCATAAATCTTCCTTAGTCTGAATATGGCCTAACTTTAATACAATCGGCTGGCCATTCTCGCTCTTTTGTTCCCCTTGTTTTCCACCACAACCGCTCAGTAGGAGAGTGAGCATCAAGCCAGCAATTATCAGGCTCAAGTATTTTTTCATTACCTCAACCTCCTCGATTTAACTTATTGGTCCCTCGGTAGAGGGAGTACCGCTACAGCCTCCACACGATTCTCAAAACGATTCTCAAACAACTAGGATCATTTTCCCCGGCTTACCCGTGTGAAGCGCCGCAAAAGCCTCCTGGTACCGTTCTAACGGGAAAATACCCCCGATAACGGGCTCTAAGTTCAATTTGCCTGAGCCGAGCAATTTCTCAATCTGCCACCACGTTTCATACATCCTGCGGCCGGTCACGCCCAGGATCTTGGCTTCCTTGTAAATCACGCCGTCAACTACGTCCAGGGTCACCGGCCCGTTAGGTAGGCCCGCCAGGGTAACCCGACCCCCTTTTCGCAGTCCCCGGAAGCACTCGCTAATTACCTGGCCATTACCGGACAATTCTACTACTACATCTGCTCCCCTCCCTCCGGTTAATTCTAAGATACCTGCGATCACATCATCCTTACCTGGCTGCAAGGTATGGGTGGCACCCATTTGTTTGGCTATGACCAACTTTTCGGGTACCGGTTCCACCGCAATGACCTGAGCGGCACCGCAAGCGCTAGCCACGTTTACCGCCATTAACCCGATGGGTCCACATCCGTAAATCACCACCGACATACCGTTTACAGCATCGGCCAGCACGCTATGCACGGCAACGCCCAGGGGTTCCAAAAGGGCCCCAATCTCATAGGAGACCGTATCCGGAAGCTTCCATCCGCAGCTGGCCGGAATCTTAATATAGTCGGCAAAACACCCCTCGGTATGAACGCCTATAATTTTCATGCTCTCACAAATATGGGCGTTTCCCGTCTCGCATTGGTAGCACATGCCGCAAGCAATATGAGTCTCCCCGGCTACTCTATCTCCTACTTTAAACTTTTTTACTTCCGGCCCAACCTCTACTACTTCCCCGCTAAATTCATGCCCGAAAACCATAGGGGGCTTGACTCGCTGCTGGGCATAGGGTGTCCAGTCATAAATGTGCAGGTCAGTGCCGCAAATAGCAGCACACTTGACTTTGACCAGTATTTCGTCCCCCTCCACTTTAGGCACTGGCAGGTCGTGGAGGAGTTCAGCCCCAGGTTCTGGTTTCGTCTTCATTAACCCCTTCATCGTTTCCATCCCGGTCGCCTCCTTCAAAGTCTTGACTGTAAACCTAAAGGGTAACTACAACCTTAACAGCTTCTTCCAATCGCTTATCTAGACTTTCTAAGGCTTTTGCTGTGTCAATAAAATTAACGGTCTTGGTGACTACTTCGTTAACCGGAATAGCACCTGCTGTCAAGAGATCAAGGGACGCCTCGAAATCATCGGGCGTATACGTCTGGGAACCCTTTAGCTCCAGCTCTTTGTACACAAAACTATAAGTCATTACCGGAATTGCTTGAGAAATCATGGCTACTAAGACGATTTTGCCCCGCCGCGTAGCAATCGCACTGGCTTGGTCGATTATTCCGGGGGCGCTAGCCGCCACAATTACCGTTTCCACGCCTTCTCCTGATGTAACTTCCTCAACCTTGGATACCACATCTTCTCGGCCCGCATTAATCGTCACCGTAGCACCCATTTTACGCGCTACGCCCAAATTGTAATCATAGGCATCAGTAGCTATTATTTCTTTAACCCCATAGTGCTTGGACAAGGCCAGGACCAGGAGACCGATAGTACCTGATCCCAGAATAGCCACCCTTTGCCGCCCCTTCAAATCCGCCCGCCTGGCCGCATGTACGGCCACTGCCAGAGGTTCGGCGAGAGAGCCGGCAATATAATCTACCCCGGCAGGCAGAGGATATACTACCTTCTCTGGAGCTATAAAATATTCGGCAAAGGTACCCTGCCAGGCAGGAGTCCCGGGCACCGTTTTCCGGGAGCAGATGTTGAGGTGGCCCCTGGTGCAGGCAATACAGTTCCCACAGCTGATTTGGGGCAACACAGTAACGGGCATGCCTGGCTTAAAGCGCGTAACTTCAGAACCAACCTTCGCTACTTCTCCAGCTACTTCGTGGCCTAAAATGGCCGGCAATTTTCGAAAAGCATGTGCTCCTTTATAAAGGTGTAGGTCAGAACCGCAGATCCCCGTGGCCTTAACCCGGATCAACACGTCCTGGGGGCCGACAACCGGATCATCAATCTCTTGGATCCTTACCTTGTAGGGTTCGGTGACAATGGCAGCCTTCATTTTTCGCCTCCTACCTCCCGTTTGTTGTTTTCTACTTAATCGACCTGCCCCCGCAAGCCAATTCTATCGCCATCTTTATCGCATCCACCATGCTTTCCGGATTGGCCGTCCCTTTACCTGCCTTGCCAAAGGCTGTACCGTGATCCACCGAGGTACGGATTATAGGTAAGCCCAAGGTAACGTTAATCCCGGCTACCGTGCCCCAAGTGCCCGTGGCGTCATCATATTGGAAACCCACCACTTTGGTAGGAATATGCCCCTGATCATGGTACATGGCCACCACGGCATCATACTGGCCTCCCCGGAGCTTGACGAAAATCGTGTCCGGCGATACCGGTCCGTCTACCGTCATGCCCTGCCGGCGAGCTTCCTCGATGGCCGGGCCTATCTCCTCTATTTCCTCCCGGCCGAAAAGCCCCCCGTCACCGGCGTGGGGATTAAGGCCGGCCACCGCTATACGGGGCCGGACTATGCCCATCTTAAGCAGAGCTTCATGGGTGAGTTCAATTACTTTCAGCACTCGCTCTTTTCGCACCAACGACGGCACCTGGCTCAAGGCCACGTGGGTAGTCACGTGAGAAACCCGGAAGTCTTTATCGATGAGCATCATGCAATAATCTTTCGTTTTCGTGAGGTCGGCAAAAATTTCCGTATGGCCCGCATAATGATGGCCCGCCAAATTTATAGCTTCCTTATGAATG
Organism: Neomoorellaceae bacterium; assembly: GCA_049701195.1. Classification (GTDB taxonomy): domain Bacteria; phylum Bacillota; class DSM-521; order Neomoorellales; family Neomoorellaceae; genus JBNATU01. Next base: position 123,597 of record JBNATU010000004.1, read on the forward strand.
GGCCCGGTAGTGACCGCATCCACCTCTCCGGCCAGGGCCAGTTCAATAGCCTTAGCTATATACTGGAAGCTGGCCTCCCCGCCCAGACGTGTGACCTTACCGTACTCCAGCCGGTTCAAGTCCACGTTCTGCAGGTCCAGGACATCCATGGTGCCATACTCGTAGCGGCCTTGCGCAGGGCCTTCCACCGCCCTCACCCCCAAGTTCACTCCAGCTATCCGCACGGCCTCACACATGAGTCCGGCATCCGCTATAACCAAAGGGCGGCATTGGTCGTATATTTCCCGAAGGGACAATGCTTTGGCGGTTATCTCCGGTCCAATGCCGCACGGGTCGCCAACCGTAATGGCTATTATAGGCCTTATCGTCACTAAACTTCATCCCCTCTAAAGCGGCTCATTTTTTAAACTGCTAGACTCCCAAGCCCGATCAGCCGTCCATGCCCCGAGGGCACAACCACCTCCTACTGAAAATAAGCCTAAAGGCTATTTCCTTTATTAACCCTTCATGCCGGCCACACCTGTCCGACACAACCACATATAAATTATAAAATTAGGGCTATTTTCGTACTAATTTATTACCCTGGTCGGATCTTTTAAATATTCCACCACCCTTACGAAAGCATCCGGCGGGCCGAATCCCCCTGCCTTAGTTACTACCGGCAAGCCGTCAACCTCCCCCCCCAGGCATTTGCCCAGAGGTATACCCGGGAGAAGCTCGGCTATCAGTTCAATGCCTTTTACGCCCAGCGCCCGACATATATGGACGGCCACATCTCCGCCCGTCACAACCAGGCCTCGCACGCTGCCCAGCCCCACCAAACGGCGGACCATCTCCCCTAAAGCTTCTGCTATAGTCTTACCGTACTTTACTCCTTCCTCCGCCAGGCTCGTCTCTGGGGTTTCTCTCCTAATCAGGCTATCCACAGCCACCACCAGAAGACTGCAAGGTTGCGGCTCTCCAAGCCACCTAGTAGCCTCTTTAACCGCTCTCTCCACTTCCTGTTCGCCCAGCCCGCTTTTAATATTCTCAGTATCCACTTCTACCAGGGGAGCCCCCGTGGCCTTAAGCAGTTCCTCCACCTGAGCGGCACTTACGGGATTGCGGGAGCCGGCCACCACCAGAAGGGTTCCTTCTTTCTTCGCTACCTTCTCCTTGTCTCCAAGGTCCAGCCTCCATGCCGCCGGAAGGTGAGAAGCCAGGCCGGCAGCCCCGGCCAGAGTAACTTCCATGGGCAATGCACTACACGCGGCTGCAATCTCTTCCATATCTTCCTCCGTAACGGCATCTATCACCAGCACCTCTTGCCCTTGCTCCCGTAAAGCTTTGATGGCGTGGATCAATTCCGCTTCTCCCGCCCGGACTTTGTCCAGTGCTACGCCCCCTACCCTCCGGCGCATCTCTTTCTGCAACAGTGTCGGTACATGAACCAAATCCCCCTCCAGCGCGCCTGTCGGAAATAATTCCTCGCCCCCGCCGGTATTTTTAGAAGGATGTACTACCAGACACCCGTTTACCACCGCCCGTCCGTTGGCCGGAAAAGCCGGCACCACCAGTGCCAGCTCGGCTTTCAGGGCATCCATGACCGCTTCCAGCTCCGCTCCCGGATGGCCCCGCAGGGTAGAATCAATCTTTTTGTAAATCCGATTAAACTTCATGTCCTTTAATTTTTGAGTAATAGCGTATATCCGCTCGTAGGCTTCTGCGGCCGTCAGGGGACGGGTATCGGCATTTATGGACCATACCGGTATACCCCTGCTCGCACCCTCCAGATCTTGATAATCGACTATGACCATGGTTTTAAGACCGTATTTGCGGAATTGTATAGCCGTGTCGCTGGCGCCGGTGAGGTCGTCGGCTATGATAGCTATGGTCTCCATAAATAACCTCGCTCCTGGTTGGGCGTTCATAAGTTTCCCGTTGCAAAAACCGTGCCAGCAAGTGAGGGCCCGTTTCCGGCAGCTTAAACCATCCTGCATCTTTCATTTTGAAATACGCCTATCAAAAATAGAGGGCCGAAACGAGTTTATTTCGGCCGTTATCCTTGAATTTCATTTTGCAAACCTATATTTCATCTTGCAACCTCATCTTGCAACCGCCGGTCCTTTAACCGGCGCCACAGGGTAGTCTTGCTTATTCCTAAACGCCGGCAGGTTTCTTCCCGGTCATATCCGGTTATCTCCAGCGTACGGCAGATAATCTCCCACTCCATATCCTCCAGGGTCCCCTTAAGTTCGAGCTTCAAGGCTTCCCCGTTTTCCCCCGGCCTTTCTTCCGCCTCTCCTTTCTCCACTAATTCCCTTACGTCCTCCAAACCCACTTCCCGGCCGCTCCTTAAGACCACCAACCGCTCCAGTATATTTTGCAGCTCCCGCACATTCCCCGGCCAGAAGTAGCGCTGAAAAGTGTTTAGGATTTCCGGGCCGATCTGCGGCGGAACCCGGCCGGTGCGGCGGCATATTCTATCTACCATGAGCTTCACCAGCAAAGGTATGTCTTCTCGCCGCTCGCGCAAAGGCGGCAGGGATAAGCGCAGCACGTTCAGGCGGTAATAAAGATCTTGCCGGAAAGCCCCTTGCTTTACCGCTTCTTCCAGGTTGCGGTGCGTCGCGGCAATAATGCGCACGTCCACCGGGATTACCCGGTCGCCTCCCACCCGCATTATGGCTTTTTGCTGTAACACGCGCAAAAGGCGGGCCTGAAGATTTAAAGGCAGCTCTCCTATTTCGTCCAGGAAGAGAGTGCCGCGATGGGCCAGCTCAAAATAGCCTTTTTTGCCTCCTTTGCGCGCCCCGGTAAAGGCCCCTTCTTCGTAGCCGAAGAGCTCGCTTTCCAGCAGGCTTTCGGGTACGGCAGCACAGTTGACTGCTACAAAGGGTCCGTTTTTGCGCGAGCTGGCGTTGTGAATGCTCTGGGCCAGCATCTCCTTCCCGGTTCCCGTTTCCCCGGTAATGAGTATGGTGGCCTCGGCTACGGCGAACTCCCGGGCCTGAGCGATCACCCTCTGCATGGCCGGGCTCTCGGTAACTATATCGGCAAAGGTAAACTGGGCCACATGACCTTTCAGGTAAAGCTCCTGCCGGACTTTGGCCTCCACCGCCTGTAGATGGCTGGCGTCCTGAAAAGTGGCCACTGCCCCTACGATTTCACCGTCCGCAATTACCGGCACCACGTTTTGTACTACCAAAGAGCTACCCGCCCGGTGCAGTTCTCCCAACCGCGCCTTACCCGTGCTCTGCACCTGCTGAAGGGCGAGCCCCGGTAAAACCTCTCCGGCCGGACGGCCCAGCAGGCGGCTCTCCGACACGCCTAAAATCTTTTCCGCCGCCGGGTTCACCAGGGAAACGCGCCCTTCCTGGTCGGTGGCTATAATGCCTTCATAAGTAAAATCTAGAATCACTTTAAACTGTTCGGCGCGGGCCCGCTCCTTGCGCCGTACCTCTGCCAGTTCCTGAGCCTCACGCAGGGCCAGACCTATGGCCTCTTTACCCGAAGTCACCAGTATAGCAGCCAGGCCCCACTCCTTGCCCCACCGCACGGAAACGGCATCCCCTACTATAACTTCCAGGCCTGCTTGCCGGGCTTTAGTGATAGCCGCCGGCGCTTCCTCTTCGGTTTTGACCTCTATCTCTTGGATGTGCACGCCCAATATCTCTTCCAAACTCTTGCTGCCGTAAATGATATTGCGAAAGCCTACCACGCCGATCCGGCTTCCGTATTTTCTTGCCTCGGCCAGGGCCCGGACCAGATCGTAGGCGCTGACGGCAATCTCCACCACCGGTGCGTCCAGCTGCCGGGCTATGGCCGTAGCCGTACCCCCACGGCTGATAAAAACTTCCACACCCTGAGCCGCCAGCTCCCGGGCTATCCTTACGCCCTCGGCCAGATCACCTACGGTAATATAAGCCTCCATAGCCAGCTCTCGGCATACTTCCCGGGCTAAGCGGGCTAAGTCGGCATACGGAGCGATAAGGGCTAAACGCCCAGGCATAAACTGCTACTCCTCTCCCTGTAATAGAACCTTCCGAAATGTTACCCCTACCGGCGCGCAGAAGCCGAGCGCTTCCGGGCTCACCAGCACGCCGTAAGGCCCTTACTCGATGTAAAGAATTCGACAATAAAGGCTGTTGACCTGCTGTACGGCCAACAGCCCTGCTTGTTTCCTTATCTTGCCTCCAACCTATCTTCTCCCTAACCTATCTTCACCGCAGAAACGCAGCAGTGGTCTCTGCTTTAATGCCCTCTCTCAAGAAACGGTCTGCCTGATGTTCGACGGCTTCTCCCCTCGGTCTTTGACTTTCCGTTCAATCCAGATGGCGCAATCCGGGCAGATCAGCTGGCATTGACGGCAAGCTATGCAAGGCTCCCCATGCCCCGGCTCCACTACCGGAGTGCCCAGGACGCCCAAGCGCTTGGACCAACCGATAGTCTTTACCGGACACTTTTCTATACACAGGCCGCAACCCTTGCAGAGTTCGGGGTATAAATAAAAAAGGCCTTTGCCGTTTTCGGTGATAATAGGTTGAAAGGATAGCAAGAGCCAGTCTCGCCTCCTCTTAGCTTATAGCTTCTTATTGGTCTCTATTGTACCCGTATAACCTACGCATCGCTACTGTAGGGCTGACCCCTCCATTATGTTCTTAACTTTTCTACACTCGTTGTTCCTAATGCTTTCTGCATAAAGACCTCGTATGCGGGTTCCCTCCGCAAAGCCGCCCCGGCGCATAGCTCCCGGCCTCGCTCCAGCGCCCGGTAGTTAAGTTCCTTCAAATCCGGGTCCCGGGCGAATTTATGGCCTAGCTGTCTTTCCAGAGCAGCTTCCACCTCTTGCCGGGGCAAAAAACCTATCAGGTGCACCAGCGCGCCTAAGATAATAACATTAAAAACGCGGGGGTGCATTTCCTGTTGCGCCACCCGAAGCGCCGGTAGACTCACCCGGTGACGCCAGCCGGGATAATGGCCCTCCACCTCGTCCTCCAGTTCGGATTCATACACGAGCCAGGTATCTTCTCCCAAATACCGGCCTATTCTTTTGACCGCCCGCCGGCTTAAAGCCCCGGCTATGTCCGCCGTCCTGAATATGGGAGCCCCGATAACCCCCCGGCTGATTTGCACAAAAGCCAGAGAAACGCCGCCCCTCTGCTCCACCCCGAAGCTGGGAATATACAGCGCCTGGTAGCCGCTGCGAAAGGCGGCCTCGGCCATAATCTCCGCCACCGACTGTACTCCCTGCCCGCCTTCGCCGGCCAGAACTATTTTTAGGTGCCCCTTCCCCATCACCCTACTTCCCCCTCCCTGGCCATCGCCCCTCGAGCAGCCACGGGAAACTCCCCCAGGGGAAAATGACTATGCATCTTTTTCTCCAAGAAATCCCACGTCTCCCGAGCATTAGTCCGCCAGTTGGTAGGGCAGGTGGATAAGGCCTCGATAAACGAAAAGTGCCCGCCCTCCAACTGGGCCTTCAGCCCCTTTTGGATAAACTTTCTTAGCCGGATAACCTGGGCTACACTTCCCCGCGCTACATAAGCCCCGCTGGCCGCCATGCTGGCCACCAGCTCCGGACCGCCGAGAGAGACTCCGGTCTCCTCTTTCTTTCTCCCGTAGGGAGTGGTTTCGGTCTTTTCCTCCGGCAGCGTGGTAGGAGCCATCTGCCCGCCGGTCATAGCATAGACCGTATTGTTGGCTACAATCACGGTTACCGGATCGTCCCGGACGGCGGAGGCCACCAGGTGCTGGGCGCCGATAGCGTAAGCTCCGCCGTCACCCATGTAGGCCACCGCTACCAGCTCCGGCCTCACCCTTTTCAAACCTACCAGCACCGGCAGGGTCCGGCCATGATGGGTCTGGACGGTATCCAGGTTGAAAAAGTCCCAGGCCAATAAAGAACAACCGATGTCGCAACCGAAAATTACCCGGTCCTGAAGCCCCAGTTCGTCAATGACTTCCCCTAAACACTTGAGGATGATGCCGTGCCCGCAACCCGGGCAGAACTTATGGGGCTTGCTTTCCACCCGCCAAACTTTAGGCATTTGGGGTAGGACGGGAAGCATACCTTTGCACCTCGCTTACTACTTCTTCCGGCGTGATACCCATCCCCGGCCGACGGTAACCTGTTACAGGCACGGTCAACCCGTAAAGTTCTGCTCTTACCTGCCGTTCCAACTGGCCATAAGCAGATTCCATTACTAAAATGAGCTTCGCCCGGCAGGCTATCTCCTTTAGCTGGTTTCCGGGAAAAGGCCGTAAAGTTATAGGCCGGAAGCACCCCGCCCTTATCCCCTTTTCCCGCAAAACCCTTACTCCTTCCCGAGCAGCTCGCCCCACCACCCCGTGAGCTACTACCAGATAATCCGCGTCCTCCACCTCATAAGCCTCCCATTCCACTATCTCCGGCCCTGCTTTTTCATAGGCCGCGATGGAGTCCCGCAAGGCTTCATAAAGCTCTTCTTCCAGGTTGTAAGTATTGCGCCAATGTGCCGGAGGCCGGGTCTTGCCCGGTATCCCCGGCAAGCCTACTAGGGCTTGGGGAGGGGTCATCTCCCTTCCCCGCTCTTGGGGATCGTAAAGGATTACGGGTTCACGCATTTTGGATTGATAGCCATCCCCCAAGACGAAGGTGGGAAAACGGTATTTCCAGGCGGTATTAAAAGCCTTGAAGGTGTAATTAAAAAGCTCCTGGTGAGTGGACGGAGAATACACTATACGCAGGCCCTCGCCGTTGCCCCCAAAGCAGGTCAGGTTAAGCTCCTGTTGAGAATAGATCACCGTTCCTGTAGACGGCCCGCCTCTTTGAGCTACGATCACTACCACCGGCAGGCGCATCATTTCGGCCATGGACAGCGGCTCCTGCATAAGGACGTTGCCCGGGCCCGCCGTCGCCGTGAAGGCCCTTTTACCCGCCATTACGGCTCCTATGGTGGCAAACCCGGCTGCCAGCTCGTCCTCCGTCTGCATAAACTGGCGGCCATACCTGGGTGCCCAGCGCGTCCAATAATGCATAATTTCGCTCTGAGGAGTTATAGGATAGCCGTACATTACCTCCGCTCCGGCCAGCAACGCAGCCCAGGCTATCACTTCGTTGCCCGTCATAAACTCCCGTCGTTCCCCGGCCAGGGTGTTGTTCGTCAAAGCTCTACCCCCTTGCAAGGCCTGATGCTAAGATTAGTATGTGCCAAAGGGGAGCAAAATAAAAAAGGCCGGCGAGCGGGCCAGCTTACCAGCTACCAACTTACCGGCTACAGCACCAGCCGGAAAAAAACGAGCAACAGCAACCCTGGCAGGCCTAAAAAGCCGGCAATGAGTACGGTCAGCCAGTTCAAGGGGATGGTAAAGCTGAAATAATGCCCCGCAAAATTAAAGGCCCATAAAAGCAGCAACCCGAACAAAGAATTAAGAGCCAATTTGCCGAGAAGCCTTAAAGGTGTTAGCAGCAGCCGCCCTACCAGATAAACCAGGAAGGCCAGAAAAAGAAAAGCTAAAATTAGTTGTATGCTCTCCCCTACTCCCATCTCTTAGCCACTCCTTGTCCATTTCTGCTGGACTTCCTTCCACAGAAACATGAATTTGCGTTCGGCCGCTTGCAAGCGGTAGATAGCCTGGTCTACCAGATCCGGTTCGGTTACTTCGGCAAAAAGCATCTGCGCCTCCAGCCATTCCTCCTTGGCCTCCCTCAAGGCGGCAACCAGCGTATCTACCTCCGCCGGGAGGATATTAAATTGAGACGGCATAAAAGCCACCTCCTGTGCATACCTCTAGAAATAGCATATGCAAGAGGTGGCCGTTTTTTGCCTGCCTAGTCCATTTCCCGGCGACCCGTAAAAGCGCGCGCTAGAGTAACTTCATCCGCATATTCCAGATCCCCGCCCACGGGGATGCCATAGGCCAGCCGCGTTACCTTTACCCCCAGGGTTTTTAAAATTTTCGCCAAATATAGCGCCGTGGCCTCTCCTTCCACGTCGGCATTGGTGGCCAGCACTACCTCTCGGACACTATTATCCTTCAAGCGCTCCAGAAGCTCTCTAATGCGTAACTTTTCGGGACCAATACCTTCCATGGGAGAGATAGCGCCGTGAAGCACGTGGTAGCGGCCACGGAACTGACCGGTTTTCTCCAGAGCCACCAAGTCGCGCGGCTCCTCCACCACACAGATGATGGAATTATCCCGGCTATCATCCTGGCATATTAAACAAGGGTCTTTATCGGTCAAATTCCCGCATATAGAGCAATAGCGTATTTTCTCCTTAGCTTCCAAGATGGCTTCCGCCAGGGCGCGGACTTCCTCCGCGGGCCTGTACAGCAAATGAAAAGCCAGGCGTTGGGCCGTCTTAGGACCTACACCCGGCAGCTTATTGAGCTCCGCAATGAGCCGGGCTACGGGTTCAGCATAATAAAGCACAGACCACCATCTCCGCCTTAAAACAAGCCGGGCAATTTAATTTGGCCCGTGATTTTGGCCATCTCCTCGGCCACCATCTCCTGGGACCGCCGTAGGGCCTCGTTGACCGCAGCCACGATAAGATCCTGTAGCATCTCTATATCCTCGGGGTCCACCGCCTCCGGGCTAATAGTAAGGCTCACTATTTCCTGCCGGCCGTTCACTACCGCTCTTACCACCCCTCCACCGGCCGTGGCCTCCACCGTACGCTCCGCCAGCTCTTCCTGAGCCTTGGCCAGCTGGCTCTGCACCTTCTGCATCTGCTTCATCATTTTGTTCATGTTGCCCATATTCATGCTCTCACTCCTCGCCATTAATCAATCCTTTATTTCCACTTTATCCGGGCCGAAAAAATCCACCAGTTTTCGCACCACGTCCTCAGAAATCTTACTTTCTCCAATCTTGCTTTCTTCGCCGCCGGAATTACTCGAGGCTTCCTCCACCAGAACGACCTCCAAAGATTCTCCGGTGACCGCCCGCAAGATCTCCTCGACTGCCTTCTTGTGAGCGGGCTGTTCCAACATACTCTTGTGAAAAGCGGCCTTAAAAGCCAGGGTAAGGCGGCCATTTTGTAAGGCGGCGGGTCTACCACCCTTAAGATAAGCCTGGAGATGTACGCTCTTTTTCCGGGCTGCCTGTAGCACTTCCGGCCAGAGGCGGAGCACCTCCTCCAGGGTAAGGGAAGCAGCGGCTGCCGTCTCCTGCTGGGCCTCCGTCAATTGCCCGCGGGCCGGCTCCTTCCCCTCCCCCCTTCTCTCCGGGCCGATACTAACTCCCGCCGGCGCCTTAAACGGGAAAGCCTCCGCACTCGCGCGCCCGGAATTACCCGCAGCCGCGGCCCTACCGTCTTCCGGGCCGCTCTTTTCTAGAGCACCCAAGCGCTCCTCCAGATACTTTACCCTTCTCTCCAACTCTCTTATCCTAACGCTCGTCGGCTCCCCCTCACCGAGGATAACCCCTAAAAGCGCCATTTCCAAGGATATGCGGGGCTGAGTGCTGTAGCGCAGCTCGCTACCCGCACTTCGCAGCTTCTCCATAATCGCGAAAAGCCTGGCCCCGTCCAGGGAGCCGGCCTTATCCCGCATATTCTCGAGCATCTCCTCGGGCAACCCCACCAGTTCTCCCGCCCCGGGATCCACGCTAAGTAGCAGAAGGTTGCGGCACCAGTCTAAAAGATCTTCTAAAAACCGACGGGGCTCCACGCCTTCCCGTAGGGCCTGGTCTACCAGATGAAGCACTTTACTGCTGTCGGCTGCCAGAAGCGCGTCTACCGTCTCCTGTAGAATATCCTGGCGAGGAACTCCCAGTAAGGCCGCCACCCCATCAGCCGTAATTCTCCCCTGAGCGCCGGCCAAGATCTGGTCCAACAAGCTTAAAGCGTCGCGCAAACCCCCGGCAGCTTTGCGGGCTATAAGACTGAGAGCGGCCGGCTCCACCTCGACACTGTTGGCCCTAGCCACCTCTTCCAACCGCCGGACGATAGTACTGGCTCTTAAAGCCTGAAAATCAAAACGCTGGCAGCGGGAAATAATAGTAGAAAGTACCTTCCGCGGTTCGGTGGTAGCCAAAATAAAAATAACATGCCCGGGGGGCTCTTCCAGCGTTTTGAGCAGGGCATTAAACGCTTCGGTGGTGAGCATATGTACTTCATCGATGATATATACTTTATATTTGCCCTCCACCGGCCCCAACTGCACCTTTTCCTTAAGCTGCCGGATTTCGTCAATACCGCGATTAGAAGCCGCATCGATCTCCAGCACATCCAGCGACAGACCGTTGGTTATCCGCTGGCAAGGGGCACACTTGTTGCAGGGTTCTCCGTCCTGCGGCTGGAGGCAATTAACCGCCTTGGCCAAAATCTTAGCCGTGCTGGTTTTACCTGTCCCTCGCGGTCCGCAGAACAAATAGGCATGCACCAGTCTGCCCGTCCGTACTGCATTGCGCAAGGTAACGGTTATATGCTCCTGTCCCACCACCTCGGCAAAGCTCTGGGGTCGCCACCGGCGGTAAAGGGCCTGGTATCGGGACATCTTTTCCTCCCACCGAATACTAAAAAAGAGATTATTCCCTTCTTAACCTCAAAGAATAATCTCTCATTTCCTCCCTTATAAGTTCTTATATTCAGATAGACCGTGCACCCACTGTTGGACATAACCTCCGGGCGTTACCGATGCAGGTAATTCCAGCCAGGCGCCCCTGCGGCACCCGAGATTGCCCACTTACCGCTGCTTCCTTCCGGACCTGACGGGGTTCATGGGTTCTCGCCGCGCAGGACCCAGCTCTCCTCATCCCTTACACCGGGCAGGCCCCACAGATTAAGCCCGCCAGTGGGACTTCGACCCCGCTATAGCGGATTGCGGGTTACAGGGCACCGCTACCTCCCCATCTAGCACGGTCGATCTGGCGCAAATGAAAATGGCGGAGAGAGTGGGATTCGAACCCACGAGACAGGCTTTCCACCCGTCTACTCGCTTTCCAGGCGAGTGCCTTCAGCCAGCTCAGCCATCTCTCCGCAGAAAATTGTCTTATTACTGGCTTAATACCGCGTTATTGTGTTATTGGCAGCTTATTATTGCTTTATCTTATTTTATCAGCTTTTCCCTTATCTTTGCTCCCTATTCTCCTAGCATTGTCACTTTATCTATTGTCGCGTTACTTATCACCTTTTATTACTTTTTGTCTTATTATCTTGTTATCTTGATTTTGTCTCGATCTCTTCGCTTAATATTGTGGCGGAGAGAGTGGGATTCGAACCCACGAGGCCGCTTTAGGCAGCCTACTCGATTTCGAGTCGAGCGCCTTCAACCAACTCGGCCATCTCTCCGTACCATATCTTCCCTCCGTAACCTGGCAAAAAACTCCTGCAATATTAAGCGGCATTCCTCTTCGCAGATGCCGGAAATTACCTCTACCTCATGCTCTGCACCGGGATGCTCCACAAGCTGAAACACCGAATCCACCGCACCCGCCCTAACATCCGGAGCACCATACACCAAACGTTTAAGCCTGGCCTGCACCACTGCCCCGGCGCACATGGGGCACGGTTCCAATGTCACGTAAAGAGTAGCCCTCGTGAGCCGCCAATTATTAAGCCTTTGGGCCGCCTGGCGCAATGCCAGTATCTCCGCATGAGCCGTAGGGTCCCGATCCGTCTCCCGCCGGTTATGGGCCCGGGCAATTATCTCGCCCTCCTGGACTACTACCGCCCCCACCGGAACTTCTCCCAGCTCCAGCGCTTTTCGGGCTTCTTCTAGGGCCTGCTGCATATACCGGCGATGATCCACTGCGTCCTACGGTTGCTCCTCTCCGGACAGCTACGGGTACGGGGAATAGGAGTTAAATCATGGTGCGCCCGGAGGGACTCGAACCCCCGACACGCGGTTTAGGAAACCGCTGCTCTATCCTCCTGAGCTACGGACGCACATCCCCTTTAATAAAAAAATGGCGCGCCCGGAGGGACTCGAACCCCCAACCTCCTGGTTCGTAGCCAGTTACTCTATCCTGTTGAGCTACGGGCGCCTGCCTTCGCCGGCTACTTCCGGCAGTGTTTATTGTAACAAATATATCGCCTTAAGTCAAGGAGGCCGGATCCTGGCGCATCCCCACTTTTGCTTCTAGGCCTGCTTGGCTTGCGCTCGCTCCCCAAAACCCTCGCGGGTAGGACTTTTGCTCGGCTAAAGGCTTCGGCAGGCTTCCCGGCAGGATTTAAGCATCCTGCCTCAGTTGCCGGCCTCAGGCCTCTCAAAAGCCTCGGGCCTGCCTTCACCTTTTGCTAAGCTTAAAGCCCGGGCTACCGCGAAGGCTTGCTCGCTCGCTTCCCAGCCTAAGCAGGCCTGACCTATAAAAAGTGGGGATAACTCAGGCCCGGGTCCTGAATGTCGCCTTTGCTTCCAAACCCGTTTGACTCAAAGCTCGCTCAAGGCCTAAACAGGCCCCCGCGCCCAAAGTAGAAAAAATTACTCCCGAATCTTCTCCCAGCCGACAAGGGCCGCTCCTAGGGCCCCGGTAATGCGGGGTTCTTCCGGTACCAGTAACTCCACCCCCAGCTCGGTCTCCAGGGCGCGCCGTAAACCCTCGTTTTTCGCTCCGCCGCCGGTGAAGACCACCGGCGGCAGGACGTCTATTTTCAGCATAGACTTTACGCGGCGCGCTACGGCCCGGTGTAGGCCGTCAACAATATCTTCCCGGGGCACACCCGCGGCCAGGAGACCTATAACTTCCGTTTCGGCAAAAACGGTACACATGCTACTGATATGCACCAATCTGGTAGACGCCGTTAACCGTCCCAGCTCGGCTACATCCATCCCCAGGGCTGTAGCCATTACCTCCAGAAACCGTCCCGTGCCCGCAGCGCATTTATCGTTCATCACAAAATCAATAACCTTACCCTGATCATTAATGGTCATCACCTTGATATCCTGACCGCCGATGTCGATAATCATCCCGGCCCGGCCGGTCAGGTGGTAAACCCCCCGGGCATGGCAAGTGATCTCGGTTACGGCCTGGTCGACAAAGTTTAAAGCTGCCCGCCCGTAACCGGTGCTCACAATATAAGCCACATTTCGGCGGCTCAAACCCGCCTTCTCCAGCATCTCGGTCAATACTTCCTCTGCTGCGGCCCGGGGGCTCCAGCCTGTGGGCCGGATGATATAATCTTTTATCTTATTCCCGTCAAAAAGCACTGCTTTGGTAGATGTAGACCCCACATCGATGCCGGCCGTAAACAATACCCTTCACTCCATAATCCCGCCTAGGTTTCCCTGAATATTTCCCCAAGCTATTCCGAAGGTGGCCCCTCATGCCGCCTGGCAGCACTGGCGAAAGGATGAAAACGGCAAAGAGCGCATTTTCGGGGTAAACGCTCATGCTGCTAAGGCAGCACCATCAGAAGGATGAAAATGGCCCAAGGGTTATTTTCGGGGTAATCATCCATGAGGCCAGGAGCCCTCTCCACGAACCATGAAAATTAAAAGGCTATTTTCAGAGGATAACCGTGGCCTTCACAATCCGAGAAAATTACCGTAGTACCCTTACCCGGGCTTGATCGACCTTAAGAGGAAATCATTTCCAAAAAGGCTTCCACCCGTGTTTTTAACTGAGCCATATCCTCCGTGCTATAATCGCTTTCCAGGCGCAGTACCGGCAGTCCCGCCTGCTGCAAGGCCTTTTCCACCAGGCGGCCTTCGACGCCGAAAGGCTGGCAGAACTGCAAGGAGAAATAGATCACCCCGTCGGCCTTTCCCTCCCGGGCCAGTCGCAGAATATCTTCTATGCGTTCTCTATTAGGCGTGAAGCAGGCACAGTTAATAGCCGTCAGGCGCCGGGCCAGATTCCGGATATGCTCGTCTATCGTACGGCCGTCTTCCTCTACCTGGCCGGCAAAATATCTGGTTCCGGTGCAGGTTTCTTCGGCTATGATCACTGCCCCGGCTGCCTCCACCAGGTGGTGCAACTTCCAATAAGGTAAAGCCATAGGAGTACCTGTGACCAGGATGCGCGGCGCCCCTTTTCTGGCTACGCCTTCTCCCCTGGCCATGCGCTTTTCCAGTTCCTCGCATAGGCTGTTTACCTGTGCCGTAAAGCGTTCCGGATCATCAAAGAAAGCGAGCTGAGAGACCAGCAGGGCGTCTTTGCCGCTTATGGGAGCGGGATCGGCCTGACGGGCCCTATACAGGCGCGCCAGCGCCTTCCGGCGGGCGTTCGCCTTTCTGATCCCTTCCGCCAGCCTTTCGGCCGTAATGACCTGGCCGGACCGCCGCTCGATTTCTTCCTTAAGGAGCCTAATTTCCCCCTCCCAAAGGGTCAGATCGGCCTCTGCCTTTTTCTGGGGCAGTTCCATGACGTACGTCGGTACGTATTCGTGGAGAATCTCCCAGGTTTTCTTTTTGCCGTCACAGGTAGTTTCGCCGATGAGGAAGTCGACGGCCTGGAAATAGGGGCAGATTCGGTCTAGTTTAAAGCCCATGAAGGATTTGATCAGCGGGCAGAGATTGCGGGGGAGTACCTGCTCGCCGGTGGGCACGGTAAACTGCGCTCCGCCACAGAGCCCGATACTGACCCCCTCCACGGCGAAGATAAGTTCTTCGGGGACAAAAACACAAAAAGTGCCTGCTACCAGCCGTCCGGCCTTTTTTTGTTCTAGAATCTCTTTGACCCTGCCGCCATGCGCTTCAGCTACGGCATTATCGAAATAAGCCATGCTCGCCGGACGGTTACCCTGGTTCAAAAACACTTCGCCGAAAGCTGCCGGCAAGGCACCGAGAAAAATATCGTGCTTTTCTAAATCCATATCCAGCGCCCGCCACATTTCCCGGTAAGCTTCGCTCAACCGCATCAACTCCTTGGAAACCAAATTGGTTTTTATTTTTTATACTATAATTTTCGTGGTATCTTCTAATTTTCCTTTATGATTTTTATTCCGTTTAGTTATATTTCGTCGGCGAAAAGCCCACGACAGACCTGACTAAAAAGGCCGCGTCACAGCTCGACGCGGCCCCCGTACCTCTACCTGTTTCTACCCGTTCGTTTTTATTTATCGCAGTCACCGCGGGCTCACCGCTCAGCCATTGTGGTCACCCAGGCTCCTTCCCCTTTCCCTCGCTCTTTTCGCGTTACTTAGTTGCTCTTTTCTGACATTTGTTTTAATGATGTTTTAATTAATTCCGGGGTTATTCGGTCTCTCCATTCTGGCTTTTTCATTATATTTTAGTGAGGAAATGGCTGTGGGATATATTCCCATAAAATGGTTGTGTCCCTTGGGCGTGGCCGATTAATGGTTTAACGGCACTTCTTAATGTTAATGACCTTTCTTCCTGTAGCACCAGGGCGATACTGCTAAAGCTCCCCGTAAACTTTGTCCAGTTCTTCGCCGGGCACGTCGTAGACGTTGTTGTGAGGCGGCAGGGGCTCATAGCGCATGAATTC
>JBNATU010000005.1:0-125014 GCA_049701195.1 Neomoorellaceae bacterium
AGGTGGTCAACTTTTAAGAGATCAAGTGGTCAACTTTTCGATTGACAAATACAAGCACCCTTGGGCGGTATTCGCCTCCAAAGCCAACTGCATTCGCATACCGAATGCGATAGGCTTTCAGCGTATTCACAATCGCCACATAGTGCCTTCATGCTAGCACCTCCACGGAAAGTATAGCACTAGCGGGTTTGGGTGGCTCTAAGTGGGCTTGCAACAAAGCGGACAGATTTAACTTCTGCTCAAAATAAGCAGAAGTGTTTTGGGTGGCATTAGTGGGCTTGCAACACGGTTCTTATGCCTATTAGTGCCAAGCAGTTTGGCGGCTTGCTCAGCAGCTTCGCCTTCGTACTTGTTCCGTTCCTCAAATTTTTGAGGAACGGTTTCCCTAATTTCTTCCAACTTACGTCTTTCCTGATTTTGCTTGAGTGCAGATAATTGCCTCTCCTTCGCCTCCTCCGCTAGCCACTTCTCTACCTCCAAAGCCACAACAGCCTTTTGGCTGGAGGTGAGATGGCGGCGGCCTGCACTCGGGATGTTCTCGGGATTTTCTCGTTACCACTGTAGCGACTACTTGAACAGGTATTGAAAGGGTTTCCTAGGGTATTGAAAGGGTATCGGAAGGGTTTCAATAGGGTTTCAGCCTCAGCAATTTGAGCTACGGTACGGCCACGAGAAAATTGGTCGAGTAGAACTTTTTTCAAATCTGAAATTTGTTCTATTACCTTCCCTATGTAGCACCCTGCACCGGAACAAAGCGAAATTATTTCGTCTTGATTTTGCCTATACGTTTTAGCACCAACCATAGTAGCACCTACACCCGGGAAAATTGGGCCAAAATGACCCAATTTCTTCAGGTTTAGCACCAACCATAGTGGCATTTGGTAGCAGCACCTGCCCTTATTTTCGGCATTTTTCGGCATATAAAAAAAGGGCCACCACAAGGATTTTTCCCTGTGGTGGCGAATATTACTTCAGCTTGCCAAGGCTTCCCTGCACACTTCGGCGATTTCTTCAACGTCTATGGTGGGCTTTTCCCTTTCCTGCCATAGCTGAATGCCCATTGTCAGGCCGGCTAGAAAGCAATGGGTTTCTACAATAGCTTCCTTGAAGTTTTGCAGTTCCGCCAGCTTGGCGTAGATTTGCTTGGCGTCCTCACTGCAAGCGGCCATAAGCTTCTGTTCAAGCTTCACTATGGTTTCTATTAGCAGGCGGTAGCTTTCCTGTTCACCTAGGGCCTCATGCACCTGTTCGGTGCAGGTTGTGGCGAAGGTGGCTAGGTTTTTAAGCATGGCTTACCACCTTCCTTGAAGCTCTTCTCCCTAGCTGGGCCAGCTTCTGGACAGGGCTGGCCTTTTCGTGTGCCTCCCTAATATCGTCCTGCAGGTATCTCACATAACGCCTGGTCATTGCTAGGTCCTGGTGGCCCAAAAGCCTTTGAAGTGCGAATGGGTCGTTACTGGATTTCAGGAACTCGATGGCGAAGGAATGTCTCAAGCCGTAGGGTGTAACCTTGACGCCTGCCTTCTGACAGTATTTCTCTATCCGGTGTGCCCACATGCTGGCGTCCATAGCATTGCCTGTTTCGGTGGCGAACAAGGGCACGTCATCACTCCACCACTCGGGCCGTACCTTGAGGAACTTCGCCAGGGCCTGCGTGGTGAAGGGCGATAGCACTAGGGTACGGCCAACGCGGGTCTTAGCCACTTCAGGGCGAATGTACAACTCCCTAGCCTCAAGGTTTAAATCGCTTACCTTCACCTGGAATAGCTCACCAGGCCTTGCACCGGTGTCTATTTGCACCAATAGCAAGCAGTAATCCCTCAAGCCGACGTAGGTCTTCTTATCTGGTGCATTGAGTAGCTTCTTTATGGCCTCCAAGGGCACATGCCTTATGTTGCTTAGGTCTTCTTTGGCCTTTCTTATCCCTGCTGCTGGATTGGCCGGTAGGTAGCCCTGGGCCACACACCAGTTGAAGAAGGCTTTAAGGTAGCGTAGCTTGATGTTTCGATACCCTGGCGAACAGGGCTGGCTGAAGTAGCGTATAACTGCCTTCTGCAGGGCCTCATAGGTGGTGAGGTTGGCGTTGGTCTTGAGGAAGGTTTCTACGTGGTAGCGGTAGTCGTCTAAGGTGCGTTGGGATATACCATCGGCTTGCTTGTAAAGCAGGAACTCTTCCAGGGCTTGGCTTAGGTCTACCACCTTCGGGTTAAGTTTGGCTAACCTGGGCATAATAAAACCCTCCCACTCAGCGACAACGGATTTTTTAGGGAGGGTCAGTCCAAAAAAACCTAGATTTTTCAACGTTGGTGGGCCCACTAGGATTCGAACCTAGAACCAACGGATTATGAGTCCGCTGCTCTGCCGTTGAGCTATGGGCCCTTTTTGGCTCCCCGGGCAGGACTCGAACCTGCAACCACTCGGTTAACAGCCGAGCGCTCTACCATTGAGCTACCGAGGAGCATCACCGACATTAATTATACGATAGAGCGCGTCTCCGGTCAACCCCTTTAGCTTTACTCCAGGTAATCCTTGAGTTTCTTGCTCCGGCTGGGATGACGCAGCTTGCGCAATGCCTTAGCTTCTATCTGCCGGATGCGCTCCCTGGTTACTCCGAATTCCTGGCCCACTTCCTCCAGGGTACGAGCGCGACCGTCATCCAGTCCAAACCGGAGGCGCAAGACTTTCCGCTCCCGGGGAGTCAAGGATTCCAGCACTTCTTCCAGTTGTTCCCGCAAGAGTATATAAGACGCGGCGTCGGCCGGAGCCAGAGCATCCTCGTCTTCTATAAAATCGCCAAGGTGGCTGTCCTCCTCTTCTCCAATCGGTGTTTCCAGGGAAACAGGCTCCTGGGCGATCTTCATTATCTCTCTTACCCGCTCGACAGGAATTTCCATCTCCTTGGCAATCTCTTCCGGCGTGGGCTCCCGGCCTAATTCCTGCAACAAGTTGCGGGACACGCGTATCAGCTTGTTGATGGTTTCCACCATATGCACCGGAATCCTGATAGTACGCGCCTGATCGGCAATAGCCCGGGTGATGGCCTGGCGAATCCACCAGGTGGCATAAGTGCTGAATTTATATCCTTTACGCCAGTCGAATTTTTCTACAGCCTTGATCAGGCCCAGATTCCCTTCCTGGATGAGGTCTAGAAAAAGCATGCCTCGGCCTACGTAACGCTTGGCAATACTCACCACCAGCCGCAGATTGGCCTCGGCCAGTTTTCTCTTCGCCTCTTCATCTCCTTGCTCCATACGCTTAGCCAGCTCAATTTCTTCTTCCGGAGTAAGCAAGGGTATCCGGCCTATCTCTTTCAAGTACATGCGTACAGGGTCGTCGATTCCTATGCCTTCTGGTACCGACAGGTCCAAATCGGCCTCTACGGGAGCCCCGTCATCCTTTTCTAAAGCCTCCAGTTCGGCCATCTCCGGTATAATATCAATACCAGACTGATTTAATTGATCGTAAATATCATCTATCTGTTCCGGGGTCAATTCTATCCCGTGCAGGGCATCCATGATCTCCTGATAAGACAGAGAACCCCGCTTTTTGCCTTTTTCGATCAGTTCTCTTATGGGCTCCTGCTTGTTGGGCTCTTCCTGCTTTTTCTGGGCTTCTCGCTCTTGTTTTTTCGGCCCCTGTTTTTTCTGTTCTTCCTCTTTCACTAAAACTCCCCCCTTCCTGCCTTCAGATTCTTTATATCTCTAGCCAAAGCTAGGATTTTAGCCTGTAAGGATTTAACTTCTTCTCTCCGGCCGGCCGCTTCCGCCTGAGCCAAATGTTGCTGATAGAGATGCATTTTTTCCTGTAACCTCTTCAAACGTACGGCTTTAATGGCCAGGTCCACGGCCCTTAGATTAAAGGGCTCCTTCACTTTCTCCAGAGCCAGTCGCGCAACATAGGGGCGGTTTTCAGGTTCCAGCTTTTTGATTAGCTCTTCCTGTAATTGATCGCCCGCCAGATGAGGATTAGTTTTCCTCAGTTCTTGAGCCATGGCGGCTATGGCTCTGGCCGGGGCTAATTGCCAAAAATCCGTCCCCAGAGTTTTATCTATATAAGCGGCGACCTCGGTTTGAGCCAGATAGGCTGCCAAAAGAAAAACTTCCGGACCACTAAAAGCCATTTTAACCGGTTTTGAGCTGCTATCCCTAGTATACCTGCTTTTTCCTCTATTATCCTGCTTGCTCCTAAATTTTTGTATCTCCTCATATATTGCCGTTTCTGTCCGGCCGGTTCGCCGGCTGAGCAGCCGAATGTAAGCTTCTCTCTCCACAGCGCTGTCTAGTTCTGCCAAATAAGGTACTACCTCGTTTATCGCCGCCGCGCAGCCTTCCGGCCGGGTTAAATCATGAGCGCTTAGTGTCTGTTCGAGGAGGTAAAGCAACCAGGGCTGGGCTTCGTCTATAAGCTTCTGGAATTCCGGCCCACCTCGCGCCTTTAAAAACTCATCCGGATCTTTGCCTACCGGTAACCGTAGCACCCTGACCTTTAAGCCTGTACCGGATAATATGCTTAGGTTGCGCAAAGTGGCTGTCCGCCCCGCTTCATCGGCATCATAGGCGATAACCACTTCTGAAGTATATCGTTTCAACTCCCGAGCCTGTTCCAGAGTTAAAGCTGTGCCTAAAGTAGCCACTACGTTATCTAGGCCGTGCTGCCAGGCGGCTATGGCATCCATATAACCTTCTACGACCAACGCCCTGTTTTGGCGCCGTATTCCCGGAATAGCCAAGTGCAGCCCGTAAAGGTAGCGCCCCTTTTGGAAGAGTAAGGTCTCCGGGGTATTCAAGTATTTGGGGCTACTATCGTCCAAGGCACGCCCGCCGAACCCGATGACCCTCCCTGCCGTATCCTTAATAGGAAACATAAGCCGCCCTCGAAAACGATCCCGCGTACCCTCGGGATAGCGCGAAGAAGAAAGCCCGGCACGAGCAATCTCATAACCCTGAAAGCCCTGGCGCCTTAAGTACTCGACCAGCGATGGTGAGCTGTCCGGTGCATAACCGAGTTCAAATTTTTTCACTGCCTCCGCATTCACCCGGCGCTCCCGCAAGTATTCCCTCGCCCTGACTCCTTCGGGACGCTCCCAGAGAAGTTGATGATAGAATCTGGCCGCCAGTGCATTTATCTGGTAAAGCCTTTCCTTTTCCCGCCGGAGAAGAGAAGCGCTCTCGCCTTCCTGCCTTTCTTCCCACCGTATTCCGGCGCGCTCCGCTAACTTCTGCACCGCCTCTGGAAAAGTCAGCCCTTCTTGTTTCATTAGGAAAGTAAAGACATCGCCCCCGACTCCGCACCCAAAGCAGTAGAACATGCCTTTGGTCTGGTTCACGGTAAAAGAGGGCGTATTTTCACTGTGAAAGGGGCACAGGCCGACATAATTCTGGCCGCGCTTTCTCAAGCGGACATGTTCACCGATCACCTCGACAATATCTACTCGGGCCTTAATTTCTTCCACTAAATCTTCAGGGAAGGCAGCCGGCAAGGGTCATGCCCCCTCCTAATTTCAGGCCAAATGTCTTTATTGTATTCGCCATTTAAGCCCAATATCCTCTTTTTTTAGGGTAATACCGGCCTATTCTATTATTTGTTACTATTTACCAAATTATACCTTAAGGGTTTTACATAGGTATTGCTATCGTCAGGAAGAATAAATACAGGAATAATAACAGGAATAATAAAATAAATGAGGTGCATCCTCCATGGCCAAATTTATTGCCTTCATTCTGATTGCTCTGCTGGGAGGCAGCAGCCTGTATGTGTTTTATAAAGGAGTAATTTTACCCTTCTTTGAGCCGTATTTTAAAACCCGTCAGTAACATCCGTCCCCCTAGAGAGTTTCAAGTTTTGGTATAAGATATGGTAGAACCGGTTATAATAGGCCTGGAAGGTACCTAACGGGAATCCTGCCGGCGTCTTCGTCAAACGCCGGATAGCTTGACGGGCGAAGAGATTTCCGGGGTGCCTTCCCATTTTATGTAATTATATAACGAAATTACACTTGAAAACCGGCAGGCACGAATAGTTTCTGGTACTGCACTATGGCAAACCGGTCGGTCATGCCCGCTATATAATCGCAAGCCCGCCGGCTTAAACTTTCTTCCGCACGTCTGGGGGGCGGTAAAAGTTCCGGATGTTCCAGGTAATAATAATATAGCTCTTTTAACATTCTTTTGGCCTTGCCTTCCTCGGTTTTTGCCCGCGACCCGATATAGACGTACTTAAAAAGGAAAGCTCGCAATGCATCTGTTGCCTCCTGTACGCGCGAGCTCATGGTAATCCGTTCCTTCCCCCAGCTGTTTTGGATGATATCTAAAACCATGGTATTGATACGCTGACGGTGTTCGTAACCCAGTACCTCCAAGCAATCGGCCGGAAGGTCCTCGGGAGCGATTATCCCCGCCCGCAAGGCATCGTCGATATCATGATTGATATAGGCTATACGGTCCGCATAGCAGATAATCTGCCCCTCTAAGGTTTGCGGCTTCACCGGCCCTGTATGATGAACTATACCATCCCTAACCTCCCAAGTAAGGTTTAGTCCTCCTTCTCCCTCCAAGACCTCCACTACTCTTAAGCTCTGTTCGTTATGTTTAAAGCCGCCGGGTACAATCTCATTCAGGGCCTCTTCGCCCGCATGCCCAAACGGTGTATGGCCCAGGTCATGCCCCAGGGCAATGGCTTCGGTTAAATCTTCGTTCAGCCGTAGGGCCCGCGCTATCGTGCGGGCTATCTGAGCCACTTCTAAGGTATGGGTCAGGCGAGTACGAAAATGGTCGCCCTCCGGAGCTATAAAAACCTGAGTCTTATGTTTGAGACGGCGAAAGGCTTTGCAATGAATAATTCTGTCCCTGTCCCGCTGAAACTCTGTCCTTACCGCGCAGGGCGTCTCCGGTCGTTCCCGCCCCCGGCTGCGGCTGCTCAAGGTAGCGAGGGGGGAAAGCAGTGCTGCTTCCAGGCGTTCGGCTTCCTCGCGTAAGAGCAACTGAGCTCGCCCCCTTTCTAACCCCGACGGCGTAAAGACATAGTGGCCTCCGCTACTTCCGCCAGGCGCAAACCGAGTATTTTCGCCCGCTGCCGGGCAAATTGGTCTTGAGCGACTGGCGCTTGCCCGCACCCCCCCTGGTGCCCGCAGTCGTATTCTTTATGACCATCCCCTACGATCATCATTCCCTGTATGAGCATCATGTCCAAAAGAGTTTTTAAAGTGGTCTCCTGCCCTCCAAAACGGCTACCGCCCACGGCCAGGGCGGCGCCCACCACATTAAGAAGGGCTTTTTCTTTGCGCAAAAACCGGCTTTTATCCCAGAAGGCCTTTAGTTGGGCCGAAACACTTCCGAAATAAACCGGGCTGCCCAGTAAAAGGCCGTCGGCCCGGCGCAAAAGTGCGTAAGCTTCGCCCAGGCGATTGTCCCGGGAACAAAAACCTTCGCAAGGAGAGCTGCACTGGTTGCAGAAGTGATGTTTCTGATCGGCCAGAGCATCGCTAACATGGATGAGTATGGTTTCTGCTCCGGCGCCGGCGGCCGCGGATAGCGCTTGCTCTACCAAAAAGGCTGTATTGCCGTGCTTGCGCGGACTCCCGTTAATGCCTACTATTAACATCAAACCCACCTTCTGGTAATATAGATTCGCTCTTTTTCTCTTTCTTTATAAGTTGGGCAATGGCTTCTCGCGCCAACGCGTCGCAGCGATTGTTTTCTGCACTATCAGCGTGGCCGGTTACTTTTAACCATTCCACCTGGTGCCGGGCGGTGAGCTCCAGAAGCTCCCGCCATAGGTCCTGATTTTCTACCGGTTCTCTTTTAGAGGTCCGCCAGCCGTTCGCCTGCCAGCGATCGATCCAGCCCCGGCGGAAGGCATTGATGAGGTAAGCGCTGTCGCTATAGAGCTTTACCCGGCAAGGCTCTCTCAAAGCTTTCAAGGCTTCAATAGCCGCCGTCAGCTCCATACGCTGGTTGGTGGTATGCGGCACCGCCCCCCAGAGTTCTTTACGGTGGTTCTCATAGAGTAGAACTGCCGCCCACCCCCCCGGCCCGGGGTTGCCGCTACAGGCTCCATCAGTATATATGGTGACTTGCTTCCGGGCAACTCCCTTCCGGCAAGTCCTGCCGCCGGACAGCTTATCTGTACCCAATTTATCTCTTTCGCCCATAATAGTTCACAAAACACTCTATGCTGCGGTCGTAAGTACGTTCGATTTCAGGAGGAAATAAGCAGCCGGGAAGCTCTCCGTGCTTCCGGTGGTAGGTGATACAAGCGCAGCAATTGCCCTTCCGGCTACAGGGTTCGTAAGTGCAGGTACAGACCTTCTTGTTTTGGGATAGGTTAATGCACTCGGCCATAAGCCTCCACCCCTTTCTTGTTTTTTAATAGCTTCTACTCCTGAAGGCCAGATTCCTTCTTGAAGCAGTCATACTTGTCAGGAATGCTGCTTACAGATAAAATAAGAGCGAAGTTCCTCAGTTTATCTATTATTTATTCCTGGAGCGACGGGAGAATATGCCTGATAACTCTCCTTCTATTCTGGTCAGCGCTTGTCTGGCCGGCTATAATTGCAAATATAACGGTCGCTCTAATCTTCTGCCGGAGATAAAGGAATTGGTAGCCCGGCGCCAGGCCATCCCGGTCTGCCCTGAAAAGCTGGGAGGGCTGCCTGTACCTCGCCCTCCGGCTGAGATCCAAGAGGGAGACGGTTTTGACGTGCTTCAGGGTAGAGCTAGGGTGATCGATCGCTCGGGTAAAGACCTCACCTCCGCTTTCCTAGGCGGAGCCTATGCAGTTCTGGAACTGGCGCGCAGCACTGGAGCGCGGGTAGCTATTCTCAAGGAGCGCAGCCCTTCCTGCGGCGTGAGATGCATATATGACGGCAGTTTTACCGGCCGAACACGTCCCGGGTGCGGTGTTACTGCGGCTTTGCTGCTGCGGCACGGCCTGCGGGTTTTTAGTGAAGAGGACTGGGGGAAACGAAAACCGGAAGGCGCCGTTCATGAGGGCCAGCGCCCTCTCCACGAACTATGAAAAGCGAAAGCCATTTTCGAAGGAGATTCTAAAACAAGCCGGGGTATTTCCCCGGCTTGTTTTAGAATTATTCCCGACTCGCTGGTACGCTCTCTGGCTCGTGCTTTTATAACGGTTTATTCCGTGCTGTACTTTTCCGCGGTACCCCGCTTTTCCCTGATAGCTGCCTGCGCCGCAGCCAAGCGCGCTACCGGTACCCTGAAGGGTGAACAGCTCACATAGTTGAGACCGATTATATGGCAGAATTCTACGGAGCTGGGGTCACCACCGTGCTCACCGCAGATACCTATTTCCAGGTCGGGTCTGGTCTTGCGGCCCAGCTCTACTGCCAGGCGCATAAATTTGCCTACTCCTTCCCGGTCGAGCACGATGAAGGGATTTTCCTTCAGGATCTTCTCTTCCAGGTATTGGGGCAGGAACTTGGCTTCGGCGTCATCACGGCTGAAGCCGAAAGTGGTCTGGGTCAGGTCATTGGTGCCGAAGGAGAAGAACTCCGCTTCCTGAGCGATCTCGTCAGCCGTAGCGCACGCCCGGGGCATCTCCACCATGGTACCTACTTTGTATTCGAATTCTACACCGGTCTCCTTTTTAACTTGGGCTGCCACTTCATCTACCAGCTGCCGCAGCCGGCGCAACTCGTTTACATGGATGACCAGGGGAATCTCCACCTCGGGAAGAACGTTAATGCCTTCCTTCTTCAACTGAGCCACGGCCTGGAAGATAGCCCTCGCCTGCATGGCGTATACTTCCGGATAAGTGATGCCCAAGCGGCAACCCCGGTGCCCCAGCATGGGGTTGAACTCTTCGCGTGCCCGGACTTCTCTTAAAAGGGCCCGCTTAGCTTCGAGCTCTCCTTTATCTCCTCCGGTAGCCTCTAGCCTGGTAATCTCTACCAACAACTCTTCCGAACTAGGCAGGAATTCGTGTAAAGGCGGATCGAGAAGGCGGATGGTTACCGGTAGGCCTTCCATTACTTTCAGGATTTCGTAAAAGTCGCCCTGCTGCATAGGCAGAAGCTTGGCCAAAGCAGCCTCGCGCTCTTCCTTGGTCTTAGCCAAGATCATCTGCTGTACCACCGGCAGACGATCTACCGCCATAAACATGTGTTCCGTACGGGTAAGACCAATTCCTTCGGCGCCGAATTCTCTGGCCCGCCGTGCATCCTCCGGGGTATCCGCGTTGGCCCGTACCTTCAGCCGCCGCGCCGCATCGGCCCATTGGAGCAAAGTCTGGAATTCGGGAGTAAGCTGCGGTTCTACCAGCGGTACTTCTCCCAGCATGACCTGCCCCGTGGCCCCGTCAATCGAAATAATCTCTCCTTCCTTTACCTCCAGCTCGCCTACAAAGAATCTCTTGCCGCCTACGTCGATCTTTAGTTCACCGCAGCCCACTACCGCCGGCTTGCCCATACCACGCGCTACTACGGCTGCGTGGCTGGTCATGCCGCCACGGGCGGTCAGTACTCCCTGGGCCTGGACGATGCCGTGGATGTCGTCGGGTGTGGTCTCGTTACGCACCAAAATGACTTTTTCCCCGTCCAATCCCAGCTTCTCCGCCTCATCGGCGTCGAACACCACCTTGCCGGAAGCCGCCCCCGGAGAGGCCGGCAAGCCTTTAGCTATTACCTTAACCTTAGCATTCGGATCTACCCGACGGTGCAGAAGTTGAACCACCTGATCGGGATCTACCCTCAATACTGCTTCCTCTTGAGTGATCAAGCCCTCGGCCACCATATCTACGGCTATTTTTACGGCCGCCGCCGCCGTGCGCTTACCCACGCGGGTCTGGAGGATATACAGCTTGCCCCGTTCGATGGTAAACTCGATATCCTGCATATCGCGATAATGTCTCTCGAGTAAGGAACAGATTTCTTCAAACTGCCGGTAGGTGTCCGGCATCTCCTGCTTCAATTCTGCGATAGGTTTCGGTGTGCGAATGCCGGCTACTACATCCTCTCCCTGGGCGTTGAGAAGGTATTCCCCGTAAATACCCTTTTCTCCCGTAGAGGGGTTACGGGTGAAAGCTACGCCTGTACCGCTGGTGGGCCCCATATTCCCGAAGACCATGGTTTGGATGTTTACTGCCGTACCCAGGTCATCGGGAATCTTGTTGATTTTACGGTATACAATGGCACGCGGATTGTTCCAGGAATCGAACACCGCCCTTATAGCCATGCGGAGCTGTTCCTGAGGATCTTGGGGGAAGTCGCGGCCGGTTTCTTCTTTAATCAATGCTTGGTATTCGGCAATAATTTCCTTCAAGGCCTCCGGGGTCAGTTCGTTATCGAATTTGACCCCCAGGCGCTCTTTATGCTTCTCCAGGATGGCTTCAAACTTAGCGTGCTCCACATTCAGAACTACGTTCCCGAACATCTGTATGAAGCGACGATAGCAGTCCAGGGCGAAGCGCTCGTCACCGGTGTTGGCAGCCAGCGCTTTGACGGATACATCATTTAATCCCAGGTTCAAAATGGTATCCATCATTCCCGGCATAGAGACCGGCGCACCGGAGCGCACGGAAACCAAGAGAGGATCCCGAGGATCGCCCAATTTCTTGCCCATCGTGTTCTCTAAATCCTGGAGCCGGGCTTTAAGCTCCTCCTCTAACCCCGGCGGGAATTGCCTGCCCAGACGGTTATATTCGTTACAGGCTTCGCAGGTGATGGTGATACCCGGCGGTACCGGCAGGCCGATATTGGTCATTTCGGCCAGGTTGGCCCCCTTACCGCCTAATAGGTTCTTCATATCGGCTCTACCTTCAGAGAATAGATAGATGTACTTTTTACCTGCCATCTTTTTCCCCCCGATAATAAATTTGAAGTATTTTAATGGCCGTATCTTCTACAGCCTTATTGGTAACATCGATAACCGGGCAGCCCAAGCGCTGCATAACTTCCTCCGCGTAGGCCAGCTCTTGCTTAATGCGCTCCATAGTAGCATAATCGGCCCGCGGCGGTAAGCCTATGGTTTTTAGCCTTTCCTGTCTTATTTGGTAGAGGTGATCCGCATCTATGGTGAGCCCGATTATTTTTCCCCGGGGTAACGAGAGAAGTTCTTCCGGTAGCGGTACTTCGGGTACCAGTGCCAGGTTGGCCGCGCGCAGCCTCTTATGGGCCAGATACATGCATACCGGCGTCTTGGAGGTGCGGGAGACGCCTATAAGAACTAGATCGGCGTGGAGAAGGCCCCGCGGGTCCTTACCGTTGTCGTACTTAACCGCGAAATCAATGGCCTCCATTTTGAGGAAGTAATCTTCATCCAGGCGCCTTATCAGTCCCGGCTCCAAGCGGGGGGCCTTCCCGGTGACCTGGGCAATGGCTTCCAGTATGGGCCCCAGCAAATCCACTGCCGGCACGCCATAGTGGCCGGCCAACTCCAGCAGCCTCTTTTTCAGCTCGGGCAGAACGAGGGTAAAGGCTATTAATCCTTTTTCCTGGGCTGCTTCGGCCACTATTTCTTCCAAGTGTTCTAACTCGGTAACATAAGGTATACGGCGGATGTCCAATTCCGCCCCATCAAACTGGCTAGCTGCCGCCCGGGCAACATATTCCGCAGTCTCCCCCAAAGAATCGGAAACGACATAAATGACCCCGATGGCAGAGCCCTCCTTTCTACCTGCCGGCCGTTCCCAATTCCACCAGTAGCCTGGTTATGGTGGTCTTGGTGATGCGGCCGACGACTTCCAATTTGTTAGGGGCATCCCCAACTGGGCGCACTACCGGCAGCGCATCTACTTCATGCTCGATAATTTTTCTGGCTGCCGCCAAAACGCTCTCCTCCGGAGTAGTACAGATGATGTTGGGCATGCGCGTCATTACTACGGAAACGGGCATCTGCTGCAAGTTTATATTACCACCAATAGCCGCTTTTAGAAGGTCTTTGCGCGACACTACGCCCTCTAAATGCCCTTCGGCGTTCACTACCATTAAGGTGCCAACATCCTCGATAAATAATGCGACTATAGCATCATATACCGAAGCCTCGCGGCGAATAACCTTGGGCAGCCCTTTAACATCACCTACTTTAATCTTTTTTATTTCTTCGGCCACCAATGCCTGTACCGATCTGCCCTGATAAAAATAACCTACCCGCGGACGCGCTTCCAATATACCTGACATGGTGAGAATGGCCAGATCCGGGCGCAGAGCGGCCCGGGTCAAATTCAACATAGAAGCAATCTGTTGGCTAGTGATAGGACCGTGGCGCTTGACTATCTCTACGATTTTCTCTTGCCGCGGCGAAAGCTGCACGGCTTCACCACCCTTAACCAGCCACCAGCCGCGTTGTACACACTGTATACATAGTTACGTATACAACACAGCTCGGCATTTTCCTGCTTACCCGCAAAAATTTCACTATGCAGGAATTAAGCGGGAAAAATCGGCCACCTTTAACACCAAATCGGTTATTTCCTGTAAGAGAGCCAACCGATTGCGCCGCACTTCCGGCTCAGGAGCCATCACTAAAACCCGATCAAAGAAAGTATCGATAGGCTCTCGTAAGGCTACCATTTGGTTCAGGGCTCTTAAATAATCCCCTCTGCTCAAGCAAGGGCGTGTCGCCTCCTTCACGGTAGTCAGAGCCCGGTATAATTCTTGTTCTGCCTCCTCTTTAAGCTGCCCGGGTTCGACAAAAACCGCGCCTCCTTCTTTAGCCTGTCGGGCCAGATTAAAGGCCCTGGTAAAGGCGGTATGCAAGGCGGCAAACTCGCCCTGTCGGCGGAACGCCTCCAAATCCCGGGCTCGCTGATAGGCATCAGCCAAATCGTCCCAACCCACGGCCAGCACGGCATCCGCTACATCATACCGTATCCCCTTTTCGCCCAAAAGATGCTCCAGCCGGGCCCGGAAAAAGCCCAGGAGATCCTCCTTCACTTGCGTCAAGGTTCTGGGCAGCCTTATATGGCTGTCTTCATAGATCTGGTAGGCGGTGGTGATGGCTTCCTCCAGGGAAAATTTCAGGTTAAGCTCTACGGCCATAGCCACTACTCCTTGAGCATGCCGGCGAAGGCCAAAAGGATCTTGGGAGCCGGTGGGAATGAGCCCGCTGGCAAAGCATCCCACCAAGGTATCCGTGCGGTCGGCTAAACCCACCGCCATCCCGGTCAAAGAGTCGGGTAAGCGATCGCCCCCAAAGCGCGGCCAGTAATGCTGCCTGATACCGCGGCACACCTCTTCTTGTTCGCCATCCAGCGCAGCATAATGCGCCCCCATAATCCCCTGGAGTTCGGGAAACTCATATACCATGCTGGTAACCAGATCGGCCTTGGCCAGCTCAGCCGTCCTTTCCACCAACGGCCAGAGTTTCTCCGGCAAATCCAGGGTCCGGGCGAAGTAAAGGGATAGTTTTTTTAAGCGTATCACTTTGGCCATCATGGTACCCAAGTTTTCCTGGAAAAGAATGTGCTCCAGCTTGGGAACTTTACTGGCCAGGGGGGCCTTGCGATCCTCTTGATAAAAGAAGGTCGCATCTGCCAGACGAGCCTTGAGTACCTTCTCATATCCCCGGCGTATATTATCCAGGTGATCTTCCGTCCCATTGTGTACCGCTATAAAGAGAGGCAACAACCTTTCTCCCTGAGGGGCCCAAACGGGAAAGTAACGCTGGTGTTCGCGCATGGGCGTAGTAACTACTTCACGGGGGAGTTGTAAATATTTTTCTTCTATGCGACCGCAAACGGCCGCGGGATACTCTACCAGAAAGGTTATTTCTTCCAATAGTTCAGGGTCCTCCTGTACTATACCGCCCTCTTCCCGGGCCAGGTTGACTACTTTTTCCCAGACCATCTGCCGCCGCCGGCGATGATCGGCAATTACGTAGTTCTGCTCCAGTACGCGGAAATAATCCCGGGGAAGATCTACCCGATGAGGTCCAGGAGCCAGAAAGCGATGCCCGTAGGTAAAGCGATCCGCCTTCAGCCCGGCTAGCTCTAGAGGTACTACCTCCGGACCAAAGAGGGCCAATAACCAGCGGATAGGGCGGATAAAACGGATTTCCAAATCGCCCCAGCGCATAGGACGAGGGAAGGTCAGTTCTTCTACTACTCGTTTTAAAATAGCCGGCAGGGCGCTCAGCGTTGGACGGCCCGCTTCCCGCTTAACGGCAAAGACATAAGCGCCTGCCGGGAGCTGGCGTACCTCCAGCTCGTCCACCTTTACCCCCTGATTTTCGGCGAAACCCAGAGCAGCCCGGGTAGGCTTACCCTCGGCATCAAAAGCCGCCTTGGCCGGGGGACCTTTGATTTCTCGGACTAGTTCCTGCTGTACTTCGGCCAGCCCGGTTATATAAAGGGCCAGACGGCGGGGCGTGGCAAAGGCGGTCAGGCTGTGGTAAGAGAGACGCTCTTCGTGCAATAGTCTGGCGGTCAACTCTTCCATCTGTTCCAGAGTGGAAGGTAGTATGCGGGCCGGCATTTCTTCTGTCCCTATTTCGAAGAGAAGATCGCGTACCAAAACTCACCCCTCCTTGATATCCAAGCTGTCTTTGGTGTCTTTCCCACAAAAAGGCTTGTCTGCCACCAGCAGGTCGCTCCCCTTTACGGAAGCAGTCTTCAGGAGGGGATAACCCAACTTCTCTCGTTGTTCCAGGTAAGCCACCGCACATAAGCGGGCCAGGTGACGCACTCTGGCTATGTAAGCTGTCCTTTCCGTAACGCTGATGGCCCCCCGGGCGTCTAACAAGTTAAAGGTGTGAGAGCATTTTAAGACGTAATCGTAAGCCGGTTGGACTAGTTTCTGTTCTATAACGCGTTTAGCTTCAGCTTCATAGATGTTAAAAAGGGAAAAGAGCATATCGGTGTCCGCGGCATTAAAATTATAGTGAGAATAATCCACTTCGGTTTGGTGGTGAATGTCCCCATAGGTTATGCCGTCCGCCCACTCAATGTCAAAAACGCTATCCACTTCTTGGATATACATGGCCAGCCGCTCCAGGCCGTAGGTGATTTCCGCGCTAACCGGCTTGAGGTCGAAGCCGCCGCATTGCTGGAAATAGGTGAACTGGGTGATCTCCATTCCGTCCAGCCATACTTCCCATCCCAAACCCCAAGCCCCCAGCGTGGGCGATTCCCAGTTGTCTTCTACGAAGCGGATGTCGTGTTCTAAAGGGTTAATACCTATCGCCTGCAAACTTCTAAGATAAACTTCCTGCACGTCCGGCGGAGAGGGTTTCAAAATAACTTGGAACTGGTAATAATGCTGCAACCGGTTCGGATTTTCGCCGTAACGGCCATCCGTAGGACGCCGGGAAGGCTCTACATAGGCTACCCGCCAAGGTTCCGGGCCTAAAACCCGCAGGAAGGTCGCCGGGTGCATAGTACCTGCACCTTTTTCCAGATCATAGGGCTGCTGAATTACACAATTTTGCTCGGCCCAAAAATTTTGCAAAGCCAGGATAAGCTGTTGAAAATTCACGGTAAAAGCACTCCCATTCGGTTTTGGTTAAGGCTAATT
The DNA here is from genome assembly GCA_049701195.1 of Neomoorellaceae bacterium. Lineage (GTDB taxonomy): Bacteria > Bacillota > DSM-521 > Neomoorellales > Neomoorellaceae > JBNATU01. The sequence continues at coordinate 16,466 of JBNATU010000005.1, forward strand.
CGGGGGAGAGGTGGCCTTTTCCCACATAAAAAACCCGCCCCACCCCGGGACGGGAGCTTCTCCTCCTCTTAAATAATTTAACAGAGTAAGCGTACGATGTCAACTTCCGGTATTTCCGGCCTCTTTATCCGGCAGATTCAAGGTATGCTCTTCCACCTGTCCGCCGGGACGTTCGAGCTCCAGCGTATAGCGATTAAACAGGGCGGCCACCGTGCTGATTCCCGCCAGAATGGCCAGCTCGGTGCTGGCCAATACTCCCATAACGCCCAGGGCACCGGCAGTAGCGGGGATTTCAGCTACGGTTTTACCGTCTTTTTTGATCTTTATCTTGGTAGCATTTCCCTTTTGCAGGATCTCTTTAATACGCGCTAAAAACTTTCCTCCCCAGGATTCCAGCTGTTCTATGACCTCCTCTTTCTTGCCCTCCTCAAACCTGATCAAGGCTTCTACCACGTCGCCGCCGGCTTCGTCCAGGGCCTTTTTGGCCTCCCGGTAAGTGAGCCCTAAACGTTTACGCAAGATGTCAATTTTCTCTAGTTCCGTACTCATAGGCATCCCCCTCGATTTTTTCTATTAAAGCGCGGGATTTTAACTTCCTGTCTAAATAGTATTCCAAATAAGCAGGCATAACTTCCGCCAGTTCGCTTTTACACCGGGGCGAGAGTTTTAGCCGCCGGAGGTAGTATATGCTTGTCTCCATTAATCGCCGCCAGACGGCCAGAGTCTCCTTAGATAAAAGGTGTTCTGGCCCATGCTTTCCCCGGCAGTTCCGGCATAGAGCGCCGCCGGCTCCAGGAGCTACGGTTATAGCTCTTTCACCTTCCAAGGGGCTTTCGCAGGCCGCGCAAACGCTCAGCCGGGGAGCAACCCCCAAGAGATGGATCATACGAGCTTCAAAGGCCCGGGCTACCAGAAAAGGTTCCTCCCGGGTTAGGAGGTGCAGGCTCTTTTGCAATAGCCAAAACATACCGGCATTGGCCTGCCCTGGGAGGGTGGCCGCTTCCGCTATTTCGGCCAGGTAACAGGCGTTAAGCAGCCTGGTAAGATCTTCCCTCAAAGGGCCGAAGAAATCCTCTACCTGGCACTGGGTAACCGTGGCCATACTCTTCCCTTCGTAAAGCAAGAAACGGGCCAGACACAAGCGTTGCGTACCGCTTCTTAAGCTACTTTTGGCCTTACGCACCCCCTTGGCGATGGCCGTGATTTTTCCGCGGTTAGGGGTTAAAATATGCAGAATCCGATCTGTCTCCTGAAAATCCCGGGTGGAAAGAACTATTCCTCTGACTTGATAAAGGCCAGACATTTTGTTTACCTGCCTAGTGTCAATTTATTATCCCGAAAATAATTTTTAGCCATTTTCTCCTCTAAAGGTGCCGTGCTGGTGGCATAAGGGTCTACCCTATTATAGAGTTCTTCGGCTCCTCCCTTGATATCTCTGCTCCGTTCTGGTGCCAACCTATTTTAAATTCGTATTCTTGATGTCGTTTGTAGAGCAAATAAATGCCTATATGCCCTGTAGCTGCAAAAATCTCCCAAAAAATTTCGCTAGGTCTCACAGGTTTCCCCTCCTAAAAAGGGACGTCCTTTAACCTATAGGCTTGCCCAAAACCAGCGGCCTATACTGGTCTCCTTTTGCCAACTTTCCGGCCTTAACGATACCCTAGTTGCTTCAGAGCCGATTCCTGCCGACGCCAGTCTTTTTTTACCTTGACCCTCAAGTCCAGATAGATTGGATTCCCCCAAAGCCCTTCTATTTCCTGGCGAGCTAGCGTGCCTATTTCTTTTAGCTTTCCCCCCCCTTTACCGATGAGAATGCCTTTTTGCGAATCTCTTTCTACGTATATAGTGGCTGCAATATAGAGACGACCTCCGCCACGCGGAGTTATTTCTTCGACCACCACGGCTACCGAATGGGGCACCTCTTCTTCGGTTAACAGTAAAATCTTTTCCCGCACGAGTTCGGCAATAATCAAGTTTTCCGGCTGATCCGTCACCTGCTCGGGCGGATAGTACAGGGGGCCAAAGGGGAGGTATTGTATTATCAAAGGCGGTAACTCACTCACATTAGTTCCTTTTAAAGCCGAAACGGCCAGTACCGCTGCCGGTGCAAACCGGGCGCGAAAAAACTCCTCCACTCGCACCAGTTGGGCTGGTGCAGTCAGATCCATTTTGTTCAATACTAGAATAACCGGTGTGCTTATTCCTTTAAGAGTATCCAGGATATATTCCTCTCCCCCACCGGGCTCTACCGAAGCATCCACTACATAAACGATAACCTCTACTTCACGTAAAGTCTGTTGCGCCACTTTAACCATATACTCACCCAAAAGATGCTTGGGCTTATGTATGCCCGGGGTATCGAGAAAAATAATCTGAGCTCGGTCATCGGTATAAACTCCCAGAATCTTATGGCGTGTAGTCTGGGGTTTATCGGACATAATGGCTACTTTGCGCCCTACCAAAGCATTAAGCAAAGTGGATTTTCCGGCATTAGGCCGGCCAATAATCCCTACGAATCCTGAACGGTAGGCTTCTTTCTTCTCCATAACCGCCTACTCCTTAAAATTAAAGGCGTCGGGTAAAAGTTCGCTCAGCCGTCTTAAGACGAGGCTCTGCCCGGGTTGGCCGGTTATTATCTCTAAATCCGGAGCGAATTCCACCAAGACCTGTCGGCAAGCGCCACAAGGAAAGCATGCGGGCAGTTCGCCTCCCACTACCGCCAGGGCTACAAAACTCCGCTCTCCTTCCGAAAGAGCTTTCCAGAGGGCCACCCTTTCCGCGCAGACGGTCAGCCCATAAGAAATATTTTCAATGTTACATCCCTGATAAATCCTGCCGCGGCTAGTAAGCAGAGCTGCTCCTACTCGAAAGCCCGAGTAAGGAGCATAGGCGCTCTTCTGGGCGTCCGCCGCAGCTCGGAGCAGCTCTTCCCGATCATAGGTTTTCATCATTATTATAGCTCCTTATTATAGCTCTTTCGAGATCATGTCCATCCGGACCGTTTCGCCGCCCAACCTGGTTTTTCATCATTATTATAGCTCCTTCGAGCGCTAAAAACATCGATATATGGAGCAGGAATTGGGCGAAAAAAATATAATCTAATTAAATAATAACCCTAAGTATGGAAAATTAAAACTGGAGGAGCTTAAATTGTCACGCAGCTATCCCTGTGAACCTATGGTGGGCGTAGGGGCTGTTATCTTGAAGGGTGAGGAATTGCTCCTGGTAAGGCGGGGACAACAGCCGGCCCGTGGACTATGGAGTATACCCGGAGGCCGGGTAGAAACAGGCGAAACTCTAATCCAAGCCCTGGAAAGGGAGATCGCCGAAGAATGCGGCATTAGCATCCTGGTCGGCCCGCCTGTAGCCGTCCTGGACAGCATTCATACCGATTCCGAGGGTAAAGTAAAATATCATTATATACTGGTGGATTTCTGGGCTGAATATGCCTCCGGTGAGCTTCGTCCAGATTCCGATGTGCTGGAGGCCCGCTGGGTGCCGTTGAAACAAATCAGTGAGTACCGCCTTACTTCCGGCACCTTGGATTTAATAGCCGAACTAGGCCTGCTCTCCCCCGGGCCTTATACTAAGCCATCTGGAATATTTTACCGTACCATCAGAGGAACTAGCCTATAATAAGCCTCAACAGTTTGGGTAAAAAAATTAGGAGGCCGATGACCACCGCTCCCAAAGCGGTCAGTAAGACTGCGCCGGCCGCCACATCTTTAGCCACCCGAGCCAGAGGATGGTAGCGAGGGCTGTAAAGGTTGACCACCACTTCCACGGCCGTGTTCATCATTTCCGCCGCCAGCACTAGAACTATGGTTAAAACTAAGGTCACCCATTCCCATTCCTGTACTTTCAGATAATATCCCAGGAAGATCGCCACGGCAGCCGCGCTCAGGTGCACGGCCATATTAATTTGGGTGCGCAAGGCATACCAAAGGCCGCTCAAGGCCGGTTGAAATTTTCTACGCACGCACCAGCCCCACCTTGGATAAAATCTCTTCTTGGCGGCGGAGCATGGTCTCTTCGGCCTCTTTAGTAGCGTGATCATATCCTAACAGGTGGAGAAAACCATGGAGCGCCAGAAAGCCTATTTCTCTTTCCAGAGAGTGGCCATAAGCTACCGCCTGGCGTCGGGCAGTTTCTAAGGAGATAAAAATATCCCCCAGGAGCAGCCCTTCTTCCTCACCCTGGACCTCCGGTTCCTCCGGGAGCTTTTCTTGAAGAGCAAAAGACAGAACGTCGGTACTGCTATCCACTCCGCGATAGGCGCGGTTCAACTGGCGCATCTGGGTATCATCCACCAGAGTCAGGCTTACCTCCGCTTCCTCCGGTACGCCCTCCAGGCGAGCCGCCTCCGTCAAAAGATTTTTTAACAATTCTTCCCAGGCAGGGTCCAGGGGCTCAGCCAGCTGATTGTTTATGAAGCACTCCATTCCGGCTCTTTCTCCTTTCCATTTCCTTTAGGACCGCTTCTGGATACTCTACCCGCGAATGGAAGATGCCGTTCAAAACGCGCACAAAAGCATCGCTTATTATAGCTAGCTCTCTAAAGGTGAGATTGCTGTTTTCTAATTGTCCATCTTCCAGCTTTTCTTTAATGATTTTGCGGACAAAACCTTCCATGCGCCCGGGCGTTAGCTTGGGCAGAGACCGGATTCCTGCTTCTACGCTGTCTGCCAGCATTACTATAGCTGCTTCTTTGCTTTGAGGTTTAGGGCTCTCATAGCGGAAGTCTTCCTCATCTACCTCACCACTATGATTTTTTTCGCAGGCTTTATGGTAGAAGAAGGATATGAGAGTAGTACCGTGATGCTGAGCGATGATATCCTGCACCACTTCCGGCAGATGGTATTCCCGGGCGAGGTCCAGCCCGTCCTTTACATGGCAGGAGATAATCAAGGTACTTAAAGAGGGCGACAGCTTATCATGGGGATTTTCATTGCCTACCTGGTTCTCTATGAAAAAGTACGGCCTCTTTAGTTTGCCGATATCGTGATAATAAGCTCCCACCCTGGCCAATAGAGAGTCCGCCCCCACGGCATCGGCAGCCGCCTCGGCCAAATTGCCTACCAGAATGCTGTGGTGGTAAGTTCCCGGCGCTTCCAAAAGCAGCCTCTTCAACAGAGGATGGTTGGGATTAGAGAGCTCCAGGAGCTTAACCGGAGTAGTAAGGCCAAAGGTATTTTCCAAAAAAGGAAGGAAGCCGATGGTTAATACGGTGGACAGAACCCCGTTGGCCAGAGCTAGCCCTACTGCAATGCTCAGTTGAAATAGAGAATGATTCATGAGCAACCCCAGGGCGACCACCGCGAGCATATTGGCCAGAGTCAGGTGGAGGCTGGACCTGGCGAGGCTGGAATGCTGGTCCAAGTGGGAAACGCAATAGATTCCGGTCAGTCCGCTTATAATACCGACGATGATAAATTGGGAGTAATTACCGCTAATAATGCCCGCCTCTAAAGCTAAAAATAGAGTAAAGACCACCGCCACCTGAGCTTCCAGAAGGATGGCAGTCAGCATGGAACCGGCAGCTACCGGGATGAGATAGCCCACCAACTTGGAGACCTCGGGGCGGTTACCCAGGCTTATGGCTGTCACCCCGCGGGCGAAAAGAAGAAATATCAGCCAAAGGAGCCCCAGCAAAAACAAAAGACGGTCACTGGCGTAGATCTGTTTCTTAAAGCTGCGTAAGTAAAAGAGAACTAAAAATACCAAAACCCCTTGTAAAAATATCAAGCCCAACAGGCTGCTCCAGGAAGAATCCGACCGCAGAAGGCCCAATTTTTGCAAAGCTTCAATATCCTCTTCGGTGACGATCTCTCCGTCCCCTACGATCTTTTCTCCCTGACGAATGGTCACCTGTACCGGCGCCACTTCTGCCCGCGCTTTTTCCTGCCTTTGGAGAGTAGCGGATACGTCATAGATCAAGTTGGGTTTCAGGTCCAGGTGTTGGATAACCGCCACCAAGAAAGGCTTGAATTTGGCCTCTATCTTCAAGTCCTCTATTTCGGACTGCATCTTCTGTCGGGTGGATTCCAGAGCGTCCGCCGAAATAGCCCCTTGCATGTTGCGGCGTATAATCTGAACCAGTTGTTCCTCCAGATTGTTTAATTGAACCCCGTCGGCCCCGGCCAGGACTTCCTTGGTGGTGCCGTTCAGTTCTATTGCGGACAGAGCGGCCTCCATTTGAGCAACTCGCTCTTTTAAATCCGTACCCGGGCTGTTGATTTGCCGTAGGCTCTGGAAAATTGCATTTACCTGGGTTATGAGGCGTTCGGTTACGGTGGTATCTATTTTATAAATGGGTTCTACCTTGCGAGCAGCTTCTTCTCTTGCTCGGGCCGTCAATACTTCGCTCTCATATACGATCCCCTGAGGCGCTTTGAAATCTCTGGGACTGGGCTGACCGACCTTTAGATCCATTTTCTGCGGCAGAAAATCTATAGCGGTAATGGCGATGCCCAGCAAAAATAAAACCCCTCCCCAGAGGGTACGCCTAGTAACCAGGTTACGTTCCGTGCGAGCCCAAAGTGAACGTAGCTGGCCTAGGAGCCATTGCCACGCCACACCCGTTCGCTCCTTTCGTAGGCTTTGATAATATCTTGGACCAGCGGGTGCCTTACTACATCGGCTTCGGTTAGATACTCAAAGGCAATCCCTTCAATCCCCTGAAGGATACGCTGAGCCTCTACTAATCCGGAAGGCACCTCCCGCGGCAGATCTATCTGCGTCACATCGCCGGTAATAACCGCGCGGGAGCCGAAGCCGATGCGCGTTAAAAACATCTTCATCTGTTCGGAGGTGGTGTTCTGGGCTTCATCCAGGATTATAAAAGCATCATCCAGGGTACGTCCGCGCATATAAGCCAGGGGCGCTACTTCAATGATATTCTTCTCCATATATTTCTGTGCCAGTTCCATCCCCAGAACATCATACAGCCCATCATACAACGGGCGCAAATAAGGGTTTACTTTTTCTTGGAGGTCTCCCGGCAGAAAGCCCAGCTTCTCTCCCGCCTCTACTGCCGGGCGTGCCAGAATTATACGCTCTACGCTTCGCGAACGCAACGCACTTACCGCCATAACTACGGCCAGGTAGGTTTTACCCGTTCCGGCAGGTCCAATGCCGAAAACGATGTCGTGCTGCCTCATGGCCTGTACATAGCGCAATTGGCCCAAGGTCTTGGGCCGGATCTGCTTTCCTCTCGGGGTAATATAAAGAACCTCTCCTAAAGCTTCAGCCAAATCCGGGCTCCAATTCACCTTCTTCTGGCGCTGGCGCACTTGGTTCCAAGCGTAGTTTATAGTGGCCGTATTGATATTAGTGCCCAATCGAACCAGCCCCATCAATTGGCGAAAAAGCTCTTCTATCTCTTGCACTTCGGCCTTTTCGCCCGAAATATACACTTCATTCCCTCTGGCGATAATCCTGGCTCCTGCGTGTTCCTCAATATACCTCAAGTTTTCATCACGGTTACCGAAGAGAGTAGCAGCCTCGCCGTTGTTCCCCAGTACAAGTTTAACTTCCAGTTGTTCGGCCAAACTTGACCCTCAACCTCCTCGATGTTACTTGTGCGACAATTTATTATACTCCATTCTCCCGTTACAGTAAAGCGCAGGGGTCCCGGGAATTATTCTTTAGTAAGGGTTACTGTCTGGCCAATTTCTTCTTCGGTCTCCACCATCACTCCAACTCGCCAATGCCCTCCTTCCTCCCAGGTTTGTACTATCTTTTCTCCCAGTATCCTAGAGCGGGCCGGTATTACCCTTCTTAGAGCAGCTAAGGCCTGCTCTTGAGCTCGGGCTTCGGCTTGTTTCCGGGTGAGGAGCGCCCGCTCTACTGAGGTTTCAAAATAAGTCATAATAATCAGTTCGACAGGTATAGTAAAATTCCTCCAGGAAGGCAGGCGCAAAATCTTATTTTCTTGCCTGTAGGTAGTGAAAGGAGAGGCTGCTTCCCCCTTTAGCAGGATTTCACGATGGGGCAGACGTAACAACAGGGCTGTGGCCTGTCGCCCGGTCAAAATCTCTTTAACTTCCTCTTTCCCGACTTCGGCCTCAACTTCATACCAGACGCGGGCCCGTACAATACCCCTGGCCCGGACCAGGCGGGGCTGTAGCGGGGAGGTGTTCTGTGTACCAGATTCCGGTGGTCCTTCGGCCGGTGGCGGCAAAATTATGCCGGAAATGAGAATATCCCCTTGGCGAACCGTATCGCCCACGGCTACTCTTCCCTGGCCGCTTAAAACTAGTATTTCAGTAATAAGGCCGTCCTTGGCCGCCAGGATGTGCGCCGGCAGTTCGGTTTCCGTTCCCGGAGGAGGAAAGAGTTTTTCTACTACCTCTATCCGGGCCGTAGCCCCCCGAAAGCTCACCCCCACCCACGCCAGTTGGGGCACCTTCAATAATATTTCCTGTTCTATATGGCGCACGTTCAATTTGCCTTTCCAGGCCCCCCTACCTAAACCGGAAGATTCTGCTGCGGCCAGTATTTGTTCACGGCTAACTTTTTTAAGTTCATTTAAAGGTAGCACGTCCACTACCCAGACAAAGGTGGAGAGAAGATAGAGGCCCGCAAGGAAAAGAAGGAACCCGGAAAGAAACACCCGCCTCTTTCTCAGCCGACGCCACCAAAAATACGGTCCCTGTTTGTCCAGGATCCGCACGCGACAACCGGTCTGACGAACCACCGGCCGCAGGCGCAAGAAATGGCGGAGAGACATGCAGGCTTGTATTTTCTCTCCAGATAGGCGATTGAGGTCCCAGAAAGTAATATTGCGGTTGAGGGCCAGGTTGAAAAACTTCTCTAGCTTCTGGCCTTGAATTTCTATAATGACGTAACCTTCTGGGAAGGCCATCCATCTGCGCCACATGGGCCAGTTTTCCTCCCTATCACCCCAGGCTTATCCTTTTGATTATCCCTTCCACCGTAATGGCCTCCGGGCGAACAACCCTGAGTTTTAGATCCTCACCGTTAATTTTTATTTCTCCCAAAGTGACGCTAACCTGGACCAGGTCTTTCTCATAGGCGATAAGGCCGCGGTGGTTTTCCACGATAAGTCTGCTATTGCCGATGAGGGTTAAGCGGGGCAAATCTAAGACCGCTTCAGGGGGTAAATCTAAGAAGTCAGTCACCTGCCTTTTAGCCTGCCGGATACGGTTGGCCAGCCTTCTGGCCTTAAGGCGTCTGGCCATAGCCGCCCCTCCCTCCCACTAATCTATGCCTTTTCCCCCAGAAAAAGACCCTCCTGAACGAGGTTATCGCCCCTTTTCTCTAGGAGCTTCTTATGTGTGCCTTATGCGAGGCTGTTTCGCTGGGTTTTACGCCGGCCCAACAGCCCGGCCGAGAATCATCCCCACTTCTTCTGTCTCCCCCTGCGAAAAGCAGCCACCCGGCATAAAAAAGCCCGGCCTAAAACAGACCGGGCTTCCTTTCTCAGTAGTCGCTTTGACGGGCAGACTTAAAGCAAACTCTCTGGAGGGAAGGCAAAACACTCAAGCGTAAACCCTTTCCCCTTTCTTCCTTTAGCGCCAGCGCCGCCTCTTAGCGGCCTGCGATTTCTTTTTGCGCCTGACACTAGGCTTTTCATAATGCTCACGTTTACGGATCTCCGCGAGCACTCCTGCTTTCTGGCAAAGACGTTTAAATCGACGCAAGGCACTGTCCAAGGTTTCATCTTTACCAACTCTAACCTCGCTCACCTGACCTTATCCCTCCCTCCGGCCCTACTGCGACTACTAATAGAGGACCTAATGATCATTAAGAACCCCGCGTACTTCACCATCTTGCGCTATCTTAAGCTCCCTTAATCCTTTTTTGCCCTTGTACTTATACTTCCCTTACTACTTATCTTTTACTTTCCTTACCCCAGGTTTCCTGTGGCTGTTTCCTGTGGCTGTTTCCTGTGGCGCTCGCTCTGTATGCCCCTATAGCTATTTATTCCACACATTTTGCCGTTTTCCTCTCGCCAGGCCCAAGTTAAATTCTTCGTTGCCGCCTAATACTTTTGGTACGGAAATAGCCTTTAGGTGTATTTCCATAAAATGGTTACACCCCTCGGGCATGACCGGTTAGTAAGAAAACAACCCTATTTTCATGCGTGGCCGTACCCCAGGAGCTGATTACTCTGTCTATCCTCTACGGATTTACTTTATTCCACATTTATCTCTTTTTTCCTCTCAGCCTTACAGGGACTTTATCCTTGCCTTGTGCAACGTAGCTGCTCCCTTGTTCCCGGCGTCACGTCAGATCATTCTTATGGCCAATTGGGGACATACTTCCGTACAGTAACCGCATTTCATCGGTTATCCCCTCTAACTAAGTTTAGCTTTCAGCAAAGGTTCCTGAGCTGTCTTCCTCCCAGGAGGTGAAAATGGAGATGGTATATGACCTGCCCGCCCTCCTGTTTACAATTATTCACCAGGCGAAAGCCCCGGTCGGCCAATCCCTGTTCACGGGCCAGATTAACGGCTACCAGATGAAGGTGACCGATAATCTTGGCGTCCTCCTCCGTAATGGCCGTTAGGTCCGGAATATGCTTGCGAGGAACTAACAAAATATGCACCGGAGCTACCGGTCGAATATCCTTAAAAGCAACTACATATTCATCCTGGTAAACCATTTCTGCCGGCAGTTCTCCGGCTATTATTTTGCAAAAAATGCATTCGGACATAAATCTTTGGGCCCCCTCTATAATAAATCTATAATTTGTTCGGTAAATAGCCGCTATTGTATTCCTTCTCCCTTTCTGGCCAAAATCCTTCCCGCAAACCGCTTGCCGTTCTTAGGAAATTTTTTCGCCCCAAACTTTGTCCGTACGCCATTCCAGAAGCCGCACCGGCAGCAAGCGTCCTGTCCAATCTCCTGCTGCAGCAAAAACGACCGTTAGATAATTACCGGTATGGCCCTCCCAAAGACTTTCTTTTTCACTTATCATCTCCTCGGCCAGAACCTCCATAACCTCTCCTAAAAAGCTCCTGGCATATTCCTCTTCCAGCCTTTTAGCCAGACTCCTTAGGCGGGCCACGCGCTCTTTCTTAACTTCGGGTTCTACTTGCTCCGGCATGGCGGCCGCCGGCGTACCTGCCCGAGGAGAATAGGGAAATACATGGATACGGGCAAAGGCGGCCTCTTGGGCTACTTCCAGAGTATGGCGGAAATGCTCCTCTTTTTCACCCGGGAAACCCACTATAATATCGGTAGTTATAGCGGCGCGAGGCCTTCCGGAACGCAGTAGGCGAAGCAGATGTAAATATTCCCTGCTGGTATACCGCCTTCCCATGCGCTGAAGGATAAAGTCATCTCCGCTTTGGAGAGGAATGTGAAAATGAGGGCAGATCTTTTCCTCTTCCGTTAAAGTACGGATCAATTCCGGCGTAAAATCCAAGGGATCGATGGAGCTCACCCGGATCCGCCCCAAGCCGGGCAGTTTCAGGAGTTGCCGGAGCAAATAACTCAAATCGATGCCCTGCTGCGCATCGCGGCCATAGGCACCGGTGTGGACCCCGGTCAAAACTATTTCTTTATAACCGGCCGCCACCAGCTTTCGGACTTCTTCTACCACCAGTTCCGGGGCTCTACTGCGCAAGGGCCCCCGTGCGTAAGGGACTATACAGTAAGTACAATACTCCTCACAGCCCTCCTGAATTTTTATAAAAGCCCTGGCCCTGTGGACCTGACTTACAGGTAACTCCTCAAAGGGCTCGCCCTCTTCCAGTTCCCTTACCGCGTTGATAATTTTCCCGGTACGGCGAGCCTCTTCTACCAGTTCTACCACCCGGGATCTATCTTTGGTGCCCACTACCACATCCACCCCGGGAATGCCCAGAACCTCTTCCGGGGCCACCTGGGCATAGCAGCCGGTAACCGCCACCACCGCCTCCGGATTGTTGCGCAGGGCCCGGCGAATCATCTGTCGGGATTTCCGGTCGCTCAGGTGGGTAACCGTACAGGTATGCACCACATAAACGTCCGCCCGGTCCTCGAAGGGCACTATTTCGTAGCCGGCAGAGCGAAAAAGACCTTTAAAAGCTTCCAATTCGTTCTGGTTCACTTTACACCCCAAGCTGGTCAGTGCCACCCGCGGTGCTGCCATCCCCAGCACCTCCTCCCAGATCTCCCCATTCATACATAAGGGCGGCCAGACAGACCAAACCCGCTGTCTCGGTGCGCAAAATACGCGGTCCCAAGCCTATCACCCGTCCTCCTGCCTGCCGGGCCAGTTCCACTTCCGTACGGCTTAAGCCCCCTTCCGGACCTACCAGAAGGGCCACATGAGCAGGAGGTTTTACCCTGGACAACACCTCCTTTAATCCCAGGCTCCGCTCTTCTTCCCAAAGTACCAGCAGGAGAGTTTGGCCGGGAAGCCGGGTCAGAGCTGAAGCCAGCTCTATAGGACCCTCTACCAGGGGTACATAACTGCGGCGGCTCTGCTGAGCCGCCGCCCTGGCTATCTTCTGCCAGCGCTCTTTCTTCCTGGCCGCCGTCTTATCCTCCAAGTGGGTTATTACCCTTTCCGTAAGTACCGCCACTATCCTCTTAACTCCCAATTCGGTACATTTCTCTATAATTAATTCCATCTTGTCGCCCTTGGGTATTCCCTGCAACAAAGTAACGGATAAGGGGGGCTCACTGGAGGCAAGGGGCTCCAACACGTCTGCCTCCACTTCTCCCTTACGAACTGCTGTCACCCGCCCTTTGAAAAGTCCTCCCCGGCCGTCAGCTAAGGTTATCTCCTCCCCTATTCTCAAGCGTAAAACCCGAGAAGCATGATGGCCCGTTTCCCCTCGAAGAATCACCTTGGGGCTATTAAGCTGCTCATCAGGTATAAAAAAATGGTGGGCCACGTGGCTCACCCTTTCCTCGCCACCAGGGTCACCCAATCTCCCTGGACCTTTTGCGCCCTTAGAGTAAACCCCTCAGCCTTCAGCGCTGCCCTCATTTCGGGGGAGCGCGGGCTAATAATACCTCCTAGAATAATATGCCCTCCCGGACGCAGAACTCTGGACGCTTGGGGGAGCAAAACCAGGAGTACGTCGGCCACAATGTTGGCCACCACCAAATCGGCCAGATCCTTCACTCCACGCAGCAAATCGCCTTGTTGAACTTTAACTTTGTCCGCCACCCCGTTGCGCTCTACATTCTCCTGGGCCGCCTTCAAGGCCACCGGATCGTTATCGATAGCCACTACGCGGCCGGCACCCAGCAAAGCCGCAGCTATGGCTATAATCCCCGACCCGGTACCTACATCATATACCGTAGCTCCCGGTTCTAGCCACTTTTCCAGCATTTCCAAGGCCATGGCCGTAGTAGCGTGGGTACCCGTGCCAAAGGCCATCCCCGGGTCCAGCTCAATAATTATCTCCCCGGACCCGGGTACATAATTCTCCCAGCTCGGTTTGACTACCAGGCGACTGCCTATTCTTACCGGCTTATAATAAGCCTTCCAAGCGTTAGCCCAGTCTTCTTCCTTCACGGTCTTACAAGAAAGCCCGACCAAGCAATCCGGAAAATATCGGCCTAGCCGGTTTAAACCTTCTTTCAGCTTTTCCCAACGGTCAGGCCATAATGCATCCTGGGGTAAATAACCCCGAATGATGAGGGGGCTTCTCTCATCTTCGATGATCAGGCCTTGAGCCCCAACTGCATAAAAAATATCAGCCGCCGCCTCGCCGGCCTCCTCGGCAATGGTAATACTAATCTCCTGCCACTTCATAGTCTTATTATTAACCCATAAAAGCATCTTTTACTTTCCTAAAAAAGCCTTTGTCTTTATTATTCCTGTCCTCTTCCGAGGGCTCCCAGCCGGAAAGACGGGCGAATTCTCGCAGCAACTCTTTCTGCTTCTCCGTGAGATTCTTAGGAATGACTACGCGTACCAATACATGCTGGTCGCCCCGGCCTGCGCCGTTTAGGCGGGGAATCCCCTTGCCTTTGAGGCGAAAAGAAGTGCCGCTCTGCGTTCCTTCAGGTATGGTTAATCGGGCTTTGCCGTCCAAAGTAGGCACTTCTATCTCATCACCCAGAGCAGCCTGTACCATGGATATAGGTATCTCGCATATCACGTCAAACCCTTCACGGCGGAAGATCTTATGGGGCCGGACATTAATATATACGTAGAGATCACCCGCAGGCCCGCCCCGCTCGCCCGCTTCTCCTTCCCCTACCAGACGCAGCCGTGCGCCGTTATCCACTCCGGGCGGAATTTTGACCTTAATCTTACGCGTACGGTGTACTTGACCACGGCCGCGACAAGTTTTACAAGGGTTGGGGATAATAGTACCCGTCCCCTGGCACTGGTGACAGGTACGGATGCTTTGAAAATAGCCGAAGGCCGTGCGCTGGGATACCCGGACCTGTCCCGTACCCTGGCAGGTCGGGCAGCTTACCGGATAAGTGCCCGGAGCAGCACCGGACCCACCGCAGTCAGGGCACTTCTCCAGCCGTGGTACCCCGATTTCTTTTTCCGCCCCAAAAGCCGCCTCTTCAAAAGAAATATCCAGGTCCACCCGTATATCGGCACCGCGCTGGGGACCCGGTTGGCGCCTTCGGCTGCCGCCGAAAGCCTCCCCAAAAAACATGTCGAAGAGGTCGCCGAAGCCCCCAAAGTCCGTAGCCGAGCCGCCGAAATCAAACCCGCCAAAGCCGGGACCGGCGCCCGGTCCACCTTCTACGCCGGCGTGACCGAATTGATCATAACGGGACCTCTTCTCCGGATCGCTTAACACCTCATAGGCTTCCTGGATTTCCTTAAACTTTTCTTCCGCCTCTTTGTTACCCGGATTCAAGTCCGGGTGATACTGCCGTGCCAGGCGCCGGTAAGCTTTTTTTATTTCCTCCTGTGAGGCCCCCCGTTCCACCCCCAGGACCTCATAATAATCGCGCTTCGGCATGACCATCACCGGCACTTATTTCTTATCATCATCCATAACACGGTAATCGGCGTCTACCACCTTATCCCGGCCCGATCCAGGACCTTCCGTCCCGGTAGCCTGCCAAGCCTGCCCGGAGGCTCCCTGAGCCTGCTGATAAACCTTGGTGGTGAGGCCGTAGAGGGCCTGGGACAAGGCTTCCATTTTCTCCTTAATCTTACCGATGTCTGCGCCACCCAGGGCGTCCTGAAGCTCCTTCTTGGCCTGTTCAATGCGCTCTACATCTGCCTTGTCGGCCTTCTCCTTAAACTCCTTCAGCGTACGCTCTACCTGATAGATAAGGGAATCCGCCTGGTTCCTCGTCTCCACCTCTTCCTTGCGCCGCCGGTCAGCTTCAGCATACGTTTCGGCTTCCTTAATCATACGCTGAATTTCTTCTTCGCTTAAGCCGCTGGAAGATTTAATGGTTATGGCCTGCTGCTTGCCGGTGGCTAAATCTTTAGCCGATACGTGGACAATGCCGTTGGCGTCTATATCAAATTTGACTTCAATTTGGGGTACACCCCGCGGCGCCGGCGGGATTCCCGTCAACAGGAAGCGGCCCAAGCTCTTGTTGTCAGCCGCCATGGGACGTTCGCCTTGGAGCACGTGGATTTCCACCGTCGTCTGGTTATCCGCCGCTGTAGTGAAGATTTGGCTTTTAGAAGTAGGAATGGTGGTATTGCGCTCAATAATCTTGGTAAATACTCCGCCCAAGGTTTCGATACCCAGAGATAGGGGCGTAACATCCAGCAGCACTATATCCCTTACTTCTCCGGACAAGACTGCGCCTTGAATGGCCGCCCCCATGGCCACGCACTCGTCAGGATTGATCCCTTTGTGGGGTTCCTTACCTAAAATTCTCCTTACCGTTTCCTGTACCAAAGGAACACGCGTGGAACCACCGACTAAGATTACCTTATCGATATCCTCGGGCTTAAGCCCGGCATCCGCCAAAGCTTGCCGGATGGGCTCTACCGTTTTTTCTACCAGGTCGGAAATAAGCTCTTCAAATTTGGCCCGCGTCAAAGTAACATCTAGGTGAACCGGACCACTGGAAGTAACTGCAATAAAGGGCAAGTTGATATTGGTACTGGTAACGCTGGAGAGCTCGATCTTAGCCCTCTCGGCAGCTTCCTTTAGGCGCTGCATGGCCATCCTATCCTGGCGCAAATCCACACCATGTTCGCGCCGGCAGATATCTATAAGGTAATTCATGATACGTTCATCAAAATCATCGCCGCCCAAGCGGTTGTTGCCGCTGGTGGCCTTCACTTCAAAGACTCCATCGCCCAGCTCCAGGATAGATACGTCAAAGGTGCCCCCACCCAGGTCGTAAACCAATATCGTCTGGTCTTCGCCCTTGTCCAGACCATAAGCCAGGGCCGCCGCTGTGGGCTCATTTATGATGCGTAAAACTTCTAGTCCGGCAATGCGGCCGGCATCCTTGGTAGCCTGCCGCTGGCTGTCGGTAAAATAAGCCGGAACGGTGATAACGGCTTGGGTGACCTTCTCTCCCAGATAAGCCTCGGCATCGGCCTTTAATTTCTGCAAAATCATGGCCGAAATTTCCTGAGGAGTATATTCTTTATCATCTATCCTCACTTTATGGCTGGTTCCCATATGCCGCTTAATGGACATAATCGTGCGCTCGGGATTCATAATAGCCTGGCGCTTGGCAGCCAGGCCCACCAGGCGCTCACCTTCCTTGGTGAAGGCCACCACCGAAGGGGTGGTCCTTCCACCTTCGGCATTGGGAATTACTACCGCTTCACCGCCTTCCATAATGGCCATACAAGAGTTGGTAGTACCTAGATCAATACCCAGCACTTTGCCTTTATTCGCCATAATGCTACCCCCTATTCCTCCTCAGATTCTCGTGGAATTTTCTCTTCCCGTTCTTCGCCCTTTCCCTCTTGAACGGCGGAACCGCCGGCCACTGCCACTTTTACCAGGGCCGGTCGCAGAAGACGCCCGTGCAAGAAATAACCTTTGCGCAGTTCCGCCATCACCAAGTTATGCCGAGCTACATCTTCCGTTTCTTCCGTAGCTACTACTTCATGGTAGGCAGGATTAAAGGGTTGCCCTACGGCCTCCACCTCGGTTAACCCTTGCCTATGCAAAATGTCCCAGAGTTGGCGACTAACCATTTCTATACCGGTTAACAGTGACCCCTTTTCTCCCCCGGCTCTGCCGGTTTCCAAGGCCCAGCCTAGATTATCCAGTACAGGCAAAAGCTCCCTTATAAGGTTAGCCGCAGCTTTTTCTTGGGCTTCTTGCTGTTCCCGCCGGACACGCTTGCGATAGTTGTCAAAATCCGCCTGTAAACGCACCAGCTGGGAACGGAGTGTCTCTATCTCCCTCTGTTTGGCCGCCAGCTCTTCTTTAAGGGCCGCGATTTCGCCTTCCTCAATTCTCTCTTCCTCACTTTTCTCGACTACACCGGCTTCATCTATGCTTTCTATCTCTCGTCCTTCTGCTTCGCCTTCCTCTAAACCTGCGGCCGGGGCTCCCTCGGGTGTACCGTTCTTGCCCGTATCCTCCTCGGTCCCTTCCTCGACGCCCCTTTTATTGATAGATACGGATATGCTGTCTCTACCTTGGCCGCCGCCGTTCGTGTCGTCCTGCAATTTTCTCACCTGTTCTTCCTTTTCCTTAGCCATAAACTTCCCCTTCACCCCTTCCGGCAAAAAGACCAAACACACCTCCAAGTGCCGGCCTAACCGCATAACTTTTCTAAAGCCCGGGAGAGATTGCGCGCCACATATTCCAGAACAGAAATGGTGCGAGAATAATGCATACGCGTAGGTCCCAGAACTCCTACATTACCGATAACTTCTCCGTTTATTTCATAGGTTACGGTGAGTATGCTGCAATTATTAATGTCCTTATACTTGTTTTCCCGCCCGATCTTAACGGTAAGCCCTGCCGGAGGGCCTTCGGCAAACAGTTCGCGTAACGTTTCGGTCCTTTCCAGGAGAGATAACAGCCCTTTAACTTTATCAATACTCCTGAATTCGGGTTGTTCGAAAAGGTTAATAGTGCCGTCCAAAAAGATTCTCTCTTCTTTTTCCAATCTGCTCAGCTGTTCCAGCAGCTCTATCAAAAGGGAACAAAGTTCCTTATGCTCGGAAACAAGTTCCCGATAAACATTGTTTAACACTGCCGGTTTCAACTCTTCCAACATTACGCCTTGCAGGCGCTCATTTAACATACAGGAAAGACGGAAAAGTTCGGGGCTGCTTACTCCTTTCGGCACATTAAATAGATGGTGTTCTACCAACCCGTTGCTGGTAACCACTACCAGCAAGGCTTTGCCCGGAGACAGATATAACAGCTGTACCTGCTGAATATGCGACTTCCCCTGATAAGGTCCCACCGCCACCGCTGCATAGCTGGTCATTTCGGCAATTAGTCGGGTAGCGTCGGCCAGAACCTGTTCGATTTCCCCTATTTTTTGCTCGAACCGCCGGCGAATATATTCCTTTTCGGCAGCACTAAGCTCATGCTTCTCCATAAGACAGTCCACGTAATAACGATAACCTAAATCAGATGGGATGCGGCCGGCAGAAGTATGAGGCTGCTCAATAAGGCCGAGTTCCTCCAGGTCGGCCATTTCATTGCGGATGGTGGCCGGACTCACCCCTAAATTGTAGCGCCGGGCAATGGTACGGGAACCTACCGGCTCTCCCGTAGCAATATAATCTAAGATAATAGCCTCTAGAATCTTCCTTTTCCGTCCCTCCACCCGCATGGATACTCACCTTCTTTTGATTAGCACTCAGGTATGTCGAGTGCTAAAAACTTTCATTAAAAACATAGCACCCGCCCGGCGATTTGTCAAGCAAATTCCGCCCTGGTGTATCCCCACTTTTTGCAGGGGAGGCCTGCTTGGACTTGAAAGCGAGCGAACAAGCCTTCGCGGTAGTCAAACTTAATGAAGCCGAAAGCGAAGGCGGACCCGAGGCTTTTGAGAGGCCTGAGGCCGGCAACTGAGACAGGATATTTAAATTCTGCCGGGAAGTCCGCCTTAAGCTCTAAAGCTGAATGATAGTTTGGCCCGCGAGGGAAACTTTCGCGAGCGAAAGCCAAGCAGACCTAGGAGCAAAACTGGGGATACGTCAGAATTCCGCCTCCTCTCCCAAGAGTGGGGATACGCCAGAATTCCGGCGGTTCGCCCGGGCCTACATAAAGGCTACAAAGACTTCGTTAGCCAGGGGTATACCCTTCTCTGTAAGACGAAGATGATCGCCCTGTACTTCCACCAGTCCCCAAGCAGTTAGGCGCTCTAGTTCTTTCTGGTAAACATCCACCAATTCTTCTCCAAAGCGGTTTCTAAATTCCTTTAAACTAAGCCCGCGCAGCAGGCGCAGGCCCAAAAAAACGGTTTCCGCCATCTGTTGGCGTCGGGTCAATATCTCCTTTTCCGCTATAGGCCACTTTCCCTTTTCCACGGCCTCGCAATAAGCCTCTAAAGAGGCATAATTTTGCCATCGCTCCCCCTCCCAATGGGAAGCGGCTCCCGCGCCTAAGCCCAAGTAAGGACTATTCTCCCAGTAAACCAGGTTGTGCTGGCACTCCCAACCGGGGCGGGCAAAGTTGGATATTTCGTATTGCTCATATCCTGCGGCTCTCAACTTGGCCCTGGCCCTATCATACATAGCCACCATCTCTTCCTCGGCGGCCGGACGAAGTTTTCCCGCCGCTTGCCGCCGGCCCCAGACGGTTTCCGGCGTTAGCTCCAGAGCGTAGGTAGAGAGATGCTCGGGTTCCAGGGCCAGAGCCCGATTCAAGGTATCCTCCCAGTCAGATAAACTTTGGCCCGGCAGACCATATATCAGGTCCAGGTTTATGTTCTCAAACCCCGCTTTCCGGGCCCAATCAAAGGCCTGGTATATCTCCTCGGTCCGGTGTATGCGGCCCATAGCCCGCAGCATATTATCGTTAAAGGACTGGGCTCCCAGAGAAAGACGGTTAACTCCGACAGCGCGCAAGGCTTTTAACTTGGGCAGCGTAACCGTCCCGGGATTGACCTCCAGGGTAATCTCGGCCGTTTCTTCTATACCCAAGATATTCCTGACCCGAGATATTAATCCCAATAAGTCGCCACCGGACAGATAGGTGGGAGTGCCGCCTCCCAGGTAAAGGGTATCGGCTTTACCCGGACGCAAAGCAGCGGCTACCAGTTCCATTTCCCGGGTCAGGGCTTGCAGGTAGCGCCGGACTCCGGAGGCGGAGACCCCGGGATAGGAATGGAAGTCACAATAGTGACACTTCTTTCTACAAAAAGGAAGGTGGATGTAGAGGTTCACCTAATCCACCCTCAATACGGCCATAAAAGCTTCCTGGGGTATTTCTACTTTCCCTATCTGTTTCATCCTCTTTTTACCTTCTTTTTGTTTCTCCAACAATTTGCGTTTTCGGGTAACGTCCCCGCCGTAACACTTGGCCAAGACGTTTTTGCGCAAAGCCCTTATGGTTTCTCGGGCAATTACCCTGCTTCCGATGGCCGCCTGTATAGGTACGTCAAAAAGCTGCCGCGGAATAAGCTCCTTTAAGCGCTCCACCAAAGCCCGACCGCGCTGGTAAGCCCGGTCGCGGTGGACGATTACCGAAAGGGCATCCACGACTTCATTGTTGATCAGAATATCCAGCTTTACCAGGTCGGAAGGCCTGTAACCCACGAGTTCATAGTCCAGCGAAGCATACCCGCGAGTACGGGATTTCAATTGGTCGAAGAAATCATATATAATCTCCGCCAGCGGCAGTTCATAAGTAAGAATTACCCGCTTTTCCGAAAGATACTCCATCCCCAAAAAAAGGCCCCGCCTTTCTTGACAGAGCTCCATAACTGCGCCCACGTATTCGGAGGGCAACATCAGGGTAGCCTTCACATAAGGTTCTTCCATGGAAGCAATAGTCCCCGGAGGGGGAAGATGAGTGGGGTTATCCACCATAAGTACTTCCCCGCCGGATTTTATCACTTTATAGACTACGCTGGGAGCGGTAGTAATAAGCTCTAAATCGTATTCCCTCTCCAGGCGCTCCTGGACAATCTCCATGTGGAGGAGCCCCAGAAAACCGCAGCGAAAGCCGAAGCCCAGGGCAGCCGAAGTCTCCGGTTCAAAGACCAAAGCTGCATCATTCAACTGAAGCTTTTCTAAAGCATCCCTCAGGTCATCGTATTTTTCCGAATCCACCGGATAAAGGCCGCAATATACCATAGGCGTAACTCGCCGATACCCGGGCAACGGAGCGGCAGCCGGCCTATCGGCGCTGGTAATGGTATCTCCGACCCGGGTATCCCTTACATTCTTAATCCCGGCAGCCAAATACCCCACTTCGCCGGCCTCCAGGGATTCTACCGGCTTGGGCGCCGGGGTAAACACCCCGGCTTCAGTTATCTCAAACTCCTTGCCGGTGGACATCATGCGGATGACCATCCCCTTGGCAATGCGCCCGTGGACCAACCGCACGTAAGGGATAGCGCCCCGGTAGGAATCGAAATGGGAATCAAAGATCAAAGCTTGTAAAGGTTGACTCACGTCTCCTTTAGGAGGTGGAATGCGCTGGACAATAGCTTCTAAAATTTCCTCCGTACCCTGGCCCGTTTTGGCCGAAGCCAGAATCACGGTACTGCCGTCCAACCCGAGAACCTCTTCCAGCTCCCGCCGCACGCGTTCCGGTTCCGCATTAGGAAGATCTATTTTATTGATTACCGGTATAATCTCCAGGTTGTGCTCTAATGCCAGGTAAAGATTAGCCAGAGTCTGGGCTTCAATGCCCTGGCTGGCGTCTACCACCAGCAGGGCCCCCTCGCAGGCCGCCAGGCTCCGCGAAACTTCATAGGTGAAGTCCACATGGCCCGGTGTATCGATTAAATTTAAAATGTACTCCTGACCGTTGCGGGCCCGATAGGAGAGGCGTACAGCCTGTAGCTTTATAGTAATACCCCGTTCCCGCTCCAGTTCCAGAGTATCCAACACCTGGTCCACCATTTCCCGCGGGCTCAAGGCACCGGTATATTCCAATAAACGGTCGGCCAGGGTAGACTTGCCGTGGTCTACATGGGCAATAATGCAGAAATTGCGGATACGCTCTTGCTTGGTCAAAACAACCGGCACCTCCTCTCCCCATTATAACAAAAAGCGGGCCGGGCTAAAAGCCCGGCCCGCTTTCGGCCGCACTTAGCGCAGCTCCGTGGGCACAAAGGCATCGATGACCCCGATTACCAGGGCTGCCAAGAGCGCACCCAGTACATTTACCCGCAGAACATTAGGTACCAGGAATTGCGCCAGGTAAATTACCACCGCCGCTACGATGAAACCTACTATGCCCCGGCTGCGAGGCGAAATGCGTTTACCCAATAAGGTTTCTGCCAACCAGCCCAGAGCAGCGATGACCACCGCCGCAATAAGGGCCCCGGTAAAACCGGCTACCCGTATACCCGGCAGCAGATAACCCACTAACATGAGCACTAAAGCGGAAACAATAAATCGGATGACAACACCCAGCCAGTTGTTCACTTCCTTTCACCTCCTCTGCGGCTTTAACCATAGCTTTGCCCAAAAAGGAGGCGAATTATACCATTACTACCTTTTAAGCCTGGTAATAGACGTGGCCAGAGCCGCGGCTCCAAACCCGTTATCTATGTTGACTACCCCCACGCCGGTAGCGCAGCTATTAAGCATGGTCAGTAAGGCCGCCAGGCCCCCAAAACTCGCCCCATAACCCACACTGGTAGGCACCGCAATGACCGGCTGGGCTACCATCCCGGCCACTACGCTGGCCAAAGCCCCTTCCATACCGGCCACTACAATGACCACATCTACCTGGCGTACTTTTTCCATCTGGTCCAGCAGACGGTGAATACCCGCCACACCTACATCATATATCCTTTCCACTTCATTGCCCATTACTTCCGCCGTGACCGCAGCTTCTTCAGCTACCGGCAGGTCAGCCGTACCGGCGCTCAAGACGGCCACCCTGCCCCCGGTAGGAGGTATTTCTCCTGCCGGTACCACAATGGTACGGGCCAGAGCATTAAATTGGGCCTGGGGCAATTTTTCAGCCACAGCTTTATATACACTTTCGTTGGTCCTCGTTACCAGTACAGTAGTCTCGGCTGCCGCCAGGCGGCAGGCGATGGCTACAATTTGTTCTTCGGTCTTCCCCTGCCCAAAAATTACTTCCGGGAAACCGTTACGCAAGGCCCGGTGGTGATCTACTTTAGCAAAACCCAGCTCTTCATACCCCAGAACTTTTAGTTTTTCCAGGGCTTCCTCCAAGCTAACCCGCCCCTGCTTAAGGGCTAGCAACAACTGCTTTAGCCTTTCCTCCGTCATTATATTCCCCCCATCGAACTTGAGTATATTTTGCCCTAATCGGTGCCGGAGTTCAACTCCCACCTGGTCTAAAAGAAAGCGGGCAGGAATAAAATGGCTGTAGCAAGGGGGAGTGCCCTTGAATATTTATTTCATTACCAATTGGCATACCAGAAGGGTATGGAAGGTCTGGCTACGAGCCTTGTTCTTCTTGCTGGCAATTTTTTTATGCCTTAGGGGTTCCGGACGTCTGACACCCTTTTTCCGCCAGGTGACGGCGACGATAGCCGGCTACTCTTATTCCTTGCCTTTATCTTTTTGGGAAGCCATTTTAAACGAAGGGATGCCCACCCTGATCCTTAAAGCGGGTGACCAGCCCGGTTACAGCGACGCCCGTATCTGGCCGTCCGCCCTTCAGGCTTTGAACCCCAGTCTGGCCCAGTTCTTAAGCGCCGAAGAAGAATATCCTCTGCCCGAAGGGCAGGAAAGCCCCCCTCCACCGCCTCCTTTAGACCTGAGCAAGGTGGAAGAAGGGAGCCAACATCCTCTAGTAGCCATTTATAATACCCATAATGCCGAAGCTTACGCCCCCAGCGACGGAGTGGAAAAAGTGCCGGGAAAGAACGGCAGTATCGTTACCGTGGCAGCCACCCTGGCCCAAAGCCTGATCCAGGAATATGGTATACCGGTGGTGCGGTCCGACACCATCCATGACTATCCGGACTTTACCCTGGCCTATGCTAATTCGGAAAAGACCGTGCGGCACCTGCTGGCCGAATATCCTTCTATTCAGGTGGTGCTGGATATTCACCGGGATGCCGGCCTCCAGGAGCCCCCGATAGCTTATATCGACCATCAAGAGGTAGCTCAGATCTTAATTATTGTCGGCAGCGATGCCCGGCTGGAGCATCCCCACTGGCGCCAGAATGAAGCTTTTGCCCGGAGGCTGGCCGCCAAAATGGATGAGCTATATCCCGGTCTGTGTCGCGGCGTGCGCGTGCAGCAGGGCCGCTACAACCAGCACCTGCACCCCCGCGCCCTGCTGCTGGAGATAGGCAGCAGCAACAATACCCTGGATCAGGCCGAAAGAGCGGCCGGCCTGCTGGCGCGGGTGATAGCCGAAGTTTTACGGGATTTGCGCCAGGAAAATCCCTGGTCGAGATGACCATGCTTTTCACCCCAGCATTCATCCCAGCAATTGCCTTACTATTTCATTGGCTTTTCTGCCGTCCGCTTTACCGCGAATTTTCGGCATGAGAGCAGCCATAACTTTGCCCACGTCTTTACCCGACTTGGCCCCCAGCTCCTCGATAGTTTCTCGAATAAGGGAAGTGAGTTCCTCTTCGCCGAGCTGCTGAGGTAAGTATCCCTCCAGCACCCGTATCTCCGCTTCGGTCTGCCGTACCAGGTCTTCCCGCCCACCTCTGGCAAACTGCTCCAGGGCTTCCCTGCGGATTTTTATCTCCCGCTGGATTAGATTAACAATTTCTTCTTCATTCAAAGGACGCTGTTTATCGATTTCCGCATTTTTAATGCCGGCTAAAACCATGCGAATGGTTTGGAGCCTGATTTTATCTTGGCTCTTCAAAGCTTCTTTCATATCTGAAGTCAACCTGTCCTTCACCGCTTTTATCTCCTTTCTGTAGGTTTTTTCTTCACCTCCGGTTCCTCCACTTTACTCTAATACAGTTTTACCCAAAATACAATCTTGTCCCGTGAACCGGGGAAAAGTTATCCCTGTGTACCTGATAACTGCCCTTTACTCTAACACTGTTTTTCTAATACAGTTTTACCCCAAATTATACCGGTGAATTATAAAAACGGCTGGACTTTAAAATAGCCGGAGGCTATAATCAGCTTTAAATAAATTTAGATAAAGCCCTACCGGAAGGGGGTTGCTTCCTATGTCGACTTGGGGCCTGCCCATGGAAAATTTAAGATCTAAAGTGGCCCAGCATAAAAGCGATATTATGGACGTTAACTTGTATAACCGCTCCGCCGTGTTAGTTCCCCTGGTACGGGAAAGAGAAGGTAATTATGCCGTGGTTTTTGAAGTGCGTTCCGCCAAATTGGCTACTCAGCCCGGAGAAATATGTTTCCCGGGAGGGCACCTAAACCCTACTGAGGCTCACGCCGAGGAAGCGGCTATAAGGGAAACCTGTGAAGAGCTGGGTGTACCTCCCTCTTCTGTGGAAATATGGGGGAGGCTGGACATTCTGGTTACCCCCTTTAAGCAAATTATATATCCCTTTGCAGGCTATTTAAAAGAGCCGGAGCGCATTCGGCCCAATCCCCAGGAAGTGGAAGAGGTTTTTATGGTCAAGCTTGACTTTCTTCTGAGCCTCGAACCTGAATACCACGAAATAGCTATTAAAGTACATCCGCCTGACGACTTCCCTTTCCATAAAATCCCCCACGGCCGCGCATATCCCTGGCGTACCGGTACGTGGCCGGAATTCTTTTACGAGATTGAAAACCACGTGGTCTGGGGAATGACGGCCAGAATCTTACATCACTTCCTGGAAATTATAAGGTAAAAAGGAGATTATAAGCTAAAGCTTCGGCGAGTAGTAATGGCCTTTCTAGTTTTACTGCTCTGGCCAGTGGAGACAGACTACTACTGTCGAAGGGGCTACAGCTAGCAGTCTACTGCCCGGGAAAAAGCTTGCCCCCTAGGTTTAGAGGAAATAGTCGGTTCCGGTAGAATTCTTTATCCTGGGTATAGAATAAAGCCAAGCCTCCACCTTTAGAGGAAATAGTTGGTTCCGGTAGAATAGGTTTTGGTATAATGATTGAAGGCAGGCGGAATTGCTTGGATAAAATGGTTCGTTCCGGTAGAATCCGGTAAAAGGTATTGATAGATAGAAGGTACTTACCGACTATGCCTTCGCACCCTATGGTTTGGGCTGCCCTCGCTTACATATGCGGGCTTTTGCTGGCGCCCTTCATCCCGGTGAAGCCGGTCTGGCCGTGGGCCCTAGCCACTGCTTCGGGGGTTCTGGCCTGCCTTTCCCGGCAATCTCGTTTTCAGCGGCCCGCCCGGCCCGGAGTCTGGTTAACGTTATTCTGTACCGGGTTTATGGCCCTGGGGCTGGGAATAGGTAACTGGGATAGCTACCGGAACCGGAGCCAGCTAACGGAGGACTGTAATACTTTTCTTTATCTTACGGGCATAGTCACCCGAGAGCCTGATGTTTATCCCCGCCGGGTAGTCTATACTATAGCGGCGCGGGAAATAATGCAGGGGCCTTACCGGAAAAAGGTTAACGAGTTAGTACAAGTCATCCTTTATCGCCCTGGGCCGAACGAAGAATTTCCCCTTTACGGCTACGGAGATAACCTCCGCATCCACGGCCAGCTGACCCTCCCCTCTGGTGCCCGCAACCCCGGCGAATTCGACTATAAAGCTTATCTGGCGCGGCACTATATTTATTGCCAAATGATAGTAAAAAACCCGGGTGACATAATGAAAACAGGATCTAACCCGGGAAATCTTCTGGTATCCCTGGCTCTAAGCGCCAAAAAAAGAGCCGGCCAGAATATCACCGCGGCTTTACCCCCGCGAGAGGCGGGAATTCTCCAGGCCCTACTTTTTGGCGATAAAGAACACCTGGAGCAAAACGATGTGGAAACCTTTAGCACCCTGGGTGTGCTTCATATATTCGCTGTGAGCGGCCTGCATGTGGGTTTTGTTCTCCTGTTTCTTATGAGCTTGTGCGGTATCTTGGGGCTCCCCCTGAGCAGCGCCGTAATTATAACCATAGCGGGCCTTGTCTTCTATGCTGCCATAGCCGGGTTCACACCCTCGGTTGACCGGGCCGTCATCATGGGAGGGGTGGGGCTCCTGGCCTATGGGAAACGGGAAAAAGCCTCCTTTTATGACTCGCTGGCCCTGGCGGCCCTGATCATATTGCTCCTACAGCCGCGTTCTCTTTATGAACCCGGCTTCCAGCTCTCTTTCCTGGCTACTTGGGGCCTAGTCTATCTGTATCCCCTAGGCGACGTCCTCCTCTCCCGCCTGCCTGCCTGGCGGCGTTACCTGATAGCCCCCCTTACCGCCCAGGTGGCCGTATGGCCCCTCACTGCTTATTACTTTAATATCCTTCCCCTTTTAGGCCTCCCCGCCAACCTGGTAGCCGTAGCCCTGGTAGGCCTTATTGTCACCCTGGGCCTAGCCGCCTTTGTTCTGGCCCAAATTTTTCCACCTGTAGCCATAGCCATCGCCTCCGCTACCTGCCCCTTACTGCAAATCCTCCTGTACTCCCTCGGACAACTGAGCAAAGTACCGGGCGCCTCTATAACAATGGCCCTTCCCTCTTGGGGCTGGATAACGGGATACTATGCCGGGCTGATACTGATCCGAGAGATAGCTTTAAGATGGAATCAACCCCGGCTGATCTGGTGGCGCACGCGGCATTTAAAGAAAAAAGTATTACCTGCCGGTACTGCGCTATTGGCTTTACTTATTCTGTACTTCTCTCTCGGGGGCCATACCCGGACCACCCCGGTCCTCCAGGTAACCTTTCTAGATGTAGGTCAGGGAGACGCTATTTTCATTAGGACTCCTCAAGGTAAATATGTACTTTTAGACGGCGGCGGCCGGCCGGAAGAAGATATGGGTAGTGAGGTGGGGCAGCGTATAGTGGTGCCCTTTTTGCGCCGTCAGGGAGTAAAAAGCCTGGATACCGTCATCAGTACCCACCCGGACGCCGACCATATGGGCGGGCTGCTGGCGGTGATAGAAGAAATTCCTGTATCTCTGGTGGTCCTGCCACCCTTAAGGGATACCTTCCCGCAGGAATATAGGCCCCTGCTGGAAAGGCTAAAAGCCCGAAAAATACCCTGGTCTGAGGCCGGCCGAGGAGACAGCCTGCACCTAGATCCCTCAATAGAGTTTGCCGTCTTTAACCCCGGCCCAGCGTTCCACAATACGCGCTCGGATGATAACAATAATTCTCTGGTAATACGCCTGGCCTACGGGGCCGCCGGTTTCTTGTTCAGCGGGGATATAGAAGCTGAAGCCATGTCCGAATTAGCCGGTAGCCAGTTGAACCTGGCCAGCACCGTGTTTCAAGTCCCCCACCATGGCAGCCGTTACGGCCTGCAGAAAGAGTTTCTGGAGAAAGTAAATCCCCGCCTGGCGATCATCTCGGTAGGAGCCCGTAATAGCTTCGGCCATCCCTCCCCGGAAGTGCTAAATTATTGGCAGAAGCAGGGCATACCTGTATTCCGTACCGATCGGCAAGGGGCCATTACTATTTGCACCGACGGCCGCCAAGTCAAAATAAGAGATATGGTGGGAACCGAGTATATAATATTAGCAAACAACCTGTAGGGCCGCTGATTATCTTACCCGCCAGACCTTCCTCCAGCCACCTGTCCTCTCCAGCCATTCTCCTCAGGTTCCATCCTCCCTGCATTAGGTCCCGGCAAGGCCCCAGGCGTATACCCTACCTCTCGCAGTTGCCTCCTGGTAAGAGCCCTCGGAGCCCGGATACGAACGCCTCTTCTTTCTGTTTTATTTTTTATGGTAATATTTTATTATGAACCCTGGTATACGAGGCTGAGGTGAGGACGGTGCTGGAGGCCAGCGTCCTAGACCGTATCCTGCAAGAAACCATCGAAGCTATCGAACGGAGTCAAACCCAAATCTTTGAAATTGCCGAAAACACGCGGGCCGAAGTAAAACAGGTCAATAACGAACTGGCTCAGGTGACCCGGGAATTAAGTGAAGTTATAGAAGAGGTGGATAAGCTGGAGCGTGCGGAAAGACGCGCCAGAGTGCGCCTGGCAGAAGTGAGCAAAGATTTTCACCGCCATACGGAAGCCGATATTAAAGCTGCCTATGAGACGGCCCACCATTTACATATCGAGCTCATTAAACTCCGGGAAAAGGAAAAACTATTGCAATACCGCCGCAATCACCTAGAAGCGAGCTTGCGGCGCTTACAGCTAACCCTCCAAAGGGCTGAACAGCTGGCCTCCCAAGTGGGTGTAGTGCTCAATTTCCTAAGCGGTCAACTCCAGGACTTAAGCTCCAAGCTCGGAGAATTACAGCAAACCCAGCAGTTGGCCTTGAGCATCATCCGGGCGCAAGAAGAAGAACGCCAACGTGTAGCCCGAGAGATTCACGATGGCCCGGCTCAATCGCTGGCCAACATTATTCTACAAGCTGAGTATTGCCTAAAGCTTTTAGATAAAGATCCAGACCAAATCCGCAAAGAGTTGCAGGCCCTACAAAATATCGTCCTGCTCAGCCTTCAGGACATACGCAAGATCATTTTCGATCTACGGCCCATGGCTCTAGACGATTTAGGATTAGTCCCGGCCTTAAAGCGCTATTTTGATACCTACCGACAGCAGTACGGCCTAGAAGTGGAATTTGTCTTTTTCGGGCATGAGCGGCGCTTGAACAATGTGCTGGAAGCGGCTCTCTTCCGGATTATTCAAGAAGCGGTAAACAACATCCGAAAACACGCGGGTGTCAAAAATGCTCTGGTCAAAATGGAAATGTTGCCCCATAAGGTAACCGTATCCATCCGTGACCAGGGACGGGGTTTCGATTTGCACAGTGTCCAAAAAGGCAGCGGAGGTTATGGACTCATCAGTATGCGCGAAAGAGTACAGCTTTTGAAGGGGCAGATAAAAATCGCTACTGCCCCGGGCCAAGGTACGAGTATAAATATTGCTATTCCTGTAGAGGACTGACTTTCAGCCGGAGAAGAAAGCTAGTACAAAAAAGGCCTTAAGATAGAGGCTACCGGAGGCGAGAGAATGACCTGGTTAGAGCTACAACAGGAATTGTCCCAAGGATTTATTGCGCCCGTATACCTACTGTATGGAGGGGAGGACTACTTGCTGGAGCAGGCCGTAACCGCTTTAAGAAACAGACTCTTGCCTCCAGAAGCCCAGCTTTTTGATTATCAGGAGTTAACGGGCGCAGAAGTCGCTCCGGAGAGTCTCTTGGCCGCAGCCTATACGCCTCCAGCGTTGGCAGAAAGACGGCTGATTCTCCTCCGGAACGCCCCGCTGGATAATGAAGGTTTGCTCTCTTATCTGGAGCGGCCCTCGCCTACGACTTGTTTGGCATTAATAGCCGAAGGGGAAATAGATAAGAGAAAGAAAGCCTTCAAAAAGATCCAAGAGGTAGGCCGCGTTATCGAATTCGCTCCTTTAAAGCCTGCTGCTCTAGCCGGTTGGTTAAAACAAGAGGCTAAAAAGTTGGGCCGCCGGATGGAGAACCCTGCGGCCCAAGCTCTGGCGCAGGTAGCCAGCAACTTATATCAAGCTTTAACGGAGCTCAACAAGCTAGATCTATACCTTCCGCCGGGCTCTCCTATTACTCTAAAAGACGTGCAAGCCTTAACCCCGGACACTTTAGCTGCCGATGCTATCTTTCACCTGGTGGACGCCCTAGGCAACGGCCAGGCCTCCCTGGCCGTCAGCCTGTGTCGTAAGCTGCTGGCTGCCGGTGAAGCCCCGCTAGCTATTCTAGGCATGATGGTGCGCCAGTTCCGCCTAATCTTGCAAGCTAAGATTACCGCTCTGCCCGTCCCCGATTTGACCAAGCTCCTCAACGTGCCTCCCTTTGTGGCGCAAAAAATAGTGCGGCAATCGGAGAGATTTTCCCTGGAAACCATAGCCCGAGTCCTAGAAAGCCTCCTCAAGACCGATACAGCCATAAAAACGGGAGCCGGCGATCCTGCCTTTCTATTAGAGCATGCTATCTGGGACATTACTAAACGCAAGGGAACGGGCTAGTTTTTCACCCGTCCCCTTTTGTTTCTACCTGCTACGCTCTCGCTCGTTTTTATCCTTAGCCGTCTTGGCTCCTCCCACTGGCCCCGGCGTCACTTCAGGCCCAAACTCAAATTCACCCACGCCCGTGGCCGGCCTGGCAGGAGCGGGGCCGAGGGTCCGCCTATCTCTGGCCCCTTTTTCTTTCTCCTTATCCGTCAAAACGAATCCCCCCTTTCCATTAATTCTGTTGTTAGTATGCCTTGGGAAAGGGGGGATTACACTCGGAAAATTTTCAACTGGCGATGGCCCGGTTAAAGCGCAGCTGCAATCTAGATTTTTTCCGGGCGGCCGTATTGGGATGTAAAACGCCCTTAGTCACCGCTTTATCGATAGTCCGGATAGCCTGCCTTAACTGCTCTTTAGCCTTTTCCATTTCCCCGCCGGCTAAAGCTATTTCGAATTTCTTGATGGCAGTTTTTACCATAGATTTAATGGATTTATTGCGCAAAGTGCGCTTCCGAGTAAGCTCAATACGTTTTTTGGCCGATTTCGTGTTGGCCACTAATGTGTCACCTCCTCCGGTGTATTTTATCATGCCTGGATCCCCTACGCAACGGGGTTGGCTACCGAGTTATCCCCACTTTTGCCTCTAGGCCTGCTTAGCTTGCGCTCGCTCCAAAAACCCTCGCGGGCAGGACTTTTGCTCGACCTAAAAGCTTAAGGCGGGGTTCCCTCGACAGTTGGCATTCTTGCCGCCGGGCCGGTCTTAGGCCGTCTTAGGCCTCTCTATCCTAAAACCCCGCCTCCGCTTTCGGCCTCGTTAAGTTTGACGAAAGGCGAAAAGATTGGCCTGAGGCCCCAATAGCCTCGCGGACGACAACCGAGACAGGAAGTTTGAGTTCTGCCGGAAAGCCAGCTCTTTCAGCCTTTAAGCCCCGTAAAAGTCCTGCCCGCGAGGGAAGCCCTAAGCGAGCCGAAGCCGAGCCCTGTAAGAACGGGGGGATGATAACTCAGGGTTAACTGCGCCAGACCTCTACGATTAAAACCAGGGCCGCAAGTAAAAACCGGTACCAGGCGAAGAGCGCATAACTGCCACGGCGCAAGTATTGCAAAAGAAACTTGATGGCCAGAAAGCCTACTGCAGCGGAGGTAATTACACCCACGGCAAAGGCCACATTTATTTCCTGCCAGGTTAAATTTCTAAATTCCCATAGAGCTGCACCCGCGATAATGGGGATGGACATTAAAAAAGAAAAACGAGCTGACGTTTCCCGGGTCATTCCCAAAAGACACCCGGCCGTCATCGTTATACCCGAGCGCGATACTCCGGGTATAATAGCCAAGGCCTGAGATAGGCCCACCAGAATACTGTCCACCGCGTTGATTTCCTCCAGCTCTCTCCTCTTAGAGCCCCTGCGGTCGGCCGCCCATAGGCCAATACCCATCAAAGAAAGAGTCAAGGCTATCAACATAGGGGTGCGAAAGACGGTTTCCGCCTGTTCTTCTAGCATTACTCCGAAAAGGGCTCCGGGAATAGAAGCCAGAACTATATAATAGAGCAGACGCCCATCCTCACTGCGGGGTTGACTTAAGCCCTTACTTATTATCACCAGCAATTCCCGCCAGAAATAAGCCACCACCGCTACCAAAGTCCCCAGGTGAAGGGCTACATCAAAAGTAAGGCCGGGATCAGGCCAGCGAAAAAGAAAGCGGGCCAATACCAGGTGAGCCGAACTGGAAATGGGCAAAAACTCCCCCACTCCTTGAACCAGGCCTAAAACCAAGGCCTGCCAGATAGTCATCCTCTTAAACCCTTCCTTCAGCTAGTATACAGCCACAAAGACAGTTTAGCTTGCTCAGAGGAAAATTGTCAACAGAAGGCCAGCTAAAGCTCTGTTCTACCGAACAGTAATCAAATCCTTAAGCTCTTCAAACCGTTTAACTCCGATGCCCGATACGTTTTGCAGATCTTCTATAGTTCGAAAGGGACCATGCTGCTGGCGGTAATCCAGGATCCGCTGGGCCAAGGCGGGTCCTATGCCCGGAAGAGTATCCAGCTCCTCCAGCCCAGCCGTATTAATGTTTATCTTACCCTTAGATCTATTCCCGGCCGCATCGGAAGCCGCACCGGCGCTTGCTTCTTCCCCGGCCCGCGGTACTACTATTTGTTGGCCGTCTTTTAACGGCGCGGCCAGATTCAAAGCATGAGGATTAGCTTCCGGCAGCGGCCCGGCCAGCTGCACGGCTTCGCTCACCCGGGCTCCGGCCGGTAACTGATAGACCCCCGGCCGCGCCACAGCCCCTGCTACGTGAACAGTTATGGCACCCTGCTCCTCTTTATTTTCCTGGGAGGCAGCCCCTACTTTATCTACCGCCGGCGCACCCGGCCCCTTCTCCACCACCGGTACCGCTGCTTCCTTCCCCTGACGCCAACGTCCATACTGCACGCCTGCTCCAAAGAGCAGGGCTGCTATGACCAGCAGCCCCACCCAGCGCACCCGGCTATCCCATTCCCACATACCCTTCCCTCCGAACCGTTATGGTAGGGCTTTCCTCATTATACCACATTTACCTACTATTTTCCTGCATCTTAGCCTACTACCAGTGCTGACACATAAAAAATCGCTATCCACCTTATCTGTCAAAGATTTGTGTCTGAGATTTTTGCGATAACAAGTTTTGCGTGTTCCTCTGAACTTCTTCTACAATGCCGGGTTTACGATTCATGCGTCAGCACTGGCCTACTACATTATTCCGCCTTGTAAGCGAACGAGTACGCCTTCGCAGTAGCCAAACTCAAGCTCAGCGCAAGGCGGAAGCGGTTCCGAAGAAAGAAACGGCTCGGCCGGGAAGGGGCTTGCCCGTCTTAAGTTTCGCCGGAAAGCCTCACCGGAAAAACAGTAAGGTATCCAGGATGAAGAGCGGTATAAGAATGCAAACGGACCAGCCCATATAGCCGAAGAAGCTGGGCATCTTGATTTGGTTCTCTTCGGCAATAGAGCGCACCATAAAATTGGGAGCATTACCTATATAGGTATTCGCACCCATAAAAACCGCCCCGCAAGATATCGCCATAAGCATTTTGGGAGCCACCAGCCCCAAGGTAGTCTGCACGCCCGCAGTCGCCCCCAGGCTGGTAGCGGTAGTAAGAAATACCAGGTAAGTAGGCGCATTGTCTAAGAAACTGGAGAGAGCTCCCGTGGCCCAGAAAAAGTGAGCCGGCTGGGTAAGCCCGAGTTCTGCCCCGCGGGCGTGGAGGATTTCCAGAGCAGGAATCATGGTCATAAAAATCCCGGCGAAAAGGGTGGCCACTTCCTTGATAGGCCCCCAGGTGAAGCGGTTATCCCGGCGGATAACGTAAGGTGTAGTCCGGAAGGAAAGATAAGCGGCCAAAAGTATCAACAAGTCCCGGATGAGATTAATATAAGGGAGTACTAAAGTCTCTTCTCCGTGGCGCCATAGAACGATACCGTACAGGTCCCCGGTCTTCTGGTCGGCGAAGGCCGGATTCTTGGCCAGAAAACCGCTCAAAATGACGGAACCCACGATCAGGCCCAGATAAAAAAGATTCTGCAACCCTTCTACCCGGAGGGGTTCAGGGGCTTGAACCCTTTCGGGAATATTTTCTTTCCGGTAGTAATAACTATCCACCAGGAAGTAAAGGATTAAGAGGATTATAACGTTAAAGCCCATAGGGACTATGAGCTTCATAGTCCAGAAGAAAGGCACACCCCTTAAGAAACCCAAAAAAAGCGGCGGGTCTCCCAAGGGAGTAAGCGAACCACCGATATTGGATACCAAAAAAATAAAGAAAATGATAATATGCGTCTTATAGCGCCGCCATTCGTTGGCCCTTATGACGGGCCTGATCATCAGCATACTGGCCCCGGTAGTACCGATCCAGCTGGCCAGGAAAGTGCCTACTAAGAGAAGTAAAGTATTTACGGCCGGCGTACCCCGGAGAGTGCCGCGCAAAATTATACCCCCGGATACCACGAAAAGACCGAATAAGAGGATGATAAAGGGCAGATAGTCGAGCAAGTAGACCTCTATAGCTTTCACCAAAGCGGTTTCCCCGCCGAAGGAAAGCAAGAAGGGTACAAAAAAGATTAGGGACCAGAATAGGCTCACCTTGCCCATATTATGTTCCCACCAGTGGGGGTTCACCAGGGGGCAGATGGCAATAGAGAGCAACATGCCCACGAAAGGAAGCACGCTCCATAGGGGCAACACCCGTCCTAATTCTTTCCCCCCTGAGGCCCAGGCTATACTCGGCACCAGAGCAACCCCGACGGCGGCCAACAGAGAAATTAGCAGGAAGGCTGGGTGTGGCTTTTTCATGCTTTACCAATCCTCCTAAAAATAATAGCTCGGCTTTCACCGGCCCTCTACAACCCAAGTTTTAGTCCCTCGGCCCATTATCTCTTTAAATCTTTTAAATATAAATAGGGACACTAAATGGGGACACTACTGGAACCCCGCCTGAAGAGCACACAATGTTATTCAATTCTACCTGCTAATAAAAAATCCTGCTCTTATCGCCAAATTTTCCTTAAATATATGGGAAAAGCGGGATTACTTCCCGCTTTCTCCACCTTCTGCCAGCTTTTGTTCTACTGCAGCCAGCTTTCCCTCTATAGTTACTTTTTTATCTATACGCTCATCAATACTAATGTTGGTCACCACCCTTAGGGCGCCTTTCTTGAAGGGCAGTTCGTGCATACGCCGAAAGACGGCAAAGAGCACATCTAATTCGCCTTCAATAACGGTAGACATGGGCGTAAGCTGATATTTAATCCCTTCTACCTGGCTTAAAAAAAGGTGCAGGTCGGCTACATAGGAGCTCAGGCTGGGCGAACCCGGTGCCCCTATGGGTATCACCGTTATCTGCGCCACCGGCATATCACTCAACCCCTCCTTCTTTAGCCTGCTTTACGCACCACCAAATTCACCAATTTATCCGGCACTACTATTATCTTAACCACCTGCTGTCCCTTCAGCAAAGCCGCCACCTTTTCCCTGGCCAGCACGGCCTGCTTCAACTGCTCTTCTCCCAATCCGGCGGGTACCCTAACGCGGTCCCGCACCTTACCGTTGATCTGCACTACTACCATCACTTCTTCGGTCAACAGGGCTTGAGGATCATACTCCGGCCACCTCTCTAAGTGTACGCTGGTTTCCCGGCCTATACCCTGCCACAGCTCCTCCGCTATATGAGGGGCAAAGGGGGCCAGCAAAGTAATCAGCTTGGTCAGACCTTCCTTCACCAAAGGCAAATTCTGTTCTTCTTCCGGCACGCTATCCTGATAATGATAGAAGCCGTTGACCAGCTCCATAATGGCGCTGATGGCCGTATTAAAGTTAAAGCGCTCCTCAATGTCCTCCGTCACCTTCTTAATAGTAGCGTTCACCAGACGGTAAAGCTCCTTATCCGCCCGGCTGGTCAAGCTTATCTCCCGTCCGGCCGACTCTATCCCGCGCACCCGGGAGCTATAATTATAGGCCAAACGCCACACTCTATTTAAGAAACGATAACATCCCTCCACGCCCTGGTCGCTCCACTCCAGGTCCCGCTCCGGCGGCGCGGCAAAAAGGATAAACAGGCGCGCCGTATCCGCTCCATAACGCTCAATAATCTCTTCCGGGCTCACCACATTACCCTTGGACTTGGACATCTTACCCCCGTCTTTAAGGACCATGCCCTGGGTCAAAAGATTCTGGAAGGGTTCTTCCACCCCCACCAGGCCGAAATCATACAGGGCCTTGGTGAAAAACCTGGCATACATGAGATGGAGAATGGCGTGCTCCACGCCCCCGATATACTGGTCTACATTCATCCAGTAGTCCACCTTGTCCCGCTCAAAGGGTTTCTCCTGGCTGTGAGGGCTGGTGTAGCGCAAGAAATACCAGGAAGAACAGACGAAAGTGTCCATAGTATCCGTCTCCCGGCGCGCCGGCTGTCCGCAATTGGGACAAGTAGTATGCACAAACTCAGGACAACTCTTGAGCGGCGATTCCCCGGTAGGTTTGAACTCCACTCCCTCAGGGAGGATTACCGGCAGGTCTTCCTCGGGAACCGGTACTATCCCGCAGCGTTCGCAGTAGATTATAGGGATAGGCGCTCCCCAATAACGCTGCCGCGAAATCAGCCAGTCCCGAAGCTTATAATTGACTTTCTTCCCGCCCAGCCCTTTCTCTTCCAGGTATTTAACTATCCTTTGTTTACCCTCTTCGCTGGGCAGACCGCTAAAGGAACCGGAATTAACCATTATACCGGGATCTACATAGGCCTCCGTCATAGTAGCCCCGTCCAGCTCCCGGTCCGGCGGCCGGATAACTACCTTTACAGGCAATCCGTACTTGCGGGCGAAAGCGAAATCCCGCTCGTCATGGCCCGGCACACCCATTACCGCTCCTGTACCGTATTCCATCAGGACGTAATTGGCAATCCATATAGGGACCCTTTCCTCATTGACCGGGTTAACCGCATAGGCGCCTATAAAAATTCCTTCCTTCTCCTTTTCGGTCGCCGTGCGGTCCAGGGCGCTTAAATGTCGGGCCGCCTCCACAAACCGCTTCACCGGCTCTTCATAGGGGGTTCCTTTGGTCAGCTTCTCCACCAGGGGATGCTCCGGCGCCAGCACCATATAGGTTACGCCAAAGAGAGTATCCGGCCGGGTGGTGAACACGGGAATCCTTTCCCCGGTACCGTCCACCCGGAAAACCACTTCGGCCCCTACGCTCTTGCCGATCCAGTTTTCCTGCATTACCTTGACTTTTTCCGGCCAGCCGGGCAATTTCTTAAGATCGGCCAGCAACCGCTCGGCATAATCCGTAATACGGAAAAACCACTGTTCCAGGTCGCGGTGGGTGACCGGCGTGCCGCAGCGCTCGCAGGCGCCGCCCACCACCTGCTCATTAGCCAGTACCGTGGCGCAAGAAGGGCACCAGTTGACGGCCGCTTTCTTACGGTAAGCCAGGCCGTGTTTATACATCTGCAAGAATAACCACTGGGTCCACTTATAATAGCTGGGGTGGCAGGTGGCTACCTCCCGATCCCAGTCATAGCTTATTCCCATAGCCTGGAGCTGCCGGCGCATATTGGCGATATTTTTCCAGGTCCATTCCGCCGGATGAATGCCGTGTTTAATGGCGGCATTTTCTGCGGGCAAGCCAAAAGCATCCCATCCCATAGGGTGCAGAACATTAAAGCCTCTCATGCGCTTGAAGCGGGCCACCACATCCCCTATGGAATAGTTGCGCACATGTCCCATATGCAGATTTCCCGAGGGGTAGGGAAACATCTCCAGACAATAAAACTTAGGCTTGTCACCCTCCTCGGTAACCCGGTAAAGGTCGCTCGCTTCCCACCGGCGTTGCCATTTAGGTTCAATCTCTTTAAAGTTATACCTGGCCTCCATATCCGCCCTTTCACTCCTTTTTATTCTTCAAGTTCCACCACTTCGGCGTCGCCCCAAAGACGCTCCAGGTCATAAAACCTGCGGTCTTCTTCCAAAAACACGTGGACCACCACGCCGCCGAAATCCAATAGAACCCACCGCGCCGAAGCAAAACCTTCCCGTCGCAAGAGCCGACCTCCTGCTTCTCCCACTTTCTCCTCTACCTCCCGGGCAATGGCCTGCACCTGGGCGGTAGAAGTGCCATGGGTGATAACAAAATAGTCGGCTATTAAGGAGATTTTGCGTATATCCAGAATGACCACCTGCTGCCCCTTCTTATCGCGCGCAGCTCGA
The DNA here is from genome assembly GCA_049701195.1 of Neomoorellaceae bacterium. Classification (GTDB taxonomy): domain Bacteria; phylum Bacillota; class DSM-521; order Neomoorellales; family Neomoorellaceae; genus JBNATU01. The sequence continues at coordinate 55,202 of JBNATU010000005.1, forward strand.
GCAGCCGCTTGCGCTACACGTAAGGTTTCCTCCAATCAATCTAAACCCCCTTTGTTTTGACCGCCGGCCATCGCACCACCGCCTCGTTCGCTTTCTCTTCTCCACCCGCGACCTTCTTCTTTTAACAACAAGTAATTGCGCGCCTCTACCGTCGCCGGGTGCAAAGGATGGCCCTTCTCTAAAACATAATAGATACTGCTCTCCAAAGCCTTGAGCAGCCCCCCGTCGAGGTCCGCCTCGACCAAACGACGCAGCTCCTCCACCCCGGGATATTGCCGCCCCGGCTCCAGCGCATCCGCCAGGTAAACTATTTTATCCAAGGGGCTCATGGCCGGAGATCCTACCGTATGGCGGCTTATGGCCTGCAAAATTTCCTCATCCTCCAGGCCCAATTCCGTCCTCAATAACCACGCCCCTACGGGCGCATGTAGCAGCACCGGAAACCTTTTTTCTATCTCCTGCCCGATTAAACCCGCTTTCTCTCCGAGAGCTAGAAGCTCCTGCTCTGGCAGGTCTCGGGCGTAATCATGCATCCAACCGGCCAGTTCGGCCTTATCGGGGGATACCCCGTACCTTAGGGCCAATTTGACCGCATAGGTAGCCACCCCCTGGCTGTGGCGCCAACGCCGGGGCGTCAACCTGGAGGCCAATAGCGTCTTATAATATTCTAGCATGGCTAAAAGCAGCTCCCGTTTGAAGAAAAACCCCCTAGCAAGTAGGAGGTCAAGTTAAGTATAAGCCCTCTCGCCTTATATATTCCTCCACCGCCTCGGGCAAAAGATACTTGATCGTTTTCCTTTCTCTAACGCGTCGGCGAATATCCGTGGAGGAGATGGCCAGGGCCGGAACTTCAATAATATGTATGCGCTGCCAGCACTCCAGAGGCAGCAGGGGTTTTAAATCCTCCAGTTTCTCCAAAAGAAAACCCGGTCGGGTGGCCGCTATAAAACGGCATTTCTTAAGCAGCTCGCCGACATCCTTCCAGTGCAATATTTCCAGAATAGCATCCGCGCCCGTAATAAAATAGAGTTCCGGCTCAGGTCCCAGCAACCGGCGAAACTCCGTCACCGTATCTATAGTATAGGAAACTCCCGGCCGCTCGATCTCTATCCGCGAGACTTCAAAAAAAGGGTTACTGCTGGTAGCCAGCACCGTCATCCGATAGCGGTGTTCGGCCGCCGTCACCTGGTAGCCTTTCTTGTGCGGAGGTTGGCCGGAAGGGATGAAAATCACTTTGTCGAGATTAAATTCGCAACGAGCGGCCTCGGCCGTAACTAAATGGCCGTAATGAATCGGATCGAAAGTCCCGCCCATTAATCCTATACGCTGTAAACCCGTAGTGACGGCCATCTTCCCCTCCGGCTCCTGATGCCATACAGTAGTATTTTAACAATTACTGGCGGACCTGTCCACTCCCGAAAACAATATACTTAAAGGTGGTCAGCTGCTCCGGCCCCATAGGTCCCCGGGCGTGTAGCTTCTGCGTACTAATGCCGATCTCCGCGCCGAAGCCGTACTGAAAACCGTCGGTAAAGCGGGTAGAAGCATTCACATAAACCGCCGCGGCGTCTACCCGGCGCAAGAACTCCAAAGCGCGGCTATAATTATTGGTGACAATGGCTTCGGAGTGTTTGGTCCCATAGGTAGTAATATGCTCTATGGCCTCCTCCAGGTCCCCGACTACCTTTACGGCCAGGATGAGGTCCAAGTACTCCGTGGCCCAATCCTCCTCGGTAGCTTCTTTAGCGAAAGGTACTAAAGACCGGGTATGCGGGCAGCCGCGCAGCTCCACGCCCAGGTCCTTAAGCCTTTCCGCCACTACCGGAAGAAATGCCGGAGCTATGTCCCGGTGCACCAGCAGGGTTTCCATGGCATTGCATACTCCCGGGCGCTGCGTCTTAGCATTGATCACGATATTTATGGCCATATCCAGGTCCGCGTCCTTATCTACGTACACATGGCAATTGCCTACGCCTGTTTCAATGACGGGCACGGTGGCATTTTCCACTACGGTACGGATAAGTCCTGCTCCTCCGCGGGGGATTAAAACATCGATATAATCATGGAGGCGCAGCATCACCTGTACCGCTTCCCGATCCGTGGTATCCACCAACTGGATGGCCCCTTCGGGCACGCCCGCAGCCGTGGCCGCGGCACTAATAATCTTCGTTATAGCGCGGTTGGAATGTATAGCCTCCGACCCGCCGCGTAAAATCACCGCATTCCCCGTCTTCAGACATAAGCCGGCCGCGTCCACCGTCACATTAGGCCGGGCTTCGTAAATTATGCCTATTACTCCCAAAGGCACTCGCATCCGGCCGATCTGCAGGCCGTTAGGCCGCGTCCACATAGCCGTCACTTCCCCTACAGGATCGGGAAGATTCACCAGAGTTTCCAATCCCTCGGCCATCTCCTGAATGCGCTTTTCGTTGAGCAACAGGCGGTCCAGCAGTGCGCGGGAAAGACCCCGGGCCGCTCCCGCCTCCATATCCAGCGCATTGCTTTGGAGGATTTCCGCCGACCTCTCTCTTAAAGCCTCAGCCATAGCCTTAAGGGCTCTGTTCTTAACTTCCGTATTCAAAGTAGCCAGCTTGGCCGCTGCCGTCTTAGCCCTCTTGCCCAGGGCTATCATTTCTTCCCGCACCGTCATCGGTCTTAGAGCACCCCCGTTTAAACCAGTACAATTAAGTTGTCCCGGTGTACTACTTCATCATAATCCTTATGGCCCAGAATTGCAAGAATTTCGCCGGTCTTCTTACCCTGTATGCGGCGTATCTCTTCCGCCGCATAGTTGGTCATCCCCCGGGCTATCTCCCTGCCTGCCGGATCCACCAGGCTGACCAGGCTTCCCTGTTCAAATTCGCCTTCCACCCCGGTTATGCCGCTGGGGAGAAGACTTTTCCCGCTCTGGAGGATAGCCCGCGCTGCGCCTGCATCCACCCAAATCTTACCTTGGACCGCGGGACCGTAGGCCAGCCACTTCTTGCGACCAGGAGCTTTGTGTTCGCGCGGCAAAAAAAGAGTGCCTATCTCCTCGCCCTTCAGAATGGCTGCCACTTGGCCCGGCAGCAAGCCGCTGGCAATAATGACGGGTATGCCGAAATTAGTGGCCAAGCGCGCGGCCTGCAACTTGGTAACCATTCCCCCCGTAGCCCAGGTACCGCGGGTCCCTCCGGCCAATCCTTCCACTTCGGGAGTTATTTCTTCCACTACAGGGATGAGCCGGGCCTCCGGGCAGGAGCGGGGATCGGCCGTATACAATCCCTGGCTGTCGGTCAAAAGAATCAAAGCGTCCGCATCTACCAGTCCCGCCACCAGGGCGGATAGCGTGTCGTTATCTCCCACCCGGATTTCCTCCACGGCTACCGTATCATTTTCATTGACAATGGGGAGGACCCCCAAGCGCAACAGAGTGCCCAAGGTATGGCGGGCATTAAGGTAACGCCGGCGTTCCGCCAGGTCGTCCTTGGTCAGCAAGACCTGAGCCACGGTGAGACCGTATTCGGCGAAAAACTTTTCATACATATGCATTAGCATACCCTGACCCACCGCTGCCGCCGCCTGCTTTTCGGGCAGGGTACGCGGGCGGCCTTTCAGCCCCAGGCGACCCATACCCGCACCTACCGCGCCCGAAGTGACTAAAATCACCTGCCGGCCGGCATTTACCTGATCCGCCAACTCCCTTACCAGCCGCTCCATGCGCTCCAGATTGAGCTTGCCTGTCTGGTGGGTAAGAGTACTGGTGCCCACCTTCACTACCAGTCTCTTGCTCTCTGCCAAAGCCTGCCGGCAATCGCCTGCCGTCAAGGGTTACTCCCCCCATCCTCATCCTCCAGTTGAAACTCCTGATCCCGGATACGGACGGTATCACCCGGACGGGCGCCGGCGCGGCGCAAAGCCTCTTCCACTCCCATGCGCTTTAGAGCCTGCTGCAGGCGACGGACCGCTTCCTCGTTATGGAAATCGGTCATAGCCACCCGGCGCTCCACTTTCCGTCCGGAGACTATAAAAACGCCCCGGTCGCGCCTGATGGTGAACATCTCCTCCGGAACGGCCACCTTTTGAGGCCCATCCGCACCCGCGATACTCCTGCTCTCCGGCAAAGTATCCAAGAGCTCGGCCAAGTACCACAGAAGAGGCTCGATACCTCTACCCTGGACGGCCGAAAGGGGGAAAATGCGATAATCCTTCCCCAGCTCTCGGGTCAGAAATTGTACGTTCTCCTCCGCTCCCGGCAAGTCTATCTTATTAGCCGCAATAACTTGGGGCCGCTGGAGCAGCTCCGGGCTATAATGTTCCAGCTCCCGGTTCACTGTTCTAAAGTTGCGCAAGATCTCTTCTCCCTGGGTAGACCCTACATCCAAAACGTGTACCAGAACCCTGGTCCTTTCAATGTGACGCAGGAACTTTAGCCCTAAGCCTGCACCCCGGTGGGCTCCTTCTATAAGGCCGGGAATATCGGCCACCACAAAAGAACGCGTTTCGTCCAAGCGTACCACACCCAGGTTGGGCGTCAGCGTAGTAAAAGGATAGTCGGCAATCTTAGGCCGGGCTGCCGATATGCGGGAAATCAAAGTTGATTTCCCGGCATTGGGAAGGCCGATAAGCCCCACGTCGGCCAGCAACTTCAACTCCAGCAATATCCAGCGCTCTTCCCCCGGCTCTCCTTTCTCCGCAAAGGTGGGGGCTTGTTCGCGAGGATTGGCAAAACGCGCGTTTCCTCTGCCTCCTCGGCCCCCCGCAGCAACCACTACCCTCTGTCCGGGGGTCACCAGGTCGGCCAACAGCTCACCTGTAAGAGCATCGCGGACCACCGTACCTACAGGTACCCGCAAAACCAGGTCGGGCGCGCTCCGACCGTGTTTGTTCTTCCCCTGTCCGTGTTCCCCGCGCTCCGCCCGGTAATGGGCCCGGTAGCGGAAATCCACCAGCGTACGTAAGCCGGGGTCGGCTTCTAAAATTACACTGCCCCCCCGTCCCCCATCGCCGCCGCTGGGCCCGCCCCGCGGCACATATTTCTCCCGGCGGAAGGCCACGGCGCCGTTACCCCCGTCGCCTCCGCGCACATATATTTTAGCTTCGTCGTAAAACACGAGCTCTTATCCCCGCCTTATCTTCGCGGCAAAACTAAAATAAGTTCAAAAACCTGGGGAGACCAGCTTAAAGAAACACCGTACTCCGCCGCGCGGCTTTGCAATTCGTCCCAAATAGGGCCTGCATCTACCCCTGCTCCTCCGGGAACCCCGAAAAAGCGCCAGCTATAACCTCCTGCAGTTTCCCGGATCTCCAGATTCAGCCTTCCCTCCGCCTCTTCACTTTCCGCTGCCGACAAAGCCAATTGCCAGGCAGGTTCCAAAAGCCGGGTAGCTTCTTCTCCACTTAAAAGTAGCCCTTCCATCTCGGTAGCCATCTCCACCTCCACCCGGATCTGGCGTCGGGCTGCCTCTTCCAACTTAAATTGGCTTTGCAAGGCCAGCTCCGGAGGCTTCAGGCGCATAAGCCGTCCGAGTTTCTCCATACGGGCCGCCACATCCTTAGTATAGACCAACGCCCGTTCCGGCTTTCCCAGCTGCAAGAACCCGCAAATAACCTGTAAGTGATTCAAGAAATCGTGCTTCTGTCCCCGCAGTAGAGACAAAAAATCGCCCGTCTCCCCACCCATAATTTTTTTACACCTTCTTATACCCCAAAGTATTTATTGACCCCTGGATTATTCCAGGGGTCGGAAAAATCTTTAAGCATAAGCGTAAACGCTGACCTGTTTTTTATCCTTGCCCTTGCGCTCGAACTTTACATAACCATCGATAAGCGCGTACAGCGTGTCGTCTTTACCTATACCCACATTGCGGCCCGGGTGTATCTTGGTCCCCCGCTGGCGGACCAAAATATTGCCCGCGGTAACAAACTGCCCGTCGTACCTTTTGACACCCAAGCGTTTAGATTCGCTGTCACGACCGTTGCGGGAACTGCCTACACCCTTTTTATGGGCAAATAACTGCAAATCCATCTTCAACATCCTTCCCACCTCCTCGATTTCAACCGTACGAAGCGCCTATAGCTCTCGGCTATGGCCTCAAGGCCCAGTTCCAAAGTGCCCAAAATAGCCTCCGCCTTCTCCCAGTCCGTTAAGGACATGCTCTCAGGCAGCAGGCATTGTAGCCTTCCTTCTGAGATTTCTACCCGTGGCTTTTCACTCAAGAACTCCTCCAGCCCCAGGACCGCCGCCTGAGTCAAAGCCGATACTGCGGCGCAGATTATGTCCTGACCCCGCGGACGGTAACCGGCGTGGCCGCGAACCAGGAAACCCACCCTGCGGTCAGCCGCATCACTCCAAAGGGTTACCTCAATCATATCGCCCTACCGCCGTCATCTTACGCCCCTGAAGCTCGCTCAAGATATCTCGATCTTTTCAATGCGTACAGCCGTAAAGGGTTGACGGTGCCCCTGCTTGCGCCGGTAGTTCTTCTTGGGCTTATACTTAAAGATAATAATCTTCTCGCCCTTGCCGTGACCTTCCACCCGTCCCACCACTTTAACATTAGCGAGGTAAGGCCTGCCCACCTGTAAACCGTGGTCGTCCCTCACGGCCAGCACTTTCTCCAGCACCACGGTCTCCCCTTCCGGGACCGGCAACTTCTCTACCTTAAGGAGATCCCCCTCGCTCACCCGATACTGCTTGCCACCGGTTTCAATAATCGCATACATTTTCCCTTACTCCTCCCAAGCTAAGACTCGCCGGCCTCAGGTATCCTGCCCCTGCAGGAGTTTGAAACCTTCCCCGGGCGGTTTAAAACTTGAGCTACGCTCGCTTTTGCAGTGTAGCACATCTCCCAAATGCCTGTCAAGACAGTCGGACCCTGGCGTATCCCCAGTTTTCGCTCGCAAGGCCTGCTTGGACTTGAGAGGCGAACGACTAAACCCGAGCGGTAGCCAAACTCAAGCGTGGCGAAAGGCGAAGGCAGGCCCGAGGCTTTTGAGAGGCCCGAGGCCGGCAACCGAGACAGGATGTCGAGTTTGCCGGGAAGCCTGCCGGAGCCTTGAGCCAAGCAAAAGTCCTGCCCGCGAGGGTTTTTGGAGCGAGCTTTAAGCCCAAGCAGGCCTATAAGAACAAAACCGGGGATGCGCCAGATTCGGACCCCGGCCCGCTCCCCCTCTGTTTTTTCGCCGGATTCCTTTCGCTGGTCCTCCGTTCCATCTACCCTTTCACACCACTTTCACGCCGCTTTCACTCCACCGCACTATCCGGGTGAGAAAAATTGTGGCGAAAATCATCTTCGGAAATACTTTTTAGAAAGCTAACCGGTCATGCCTGGGGGCACAACTACTTATGAAAATAGCGCCGATAATAGCGCCGAGGGCTATTTTCGTGTTAATCCAAAGGAGTAAGCAAAGCGCTATCGCAGCGGGTATATAGCTCCGTGCGCCGGATAGAAATAATACTTATCCCCGGTGCCAGGGCCCTCACCACCTCCTCCGGCCGCACGGTGAGCTGAGAGCTACAGGCCAGAAGCATGGTAAGGAGGCGGTCGCCTTCCAGCTCTAACCGGTACAAGCCCGGCCGGAGGTCCACCTCGCGCTCTCCTCGCTTGGTCTGACGTCGCACCCACACCTCGTTCTTCCCCAGCAGATTGCGGATAGCCCGTTCCAATTCCTCCCGGGCCATTCCTTCTACCTCTACGCAGTAAGCGGCGCACCGGATAGCTTCCGTCAAGGCCGGAGCTCCTTGCGGCAGCGGTTTAACCGCCAGTATTTCCAAGCCCGGCGGCATCTCCCGAGCCAGAGAGTGCAGCACCTCTGCGGGAGGACGGGGCTCTCTTAATTCCAGATCCAGGTATTCCGCCTCGCTTTCCCTGCCTACGGCCAGAGCGGGACCAAAAGAAAAACGCGGATGGGGGTTAAAGCCCTGGCTGAGTGCTAGGGGCAACCCGGCCCGCCGGGCGGCCCGGTGAAAGCTGCGCATCACTTCCAGCTGGCTTAAGAATCGGCCGGTCCCCCGCTTGGCAAATTTAATCCGCAGCCGCAAAGGGCCCTCCCTCCCCCTTAAGCTTTAAGCCCACTTTTAATCCCGTACATACTCCGCAACCTGCACAGCGGCCGGAACGGCAGTCGAGGGTTCTCTTACCCTCCAGGGCTCGCCGGTGCTCTTCTATAAGAAATCGCTTGCTCACCCCGAAATCCAGGTGGTCCCAGGGAAGCTTTTCCCCGTATTCCCGGCGCCGATAAGCATAGAAAGCCGGGTCTATCCCGCAGCTCTCCAAGGACCGTTGCCAGACCTCATAGCTAAAGTGCTCGGACCAGCCTTCCAATTTCGCCCCTCCCTGCCAAGCTTGCACCAACACCCGGGCCAACCGGCGATCTCCCCGGGCCAAAACTGCTTCTACGAAGCTCATCTCCGGCTGGTGCCAGCTAAACTGCAAACCCGGGCCTTTAAGGCGCGACCGCAGGAAACTCTGTTTCTCTCGCAGCTCCCCCAGCTCGGCCTGCGGTTCCCACTGAAAGGGAGTATGGGGCTTGGGTACAAAAGAAGAAACGCTCACCGTAACCGTGGGTTTCGCGCCGCGCAGCAAGCGCCGTCCTTGGTCCAACACCTGCCGGGCCAGCTCTACTATGCCTTCCAGATCTTGCTCTGTTTCCGTAGGTAAACCGATCATGAAGTACAGTTTTATATGGCGCCAGCCGGCCGTAAAGGCTTCCGCCGTGGCCTCCAGCAGGTCCTCGGCCGTCACCCCCTTGTTTATAACCCCCCGGAGGCGCTGGCTGCCGGCTTCCGGCGCCAAGGTAAGCGTGCTTTTTTTACGAAACCGTTGTAAGGCTTGAGCTAATTTAACGCTAAAAGCATCCACCCGCAAAGAAGGCAGAGAAACGTTAAGCCCCAGCTCGGCATAGGCTTCGGCCAGCGCTCGAGCTAAAGTTTCTATCCCGGAATAATCGGCCGTGCTCAAAGAAGTAAGGGAAACCTCTTCATACCCGGTATGCCGCACCAGTTCGGCCGCCTGGCGCAATAAAAGGTTTACCTCTCTTTCTCTTACCGGCCGATAAATGGCTCCTGCCTGGCAAAAACGGCAACCCCTGGTGCAACCCCGCATGACTTCCAGCATTATGCGGTCGTGGACTATCTCCAAAAACGGCACGATAGGCCTGGTGGGAAAATAGGCCGTATCCAAGTCCTGCACTACGGCTTTCTTCACTACCTCCGGGGCTTCCGGCCTCACGGGCTTTATCCGGTCTATGGTGCCGTCGGCGCCGTAACTAACCTCGTAAAAGGAAGGGACGTAGACGCCGGGCAGGTGCGCCGCGCGGCGCAAAAACTCCTCCCGATTAAGGGGGGCATCGGGAGCGCCTTTTAAATCGCGTATAAGGTTTAAGATTTGCGGCAAGGCCTCTTCCCCGTCCCCCAACACCAGACAATCGAAAAAGGGGGCCAGAGGCTCGGGATTGGAGGCGCCCGGGCCGCCGCCGATAACCACCGGATGTTCGGGACCGCGTTCCGCCGCCCACAAAGGCACGCCCGCCAGGTCCAGCATATTAAGAATGGTAGTGTAGCTCAACTCGTACTGGAGGGTAAAACCTATAACGTCGAAATCGACCAGCGGCCGGTAGGACTCCAGAGAAAACAGAGGAAGCCCTTCCTCGCGTAAAATCGCCTCCAGATCCGGACCGGGAGCGAAGACGCGCTCCATGAGCATGTCCTCCCGTTCGTTGACCAGACCATAAAGGATGGCCAAGCCCAAATGCGACATGCCCACCTCGTAAAGGTCCGGAAAGGCGAAGACCATGCGTACCGGAGTTTTATCCCAGTCCTTATGTACGCTGTTCCATTCCGTCCCCAGGTAGCGGGTCGGTTTCTCTACCCGGGGAAGTATCTTTTCCAGTATAAATTCGCGCATAGAGTCCTTCCTTTTTTTGCTTTGGTTTTTGGGGTTTTGTTTTTTACTTCAGTGTTTTGCTGGGTTTCTTTGCCGGGTTCTTTACTTGCCTTATTGTTCCAGGTTATCCCCGGCTCTTCTCCCGAAATTTACGAGTTTGAAGCTACTTTCCCGTATCGTCCTAAGATTTCTGTCGTCCTAGATTGCCGTTCCCGGCTTTAAAGCCCGGAACGGCCGCGAAGGCCGGCTCGCTTTCAGGTCCCGACAAACCTGCCGGGCAAAAAGCGGGGATAACGCGGCTATATCTTTAGTATAGCAAAAACCGCCGCCTGTAAACACTTAAACCTTAAGGAGCCGGTCTATCGTTTCCGCAGAACGGCCGCTCCCCAGAGCTCTAAGGATCTCCCCTTCACTGACCATACCCTTGATCTGCCCTCCGGGTCCTAAGACTACCACTATATTATACCTGCCGGATTTAAACCCCTTCACAATGCGGGTCAGCGGTTGTTCTCCGGTAGCGGCCAGCCAGCAAACCTCGGCCAACAACCCCTTCTCTTCTCTGCGGTGACGCCAGAACTCTCGCCAAAACAAGTAGGGATAAACCTCCTTTTCCCTGGTAGCCTCCTGAAAGATAAAGAGAGCCACTATAAGGCTTTGCAGGTCGGTAACTCGCAGCCAAAAGCCCAGGCTACCTCCAACAGCCAGACATACGGCTACGGTCTGTCCCAAAACCGCGCCTTCCCAGGTGGCCCGCGCCGGACCGGCCCGCCCCGCGCGCCAAGCGCGGAAAACGCGCCCCCCGTCCAAAGGCAGGCCGGGGAGCAGGTTAAAACATCCCAGGACTAAATTGACCTGCAAGAGAAACCGCACCCACGCCGTCTCCCACTTTAAGACCGCCGCAGCCCCATGCAGGAAAACGGCTAAAACCAAACTGCCCAAAGGTCCGGCTAAAGCTATTCTTATCTCCCGGTCAGGGTAAAAGCTTAAAGGTGAGGAAAAGCGGGCCACTCCGCCGAAAGGAAACAGCTCTATGCTCTGAGGCGGAAAACCGACTTTCCGGGCGGCGACCAGGTGACAAAATTCATGCCAGGCTACGGCCGTAAACAGCAGCAGCGCTTGGGGCAACACACCCAGCAGAAAATAGACACCTAGAAGTAACAGGAAATAATCGTTAACCTTAACGTCCGACCCGGCCACTTTTCCTAAGCGCATAGCTTTTCAGAGCTTAATCCTTTTCAAATTTTGTCCATGGGTACCAAATAAGCCATAGGATCTAGCGGTTGGCCGTTCCGGCGAACCTCAAAATGAAGCTGAACTGCCGTGCCGGAAGCCAGTACGGCTATAGTATCCCCTTGGCGTACCGTCTGATTCGGTTGCACGTATATCTCCCCCAGCGTACCGTACACGGTTGTCCAACCGTCCCCGTGGTCTATCTCTAGTATCTTACCCAGACGAGGGTCTTCCCCCGCCCGGGTCACCCGGCCATCCATAACGGACTTGACCGGGCTCCTTCCCTTAGCCTTAATATCTATACCGCTATGGAAGTACCTCCCACCGCCGTCCTCCGCCCACCCGTAACTCCGGAAAATCTCTCCGGATACCGGAACGGCCATCTGGGGATAATGGGGGGCGGTTTCTTCGGGTCTAAAGGCCGGCAGCGCCTCGGCTCCGGATCTAAACCCGTGGTAAACCCAGCGGTCATAAGCATCCAGCCACAAGACATCTTGCACTACTTCCGCGATCCTGGAGGTCTGATCCGCAGCCGGGTCCCTCAGGTAATAGCGCAGGGCTTGCTGCCACCGTCCGGCCCCTGCACCCTCCAGCCGGAAAACCAGCGTAAAGGCTAAAAAAAGCAGGCCGGCAGCCAGCACTTGTTTCCATAGCTGCCGGAAGAAATAAGCAGGAGGTAGAGAGCGCGCCGGACCCTTAAGCTCCCCCAGCGGCACCCCTTTAATATCCTCCCAATCCCAATCATAACGCTTCATTGCGGTAGCCCCCCGGACAGGCAGTATCTCTTACCTAAATGTTTATGCATGTCCCTGGGGGGTATGACTATCCCTATAAAAATGAAGAGGATACCCTTTTTACGGGTATCCTCTGGCGAGACATGCGCCTTTAGTAGTCCATATTAGGCGGCATAGCCGGGCTCTTTTCTTCCTTAGGAATTTCCGCCACCAGGGCTTCGGTGGTGAGCAGCATAGAAGCGATACTGGCAGCGTTTTGCAGAGCGCTGCGGGTTACTTTGGCCGGGTCCACAATACCGGCTTTGATCATATCTACATACTGCTCGGTAAGCACGTCAAAGCCGATATTGGATTTCTCGTTCTTCACCCGCTCCACGATGACCGAGCCCTCCAGGCCGGCATTGGCGCAGATCTGGCGCAGCGGCTCTTCCAGCGCCCGCTTAACGATCCTAACGCCGACCGCCTCATCGCCCTCGGCCTGAATATTATCCAACACCGAGATGCAATGCACCAGGGTCGCACCGCCGCCGGGCACGATACCCTCCTCTACTGCCGCCCGGGTAGCGGCCAGAGCGTCTTCCACCCGGTGCTTCTTCTCTTTGAGCTCCGTCTCCGTGGCCGCACCGACCTTAATCACCGCTACGCCGCCGGCCAGCTTGGCCAGGCGCTCCTGCAATTTCTCCCGGTCGTAGTCGGAATCGGTTTCCTCTATCTGCTTCTTGATCTGGGCCACCCGGCCGGCCACAGCTTCCTTGCTGCCGTAGCCTTCCACGATGGTGGTCTTCTCTTTAGCAATCTTAACTTTCTTCGCCCGGCCGAGCATATGCAGTTCCACATTTTCCAGCTTTACACCCAGATCCTCGGAGATGAAAGTGCCGCCGGTCAATATGGCAATGTCTTCCAACATGGCCTTACGGCGATCTCCAAAGCCGGGCGCTTTTACGGCCGCGCAGGATAGGGTGCCGCGCAGTTTGTTCACCACCAGGGTGGCCAAGGCTTCGCCTTCCACGTCCTCGGCGATGATCAGCAGAGGCTTGCCGGTGCGTACTACCTTTTCCAGCAGCGGAAGGAGGTCATTTATAGAAGAAATCTTCTTTTCATGGATAAGTATATACGGGTCCTCCAGCTCCACTTCCATAGCCTCGGCATTGGTAACGAAATACGGGGAGATATAGCCGCGGTCGAATTCCATACCCTCTACTACTTCTACCGTAGTAGTCGTACCTTTCGACTCCTCTACCGTAATAACGCCATCCTTACCCACTTTCTCCATGGCCTCGGCTATGAGCTCACCGATGCTGGCATCATTGGCCGCAATGGAAGCTACATGGGCAATGCTCTCCCGCGACTCCACCGGAATGCTCATCTTTTTAATTTCCTCTACCACAGCCTCTACGGCGCGGTCGATGCCCTTTTTTATGAATATGGGGTTGGCTCCTGCCGTGACGTTCTTGAGCCCTTCCAGCATGATGGCCTGGGCCAATACCGTAGCCGTGGTAGTGCCATCGCCCGCCACGTCATTAGTTTTAGAAGCTACTTCCCGGCAGAGCTGAGCTCCCATGTTCTCGAAGGGATCCTTCAGCTCGACCTCTTTAGCTACGGTAACGCCGTCTTTAGTGATTACCGGCGAACCGAATTTGCGCTCCAATACTACATTACGGCCTTTGGGCCCCAGCGTAACCTTTACTGCCTGAGCCACCGCATTGACGCCCCGCTCCAGGGCTCGCCTGGCTTCTACATCAAAAGCTAGTTGTTTGGCCGCCATGGTTTACCAACCTCCTTCAAACGGATTATTTTTCTCTCACCGCCAGAATATCGCTCTCGCGGATTATCAGGTATTCCTCTCCATTCACCTTTACCTCGGTGCCGCTGTACTTGGCGAAAACCACCCTATCTCCTACTTTGACTTCCGGTGTAATCCTGCTGCCGTTGTCCAGGATCCTGCCCGGACCCACAGCCACTACTTCACCTTCCTGGGGTTTTTCCTTAGCCGTATCCGGCAGAACGATGCCTCCCTGTGTCTTCTCTTCCTGCGTGATCACTTTTAATACTACCCGGTCACCAAGAGGCCGGAGCATGAAGTAACTCCTCCCTTCAACTGAAAGATTTGTTAGCACTCACTTGTGGCAAGTGCTAACAGCCAAGTATTATATTAATACAACGGTTTTTTGCTTGTCAATAGGTTCGCCCTTTCAAAAGAGAATTTTTTGCCTCCTGAGGTTAACGTTGATGACTATACCCAGGGCCAGCAAGTTGCTCAGCATGGAGCTGCCTCCATAACTGAACAGGGGGAGGGGAATGCCGGTAACCGGCATTATGCCTATGGTCATACCCACGTTTACCAATAAGTGAAAAGTAAACATGGAACAAACACCGGCTACCAAAAGTGCGCCGAAAAGATCCTTGGCCTGAGAAGCGATGCGTATCATGCGATAGAGCAGAAGGAAGTATAGCCCTAACAATCCCAGTGTGCGGAAAAACCCCAGCTCTTCCCCCACCACGGAGAAAATAAAGTCCGTGTGGTGCTCAGGCAAAAAATTAAGCTGCACTTGAGATCCCTGGTGCAGGCCCTTACCCCACAGGCCCCCGGAACCGATGGCCACCTGCGATTGGATTATATGATAACCCGCGCCGCGGCCTCCTTCACCGTCGTTGTAAGGATTTAACATCACCACCAGCCTTTTGAGCTGGTATTCTTCCAGGGGGAGGGGTAACCCCCAGTGGAAGTGGGCAAATAGGGCTAAGGTTACGGCCAGCACGCTTCCGGTTACCAGGCCTAAAAACAATCGGGTATTAACCCCCCCTATATATAACATTCCACCTAGGATGGCCACAAATACCAGGGCGGTCCCCAGATCCGGCTGTTTAAGCACCAGTAGCATGGGTAGGGCTACGTGCAAGAAGGGAATAGTCAAATCCCTCAGCCGGTTCAGTTGGCCCTGGCGGCTTTCCAACAGGCGGGCCAAGGTGATGATGACTATCAACTTGCTGAACTCCGAGGGTTGGAACTGAAAGGCTCCCATGCTGATCCAGCGCTGGGCACCTTTAGCTTCGCTGCCCACCACCAGGACCGAGGCCAGAAGCAAGAGATTCAAAAGGTATAAGGCCCAGTGGTAGCGTTTAAGCTGCTGATAATCGAAGGACAGGGTGACTATCATGCCTATCAGCCCGATCACTATCCATAAAAGCTGCTTTTTTACATAGTAATCCGGCCGGGAGGTAATACTGGCGGCCGCGCTATCCAGAACCAAAAGGCTTATGCCTATTATGGCTACCACGGTGCCTACCAGGATATAATCCAAATTGCGCCAGAGTTTGCGGTTAAACATTTTTTCGCCTCTCCGCTCCCATTATACAAAAAAATAAACCCCGCCGGTAGCTTAGGCGGGGGGCCGACAAAATTTCTTAATCCCGGTTTTAATACATTACACTATGTTCCTCAGCAGTCTTAAAAGTCCGCTTGATGCGCAAAATAGGGATGTTGGCTACCAGAGCCACCGTATCGTTTTCCCGGCTTAAATTTACTTCCAGCCCTGCCGGATCTATTTCCAGATATTCGGAAATGACTTTGATCAAATCTTCCTTAAGAGCTTCTAAGAGGTGGGGAGATACTCCTACCCGATCGTGAACCAGGACGAGGCGCAACCGCTCTTTGGCCACTTTCTTGCTGGCAGTCGTTTCCCGTCCCAAGAAGCGCAATATGAAATCCCACACTGTTCGTCCCCCCTTAAGTCAGGCCAAAGAGCTTTTTCAGCTTGGCCACCAGGCCTTCGTTCCCTTCCAGGTTGAGCAAGGGCACTTCCTCCCCCAGGAGGCGCCGGGAAATATTGTGGTAGGCCTGTCCCGCCCGGGAACGCTTATCCAGAATGGCCGGTTCGCCTTTATTGGTGGAAACGACGATCATTTCATCCTCCGGCACCACACCCAGAAGCTCAATAGCCAGTATCTCCAGCATATCCTCAATGTCCATCATGTCTCCCCGGCGTACCATGTCGGGCCGCACCCGATTAATGATAAGCCGGGGTGCTTCCATCTCCGCCGCCTCCAACAGCCCTATGATGCGGTCGGCATCGCGCACGGCGGCCACTTCCGGTGTGGTAACCACCAGGGCCTTTTCCGCCCCGGCGATGGCATTCTTAAAGCCCATCTCAATCCCCGCAGGACAGTCGATAAGTACAAAATCGAAATCTTCTTTGAGCTGGTCGCAAAGATCCATCATTTGGTGGCGGGTTACTGCCGTCTTGTCCCGCGTCTGGTTGGCCGGCAGGAGATACAAATTTTCCATCCGCTTGTCCTTGATCAGAGCTTGCTTCAGGCGGCACCTTCCTTCTACCACATCCACCAGGTCGTAGACGATACGGTTTTCCAGTCCCAGCACCACGTCCAGATTCCGCAGGCCTATGTCCGTATCTACCATTACTACCTTCTTGCCCAGCAGGGCCAAACCGGTCCCCAAATTGGCCGTAGTCGTCGTTTTACCTACGCCACCTTTGCCGGAGGTAATAACTATTACTTCACCCATCTTGTTCCTCCTCTTTGGCAAAATTACCTGGATTTAAGTAGCGCCTCTCGCCGCCAGGTTGATACCTTTCAATTATTACCGTTCCCTCCTGCACTCTGGCAATCTCGGGTTGCTTGAGCGGCTTGTCTCCCCCATCAGGAGGCCGGGCAATATAGCCGGCTATGCGCAACTGAGTGGGTTGCAGGTCGAAGGCAATAACTACCGCACCTTCATCACCTTCCGCTCCCGCATGCACTATCCCCTTCAAGGCCCCCATAACGATTACATGCCCACCGGCCACCACTTCACCTCCCGGGTTAACATCTCCCATTATCACTACGTTGCCGTGATAATCTATACGTTGACCTGAACGAACCGTACGCCGCACCAGCAAAGTCTGTCCGGAAGGGCGGGAAGAATGGCCCAGGCGAATTGTTTCCTGAAGAGACACCATACTCTCCTCCGTCAAGTATGGATGATGTTTTCTTCTTTTCTACGCCTCCTCAGGTAAATCCTGCCGCCGAAAGGAAAATGACCGGGGCTTTTTTCCTCTCCCTTCTTGCAAAATACGACAAACTCTTCCCTTACCCGCTGCACTATAGAAGTTCACTCTGGCGCATCCCCAGTTTTACCTCTAGGCCTGCTTGGGCTTAAAGCTCGCTCCAAAAACCCTCGCGGGCCAAACTAGCGCTTGGCTCAAGGCTCCGGCAGGCTTCCCGGCAGGATTTAAGCATCCTGCCTCAATTGCCGGCCTCGGCCATCCATGGCCTCGGGCCTGCCTTCGCCTTTCGCCACGCTTGAGTTTGGCTACCGCTCGTGTTTAGTCGCTCGCTTCTAAGCCTAAGCAGGCCTCCCCAGCAAAAACTGGGGATAACTCAGAAGTTCACTCCGTTGCGCTTCCCCCTGCGCCGGTCGGGGAAAGTTGGCCGGTCAATCCGAAATACCGGGCAAAGACGTCCCGCGCCACCACTCCGGCGGAATCGCCACCATGGCTGGCATACTCGATCACCCCGGCAAAGGCGATCTGGGGATCATCATAAGGCGCAAAGGCGACAAAAATACCGTAAAAATCGCGGCTCTTGTCATCCCCCACCAGTCCCGTCTGGGCCGTTCCCGTCTTGGCCGCCACTTTTATATTCGGCGGAAAATCGCGAAAAAGGAAGGAGGCGGTTCCTTGGGAGGATTGGGTTACGGCCAGCATGCCTTTCCGCACCTCTTCCAAAATAGAGGCCGGAACATTTACTTTTTGCACTATTTCCGGAGAATATTCCTGTTTTACCTGACCTTCCGGAGACAGCACCCTTTTTACCAGATAAGGGCGGTAGCGGGTCCCGCCGTTAGCCAGGGTGGCTACGTAATTCGCCAGCTGAAGGACGGTATAATTGTTGGCTCCCTGTCCGATAGAGGTATTGTAAGTATCGTATGGATGCCAGGTAGTTTCAAAATTAAAGTTGATCTCATATTGAGCCTTCAATTGGCGCAGCTCTTGATCCTTTTGACGCCACAACCGTTCCTTTTCCTTTTCCGAAGCAGAGGCCAGGGCTTCGGCGTATTTCTTTTCAATCTCCGCCTGGCGCCTTTCCAGCCATCTCTGCAAAACGGCCTCATTTACTTTTCTCTTCCATTCGGGTGAAGGCAAAATGCCTTGGGCTTCTCCTAAAATGCCTACGGCTCCGGTGGGAGAACCCAAACCGAATTGTTCCGCTATGTTATCGATCATCTGAATGCCGGCCATCTCCCCTGCCCACTGGAAATAGGTATTGCAGGAGACGGCCAGAGCGCGTTGTAAGTCCACGCGACCATGGGCCTGCCAGCAATCCAGCCCTCCGTTTTTCCAGTAACGGCCGCTGCAGTAAACCGTATCCTTAGGGTCGACTGCCCCTGACATAAGGGCTGCTATAGCGGTTATAGGTTTAAAGGTAGACCCGGGGGGATATACACCTTGAGTAGCCCGGTCAAATAAAGGTCTCAGCCGGGGATCATTATAATAAGCTTGCTTTTGGGCATAGGAGCCATTGACGAAATCATTGGGGTCCATATCCGGTTTACTGGCTATGGCTAATATAGCCCCGGTCTTCACATCCAGCACCACCGCGGCCCCGGCTCCCGCCTTGGGATTCTTTTTCTTTACTTCGGCTATGACCCGGTCCATAGACTGTTCCAGGGTGCTCTGGAGGTCCAGGTCCAAGGTGAGCTCCACGTTATCGCCCGGGGCGGGAGGAATAGTTATAAGGTCTCTAATTTTCCGGTTGAACGCGTTAACCTCTACTTGCTCGGCCCCGTCTTGACCCCGGAGGCCTATACGCTGATCTCCCTGCTTTTCGTACTCCAGGAAGCGTTCAATACCTGCCTTCCCGATCTTATCGTTCAGGCGATAATTGTCTCCTTGCCGCTCGGCCAGTTCCTCCTGGGTGATCTGCCCTACAAAGCCTAAAACATGGCCCGCCAGAGGACCGTAGGGATAAAAGCGCTGGGGCTCGGTGGTTATGTTGACCCCGGGTAGCTCCAGGCGCCGTTCCTCGAGCTTGGTGATAACCGCCATGCTCTCCAGACCGGCCGGCAATCTTTTGATGACTACGGGCTCATAGCGGTACGGATTATTTTTCAATTTCTCTTTAATAGTCTCCGGCGTTAGCTCCGGATCGCCCAACACTTCCGCCAGCTTCCGGATAACCGCATCCATATCTTGATTGGGCACATTGCTTAAAGTCACGGTATAAACCGG
Source organism: Neomoorellaceae bacterium (assembly GCA_049701195.1). Taxonomy (GTDB): domain Bacteria; phylum Bacillota; class DSM-521; order Neomoorellales; family Neomoorellaceae; genus JBNATU01. The sequence goes on from JBNATU010000005.1 coordinate 74,258, forward strand.
CCGGCTGGTGGCCAGGACGCGGCCCTGTCGGTCGAGAATATCTCCGCGACGAGCTTCAATAGGAATAAGGCGGATGCGATTTTCCGCCGATTGGCGCGCAAATTCTTGAGCATTGACCACTTGTAAGAAAAAAAGGCGAGCGGTAAGGACCAGGAATCCAAAAATTAAAAAAACCATATACCCGCTCAGACGCCCGGTCAACTTTAACTTCCAAGGCTCCCTTTCCTGGCTGCCCACTCTGCTCTCCTCCGGTAAAAAATTTGACAGAAAAAGGCCAAGCAAGTATTGTATATCGAGGCCGGCAATATTACGTTTAACCATCCGGCGGACCAGGGGTAGGATATTCCTCCCCACGGGCTGAGAAGCAAAAACAATAGTCCCGATCCCATACTAGCTGCCCACGTGAAGCACAGCGGCACCAGGGTATTATCCCAATTCAATCTATTTTGGCTGGCTCCCACCGTATACCCTACCAGCATCTTGATCAGGGCGTTGAGCCCCAAAAGGCGACCCTCGGCCAGGTCTTCCAGCAAACCGTACACCAAACCCAGCGCCGCCCCTTGTCCGGCTCTGCATCCACGGCTTACGCAGACCAGCAGCAACAATAAAAGATCCGGTTTAACGCCCGCAATTTTAAGAAACTCCAGGAGGGTGGTTTCTATTATCAGGGCGCCCACCCCCGCCAGTACCAGAAACACCGTCTGCATTATCAGCCGCTCCTCGATATACCTCGGTTATAACCAGAACCTCCTCCAGGCGGTCAAAATCTGCGGCCGGAGCAATGAGGGCCCGCTTCATCAATCCCCCGGTCTCGGGGAGAATCTCCACTACCGTTCCTATGGGCAGGCCTTTAGGAAAAATCCCTCCCAAACCGGAAGTTATGACTACTTGATTCTTTTCAATAGGGGCATCATGGGCCAGATGGATCATCTGAAGATAGCCTTTATAATCCGGGCTGGCTTCTACTACTCCCGGCAGGCGGGTAGCTTGCACCAGACCGCCTACGGCGCCCTCTCGGTCCAAGAGTAAGAGCACCTCGGCCGTTCTCGGAGTCACCTTGATAATGCGTCCCACCACTCCTGCCGGCGTGATGACTACCTGATCTTTGCGCAGGCCCTCGTCGGAACCCAAGCCTAAAGTGAGGGTGCTAAACCAGTTCCCCGGGTTCCGGTAAATTACAGGCGCAGGTTTTAACTGCCAACTCTGGGCGTTAGCTTCTTTGTAAGCCAACATTTGCTTAAGCCGCTGGTTTTCCTGGCGATATTCTTCCATCTGCACTAGTTGCCCTTGAAGTTCGGCCACCTGCCGTCTGAGAAGCTCGTTTTCCGCTTCTAAGCGGCCCAACTTCCAAAGCATTTCCATCAGGCTCTGACCTTTGCCGGCGGCCAGGCTTACCACCCGGGCCAAAGGTGCCACCGCTTCTTTCCAAATCCCCGAAGCAAGGTTTACACGCTCCGTCCCCAGCGCAGACCAATGCAACAGAAAAAGCAATAATGCGCCGGCCCCAATAAGGCCCAAGAAAGGCACTAACTTACGCCACAGTCGGCCCAATAAGATAACACCCCTCTTACCCCGGACGACGCCCGACAAAGAGCACCCGTTTCAGCTCCTCCAAGTTCTCCAGCACTTTACCTGTACCTATGACCACCGCCGTCAAAGGATCTTCGGCCATGTGCACCGGCATGCCCGTCTCCAAGCTCACCAGCCTGTCCAGCCCCCAGAGCAGCGAGCCTCCGCCGGCCATGACTATGCCCCGATCCATGAGGTCCGCCGCCAGCTCAGGGGGAGTGCGCTCCAGGCAAAGCTTAATGGCCTCTATGATAGCGGCCACCGGTTCTGCCAGGGCTTCCTTGATTTCCTCCGCCGTAACTTCAATGGTTTTGGGCAGACCGGTAACCAGGTCGCGTCCCCGCACAGAGTAACTCCGCGTCCGCCGGGCTTCATCCTCCGGAGTGTCCCCGAAGTAGGCCGCGCCTATCTCTATCTTGATCTCTTCGGCGGTCCGCTCCCCGATCATGAGATTGTAATTGCGCTTAATGTGCTGCGCTATGGCTTCGTCCATTTCATCTCCGCCGATGCGGATAGAGCGGCTGGTAACAATGCCCCCCAGGGAGATCACCGCTACTTCTGTAGTACCGCCGCCGATATCTACTATCATGTTGCCGGTAGGTTCGTAAACGGGCAACCCGGCGCCGATAGCTGCGGCCATGGGCTCTTCAATGGGATAGGCTTCCTTGGCTCCTGCCTGGATAGCCGCCTCCCTTACGGCCCTCTCTTCTACTGCGGTAACTCCTGAAGGTACGCCCACCACCACCCTGGGCCGCACAAAAAAGCCTTTGGGTATGGCTTTTTGAATGAAATAGCGCAGCATGCTCTGGGTTACGTCGAAGTCCGCAATCACTCCGTCCTTAAGGGGCCTTATGGCCACAATGTCTCCCGGCGTACGCCCGATCATTTTTTTGGCCGCCTCACCCACGGCCAATACTTGCCCCGTACCCCGCCGTATGGCTACTACTGAAGGTTCGCGCAGCACAATGCCTTTCCCTCGAACATATACCAGGGTATTTGCGGTACCCAGATCGATCCCGATATCGCGGGCTAAAACCATGATCTTTTTACTCCTTCCTGCTCATTTGTAAGGTGGCGCCTACAGCAAACCTTTCTCCTTCATGCTGAGGTAGGAGCCATCGCCCAGGATCAAATGATCCAGCACTTCTATTCCTAGAAGCCGCCCGGCTTCCACCAAACGCCGGGTAACCTGTATATCTTCCAAACTGGGAGAGGGATCTCCGCTGGGATGATTATGCACCAGTATTACGGCCGCGGCGCTTCTCCTTACCGGACCTTTGAACACTTCTCGGGGGTGCACCAGGGAGGCATTGAGGCTTCCTACCGCCACATTGTCTATGGCCAGGACCCGATTTTTGGTGTTCAAGGATACGGTGCGGAAATGCTCCCGATCCAAATAGCGCATTTCCTCCATGAGCAAGCGGGCCACATCCTCAGGATGTTGAATAACCGACCGGTCCGCCATATAAACCGACAGGCGCCTACCCAGCTCTATGGCTGCCTTTATCTGCGCCGCCTTGGCCAAGCCTATCCCCTTCTGGTCCCTCAGCTCCTCCAGCGAGGCTTCGGCCAGATAACGTAGTCCCGAGGGCTGGGCCAACAACCTCTCGGCCAACTCCAAGGCCGTCTCCTGAGGAGTACCCGTACGCAGAAGAAGGGCCAGCAGTTCGGCATTAGAAAGGGCCTGCGGCCCTACGGCCAGCATCCGTTCCCGCGGCCTTAGATCCGGCGGCATCGTTTTGATGGTCATTTCCGGCTTTCCCCCATTAGCCTCCCGGTTCTCCCCATACGCTAAACCCGCATTCCTCCAGCAGCATGGCCGTCTTCACTAAAGGGAGGCCGACTACATTGAAGAAGTCTCCTACAATTCCTTCCACTAAAAGCGCTCCCCGTCCCTGGATACCGTAGGCGCCGGCTTTATCCAGCGGCTCGCCGGTAGCCACATAGGCTTTTATTTCCCGCTCGCTGAGCCGTCTAAAACGCACTTCGGTACGTTCCCAGGTCTCCCGGCATACTCTTCCCGGCACGCTCATTACGGCCACACCCGTATAAACTTCATGGGTCTTGCCGCTCAAGAAGGTCAACATGGCTTCGGCTTCCTCCCGGGAGGCCGGCTTACCCAATACTCGCCCTTCACAAACTACCAGGGTATCGGCGGCTACCACCACGGCCTCCGTCAAGCCTCGAGTCACGGCCTCAACCTTAGCTCTGGCCAAAGCAGTTACCCTGGCCACCGGCGGAAGAGAGGTGTACTGCTCTTCGGCAACGTCGCTGGGAATAACTACAAAATCCAGGCCCAGCCGGCTCAAAAGTTCACGCCGTCGGGGCGAACGGGAAGCCAGCACCAAAAGGGGCATTTCCTAAGCCTCCTGGTAAGCTTTAAAGGCCCGGCGGAAGGCCAAATTAAAGGTTAAAATCTCCAGGTTTACGGTAAGGTCCACGTTCCGCACCTCAATGTGTTCCGGCACATTGATCATGCGCGGAGCGAAGTTCAAAATACCCCGGATGGAGGTCTTGGCCAGCTCATCGGCCACAAACTGGGCCTGATCTGCCGGTACGGCAATGATGGCGATCTGGGCCTTCTCCTTCTCGATTATTTCCGCCAGCCTATCCATGCTGTAAACTTCCACGCCGTTTAAACGATAACCTATTTTGTTAGGAGCATTGTCGAAGATGCCTACAATTTTAAAGCCCCTCTCCCTAAAACCGCCGTACATGGAAAGGGCCGTACCCAAATTTCCGGCGCCTATAATCACCATGGGCCAGGTGGTATTAAGGCCTAAAATTTTTATTATATGCCAGTACAGATCTTTGACATTATACCCTACGCCACGGGTCCCGAATTCACCGAAGTACGCCAAATCCTTCCGGACTTGAGCCGGGCTCACTCCTACTCCTTCGGCTATCTCCCCCGAAGAAATAGTCACTATTCCCTGCCGGTCAGCTTGAGCTAAAAAGCGGGAGTAAACGGAAAGGCGGGTGATGGTGGCCTCGGGAATTTTTAAGGTCTTCATCAATGGAGTTCCCCCCCTTTGTAATTCAAGTTCATACGTTTTGCACAAGCCCTGTTTCTGTCCTATTCGCTACTTAACGAGAAAATCCTCTTTTTTGTTCATTAGAAACCATTCCCTGGCGTCAGCTATCATGTACAAAGATCCGGTAGCGCAAATCATATCCTCAGGCCCTACCAGCCCCAAAGCCGTCTCCAAAGCTTCCGAAATGTTCTCTATTACTCGTACCTCGGAAGTATGGCGCCGCGCATAAAGGCTTAAGCTCTCCCAGTCTCCTGCCCGGTAACTGTTGGGACGGGTCACAATAACCGTCTGGGCCAAAGGAGCCAAAAGGTCTACTACTTTTTCCCTCTCTTTGTCCGCCAGCATGCCCAAGACCAGAATGAGGCGGCGGTAGGAAAACAGCCGCTCCAGAGCCTCTTTAACCGCTAAAGCGCCGTCATAATTGTGGGCGCCGTCCAGCACCACCAGGGGACGTCGGCTCACTATCTCCAACCGTCCCGGCCAAACCACCCTTTCCAGGCCCTCCCGGACGTGACGCTCTTCGACCTCCAGATGGTGGTGATGGCGCGCCGCTTCTATGGCGGCCACCGCCAGGGCAGCGTTGGAGAGCTGGTGACGCCCAAGTAAAGCTACCCGAAGCCCGGAGTAGGATTTCCCCCAGCCGTACCAGTCCAATTTTCCGCCCTGCAAGGAAATTTCCACCGGCGTAAAGAGGATTTCTCGCCCTAAGCGATAGAGGCTGGCCTGTCTCTGACGACAGACCTCCTCAATCACTTCCAGCGCTTCCGGTCTATGCGCTCCTGTAATCACCACACCTTTTTCTTTAATAATGCCCGCCTTTTCCCTGGCGATGTCTGTCAGAGTGGGGCCCAGGTAATCCATGTGATCCCTACCGACATTGGTAATAACGCTGACCAGAGAAGAGGGGATAACATTAGTGGAATCAATGGCCCCCCCTAACCCCACCTCCAGCACTACGAGGTCCGCCTGGACTTGAGCGAAATATTGAAAGGCTAAAGCCGTACTCACTTCAAATTCCGTAGGATGCTCACATCCCGCTTTTACCATATCCTCCAAAAGGGGGCGCATAGAAGTCAAAATCCGGGCCACTTGCTCTTCCGGTATCTCCTGCCCGTTCAAACGGATACGCTCCGTATAACGGTGCAAATGGGGAGAGGTAAAGAGCCCTACTTTATATCCGGCCGCCTGGAGTATGGCTGCTACCATGGCCGCTACCGAGCCTTTGCCGTTGGTACCCCCGATATGAAAAAAACGGAGCCGGCGATGGGGATTGCCTAACCGCGCCAGAAGCTCCTCTATACGACCTAAGCCCAGATTAAACCCAAACTTAGTAAGTTCCCGCAAAAATTCCAAGGCCTGCTCGTAATGCAAACTGCTTCACCTCTAACCCTTAAGGGAGCGCAGTCGCCCCAGGAGGGCCTGTTCCTTGTCGCCCAGTTCTTTCTCCCTATCCTTTTCCTTGGCCACCACCTCGGCCGGCGCTTTGGTCAGAAACTCGGGATTCGCCAGCTTCCGCCGCACCCGCTCCAGCTCCTTCAAAGTAGCCGCCAGCTCCTTCTCCAGCCGCGCTGTTTCTTTCTCCAGATCTATTAAACCCTCTAGAGGAAGATAAATCTCTACCCCGCCGGTTACGGCAGCAGCCGCCTTCACCGGCGGTTGAGCTAAAGAGGTGACTATTTCTACCGGCTCCGCCTGAGCCAGGGCGCCCAGATAAGGCCGGGCTTCTTCCATAATCTGCCGGCTGTTGCCCGACGCCACCAGCAGTACCCGAGCTTTGAGGCCCTGAGGCACCCTCATTTCGCTCCGCAAGTTGCGGACGGCTCTTATGACTTCAATGATGAGGGACATGGCTTCCTCTGCTGCCCCATCCTGCCTGCCGGGCTCCGCCTGGGGCCACGGGCTTATCATGATACTGTCCTTATTTCCAGGGAGGTATTGCCAGATCTCTTCCGTGATAAAAGGCATAAAAGGGTGCAAAAGCTTAAGGCTCGTGCCCAGCACCTCTACGAGCACCTGCTGGGCCGTGGCCTTCGCTGCGGGATCGCTGCCGTAAAGGCGTATTTTGGCCAGCTCAATATACCAGTCGCAGAATTCCCCCCAGAAGAAGTCATATAGCAGGCGAGCCGCTTCCCCGATTTCATAGGCCTCCATATTGGCGGTCACCTGCCGGACCAGGGTGTTCAACCGGCTCAATATCCAGCGGTCGGCCAAAGTATACGGGGCTTTCTCTTTTTTCGGATCGTAGTCCGTCAAGTTCAGCAAGACGAAGCGGGCGGCATTCCAAATCTTGTTGCAGAAATTCCGGGTGCTCTCTATCCGTTCCGGGTGGAACCGCAGATCATTGCCCGGGGTATTGCCCGTAACCAACATAAAGCGCAGAGTGTCGGCTCCGTACTCCTCTATGACTTCCATGGGATCTACGCCGTTCCCTAAAGATTTGCTCATCTTGCGGCCCAGGGCGTCCAAAACCAGACCGTGGATAAGCACTTCCCGGAAAGGTACCTCTTGCATGAACTCCAGGCCCATGAAGATCATGCGCGCCACCCAGAAGAAAATGATGTCCCGGCCGGTAACCAGGACCGAAGTAGGATAGTAATTCTCCAGCTCGCGCGTTTTATCGGGCCATCCCATAGTAGAAAAAGGCCATAAAGCCGAGCTGAACCACGTATCCAGCACATCCGGGTCCTGCTCCAAAGCGGTGCTACCGCACGAGGGGCATTCTGCCGGGTCAGATACGCTGCAAATCACTTCTTCGCATTGCTGGCAATACCACACCGGGATCCGGTGGCCCCACCAAAGCTGGCGAGAAATACACCAGTCGCGGAGGTTTTCCAGCCAGTTTAAGTAAATCTTGGTGAAGCGTTCGGGTATGAACCGCACCCGGCCCTCCTTGGCCGCCTGTATGGCCGGACCGGCAAGGGGCTGCATGCGCACGAACCATTGGGGCGATACCAGAGGTTCAATGACCGTGTCGCAGCGGTAGCAGTGGCCTACAGCATGAGTATGCTCCTCTACTTTGACCAGGTACCCCTGGATTTCCAAGTCCTGGACTACTTGTCGCCGGCAGGCGTACCGGTCTAAGCCCGCGTAAGGCCCGGCCTCTTCGGTCATGATGGCCTCCTTGCCGATAACCGTAACCGAGGGCAGCCCGTGCCTCTGTCCTACTTCGAAATCGTTAGGATCGTGGGCCGGAGTAATCTTGACGGCTCCGGTACCAAAATGAGGATCTACGTATGCATCCGCTATTAAAGGTATTTCCCTGTTGACCAGCGGCAGAATGAGGGTTTTCCCGATGAATTTACGGTAACGCTCATCTTCCGGATGTACCGCCACTGCGGTATCTCCCAGCATGGTTTCCGGCCTGGTAGTGGCAATAGTGATACTTCCGGAACCGTCTTTAAAGGGGTACCGGATATACCACAAATATCCGGCCTCTTCCTGGTGCTCCACTTCGATGTCCGAAATGGTGGTGCGGCAGCGGGGACACCAGTTGATAATGTAGTTTCCGCGGTAGATCAACCCTTTCTCATAAAGCCGTACAAAAACTTCGCGCACGGCCCGGGAGCATCCCTCATCCATGGTGAAACGCTCCCGGCTCCAGTCGCAGGAGGCGCCCAGCCTTCTCAACTGCTGGGTAATGCGGTTGCCGTATTCCTCTTTCCAGGCCCATACTCTCTCCAGGAATTTTTCCCGACCCAAGTCGTATTTGCTCAATCCCTCTTTGGCCAGCTCTTCCTCTACCCGGGCCTGGGTAGCAATTCCGGCATGGTCGGTGCCGGGTATCCACAGGGTGGCATCTCCCCGCATACGGTGCCAGCGCACCAGTATATCCTGGAGGGTGTTATCCAGGGCGTGTCCTAAATGCAAACTCCCGGTGACATTGGGCGGAGGCATAACAATACTGAAGGTCCTCCGGCCGCTCACCTCTGTTGGTCCGCGAAAGTACCCTTCCTTTTCCCAAAGGCGATACCACTTTTCTTCCACTTGCCGGGGATTATATACGGGTGGTAATGCGTGAACCGCAGGCACGTCTTTTTCCTCCTTAAACTTCTAGAAAAAAACCCTCATCCGCCCTTGTCGGACGAGGGGAGGAACTATAGTTATCTTGTAATATATTACCGATTAGAGGCAAGGTGTGTCAAGGGTGGTCGGCCTTCCCTGCAAAAAGTGTGGATACCTCAGTAGTCGCTACGGGCGCTTCCTCCCCGCGTTCCTTCTCCTCAGGCTGAGGGTTAAAGCGCTCTCCGTCCACCAGCGCCTCTTTTAGGACTTCATCCATATGCTCTACCAGGACGAATCTCAGTTTGCGCTTGACCTGGGCCGGTATCTCTTCTAGATTTCTCTCATTGTCCCGGGGGAGTATGACGGTCTTTATCCCGGCGCGGTGGGCGGCCAAAACCTTTTCTTTAATGCCCCCTACCGGCAACACCCTGCCCCGCAGGGTTATCTCCCCGGTCATGGCTACGTCGCGCCTCACCGGGACTCCCATAAGAGCGGAGGCCATGGCGGTGGCCATAGTTATGCCGGCCGAAGGCCCGTCCTTGGGAATGGCTCCTTCCGGGACATGGATGTGAATATCGTATTTCTCATGGAAGTCGGGAGTTATCCCCAGATCCTTCACCCGGGACCGCAGATAGCTGAAGCCGGCATAAGCCGATTCCTTCATTACCTCGCCCAGCTTCCCGGTCAAAGTGAGGTTGCCCTTGCCGCTCAGCACGGCCGCTTCTACGTTGAGAACTTCGCCGCCCACTTCGGTCCAGGCCAGTCCACGGGCCACGCCGACTACTTCGGCTTCTTCCGCTAAAGTATGCCGGTAACGCGGAATGCCTAAATAGGTATCCACGTTAGAGGAGGTAACTTTTACCTCTGCGGTCTTGCCGCTTACAATATCCCGAGCCGTCTTGCGGCAAAGAGTGGCAATCTGGCGCTCCAGATTGCGCACTCCGGCTTCTCTGGTATATTCCCGGATTATACGGCGCAGCGCGTTTTCCGAGATAAAGAGCTGTTTTTCTTTAAGCCCGTGTTCCTTAAGTTGCTTGGGTAAAAGGTGCAGTTGGGCTATTTTAACTTTTTCTTCCTCGGTATACCCGGGTAAGCGGATAACTTCCATCCGGTCCAGCAGCGGTCGCGGAATGGAGTACTCCACGTTGGCCGTAGTGATAAACATTACCTTGGAGAGGTCAAAGGGCGCTTCGATATAGTGATCGCTGAACATATAGTTTTGCTCCGGGTCCAATACTTCTAGCAAAGCCGAGGAAGGATCGCCCCGGAAGTCCGAGCTCAACTTGTCGATTTCGTCTAACAGGAAAACCGGATTTTTGCTGCCCGCCTGCTTAATACCCTGGATGATACGCCCCGGTAAGGCGCCCACATAAGTGCGCCGGTGGCCGCGTATTTCCGCCTCATCCCGTACGCCCCCTAAAGAGATGCGCACAAATTTCCTTTGCAGAGCGCGGGCGATGGATTTGGCCAAAGAGGTCTTGCCCACCCCTGGAGGTCCCACAAAGCACAAGATAGGGCCGCGCATTTTCTTGGCCAGTTTCCGTATGGCCAGGTATTCCAGAATGCGCTCTTTTACTTCCTCCAGGCCGTAATGGTCCTCGTTTAAAATCTTTTCTGCTACTTTGATGTCCAGTCTGTCCCGCGTTTCCTTCTGCCAAGGCAGGGCGAGCAACCAATCCAGGTAGTTGCGCACTACCGTGGCCTCAGCCGCCATGGGCGGCATTTTTTCCAGCCGCTCTACTTCTTTGAGCGCCCGCTCTTCTATTTCTTTAGGCAGCCTGGCTTTAGCGATCTTTTCCCGCAGCTCCTCCGCCTCGGCCAGGCGTTCGTCCTTTTCACCCAGCTCTTTTTGAATGGCCTTTATCTGTTCGCGCAGGTAATACTCTTTCTGCGTCTTCTCCATCTGCTTGCGTACGCGCAAGTTGATCTTGCGCTCCAGCTCCAGTATCTCTTTCTCTCGGGCCAGGATTTCGCATAGGAGCTCCAGTCGTTTCTGGATGTCAAGGGCTTCGAGAACGCCCTGCTTATCTACCAGTTTAAGGGTCAAATGGGAAGCAATTACATCGGCCAGCCGTCCGGGTTCTTCCAGGCTCACCACAGCCACTACGGTCTCCGGGGGTATCTTTTTGGACATTTTGACATAGTGTTCGAATTCATTGATTAAAGTCCGCATGAGGGCCTCGATCTCATTGTTGGTGGCTACCTCATCGCTGTATTCCTGTACTTCTACCGCAAAGTAAGGATCATGTCCAAGGTAGCGTAAAATCTTGCCCCGCCGGAGGCCTTCTACCAGTATACGTATGGTTCCACCCGGTAATTTCAACAGTTGCTTTATCTCGGCCACCGTACCGATGGTGTATATATCTTCCTCCCCCGGCTCATCGTTCTGGGCTTCCTTCTGCATGGCCAGGAAAATCTCTCTATCGCGAATCATAGCCGCCTCAATGGCGTTAACCGAACGCTCCCGCCCTACATCCAGATGCAATACTGTATAAGGAAAAACAATAACTCCCCTTAAGGGAAGCAACGGAAGAATTCTGCTCAAAGTTGGCACCTCCAACGCGTCTCCCTAGAACCTCTTCTCCTCTCCAGGTCTTCATTATATTCTACGAGATATTGTCTTCCTCCGCAATAGGAAAAAGGCGGTGGTCCGGTTAGCGGCGGGAAGCTAAAGGAGAGGCGCTCAACACTTGAGGGGCAGCAGGCAGGCCCTCGCGGGCGCCGAATTTTTGCCGGCACAGAGCTTGTTCCAGGGCTTCGCTCACCCTACTTACGGGTATAACTTGAATTTCCGGCAGCCTTCGAAAGCTCTCCTGCCAATTATCGTTGGGAATCAGTACTTTCTGGACACCGGCCAGGCGCGCTGCTTCTATTTTGGCTACTATTCCGCCCACCGGCTTAACGATCCCCCGGAGGGATACTTCTCCGGTCATGGCTACCAGGTTATCCACCGGTATGCCGGTTAAAGCGGAATAAAGGGCCACGGCCATACCCATACCTGCCGAAGGACCATCCACCGGAATACTTCCCGGGAAGTTGAAGTGTATATCATAATCCAGGGGATCGAGGTTTAATAGGGAGCGCACTACGGTCAGGACATTGTCCACCGCATTGCGGGCCATGCTCCTTTTTTTCAGCCTCCGTCCGTCCTGGCTGCTCATCTCTTCTTCTTCTACCACTCCGGTCACTTTAACCTGACCCCGGCGATTGCCTACGAAATAAACACCTGCTTCTAATTCTACTAAAGTGCCCATATTGGGTCCGCAGACGGCTAAACCATTAACTACCCCCACCTGGGGTTCACGGGGCACGCGGACTTGCTGCCGGGGGGAATACCGGCCGCTGCTCACCACCCATTCTACATCCTCCAGGGTGATGCGGCTGCGGTGTTCGGTAAGGGCCAGACCGGCGGCCAGCTGCACCATGTTGACCGCTTCTCGGCCGTTGGTAGCATAACGTTTGAGCATTTCCAGAGCCTCTTCCTGAATAGCGATCCCTATTTTCCGCACCGCATTTTGGACAATGAGGCCAATCTCTTCTGGTAAGAGGGGCCGAAAGTATATTTCCAGACACCGGGAGCGTATGGCCGCAGGTATTTCCTGGGGCAGACGGGTAGTAGCGCCCACCAGCCGGAAGTCGGCGGGTAGCCCGTTCTTGAAAATATCGTGTATATGGCTGGGGATGTTGGTATCCTCGGAGCTATAATAAGCACTTTCCAACAACACCTTTCGATCTTCCAGTACTTTGAGGAGTTTGTTAATCTGGATAGGGTGCAGTTCTCCGATCTCATCGATAAAGAGAATCCCTCCGTGGGCTTTGGTCACGGCTCCCGGTTTGGGTTGGGGAATACCGGCTATACCTAAAGGACCCGCTCCCTGATAAATAGGGTCGTGGACCGACCCGATGAGGGGATCGGCGATCCCCCGCTCGTCAAAGCGGGAAGTGGCTCCGTCTACCTCCACAAATTGCGCGTCTTCCTTAAAAGGTGAAAGAGGATTCTTCTTGGCTTCCTCCAGCACCAGCCGGGCTGCGGCTGTTTTGCCCACCCCCGGTGGTCCGTAGATGATCACGTGTTGAGGATTGGGGCCGCACAGAGCGGCGCGCAGAGCTTTCAACCCCTCCTCCTGACCCACGATTTCGCTAAAAGTGGAAGGGCGAGTCTTTTCCGCCAGCGGCTCGGTCAAAGAAATCTGGCGCAGGCGGTGCAGCCTTTCCAGTTCCTTACGCGATTCCTTCTCTACGGCTACGCGATTCCCCTGTTGGTTCTTCAGCAGGTTCCAGAAATACATGCCGATGACCACGGCCAGGAAGACCTGCAAAAAGGTTATAATCCCGCCCAGGTTGGAATTGCCTTCCAGCACAGTTTAGACTCCTTTCGGAAGAGCTTCGTTCTTAAGCTTGTGCCAGAAAGCCGGATTTTATCCCTCGGCACCTCCAACCAAAAATTAAAGGTGGTAACGCTACAGGTTACCACCTCTCGGCTCGAAGCTAAGCTTTTAAGCGGTTTCCTCTTTCTTTTTTTTACGCTCTACCGCGGTGAGGAGAAGAGGTTCTTCTTTGCGCAAGATCACGTCTTTCGTGATTATACATTTGGTGACATTGCCGCGCGAAGGTATTTCATACATAACATCCATCATTACTTCTTCCAAAATAGCCCTTAAGCCCCTGGCTCCCGTCTCGCGTTTGATAGCCTCCTTAGCCACGGCTACCAGGGCATCCTCTTTGAATTCCAAAGTCACCCCATCCATTTCGAAGAGCTTCTGATATTGTTTTACCAGAGCATTGCGCGGTTCGGTCAGCACTCGGATAAGGGCTTCTTCGTCCAGGGCGTCCAAAGTAACTATAATGGGGAGCCGTCCTACAAATTCGGGTATCAGCCCGTATTTCAGCAAATCTACCGGCATGACGTGCTTCAAAATATCTCCGATCTGCACGTCTCTCTTGCCTTGAATTTCGGCTCCAAATCCCATAGTCTTCTTGGCTATGCGGTTCTTAATTATCTTGTCCAATCCTTCAAAGGCTCCGCCGCAGATAAAAAGAATATTGGTGGTATCTATCTGAATGAATTCCTGGTGAGGATGCTTGCGCCCTCCCTGCGGAGGCACGCTGGCAATAGTTCCCTCCAGTATCTTCAGAAGAGCCTGCTGTACTCCTTCTCCTGATACGTCGCGGGTGATGGAGGGGTTCTCTGATTTCCGGGCGATCTTGTCGATTTCATCGATATACACAATGCCCTTTTCCGCCTTCTCTACATCGTAATCCGCGGCCTGGATAAGCTTGAGCAATATATTTTCTACGTCTTCGCCTACATAACCGGCTTCGGTCAAGGAAGTGGCATCGGCAATGGCAAAGGGTACATTAAGAATCTTGGCCAGCGTTTGCGCCAAGAGAGTCTTGCCGCTTCCCGTGGGGCCGATCATAAGAATATTGCTCTTTTGTATTTCTACATCATCCAGCTTTATCCCCAGATGAATCCGCTTATAGTGATTGTATACCGCTACAGACAAGGCTTTCTTGGCCTGATCCTGGCCGATAACGTATTGATCGAGGATTTCCCGAATCTCTTTCGGCTTGGGAATCTCGCCCAATTCCAGGCTCAAATCTTCGTTCAGTTCCTCTTCGATAATTTCATTGCACAGCTCTATGCACTCATCGCAGATATAAACGCCCGGCCCGGCGACCAGCTTTTTTACTTGGTCTTGCAATTTTCCACAGAAGGAACATTTGAGCTGTCCCTTGTCGTCGGTATATTTATACATAATAAAGTCACCTCGCTGTGTGCCTATTTGGCGGGCAGCTGGCGTCTGGTGATAACCTCGTCAATAAGGCCGTAATCTTTGGCTTCCTCGGCCGACATGAAATGATCACGATCTGTATCCCGAGCTATCACTTCTACCGGCTTGCCGGTAATCTCGCTCAGAATATGGTTCAACAGGTCCCGGATTTTTATAATACGTTTGGCATGGATTTCGATATCCACCGCCTGCCCTTGGGTACCGCCCATGGGCTGGTGGATCATAATCTCGCTGTGAGGCAGAGCATACCTCTTCCCCTTGGCCCCTGCCGCCAATAGAAAGGCAGCCATACTGGCGGCCAGCCCCACGCAAATAGTGGAAACGTCCGGGCGGATGTATTGCATAGTATCAAAAATAGCCATGCCCGCGGTAATCGAGCCTCCCGGACTATTGATATATAGGTGGATATCTTTATCGGGGTCTTCCGCCTCCAGAAATAGCATCTGAGCAATAACCAGATTGGCCACGTGATCGTCAATAGGGCTGCCCAAAAAAATTATGCGGTCTTTTAAGAGGCGTGAATAAATATCATAAGCCCGCTCGCCCCTACTGGTCTGTTCCACTACTATCGGTACCAGAACTGACATCTTCGGTTCCACCTCCATTTGCAGGAATGCTGCGTTCCACCAGGAAGTCAATGGTTTTATTAATTATAATATCATACTTCAGGCCTTCTAAGTCCTTTTCCAACCTCTCCCTAACCTTTTCCGGCGTTTCCTTGAAATACTCGGCCATCCTCTCTATTTCCCGGTCGATGTCCTCCTGGCTGGCGGTAATACCCTCCGCCTTGGCTATAGCCTCTAAAACCAAATCCGTCTTAACATCCTTCTCCGCCCGGGGCCTAAATTCCTCCTTCAACTGCTCTATTGTTTTTCCCGATCTTTCGAGCAGTTTATCCAGGGTCAAGCCCTGCGCTTGCAGCCGCCAAGCCAGGTCGTTGATTAAAAAGGCGATTCTCCGTTCCACCAGTATATTCGGCAGTTCCACTTCGGCATTCTCCACCGCTTGATTGACTACTTGATTACGTACTTCCGCTTCTATCTTCCGGCGTTGCCGCGCCTCCAGTCTCTTCCGTATGTCTTCTTTTAATTCCTCCAGGTTTTCAAATTCGCCGACATCCCGGGCAAATTCATCGTCGATAGGAGCTAAATGTTTTCTCTTGATCCCCCGTACCCTGACGGTAAATATGGCTTCCTTACCTGCCAATTGTTCTTGGTAATAGTTATCAGGAAGTGTTACTTTTATCTCCCGCTCTTCATCTATGCGAGCCCCGATCAGTTGGGCTGCAAATCCCGGTAAGAAAGTATCCGAGCCGATCTCCAGGGGATAGTTTTCCCCTTTTAACTCCGGATAAACTTGACCATCCACCTGACCTTGGAAGTCGAGGTATACCATATCTCCTTCTTCTACCGTTCCCTCTTCCACATCTTTTAGCTCGGCGAATCTTTCCTGCAAACCTTTTAGAAAGGCTTCAATATCTTCTTCGGTTACCTTCACCTCCGGCCGGTTTACCGTCAGCCCTTTATACTGGCCCAGCTTAACTTCAGGCTTTACTTCTACTGTGGCTTTGAAGATCAACGGCCGTCCTTCTTCCATCTGGACTATTTCCAATTCCGGATGGTCGATGGGCTCAATCTGCGTCTCCTCTACAGCCTCCTGATATGCCGGAGGAACGACTATCTCTATGGCTTCATGGTATAAAGGTTCTTTGCCCAGAAAACGCTCCAAAATAAACCGGGGAACCCGGCCCTTGCGAAATCCCGGAATATTTACCTGTTTGACCAGTTTGCGATAGGCCTTTTCCAAAGCCTGCTCCAGCTTTGGAGCCTCTACCTCCACTTCCAGGATTACCCGATTCTTCTCTAGCTTCTCCACTGTCGCCTTCATTTATGCCTTGCTCCTCCTCAATGCCTGCACTTGTTGAAGTCTTGCCGGGAGTCAGAGGATCATTTCGCTACCGCGCTTCCCTTTTCCTGCCACTCCAACGAAGAAATTATCTCTCTACTACCTAGAATAATACCTCGGCCCGGTAGAATCCGTATGCCGAGGTGGGTCCAACAACCTGTGCTTCGTAGCCGCATTTTATCAGATAACTCTTAGAGCTGTCAAGCTATTCCGGCCCTCCTATGCGGGTTTCACCGGCTCCTCCGCCGCTCCGGCAGCCTCCGGTTATCTACCGGCTAGCCGCTAAAAAATCAAGGGGCCGGCGAACCTTCTCCGCCGCGCCCCCTCTTTGGTGAGCCATGGAGGAATCGAACCTC
Organism: Neomoorellaceae bacterium; assembly: GCA_049701195.1. Taxonomy (GTDB): domain Bacteria; phylum Bacillota; class DSM-521; order Neomoorellales; family Neomoorellaceae; genus JBNATU01. The sequence continues at coordinate 90,920 of JBNATU010000005.1, forward strand.
CGACACCCTGATTAAAAGTCAGGTGCTCTACCTACTGAGCTAATGGCTCATGAAAATGGCTGGGGCGGCTGGATTCGAACCAACGAATGACGGATCCAAAGTCCGTTGCCTTACCGCTTGGCTACGCCCCAGCACTTATGCTCTAAAATGGGGTGGGTGAAGGGACTCGAACCCATGACCCCCAGGGCCACAACCTGGTGCTCTAACCAACTGAGCTACACCCACCACGACCAGCTCTATAGAGTTCCGATTTAGCGCTTTTCGGTGGCGCGCCTGGCAGGATTCGAACCTGCGGCCCGCGGCTTAGAAGGCCGCTGCTCTGTCCGGCTGAGCTACAGGCGCCCTCCCCAAAGCTTCTTTAACGATGAAAGGTTTTTTGGAGCGGGTGATGGGAATCGAACCCACGCAACCAGCTTGGAAGGCTGGGGCTCTACCATTGAGCTACACCCGCTCGAGCAACATTAATTATACTTCATAACCCTCTCCTCGTCAACTGCTACAGGAACCCGCGCCGGCAAATATCTCGGTTAACACCGGCCACAAAGACTGGAGGGCCCTGGCGCGGTGGCTGATGCGGTTCTTGATCTCCGGGCCTAGCTCGGCCAGGGTTTTCCCTCGGTCAGGTATCAAGAACAACGGATCATAGCCAAAGCCATGCTTGCCCCGGGGTTCTTGGGTTATTACCCCTTCTAAGGTACCGCTGGCGGTAAAGGTTTCACCTTCTGCGGTGCATAAGGCCAAAACACACCGGAAACGGGCTCGGCGCTTCTCCAAGGGATACGGCCGAAGTAAAGCCAATAATTTTTGCTGGTTTTCCTCATCGCTTGCTCCTTCACCGGCAAAACGGGAAGAATAAACTCCGGGTGCGCCCCCTAGAGCCTCGACTTCCAGGCCCGAATCGTCCCCCAGGGCCGAAAGCCCGGTGAGACCCGAGATAAAACGCGCTTTGAATACCGCATTTTCTTCAAAGGTACGGCCCGTTTCCGGCGGCAAGGATAAAGCCGGAAAATCGAGCAGGGAATATATCTCTAAATCGAGAGATTTTAGTAGCTCTTTAAATTCTTGGACTTTACCTTTGTTCCTGGTGGCCAGTACCAGTTTTTTCCGCATTATTTCTCCCCACCTGTGCCGCCAAATTTCCTAAAACTTGCTTCTGGGCTTCTATAAGCTGCTCAATGCCGTACCAGGCCAGGTCCAGCATAGCCTCCATTTCCGCCCGCGAGAAAGTGCCTCCTTCCGCCGTACCCTGGACTTCTACCAGCTGCCCCCTCCCGGTCATAACCACATTCATATCTACCTGAGCACGGGAATCCTCTTCAAAAGCCAGATCCAACAGGATCTCGCCTCCCACCTTACCCACACTGGTAGCGGCCAGGAAATCCTGTATCGGTAAATGAGGTATAACTCCTGCCTCGGTTAGCTTGGCCAGGGCTTCGGTCAAGGCTATAAATCCTCCGGTAATAGCCGCCGTTCTGGTCCCGCCGTCAGCCTGGAGGACATCGCAATCGATCCAAATAGTCCTTTCTCCCAGGGCCGCCAAATCCACCACACTTCTTAAAGACCGGCCTATAAGGCGCTGAATTTCATGGGTACGACCGCTGAGCCTTCCTTTAGCCGCTTCCCTAACCGTTCTTTCTTTCGTAGAGCGCGGCAAGAGGGAGTATTCGGCGGTTATCCAACCCTTACCCGTACCTTTTAAGAAGGGGGGGACCTTATCTTCTACACTGGCGCTGCACAATACCTTGGTTTCCCCCAAGGTGATTAGCGCCGAACCCTCGGCGTATTTCAGATAATGAAGTTCGATGACCACGGGCCGCAGGTCACGCGGCCCACGGCCGTCGCTCCTGGTCATGCTGTTCACCGTCGCTTTCTTCAATCGAGAATTAGTCCGTCAGTTTGAGCTGGCGTACGCCGTTAAGCTCCGGCCAGCCTATCAACTTTTGAGCCACTCGGCGAAAATCTCCTGCTGCCCCGCTGACAAAAAAGCTATGCGCCTGAGAACCGTGGGCAGTACGCAATGCGCCGTAATGCCTTAGAATTCCCTCCAGTTCCCTTACTGTGCTGGCCGCCGGGTCCACCAGGACCACCTGCGGGCCGGCCACTTCTTGAATTACCGGGGCCAAAAAGGGATAATGGGTACATCCTAAAATCAAGGTGTCAATGCCGCAGCGGAGCAAGGGTTCTACGTACTCCGCTACTGCCTCCCGGGCCTCCGGCCCTTCTACTATTCCGGCCTCCACTAAAGGTACCAGCCGGGGACAGGGCCGGGGAAAAACCTTAGCCCCGGGTGCTAGGGATTCTGCCAGCCGCGCATGAACCCCGCTGGCGACGGTGGCTTCGGTGGCCAGCACGCCAATCCTGCCGTTTCTGGTCGCCGCCAGAGCCTCTTTTATGCCCGGTTCTATGACTCCCACGATGGGGAGTCTGTATTTTTTTCTTAAATAGCCTAGAGCCACGGCCGAGGTGGTGTTACAAGCATCCACCACGGCTTTGACTCCCCGTTCCATAAGAAAATTTACAATGGCATCCGCATAGATTATTAATTGTTCCACCGTTTTCGAGCCATAAGGGACGTGGGCTGTGTCTCCGTAGTAAATAATAGTCTCTGCCGGAAGCTGACGAACTATTTCCCGGGCAACGGTCAATCCTCCTACACCAGAATCAAAAACTCCCACTGGCTGTTCTGGCAGCACCCTTGTTCATCTCCCTCGAAAAATCCTTCCCCTCTAGACCCACCGGCTATTAATTTATAAATATGTCCTGCTCCCCATAATAGCACTTTCGGTCCAGAGGAAAAGGCCTGGCATACCCAAGGCACCCCTCATTCTAGCAGAGAAAGCGGCGGGTTGCAAGGGAGCCGCCCTAAAGATACCTTTAAAATAATGGGGTTTAGTTGAAATATCTCTTCAATCCTTCTAAAATACCCAGCGCCGCCTTGTACTGGAACTCCGGACTGTTCAACAGCTTTTCTTCTTCCGGATTAGAGATGAAGGCTACTTCTACTAATACCGCAGGCATATTGGTGTGCCTCAAGACGGCAAAGTTGGCCTCCAATACGCCTATATTGCGGCGTCCAAGACGGGCTACCAAAGCTTCCTGGATGCTGCGGGCCAATCGCAACCGCTCTTCCCTCTGGGAACCCAGTTCGGAATCCTCGGGCGCATAAGTGTAGGTGCTCGTTCCCCCTACTTCGGGGTTGGAAGCAGCATTGCTGTGAATGCTTATAAAGAGATCGGCGCCCAGATTGTTGGCATATAAAGCCCTCTCGTTCAAGCTATAAGGCGTGTTCTCACCACTCCTGGTCAAATAGACTTGGGCCCCTTCAGCTCGTAAAAGTTCGGCCAGCTTCAAAGCTATGGCCAGGTTTACATCTTTTTCCTTTACCCCCGTGGGGCCGAGTGCTCCGGGATCGGCTCCTTGAGGATCGGTACCATGGCCCGGGTCCAGTACGATCTTGCTGTTCTGGAGAGAAGGTTTATATAAGCAAAAGACTTGTCCTTTCCCTGCGGGTAACGGTTCTGCTTTAAATTTAAGGGAAGAGGTTAGGTCGGCCACTATGCGGACCGTGTCCGCCGTATACTGGCTCAACCTGAACCGTTCCACCCCGTTCTTGCCTACCTGTACCTCCCACTTATCCTTCGGCAGTTTTAAACTGGCCCCGGGAATATCCCAAACCAGTCTCTCCGGATTGAGTAGCCTCAAGGTTCTATAGGTAAATTCTCGGGTAGCCTGTACTTTAAGCTCTACCTCTCCTGATAAGACTTTTACTTCTACACCGGTTATCTGCAGAGAGGTTTCACCGCCTGTATTTCCCTCTTCACTATCTAAAGGTTTCAGGGTGACCAGGCTGGCCGGTACCCAGCCTACCACGCCTTCTTCTAGTTCTACCTTTAACCAGCTCTGCTGCTTTTCTTCGATCTTTAAGCGGGTCCCTGCCGGGGCTATGCCTACCTGACCATAAATCGGGCTGGGCCCGGCCAATACGGCAATGGGGTTATCCCCCACTACCGCCACATACTCCTGGGGATCCTTTTCCGGCGTCTCCTCCTGTGGGTCATCGTTCGTCGGCGGCGTAGCGCTCACTATTTCTACCAGATCGGCCCTTATCCAGCCTTTTTGATTGTCCGCCAATTGCACCTGGTACCATCCGGCCGCCGCTCCCAAAACGGAAAGTACCGTTCCCCGGGGAACGACCTTTAGGGGAGGATTGTAGGTTACCGCCGGCCCGGGCCGAATGTTGACCCAGGCTTCGGTTACTCGGACCTGTTTAGCGCTCACTTGCTCGGGGAACCAGATGCGCACGGTAGAAGAAGAGGGGTCCCAGTCTACCTGGGCGCCGAAGCTCTCGGCTATCACTCTTACCGGCACCATAGTAGTATTCTGCCGCAATACCGGCGCTGTATCCATTTTCAAGGTCTGGCCATTTAACCTGGCCGTACGGCTGCCTATCCACATCTCCAGGACGGTAGAACCCTTCTGTATGCGGACCTTTTGTTCTCCGGCTATCCAATCTACCTGTGCCTTTACAGTTTGCATAATAACCCGGACGGGCACCATGGTACGTCCGTTATTGTCTATATAAGGCGCTACGTCCGGGTTCAGCAGGGTCCCGTTGAAGCAAAGGCTAATCTTATCGGCAGCCGCTGTAGCCGGTAAGGTAAAAAACAGAGTTATGATTAGGCAGAGGCCCAGGCCGAGCATAAAGCTCCCTGCCGAACTCCACCGGCGGTAGCCCAAGCCGTTCCGCCGCTCTCCTCGCACTCCCCTCTCTCCTTTCTGGCAAACCTGGTAACAAGAAACTAATTCGCTATTTATGTCGACTTTCCTCCCCTATCCTGAAATTGTAAAAAATAAAAGGGGTGGCTTAAAACCCCTTCATAACTTAACTTTGGATTAGCTTGGATTTTACCGGCGGCAAATTCTTAGTCTTTTTTAATAATAGCTTCGTTCCGGGTAACAGCGGAGGAAACATCCAGGTGTCCGGCAATAGTCTCTACATATTGCCCCTCCACCAGTATCTGCACCTGCTTTACGCTGGGAAACTGGGTCAAAGTATTGACAATGGAATAAACCGTTAAGCTTTCGCCCAAAGAACCACCGCTATGATTGGTTACCAGCTCTTTACTAAAATCCACACGGGCCAATCCATCCGGCCTTATATTAATATCCCTGAGTACCGTACCCTTAGGGATGGTCGGCAGCAGTGAGGAACCCGGAGCCGGTCCTTTGATCAATTCCTCTACCGTAGCCCGTGCTATACCTTCCACTTTGGGGATAGCCCGCTCTTCAGCTACCAGCTTTTGTCCGGTAGGGTCGGCGAAATAGAGCACCACCTTCTTCATCTCTTGATTCTCCACTATTTGAGGGCTCTCCGGACGGCTGGAGCCGGGCTCCGAAGTCTGTACTTGGACCGGCGAACTCGTTCTGTTGCTCCCCCGCGCAGCCCAACCGCAGCCGCAGAGCATAATCATTAATAGTAAAAAGATAAGCATTACTGCCGTCCACACCTTGGTACACCGAGACAAAGAAAATCCCTCCTTCCGGATCTTGCTATCTTATTCATATCCGCGCAAGGAGGGATATATTACAAGATTTTTTAGGGTTGTTCGGCCATAACCTCGCGCAGAGCTTCGATCAAGCGTTGATTCTGGCGGCGGGTACCGATGGTAATGCGCAAGAAAGTGGGATAGCCGAAAATATCGCCAGTACGCACGATGACTCCTTTCCGGAGCAGACTGGCAAAAACCTCCCGGCTATCACGACCTATATCTACAAAGATGAAATTGGCCTCGGTGGGCACATAATTGAGCCCTAAGGCTTGAAATTGCTGGTAAAGAAATTCCTTGCCCTCAGTGTTGACTTCTTGGCTTTTGGCCACATGATATTCATCCTTAAGGGCCGCCATGGCCGCCACCTGGGCCAGGAAGTTGACATTGAATGGTCCCCTTACTTTGTTTAAAGCTCTTATTATCTCCGGATGGGAAACGCCATAACCCACCCGCAAGCCGGCCAGGCCGTAAATCTTGGAAAAAGTTCTCAGGACGATAATATTCGGGCGGCCCGCCCGGACGTAGGCCAAAGTATCGGGATAGGCAGGAGAGGTTACATATTCGTTATAGGCCTCATCTAATACTACCAGTACGTGGGAGGGCACCTTGGCCAGGAAATCGTCCAACTCCTGCCGTTCTACGATAGTGCCTGTGGGGTTGTTGGGGTTACACACGAAAATTAAACGCGTCCGTGGAGTAAGGGCCGCGGCCATGGCTTCCAGATCGTGGCGGAAATCCCGGCAGGGCACTTTAACGGCCCGTCCGCCCATCACTTGGGCTGCAAATTCGTACTCCGAAAAAGTGGGATCGGCCACTATGATTTCCTCTCCCGGATCGACAAAGGCCTCGGCCAGCATCACTAAGATTTCGTCGATGCCGTTGCCTATAATGAGTTGATCCGGGGAAACTCCCAGTTTGGCGGCCAAGGCTTCTTTAAGGTAATAGCAGTTTCCGTCCGGGTACAGATAAATCTTTTCCACGGCTTCCCTTAAAGCCATAACTGCATCGGGAGAAGGGCCTAAGGGATTCTCATTGGACGCCAACTTTATGACGTCTTTGATGCCCAACTCGCGCTGCACTTCTTCAATGGGCTTCCCCGGAACGTAGGGTTTGATTTCCAGGATGGCTTCACGGCAACGGGGAACGAGTTTGTCCATTTTATTTAGCCACTCCTTGCTATAAATTCTATAAGGAATAGACCTTTTCTTCTTCTACTAATTTGACCCCTTTAGCCCGCAACATTTCCACCGCTCTGTCGAGGTCTTCCACCCGGAAAATAACCAGGGCGCCGTTATCGCCTCTGCCGAGAAAGGCGTAAAGATATTCAATATTTATATTGGCTTCTTCTAAATGGGTAAGAATCTCGCTTAAAGCCCCCGGGCGATCGGGCATTTCCACCCCTAACACTTCGGTCAGGCTGACCGTAAAACCGCCCTCCTTAAGAGCGCGGTAAGCCGCCTGAGGGTCGTTGACAATGAGCCGCAAGATACCGAAATCAGAAGTATCCGCAATGGACAGGGCGCGGATATTTATACCCCGGGCGGCCAGAAGCCGGGTAACCGCCGCCAGCCGCCCCGACTTGTTTTCCAGGAATACAGACAGCTGCTTAATCTTCATTATAGCCCCTCCCTTTAGAATTTCCGTCGGTCGATAACTCTTTGGGCCTTGCCCTCGCTGCGAGCTATGGTCTTGGGTTCTACCAAAGTGACCTTCACGCTCAGGCCCAAAACGCTTTCCAATTCCGCATGAATGCGGTGTTCCAGGTCCTCCAACCGGCGCACTTCATCGGAAAAGAGATTCTCCGAGACCTCGACCTGCACTTCTAAAGTGTCCAGGCTCCCTTCGCGCTCCACAATAAGCTGGTAATGGGGTTCCGTTCCCCCAATCTCCAGCAATACGCTCTCTACCTGGGAGGGGAAAACATTAACGCCCCGAATGATAAGCATGTCGTCCGTACGGCCGGTTATGCGGGCAATGCGCACACCGGTACGGCCACAGGGGCACTCCCCAGGCAGGATGGCGGTCACATCCCGGGTCCGGTAACGGATTACCGGCAAAGCCTCCTTGGTCAAGGAAGTGAGGACCAGCTCTCCCACCTGGCCCGGCGGTAAGGGTTCGCCCGTAACCGGGTCGATGACCTCGGCCAGAAAATGATCTCCGTAGATGTGCAATCCGTTCTTCACCTGGCACTCGATGGCCACACCCGGACCGATAACTTCGCTCAAGCCGTAAATATCCACCGCACTTATGCCTAGCCGTCTCTCGATCTCGCGCCGCATATTTTCCGACCAGGGCTCCGCACCAAAGATGCCCGCCTTCAACTTAAGCTCGGCGGGGCTTATACCCATTTCCTCCATCACTTCGGCAATATGCAAGGCATAAGAGGGGGTACAGGTGAGAACGGTGCTGCCAAAATCCCTCATGATCATGACCTGACGTTTGGTGTTACCGCCGGAAATGGGTATTACCGAAGCTCCTAAGCGTTCCGCACCGTAGTGAACTCCCAGTCCTCCCGTGAAGAGGCCGTAGCCGTAAGCATTATGGATTATGTCATTGCGCGTAGCCCCTCCACACACCAGCGCCCGGGCCATGAGCTCGGCCCAAACGTTTATATCCTGCCGGGTATAACCTACCACCGTGGGCTTGCCCGTGGTTCCCGAGGAAGAGTGAATACGGACGATCTCGCTCATGGGGACGGCGAACATGCCAAAGGGGTAATTCTCCCGCAGATCGTCTTTAGTAGTGAAGGGAAGCTTAGACAAATCCTCTAAACTTTGGATGTCGCCCGGTTCCAACCCTATTTCTTGAAAGGCCTGCCGGTAATGGGGCACATTGAAAAAAGCCCTTTCCACGGTAGTCTTGAGCCTTTCCAACTGAAGCTGGCGCAATTCTTCCCCGGATAAGCACTCGTATTTGGGATTCCAGTACACCATAGCCCCTCCATGTTTACGGTATTGATAGATTAATTTAGTTCCACATTTAAATCTAGTTTCCTGCCGCTTTTATTTTAAAAGCGGGTATTTTTCTTCCCGTCATAGCTAAAAACCACTTTCTTGCCTTCCACCACTGTTTCCAGATGCACCGGACGGCCCCATAAAAGATAAACCTGTTGGAGGGTTTTTTCCAGGTGAGGAATATCCAACTCCAGGCCTTCATAGCTGTGCTTTAGATATAGCTCTCCCCGTCGCCGGTAATCCCCGTCCTCCACTACAATATAGGGATAGCCGCCGTTGACCAAACGCGCGATGAGGCCTTCCCTCACTTTTTCCCAGTCCTTTTCCACCACTACCCACTCCGAGCCTCTCTTCTCATACAAATAAAGATCTAGTTCTTCTATGAGTTCTCGAGTAAGGTAATTGCGCAAGAAGGAGATGTCCTTTTCCGAACTCCGTACCTCAAAAATTTTTTCCCGCCCATTTTCGCTGCCCCCGGCACTACCCCTGCTGCCCGGACTCAGGCTGCCCCAACGTCTCTCAATATCTTCAAATATCTTTAATCCAAGATAATAAGGATTAATGTTAGTTATACCGGGATGCAGCAAAGCCGCATGAAGGCGGGCAAATTCCACCGCTTCGTACTCGGTGAGGTCTAGCTCCCGCATGATGCGCAAATGCCAATAAGTGGCCCATCCTTCATTCATGATCTTGGTCTCCAACTGGGGCCAAAAATAGAGCATCTCTTCCCTGAGCATGGCTAAAATGTCCCGCTGCCAGTCGTCAAGCTCCTGACTTTGTTGGATAATAAAACCCAAAACGTCCTTCTGGGGTCTGGCGGGTATCCTGCGCTGTTTCTCCCTGTTCTTATACCCGGTGTCCTGGCGATCCAGAGCCCATAAATCATCGTAAGGGGTCTGTGGTGCTTCCTCCGCTTTCTTCTTGGCCTCGTTTTCTCCTGCGGTCCGGCAGGGTCCGGGAGGTTCAATATGTTCCTGAACAGACATGGCCGCATCTAGAAAGATCTCTACTTCTCTCCGGCCATACTTAAACTCATATTCTCTGATCCTGGCCGCATGGACGGCCATGGTTTCCACCATTTTCCTAGAAGTATAACTAAAATAATAGTTATTCTTAAAAAAATCGCTGTGCCCAAAAACATGGGCCACCACCAGTTTATTTTGGATTAAGGAGTTGCCGTCCAGCAAGAAAGCATAACAGGGGTCGGAATTGATTACCAGCTCATATATACGGCTTAAGTTATAATCGTATTGCCGTTTCAAACGGTAGAACTGTTTGCCAAAACTCCAGTGGTTAAAGCGGGCGGGCATACCGTACGCTCCCAAAGTGTAAATAATATCCGCCGGGCAAAGTTCAAAGCAAATAGGAAAGAAATCCAACCCGAATCTTCGAGCCTGGGCGGCAATATCTTCAATGGCCTTTTCTAATAGAGCCCCTTCCGATTTCATCTTTTTCCCCTTTCTTGCTGAAAAACTGCTTTAAGGCCGTGTAGACATCGCTCTTATCCTTTATGGTCACCGTAACCAAACGAGTATCCTGGATATTTTTGAGAGTATTTATTAAAGTATGGCTGCGATAGTAAGGGTTAGCTATTTCTCCGTAACCGAATTGGCTGACCAGGGGAAGGATCTGTTGGATTAATGCCCAACAAACTTCATTGTCCGAGGGCAGGTTATCGCCGTCCGAAAAGTGAAAAGGATAGATGTTATAATCTGCCGGAGGATAACGGTTTTCAATAATTTCCAGGGCCAGGCGATAAGCTGAAGAACAGCGAGTCCCTCCACTTTCTCCTTTGGTGAAGAACTCCTCTTCGGTAACTTCCTTAGCCTGGGTATGGTGGGCGATGAAAACTATCTCTACTTTTTCATACTTGCTGCGCAAAAAGCGTAGCATCCAGAAGAAGAAGGTGCGGGCAATATACCTTTCATAAGCTCCCATAGAACCCGAAGTGTCCATCATGGCCAATACTACCGCGCCTGTTTCCTCTCGCACCTTTTCTTCCCAGGTTTTAAAACGCAAATCTTCCGGAACAAAGCCGCCTATACGCGGTAAGCCCAACCGGGCATGCCGTTTGAGATTCTCCAGCAGGGTACGCTTCTTATCCAGGTTCCCCATAAGCCCTGCACGCCTTACATCGCTGAAGTCGTAAGCGGACGTCAGAAATGTCGGTCTCTGTTTATCTATAAGGTGCGGCAATTCTAAATCCCGGAAGAGAACATTCTCGATTTCTTCCAAGGTTATTTCCGCCTCGTAATAATCCATTCCGGGTTCCTCCCCGGCTCCCCCTCCTTTGCCACCGTTTTTATCTCCCTCCCGCGCTATCACCGTACCGGGGGCGGTATTCCCGCCGCCTTGACCGGCATGGCGCCCTTTCTGGAAATTGAAACGAAAGCGATACTCTTCCAGGCTTCTTATAGGGACGCGTATCACCTGACGGCCCCCGGCCAGAATAATGCTCTCTTCGGTGATGATATGGGGCAGGTTCTTCTGTATAACTTCAGCTATCTTTTCCTGATGGCGCCGCTGATCCAAATAGCCCTTCCTGCATAGCGACCAGTCTTGCCGGGAAATAATAAAGTCTTCCTGCATGCGCTTTTCACCTTCTTTCAACGGTTAAGCAGGCTGCCGACATATTTTAAGAGCTCGTTAGCACAGGTAAAACAATAACCGTGCTGGGATATGAGGCGCTCGATCACCGCATTTATACGCTTTAGTTGCTCGGGATCGGGATTACGGCTGGAAGTGGTTATCTTCACAATGTCTCTCATATCGGCAAACAGCTTCTTTTCGATGGCCTCCCGCAACCGCTCGTGGGAGCGATAATCGAACTGCTTTCCCTTCCGCGCATAGAAGGAAAGCCTTATAAGTATCTCCTCACGAAAAGCTTTCTTGGCATTCTCCGTAACCCCGATTTGCTCTTCTATAGAACGCATCAGCTTCTCATCCGGGTCCAATTCCTCGCCTGTAATGGGATCTCTTACTTTAGTATGGTTAATATAGGCTTCTAGATTATCCAGATAATTATTGAATAGGGCCCGGGCCGACTCTTCGTACGAATAAACGAAGGCTTTCTGGATCTCCTTCTTGGCTATTTCATCATATTCTTGGCGGGCCAGAGCAATATAGTTTATCAGCTTTTCTTTTTCCTCTTTGTTGATCGAGGGTAATTGGTCCAAACCTTCCTTCAAAGCGCGCAATATGTCTAAAGCGTTGATGCAGCGGGCATCAGAAGTGATCAACGCGCTGGCAATTCTATTGACTACGTACCGGGGATCTACACCGCTCATGCCTTCGTCCTCTGCTTCGCTAAGCAGTTCGGCCACATCTTTTTGTTGGAAGCCCTCTACGTCTTCCCCGTCATAAAGTTTCATTTTTTTAATCAGGTCCATACCGTGTTTCTTGGACTCTTTCAACCGGGAAAGAATCGAAAAAACGGCGGCGGCCCAAAGGGCATAAGGCGCAATATGCACCTCAATATCGGCTTCCCGGATAAGCTTTTGGTAAATCTTTACTTCTTCGCTCACCTTAAGATTATAAGGTATGGGTATCACCCACAAGCGGGACCTCAGCGCTTCATTCTTAGGGTTGCTGATAAAAGCCCGGTATTCCGCTTCATTCGTGTGCGCGATAATCAGCTCGTCGGCGGAGATGAGCGCAAAGCGACCGGCTTTGAAGTTACCTTCCTGAGAGAGGCTCAAGAGGTTGTACAAGAATTTTTCATCACATTTGAGCATCTCCTGGAATTCCATCAATCCCCTGTTGGCTTTATTCAGCTCACCGTCAAAGCGGTAAGCCCGGGGATCGGATTCTGATCCGTACTCGGCTATCGTAGAAAAATCAATACTACCGGTTAGGTCCGCGATGTCCTGGGATTTAGGATCAGAGGGACTGAACGTACCAATGCCTATCCTCTTTTCTTCGGAAAAGATTATCCGCTGCACCGGCACTTCCTCGATTCGCCCGCCGTATTTTTCGTCTACCATCAGGCGACAATAGGGGCATAAGTGGCCTTCAATATAGATACCGTATTCCTTCATGAACTCCGGCCGCAGCTCTGGAGGAATTAAGTGCAAGGGCTCTTCGTGCATGGGACAGCCCTTAATAGCGTAAACCGCCCCCTCATCCTGGCGAGTATAACGTTCCAACCCTCGTTTAAGCAGGTTTACCAGAGTCGACTTGCCCCCGCTTACCGGACCCATAAGCAAGAGAATCCGCTTGCGTACGTCCAGCCTTCGGGCCGCAGCATGGAAATATTCTTCCACCAGCCTTTCCAGGGTCCGGTCGAGCCCGAAAATCTCTTCGGCAAAAAAACGGTACCGCTTTACCCCTTCTACTTCTTCCACCCCGGCCGCCACAATCATATCGTAAATCCGAGCATGGGCCAGCCTGGCTATCTTCGGATTGGCCATTACTAACTCCAGGTAGTCTTTGAAGGTGCCCTCCCAGGCCAGTTTTTTCTCTTCCCGCCGGTATTCCTCCAACTTTTCCCAAATACTCACTCAGTTTCCCCCCTCAGCTCAGGGTCAATATATAATTATGACCGGCAATCCTGAAAAAGAAGCCCGGTCGGCCGCTGGCGCATCCCCAGTTTTGATCCCAGGCCTGCTTAGCTTGCGCTCGCTCCAAAAACCCTCGCGGGCCAAACTAGCGCTCGGCTAAAGGCTTCGGCAGGCTTCCCGGCAAATTCGGCATCCTGCCTCAGTTGCCGGCCTCGGCCATCCATGGCCTCGGGCCTGCCTTTACCTTTCGCCTCGCTAAGTTTGGCTACCGCTCGGGTTTAGTCCCTCGCTTCCAAGCCTAAGCAGGCTTCTACAGCAAAAACTGGGGATAACTCAGGGTCGGCCGAGCTTGCACCGCCTTAGGCCTAACCCATATAATAAATAAAGATAAAATATTGCTTGCTAAAGAGGGAAAATACCGCAAAGAGCCGAATTAAATATTCTATGGCGAGCAAAAAATAATCGGCGAGGGATATACACGTGGGCTATAAATACGAGTTTACTTGGCTTATTCGCTTGCCGGTGGATGAACTGCCCCAACAACCCGGCGAACAAAAGGGGGATGGGGAGAACTTGCTCCTCTGGCGGCGCAGCAGCGGTAATATCATACTGGGTTATTTCCGCCAGGGGCATAAGCTGACCCATCCCGTGGGTTTAGAGGCCCTGATTGTCACCAAAAGCGAAGAGGTGTTGGGCTACGGGCGGGTTGTCAAATCGGAAATTTACCAGCTGCCGGACGGTTCTATTACTACAGTAGTGGAATTTTCGGTTACCCGCCTTTTTGATGAGGAGGAAAAGCGCATCATCACTAAGGTTTTCCGAGAAATGTATGGTAGGGAAAAACGTTCTACGGTATAATGGAGCCGATATTATTTAGAGGAGGTTTCCTCTATGTTACTGGGTAAAGATTTCTTCCTTAAGGCGGATGGGTTATTGGAATTTGCCCCTGGAGTTGTCTTCCCTGCACCGGATATCCGCCGCCTAACCGATGCTTTACCTGTCCTCTATGCTACAGACATAATGCCTGACGACCGTCCACTTTATTATATGTACCGGGGAATATATTTTGCCAAGGATGAGGCAATTTTTGTCAAAAATGATATCCGTTATGATATTACGGTGATTCTACCGGGAACTATTAAGGGAGAGTATATAAAAACGGTGGGGCATTTTCATCCTTTAAAACCCCATTCCTCAGAAACTTATCCCGAGTATTATGAGGTTCTGGAGGGAGAAGCGCTTTACTTACTGCAAAAAAATAGCCGGAGCGGCGATGTAGAGGAGATCATTGCCGTAGAAGCTAAAAAAGGAGATAAAGTTTATATCCCCCCGGCGTACGGTCACGTAACTATTAACCCCGGCCCTACGCCGTTAGTAATGGCCAATTTGGTGGAAAGTCATTTTGCCTCCCTTTATGGCCCGTTCCGGGAAAAACGCGGCGCCGCTTATTACTATTTACAGGGTCCTGGAGAAAAGGGCGAATTTGTAAAAAACCCTAACTATCAAAATTCTGTTGCCCTAAAACTGGTAGCCGCACCTAATATGCCTCAGCCCACCCCTTCTGTGAAGAACAAATCCCTTTATGAAGCCTTTATCTCGGAGCCTGAAGCGTTCAAGTTCTTAAAATAGAGTTATTAACCCTCGGTGTACCCGAATCGTTGAGGCCCTGGGTACGCTTTATTAAGCCCAGGGCCTTTTTGCCTACCACCGGTTTAAAGCCTCTCGGATTTCAGCCTTTACCCCCGGGTCCCCTTCTCGCTCGTAGGCCGCTACTAATTGTTGGCGCGCCTCTAGGACGCCGAGCCTCCCCAAGGCCCAGACGGCGTGACCACGCACTATTGGGGAAGGGGACGTAAGAGCTATACCCAAAGCATAAAGGACGGCCTCCGACGGTATCCGGACGTTGCCCAGCCCGATAGCTGCGTTACGCTGTAAAACCGTTCTCCCCCGCCAAGCCAGAGCTGTACACCCAAAAAGTTGAGCAAATTTTTCCCGGTCCAGCTTCAAGATTTCTATTAGATCGGGATAGGTAAAACTAACACCTTCCCCACGCAAGCCCTCGTTTTCCGGGCAGACATCTTGGCAGACATCACAACCAAAGAGCCTTTGGCCCAGGTAAGGCCGCACCTCCGGAGGAAGAAAGCCGCGTTTCTGCGTGAAATAAGAAAGGCATCTTTCGGGTTGCAGCATATAGGGCGAAACCAGCGCTCCGGTAGGGCAGGCCGCCAAGCACCTTCCACAGCTACCGCACCTCTGGTCCTCGGCCGGTAAGGTCGGCTCAATTTCCAAGTCGGTTACGACCAGTCCCAAAGCCACCCTTGAGCCCCATCCCGGTACTATCAAGGAACAATTATAGCCATAATAGCCCAGACCGGAATAATAGGCCGCTTCTCGCTCCAGTAAGGGGCCCTTATCCACTTGGATAAACGTCCAGTTGGCCCCCTGAGCTTTAAGCCACTCGGTCAAAGGTTCTAGAACCCGCGTTAGAACACGGTGATAATCCTCTCCCCGGCCGCTCATAGCGATAATCCCTTGAGTGGGGCCCGGCGGGCCGTCGGCGGGGTAATACCAGGGACAGGCTACTACCACTATCGACCTCGCCTGGGGAAATACCTTTAAGGGATAACATTGCGCTTCCAGGCAGGCCGTAACAAAGGGTGTCTTCCAGCCTTTTTCCTTTCTTCTCTCCAGAATTTCCCATCCCCGTTCAAAAACCGACCCTGCCGGAATAACCCCTACTTTTAAGCCCGACTCTGCGGCCTTGCGCTGAAGCCTGCTAAACAAAAGCATATCCCCGCAAACCCTTGTTTACTGCTTCCACCATCCGAACTCAGTATCCTTCATCTGAGGCTTCAAACACCCGACATCCGCCGGCGCTACAGTTAAAGCCACATACCGGACAAATAGCCTTGCCTCCCCGTTCCGCTACAAAAGTATTGCCGCAGCGGCTGCAATGATAGCTTAAAGGGGCGTTATCGGCCCCTGCCCTTGGCCCGGCCATCTAGACTTTCCCCCTTCCCTAGTTTGGGCTTCAAGTTATTTGTAGCTCGAACTTATTATGGCTCGAGCCGGGCCGAGTTATAAATAATAGCCACCCGCTAAGAAGCTTGGTGGCTATTTCTTTTTAAAATCTCGGGCATTATTTCAAAAAAAAGCTCGACCAATCGCGGATCGAATTGAGTACCCGCACCCTGCTCCAATTCTCGAATACCATCACGTAAGTTTTTGGAATACTGATAGGCACGGGAGGAGGTCATAGCATCAAAGGCATCGGCCAGAGCAATAATGCGCGAGCCTAAGGGAATCTCATCTCCGGCCAGACCGTGATAACCTTTGCCATCCCACCGCTCATGGTGGTGACACACCAGCGGACATATTACCTTAAACTTCGCTCGGGCTGCCAATATCTCCACCCCAAAGTCAGGGTGGCGCCGCATAATCTCCCACTCGTCCGGAGTGAGTTTGGCCGCCTTATGTAATATAGAAGGCCTCACTCGTATTTTGCCGATATCGTGCAACAAACCCGCCAGGGCAATAAGTGCGGTTTCCTTATCCAATAATCCCATACCTCGGCCCAAGGCCCAACAAAGACTGCTTACATTGCGGCTGTGTTGGTAAGTGGACATACTATGTAGACGGAGCTTCTCCAGCAGCGTGCTCAATTCCGCAGACGACACCGGCCCTCTCCCTTCTACCCGCCAAGATAAATTCTACCTGAAGTTGCGACAAATCTCAAGCAAATCCCTTAACCAAAACGGCCGGTAATGTAATCTTCTGTCCTTTTATCCTGAGGCCGGGTAAAGAGTTCCGGAGTAGGACCGTATTCCACGAGCTCCCCGTTCAGCAGGAAGGCGGTATAATCCGCCACCCGCGCTGCCTGCTGCATATTATGGGTTACTATGACAATAGTGTAATTCTTCTTTAACTCACTTATAAGATCTTCTATTTTCAGCGTAGCAGCCGGATCGAGGGCTGAACAAGGTTCATCCATAAGCAGCACTTCTGGCTCCACGGCCAAAGCCCGGGCAATACAAAGCCGTTGCTGCTGTCCCCCGGAGAGACTGGCGCCTGACATATATAGCCGGTCCGCCACTTCTTCCCACAGGGCGGCCATACGCAGACTTCTCTCTACTACTTCTTCTAAACTATTTCCCGGCTTTAAGCCGTGAATACGCAAACCTGCGGCTACATTGTCGAAAATGGACATGGTGGGAAAGGGATTGGGTTTTTGAAATACCATGCCGATCTTGTGGCGCACCTCCGTAGGATCGACCCCCGGAGCATAAAGATCCCGGTTATCGAGCAGAACCCGGCCGGTGACCTTGGCTCCGGGCACGAGTTCGTGCAGTCGATTGAGGCAGCGGATGAAGGTAGATTTGCCGCAGCCCGAAGGCCCAATTATGGCGGTAACCCGGTTCGCCTCTATAGCCAGGCTTACGTTCTTTACCACCTGGTTGCGCCTGTACCAGGCACATAAGTTTTCTACCCTGATCTTGACCGCCAAAACCTATCTCCCTCCGTTAACCTTCCTGGCTGCCAGCTTGGCCGCTATGCTGGTAGCCATTACCATAACCACTAAGACCAAAGCTGCCCCCCACGCCAGACGGTGCAAATCTTCATACGGTGTGGTGGAATAGGTAAAAATATACACGGGTAAAGAAGCGATACGCTCATCCAGCCCTGTAGGCCAATACCTGCTGTTCAGAGCGGTGAAAAGAAGGGGCGCAGTCTCCCCTGCCACCCTGGCAGTGGCCAACATAGCGCCCGTAATAATGCCGCCCGAAGCGCTGCGCAGTACCACGCTTTTGATCGTCCTCCCCTGAGTCGCTCCCAGGGCCAGGGAGGCCTCCCGCAGGCTGTGCGGTACCAGCCGCAACATTTCCTCGGTAGTGCGAGCTACTAAGGGCAGCATAATAATGGCCAAAGCTATACCGCCCGCCAGGGCCGAAAAGCGCTTCATGGCCAGGACGACAGTACCGTACACTACGATGCCCACAATAATCGAGGGAACGCCGGTAAGTACATCACACAGGAAACGCACCAGCCAGGCGAAGCGGCCGCGGCCGAATTCGGCCAGGTAAATGCCGGTCAAAATCCCTACCGGAATGGCCATAGCTCCGGCCAACAGCACCAAAACAATGGTACCTACTATAGCGTTGGCCAACCCGCCTCCGGGTTCTCCCACAGCCCGGGGCAGTTGAGTAAAAAAATCGAGATTCAGCGCCGGTAGGCCCCTAACGGTTACGTAGATCAGTATGCTGGCCAACGGTATAAGAGCTATGACCGTAGCTATCACCGTCAAGGCCAACATGAAAGTGTTTATCCACTTTCTCCTTGCTCTGCGGTGGCACATTATTCCCTGCTCACTCCCTGAGGAAACTTATTGGCGCGCCACACCAGCAACCTGGCAATAACGTTAACCAGTAAGGTGATGATGAATAACAAAAGAGCCGCCGCCATGAGGGACGAGAGGTGCAGCTCGTCGAATCCTTCACTGAATTCGTTAGCTATGACACTGGCAATAGTCTGACCCAACTCAAATAATGAAGGGGAAACTTGGGGCCGGTTGCCTATAACCATAGTAACCGCCATAGTCTCTCCCAAGGCCCGGCCTAGTCCTAAAATGATAGCGCCGATTATACCTGAGCGGCCGTAAGGCAAAACGGCCATCCTGATGGTTTCCCACCGGGTGGCGCCTAAAGCCAGCATCCCTTCCCTCTGGGACTGGGGAACGGCCAGAAGAACTTCACGAGATACCGCGGTAATAATGGGTAAAATCATAATGGCCAATATCAAACCTGCCGCCAGCATGCCTACACCGAGAGGCGGCCCCTGAAACAGGGGCAGAAATCCTAAAGTCCTGCCCAATAAGGGTTGTACGCTTGTCCGCAGCCAGGGCACTAATACAAAAAGCCCCCATAGCCCGTATATGACGCTTGGAATTGCGGCCAACAATTCCACCAGAAAGGAAAGCGGTTCACGGAGCCATGGGGGAGCCAATTCGGCCAGATAAATGGCTATGCCCAAACTTAGAGGCACGGCCAGTAATAAGGCTACTAAAGACGATACCAGGGTCCCATAGATTAAAGGCCATGAGCCGAATTTTTCATGTACCGGGTCCCAGCGCGTGCCCGTTAAGAAATCCCAACCAAAGCGCAAGAAGGCCAGCTCGGAACCCTTGGCTAACTCATAAACCATTATTAATATTATGCCTAGGACACTTAAGGCCGCCAAACGCGTCACGCCGACAAAAAGGACATCTCTAATCCGACTCGCTTCTTCTTTCCGCCACATATCCCGCACCTTCCTGGGCCATTCGAGGATATTATAACACAAAGAATATGTAGGGGGAGCCCCGAGAAGCATCTCGGAGTTTCCCCCTGAGCACTTTTTCTTTATCCCTGATTACTTAATAAAAGTTTCACCCTTATAATTCAGTTCTTTGATCTTATTTTCCACCGCTTTAACTGTTACTGGAGGCAGAGGGGCATAGAACAGGTCTTGGGCCCATTTTTGGCCGTCGTGCAGGGCCCACCACAGAAATCGGGCCAGGGCCTCGCCTTTAGTTTTATCCTTTTGATCTTTGTATACCAGGAGATAAGTGTAACCCGCAATAGGATAGGCGTTTTCCCCCGGGGGATCGGTGAGAGATACGCGCAGGTCCGCGGGCATGGCGGCTGCCGCACCCGCCGCTGCCGCCGTGGTGGTTTCTAAGGTGGGCTCCACAAACTTGCCGGCTTTGTTCTTAACCGAGGCATAGGGCAAGTTGTTTTGCAGAGCATAGGCCAGCTCTACGTAACCGATGGAACCGGGGGTCTGCTTAATAGTGCCGGCTACACCCTCGTTACCCTTGCCGCCGATACCCACCGGCCATTCCACCGAAGTCCCTGTACCCACTTTTTCCTTCCAAGCGGGGCTAACTTTGCTCAAATAGTCGGTAAATATGTTGGTAGTGCCGCTACCATCCGAGCGGTGAACTACAGCTATATCCGTATCGGGAAGTTTAATGTCGGGATTAAGGGTGGCGATCCTATGGTCATTCCATTTCTGGATATTGCCCAGGAAAATGTCTGCGATAATCTCCGGCGTTAATTTTAAACCCTTGCCTGCACCGTCTAAATTATAGGTGATAACCACAGCACCGGCTACCATGGGAAGGTGGAGAATCTGCCCCGGAGCTTTGGCCAGCTGCTCATCCTTCATGGGAGCATCGCTACCGGCAAAATCCACCGTCTCCTTTAAGATATTGTTAATGCCTCCGCTGCTACCAATAGACTGATAATCAATATTAACCTCAGGCTCAATTTTCTTATATTCTTGAATCCATTTACTGTAAAGAGGATAAGGAAAAGAAGCACCGGCACCGTTGAGGTGGGCTACCCTGGGCCTACCCTCTTCCCCTGCAGTCCGGCCCTGTTCTCGGGAGCCGCAACCGGCTACCGTCAGAATTAGAGCTACTGCAAGCGAGGCCACCAGCACTAATTTCCACCTCGTGTTGGGGGGTGAATTAGGCTCCATAGATGTTTTCTTCCTCCTCAGCGTTTTTTGCTGCGCCTAAGCTGCCATCATGATTATATAATCACCATGTTAATTCTCCGTTAGAACTGCATTAATGTTATGTTAAAGAAACTTTTAGAGCCACTTTCTTGCCTTGAGTGACAAAAAGTTGTAGGATAATGGCAGTTTGGAGGTGACGGATATGAAATTATTGCGTGTAACTCCACAGACCAGCATGGATCTGCTGGCTGATAATTTATGGGACGGGAAAAGCCCCCAACTTAAGTCTAAAATGGTGGTATGCATCCGCCAAGGGCTGATCAGTAAAGTAATACCACAATCAGACTACGTCCCCTCCGGAGCCCAACAATTCCACCTACCCCATTTAACTCTACTGCCCGCTCTTATCGATGCTCATGTCCATTTGGCTCTGGATGGAGAAGACTTTAAGACTGCTTTAAACCGTTGGCAGGATCCCTTAGCGATGGAGGAACTTATTAAGCAGGAATTAGAAACCACCTTGGAACATGGTATCGCGGTCATCCGGGATGGCTCGGACCGGGCCGGCTGGAACCTGAGGGCCAAGAATTGGATAAAAGAAGGATACTGTTCCGGGCCTCGCATTGTGGCTACCGGTCAGGGTATCCATAAGAAAGGGTATTACGGTTCCTTTTTAGGACCGCCTATAGCTACGCCGGTCAACTGGTCGGAAATCGTGGATCGCCTCTGGGCGGCCGGCAGCGACCAGATAAAGGTAATCGTTTCCGGATTGGTTACTTTCCGTAAATGGGGTGAGGTTGGTCCTTTGCAGTTTACCTTGGAGGAGCTACAAGAATTAGTAAACCAGGCCCATCGCAGAGGACTCAAGGTAATGGCCCATGTAAACTCTGAAGCCGGAGTAAGGCTGGCTGTAGAGGCCGGAGTGGATACTCTTGAGCATGGCTACTTCCTGTCCGAAGAAACGCTGAAGAGGATGGCCGATAAGGGCATCTTTTGGTCTCCCACGGTAGCGGCGGTGGCCAACCGGTTATTCACTTCTAAGAGAGAGGAATATAGCCCGGAAGAACAGGATTTGATCCGGCGCACTTACGAACGCCAGTTAGAGCAAATAGCCCGAGCCCATGAGTTGGGCGTCAGGCTGATTGTCGGTACCGATGCCGGTGCTCCGGGAGTTTATCACGGCAGGAGTTACATGGACGAGCTGACCTATTTCCTGAAGGCAGGTTTACCGGCCCGCGCCATCTTGGAGGCGGCCACCGCTACGGGGGCTGCGGCCTTAGGCTTGGAAAGCGAATTAGGAAGTATAGAAGCGGGTAAAAAGCCCTACTTTATCGCCGTAGGAGGCGATCCTTTACAGGATATCCATGTGCTAAGTCAGTTAGAGATGGTTATCTATGTTTAGGCCGCGGAAGCAAACTTAAGCGATAAGAGCCTCCTTTGAAAGGTTCGCTTTTCCTTGATTTGCGCATAAAATAGTAGGCCAACGCCATGACAAACGGGGTGGAAATCTGGGCTAAGGTGAAAAATCCGAGTCCCCACCCCGGAACCACGTATCCCAGGATTTCCAGACTGTTATCTCTAACCGTTTCCTCTATTAATCCGCGTAAAAGCTGGTGATAGAAGATAAAGGACCAGAACTGGTAGCCTACAGGAGGCTGTTTTCGCTGAAGATAAAAGTAGCGGATTAGAAGGATTAAACCGATCAATGTGCCGATAGGCTGGGCCGGCCAACGCCCGAACCAGAAATCCGTAGGCCGGCCCAGCACTTCTTGGTTAAAAATATTGGCCACTCTTATCAAAGCATAGCCTAGCGCCAGTCCGGGGACGGCCAGGTCGGCCACCAGATGGAAGTCCGTTTTGTGGCGCCGTACATACCACCATCCGGCCAGCACTCCTCCTAAGAGACCGCCATGCCAGGCCAGCCCGCCTTCATATACTTTCAACACCTGTAGCGGCTCCGAGATAAACCATTGGGGGTAGTTGGCCAGAACGAACAGCAATCTCGCCCCCACCACCCCGGCTACCACGACTATCATGGCCAGGTTAAGCAGAAAATCTTCGCTTAGTCCCAGCCGCAGGCCTTGACGGTACAAGTACCAGGACCCGAAAAGAAAAGAGAGCGCCATAAAAATACCATACCACCGCACGGCTAAGGGGCCTACATGAAAGGCTACCGGGTTAAGATCCAGAAGCAAATCCTTTTCCTCCCTCTCTGAGCTCGGCGTACTGCCCGAGGCGGCGTCCTTCTTCTCTTCTCCAGGTCATACTACCATACACCTGGTTGACGGTCAATTGTCTGAATTGAGATGCGAAGCCGGGGGAACCAACCGCCGGGCCTTAAGAGAAGGAGTAGCTCCCCAGGTCCGGATACACCATAATGCGTTTCTCCCAGGTGCGCAATAGCACCTGCCCCTCCCCCTTAGCCACCACATATTGGGGCAGGACGGGAGTCTTTCCGTAGCCGTTAGGCGCGTTTATAACATAGGTGGGTACGGCCAAACCCGAAGTATAGCCTCGCAGCTGCTCCATAATCTCGAGGCCTTCTTTTATCGAAGTTATGAAATGAGCGGTGCCCATTACCGGTTTGGCATGGAACAGATAGTAAGGCCTTACGCGAATTTTGAGGAGTTCTTGATTGAGTTTGCGCATGATAAAGGGATGATTATTTACTCCCCGCAGCAGCACGCTCTGGTTGCCCAAAACCGCACCTGCCTCTACCAGCCGGTCGCAGGCCGCTTTAGCCTCCTGGGTGATCTCCAGGGGATGGTTGAATTGAGTATTTAAATAAAGGGGCGGATGCTTCGCCAGCACCCGGCACAGCTCCGGAGTAATCCTCTGAGGCAAAGTTACCGGAACCCGGGTACCGATTCTTTTGATCTCTACGTGAGGGATGCGGTCTAATTCCGACAACAGCCAATCCAGCATACTATCGCTCAGCATCAAGGCATCTCCGCCCGTTATGAGCACATCTCGGATCTCTTTATTGGCGCGGATGTACTCTAAAGCTTGCTCCAGTTCACCGCGGCTGCGCGACCTATCCACTTCTCCGATGTTGCGCCGGCGTTGACAGTGGCGACAATACATGGCGCACTTATTGGTTACGTTAATTATTAAACGATCGGGATACCGCCGGGTAATGCAGGGGGCAGGCGAAGTAAGCTCTTCCGCCATAGGATCCGGAATGCCCAATCTATCCTCCAATTCCATCTTACTGGGTAAGGCCTGGCGCCTTATCGGGCACCCGGGGTCATCCCCCATCAGGCTCAAATAATAAGGAGAAACCGCCCAGCGGTAGACCTTTTGCACCGCTTGGATGGCTTCTACTTCCTCGGCAGTCAGGGGCAGGAGCTCCTTTAACACCTCCACACTGGTAATACGATGGCGTATCTGCCAGCGCCAATCCTGCCATTCTCTTTCCGTAGCTCCGAAATAAGCCATGATCCGCTTCTGGCGGGCGCCGATTTCCGCCTGTACCTCTCTCCCGGAGGGAATCTTTTCCCTGGCTTCCAGGTATTCGCTGATACGCGTTTTTAATTCTGCCGCTCTCTTCAGAGCCATCTGTCGTTTTTCTCTTTCATTCATCGGCCTCCTGGTAAAATCCACGCTCATGGTATCCCCCCTTCTGGGATCGCGCTAAACCTAAACAAAAGCCCCGGGAAAACCCGGGGTTGGAGCATAGTAACCCTCTCGCCCAAGAAGGTACGTAGCTTCTCCCAGCGCTTTCCACGCTTACGAGGTTAGCTGCCGGGTTCGGGTCGAAAGCTAACCCTACCTGCCCAAAAACAGGATTCACCCCAAAAGTTTGGTTCCCCCGTTCCCTGTTCAGGGATTCAGCGCATCGTCGGGTATTTAGTTATACTTGGTTTAAATATAGTATAACAAAAGTGCCGGAAAAGTTCAATGCTAATTTTTTCCTGAGACTTTTATTCTCGGCGCCGGCGCCCCTACCCGGGTAATGTTTTAAAAGCATACAGAAGGAGACGCTTTCGAAACAAGTATGATTTCTCTCCGGCTGAAGCTACGCCCCTTAAGGGCTCTTAGGCTTACAGGAGAGGGGTGAAACAAAAGAAGATTACGATTTTTAGTGCCCGTGAGCAATTGCTTAGTTTTACTTCGGAAGCATCCAGAAGGATATTAGAGGAAATCATAGAATGGTTATACATCGTAAAGCCTAAGGTTCAAAGCGGAAGGAGGCGTTTTACTCCGTGGAAGTAACTGTGGGAACCACAAAAATAGTCCTTTTGCCAGGGGACATCACCGTCCAGGATACCGAGGCCATTGTTAATGCTGCCAACGAAGGCCTGTGGGGGGGTGGAGGGGTGGATGGGGCCATCCATCGGGCAGGCGGTCCTATTATAGCCGAGGAATGCCGGCGTATCCGGGAGGAGAAGGGCGGATGCCCGACGGGCCAGGCGGTAATAACTTCCGGAGGGAACTTAAAGGCCCGCTATGTCATACACGCAGTGGGTCCTGTCTGGGCCGGCGGTCGTAAAGGGGAAGATGAGCTTCTGGCCAGCGCTTACCGAAATAGCCTGGCGCTGGCCGAGCAGTACGGCCTTAAGACTATAGCCTTTCCCTCTATCAGCACAGGCGCTTACCGCTTCCCTCTGGAAAGGGCTGCCAAAATTGCTTTAACTACTGTTCTAAGCTATATCAGGGAGAAACCCCAGGCCTTTACCGAGGTGCGCTTTGTGCTTTTCAATACCTCCATTCTGGCCACATATGAAGCCGCCTTAAGGGATTTGTTATCCTCCTCGGCCGGTACTTAGGCGCCAGAACGCTGGCGCCATTTTTTAAAGTAACAGCCACTGGCGATTACAGCCACTACCAGTAGGGTAAGAAGGAGGCAGTCCAACCAGGGAGCGCTGTAGCGGCGGTAAACCTGCCACCCGGCCTCCAAAAAGTGAACCCCTTTCCAACTGGCAAATTGCCATGCCAGTGCCCAGGTAAAGGCCCCTATAGCCGAGCATACCGTGTAGGGAACGAGCGTCATCCCTAAAGGCGCAGCGTAAATAATGGCCGGCGTCCGGATGGGGCCGAACCAGCGAGAGATTATCACTACCGCCGGACCGTAGCGCCGAAACCAAGAGCCGGCTCGTTCCATGGCCTGCGGTCCCAAACTCCAACGGGCCAGCCTTTCTAAAAAGGGCCTGGCAGCTCTGGCTCCCAGCCAATAACCCAGCAGGTTGCCCAATAGGTTTCCCGCCGTCCCCAGCAGTACGGCCCCCCAGAAACTCATTTCCCCCCGCTCAATAAGATACCCGGCAGCTATAAAGACGGGCTCAAAAGGAACTAGAGGGAATCCTACTCCTTCTATGAATAGCAGGCTAAAAAGTAACCAGTAAACGTGCCCCGGCGCCATAACTAACGTCCTCACCCGTCCTGGGGTCGATAGCGGGCAATTACTGTTTGGGCGCCGTATACCTGCTGGCCCACGCTTACTTCGAATTCTATTTCCTCGCTGAAAATAATCAAGTCCACCTGGGAGCCTCTTTCAATAAACGAGATCTTCTGCCCTCTTTGCAGCCTTTCCCCTGCAGCGGTGAAACATTTTATCTTATTTACAAATTTATCAGCTATTTCCACCAGGGCCAATTTTATTGCGCCGGCATCCAAGAACAGGGTAAGGCGTTCATTAACCAGCCGGTAACGGCTGGCGAAAAGATCGACGGCCCGCCTAAAGTAAGTGAGGCGTATATATTCCCAAAGGTCGACCATGGGAAGGTTGCATTTAGCCGGAGTATGTACCATCCGTACTACCAGGGAATCCACAGGCGCATAATTGAAATGGACATCTAAGGGCGACATATAAATACCCACTATCCAGCCGGAATCACCCCAAAGGGGGGTTTTAGTGATTTCCGTTACCGGTATGACCTGCCCCAACTTTTCCACAAATACTTCACCGTTCTTAAAGGGTTTAATATAAACCACTTTACCGTCGGCGGGAGCCACGATAAGGCCTTGGCCTTGAGGAGGAATCCTTAAGGGATCGCGGTAAAACCATACCTTTCGGAGATAAACCATCACTCCCCCAACCAAAACCAGTAAAATTATCAAGAATATCACTGCCGGTTTTACCATTCCGCCCACACCTTCTTTAAGTTATAAGGAAGTTTGGGTAAATAGTAACCGCATACGCCTCCTAGGATTTTGGCCCAGCTTATCCGAATGGGAGGTACTGCTCGAGGTTCTAACCGGCCACCGCGATAGGCGCTATCCAAAGCGCTGTATACTGCCAGCGTGCCTTTTTCCTCCCAAAGCTGCCATACTTTATAAGCCGGCGGCTCCCGGAATAAGGCCTCGGGAACCGGAACCAACCTGTTCAGCTCTTCATAAACCGGTTTTAGCTCTTCCATATATCCCTCTCGCGCCACCACTTTACGCCGGCTGTTATACTCTTCTATGTCACCGGGGTAGTCTTTATCTACCAGTACTATGGCTTCCACACATCGCAACAGACATTTAATGCGCTCCAGATCCCAAACCGGGTCAAAAACTCTGATTTCCAAAGTACCTAAACGTTTGGAGTAAATAAGGTCCTGAAACCGATACTCGCGGTCGGGTCTTAGAGCCCCGATGGCGAAGGCTTTGGCCCAGCGATAGGAGGGGCCGAAAAAGCGTCCCCCAGTCCCAGGCGAATTGGCTACTAAGAGGGCGAGCAAGGGCAAAAAGTAAACGAGATTCCGGTAAGCTCGTTCTAAATCCGGAAGACCGCTCAAATGCAAGTGCATACCGCAGATATTAGTAGGCGTTTCGCGGTCCAAAAGGTGGCCCAAGGGCACCAACAGCCCTGCACACACCGAAGCCAGATCTCCGCGACGCCGGGCTAAGTCTCGCACCAGGCTATTTATATTATCGTGAATACCAGTAGAGATCTCCACCCCGCTCATCAATCCCCACCGCAAATCTCTTCCTCTGGTAAAGTTGCAGGCCGTATGCGCATAGTAATCCCGCGGCGACTTCCAAAGCAGTCGGGCCAGGTAGTAGAGAGATTGCAAGGTGGGCCGGAGCGGTTCGGTGATAAAGACTTCTTCCTCCAGACCCCAGAGTAGTCGAGGCAACGGTCTAATTTTCTCCTTTCAGCCGTACCAACTGCCAGGGAATGCGGTCCACAGGCACTTTGCTCACCCAACTGTCCGCAGAGAACATAAGATAATCGGCTGCGGAAGCAGTCTCGGGCAAGATATGCTGCAACCTAAGGTTAATCGCCTGGTCCTCATAAGAGATGCGGGCTTCTCCGTCGTAATCCTCCGGTTTCTGCAGCCATTTTACCCCTGAGCCCTTAGCGGAAGAAAAAGACAGGACATACCGGGCCACCGGCCGTACCTCTCCCGCGCGCCAAACATATACTCCCAGCCGGTAAGTCACTAACGGGCCCACCGGCCCCCATAAATCTAAACGGACCTCCAGGTCTCCCTGATTTAACCCCAAGTATAGAGCCCGGAAATCCCCTCCTCTTTCTATCTTTTGAGCCACAGAATCCCCTCGAAAGTCCCTGATAATCAACGACGGTGTATCTCCTATCGTTTTAATCACGGCCTGACTAAAAACCTCATTGGGCCGCAAAAAATTGGTCATAAATCCGGATATAACTTTTTTTTGCGTCTTGTATTCCTGCAAAGCCTGTTTTTTTCTTTCCAGGGTTTCATTGCTGAGCGCCAGTTTATACCATGGTGTTCCCCGGGCCAAGAAATAGGCCGGGGGTAAAAGAGGATTGGCTTTGCTTATAGAGGGAGTTATCTGCCATAAACCCGAGTGCACCAAATAGGTGTATACCAGGGGTAGTTGGGGTACTTGTGACCGGGGGCATGCCGCCAGTGCGGCCAGGGTAAAAGCACCGGTGCCCCAATGATCCGGATGACTATCATCGGTATCGCTGGTATAAATGAGCGTGGGGTGGAAATAGGATATAACCCTTACCAGGTCGGCTATGAGGTTAGGCGCTACATAGGCCGCTCCGGGAGATAAAGCATGGGAGTAAGGCACATGGCTTTTTCTGGTAGCAGGAGAAAGGTATGACTCTTGATCAGACCAGGAGTTCTCCCACATCTTCCCCACACCGCCGTCCGGATAACCCAGGAAGGATAGGTCTTCCTCACCTACTCCCAGAACAGCCAAGGCTCTTTTAGCTTCCTCCTGCCGTTGCTCCCCGTAAGCTAAAAAATCTTGCGGGTCGACCGGGATTTCCCCTTTCCAGGCCTCTATCCCCCGGCGAAAGCCGTCGCCGTTAGTGACGAAGACCACGCGTACGCTATCTCCTTGAGATTTGGCCTGGGAAATCAACCCTCCTGCAGCTAAAACCTCGTCATCCGGGTGAGGGGCAACAATCAATATTCTTTCCCGCCCCCCGGCAAGAGCTAGGTCTGCCAATTGCTTGGCCGAAGCCCGGGCCATTTGGATGTGGGACAAGTCGAATTCCAGGAGAGCTAACCCCAAAAGTAACACCAAAAGCCATACTATCGGCCGGAAGAGCTTGCGCTTTTTCCGGTTGGAGCGCCAGAAAAAGCCGGCTATGTCTTTATACATACCTATCCGCGCCACCATTCCGCGGGTGAAACCTCTTTTTTCTTCTTTCATTATATGGGTCATATTAGAGAGCGGAACCTTCTTCACCCGCCAGCCCTTTTCCCGGGCGGTGGCAGACAACATAACCTCTACTTCAAACCGACTGGCTTCTGTTCCGGCTGACAGGAACAAGCTTTTAAGTATAGCCCGCTGGCCCGATAAATGGGGAGCGATAATCTGGGCCCAATCCGTCAAAGAACGGCCTCGGTGAAAAACACCCACCGTCATCTCCGCTTCGCCCTGCATTACCGGCTCCAGCAGGCTCTCCACATGAGCGGGAGTTAGACCCTCCAGGTCCGCATCCAAAAAAAGCAATATGTCTCCTTGCGCCTGCTGAGCCCCTTGGGCCATAGCTGCACCTTTACCGCGGTTTTGCTCCAATTCGATTACTGTGGCGCCGTGTTCCCGGGCTACCGCAGCCGTACCGTCCTCCGAACCATCGCTGACCACTATAATCTCCTCGATGAGAGGCACTTGCCGTAAAACCTCAATGACGGCACCTATAGTCGCTGCTTCGTTGTAAGCCGGAATAACAGCGGTAACTTTCATGAGTTAACTCCTTTGAATGTAGGGCTGGACTGAAAGCTATGGTCTAATTATTCGCTCTTACCTAGAGATTTTCCTCCCGCTACACATTATATCCAAATTAATCCGGGATTTAAATCATAAGCCATGCCGGTGAGCAAAATTAAAGCCGCCGGGCACGACCCGGAGGCCTTGATTCTGTTTGGTGGAGCTAAAGCCGGCGTCCCGCTTTCCCCTCTGGTTCCCGGGCCAAGGGTCCTCATCCAAGATACGTCTATCCTGGCCCTCCAGGCGTACTTCTTCACCACCCGCCAGACAGCCCCGGGGATAAGGTGCTTTTCGTCCGCGGCCCCAAGGTTCATGGCCAATATATCATACACCGGCGCGGCTTGCAATTATGCCGGTGTGGCCGCCTGTTCGTTTAAAGAACCCTGCATTTTTTGCGCGGACAAGCTCTCTTTCCGCCACAGCGATGGCCGGAGGGTGCTACCACCTATCTTAGAATATCTCTGCGGTACACAAGGAGCCATTTCCCGGCTGTTCCCTAGTTGCCTTGAGCGATTCCGGGCACTTGCGCACTGCTCCCACGGCCATTCCCGCCCTGTGTGGGCGGCTTTCTATTGAGGCAATGCATCTTGCCTTGAGGGGTTGCTTTTTGTCCGTTACGGTCAAAATTTGCCTTTTCAGGCAGGAAAGGGGTGGAAACGTGGAGAATTTAGAATTAAGTCAAGGGGGATTTCCCGTGACCACAGGTTACGACAAGCTCCTTCTGACCAAAGAAGTAGCGGCCATCTTTCGGGTCATCAAGCGCACCCTCTGAAACTGGGAGCACAGGGCATTCTGGTCCCCACCAGCCGCTCATGGGGCAGAAGCGAGGTGCTTCCGAAACAATTATGATTTCCCGACGGTTGAAGCCTTATCCCTCAAACACTTTTAGGTTTGAGGGGGAAGGGGAAATCAAGGAGGAGGATTACAGGCTTTAGCCCGCGAGGAGTTGCCGAGTTTTGCTTCGGAAGCATCGAAGCGATACAGGAGGGAGAATGTAAAGGTGTTGCTCCTGGCTTCAGCGCCAAAGGAGACGCTAACCGGGAAAACCTGAGGAGGCGAGGTAAAGTATGTGGCGAAATATCAGGTTTCTGGCGACGACTGCCCTGCTTTGGGCTTTGACCGTGACGGCCCAGATGGTCGGGCTACCGCATCCGGTGACAGGTCCGCTGGTAAACGCAATGCTGGTCCTCCTGGCCACTTTGACCGTAGGCATTGCCTCCCAAGCTGGCGCAGGCCTCCCAGGTCCCTCAATTGCTCACAGCCCTGGCGGGAGGGGTTATAGCGATCCTTGTGCATAAAGCCCTGCCCAAACGATACAAGAGGCCGTGGTAGTTGACATCACCGTCCCTACGCCTAACTAGGGAACTAAATAGCGCAGGATCTTCAGTTCACTTAGTAACGATGTGATGATTGTGTCGTTAATAAGGAGGAAGACCGTGCAGAACAGTTACTCTTTTCGCAGCACTGCCACTTTCGGCAAGCGGCAGGAGTACGTTGTTATAGCTGAACTGCTTCGCCGGGACTTCGACGTCTACCAAACGCTCGTGGATGCCTAGGATATCGACTGCGTGATTCGGCAGGAAAGAAAAAGCGAACTGCGTTATCTCGACATCCAGGTCAAGGTACGATCGAAAGACTGCAATCCTAGAAACGCCGGGCTTTTTGCTGCTATGGAAATTTTCAATCCCCGACCCAATTATTCCTTCTTTTTTTACTCGGAGCAGGCTGATACTTACTGGATAGTTCCATCGGAAGAGCTTGTCCGGCTCGCCCGCCGGAACAAGACTGGGCACAAGGTGCGCGCCTGGCGTTAATAACTGCCGTTTTATTCCTAAGATTTGAGGAGGAGACTTATATGGCTAGCTTTAAACTTCCAGCGGACGTGAAAGAAGCGATAATTCAAGTTTGCGGCCGCTCTTTCTGGTATAAGCAACCCCTTTTCGATATTTTTGATCGTGCGGGGATCCCAGAAAGCATTTACCTCAAATACGAACACGAGTCTAAATTTAAGATCGCCAGACAACTGCTCGGCGACTTGGAGAGTATGGGAGAAGAAGGGTTGCTTCTGCAGAAGCGATTGTTGACCGAACTATGCAAGCTCCGCGCCCTGCCTGACGCGCAAGTGCCTGATCGGGACGCCGGTATAAGCGCGCTTCGTGAACTGAAGAGGCTGGCCCAAGAGCATACTTTGATTGCCAGACAAGAGCTTGAAAGGACAAAAAGGCGGATCGCTGATTCAGAGGTTCAGGTGCAGAAAGCGCGCGAAAGGGAGCGACGGTTGAGGGAACTTTATGAAGCTTATAGCGAAATGTTATTATCTTCTGATCATCAGGCGAGGGGATACAGCCTTGAAGATCTCTTAAAAGAACTGTTCGCACTTTACGAACTGCGCTACCGGAAATCTTATCGCGCTGATGGTGAGCAAATTGACGGGTTTTTTACGTTCGGTGGGTTCGATTACCTGGTCGAGGCCCGGTGGCGTAAGAACGTCCCTACGCTTCAGGATCTCCTGGCGTTCAAAGGGAAGGTGGATCGGAAAATCGAAAGCACCAGAGGACTGTTCATTTCAGCTGTGGGTTTTAAGGAGGATACTGTTCAACGCCTTCGCGAGGCTGGCCCAGCAAATTTGATTTTAATGGACGGATACGACTTGACGCTCATTCTCGAAGGGCGGGTTAGCTTGATAGACGCCCTGCAGGCGAAGGTTGATAAAGCATCCCAGGAAGGGGTATTGTACTTCCCGTTGGTGAATTTATTCAAATGAATTACCATTTTTGCTTTACGGTGTAGTTTTCTGTCCTATCAGGAGGTGGTGTTCTGCTCACCGGCGATAGACACCTGCGGAAAGCCGCGGAACAGGAAAAGACCCCCGGTGCATGGTACGCTCTGGGTACTGGCCGAACTGGTCTGAAGGCGTATTGTTACGCCTTCAAAAGCGGCACGAGCACCCATTAGGTACCACACCAGTAAGGGCCGGGGCGTTGCTTTAAAAGGTACCACAGTTTTAGGGCCGTGGTATAATCGTTCCCTTATCTTAATAAGTACGCAGACCTTCTCCATTAAAGTGATACCCTGGAGGCCTGTCAGTACAACACGGCCAACAGGGAGCCCATGGGTCTCAAGGCGTGATAAATTTATGAAATCCAGCACAACGCCCGGCGCCACTTCTATCGAGTCAACACTCTCTCTTTCCGCAAAATCTATATACAAGCTCTCAGTATCCACGTAATAATGCAATCTCCTCTTTTTAACCCGTTATCCTTCTATCTCACGGCATTCTTTCCCGTAGATGTTAAGTTTAACCTGCACCTTCTGCCTTGAGAATTTCTAGTATAGCTTCACGCAAGATAGGCAGGTCTTTCTGAACCGTGACCCATACCAGTGCTAAGTCTACACCAAAGTATTCGTGTATCAAAAGGAAGTCCAGATCACTGTTTTCCCCTGCCTCTCCCCGGGCAAAGGACCCAAGTAGTGTCCGGTATAGTATGTAAAAATATGTAAAAAGGGGTGGGATTAGAAGCAGGAAAGGCCCCCCTCTCTCTGGTAATAAAAAGATAGGCAAAAACCTTACCAGGAGGGATGGAGGATGGCCCATTATCAAGTTACCGTAGATGGCGAGGTTCTGCTTTAGTTTTCACAAGACGACGGTCTAGCCCGGTTGGTGGAGCAAGTTTTAAACCAGATCCTCGAGGCCCAGGTTACCGAGCAGCTCAAAGCTAAGCCTTACGAACGTACAGAGGAGAGGCCGGGTTACCGTAATGGCCACCGAGAAAAACCCATTAGTAACCAGGATTGGCCGGCTCGTTCTGGAAGTGCCCCGGGTTAGGTCGGGCGAGTTTTCTACGAAAATGTTTGAGCGTTATCAAAGGAGCGAGCAGGCATTGCTTTTAGCTCTCATGGAGATGGTCATTAATGGGGTGTCGACACGGAAGGTTAGAGCCGTGGTTAAGGAGTTGTGCGGCACGGAGTTTTCGAAATCGACCGTGTCTGAGCTCGGTAAACGACTTGACCCCACGTGACAAAGGTGTGGAACGAGAGGGACTTAAGCGAGAAGGAGTATCCCTTTCTTCTGGTGGATGCTTTGGTCATAAAGGTACGGAAAGGTGGTCGGGTGCGGGTTCAGAGCGTGCTTATAGCTGCTGGGGGCAACCGAGAGGGTTACCGGGAAATTTTAGGGCTGATGATTGGAGACAGCGAGTCTGAGGCTAGCTGGTCGGAATTCTTCGGAAGGTTAAAGAAGCGTGGGTTAAGAGGGGTTGACCTGGTGGTTTCGGACGACCATAAGGGCTTAGTAAACGCTATTATGACTCATTTCCAAGGTGCGAGCTGGCAGCGGTGTCAGACGCATTTCGTCTGCAACATTTTGGAGGTGTGTCCCAAGTCGGTTCAAAAGAAGCTTCATCCTACATTCCGCACCCTTGGGTACAATTACCAATATTTTTTCTTGGAGCATTA
>JBNATU010000006.1:0-112822 GCA_049701195.1 Neomoorellaceae bacterium
GTCATCTCCTTTATTGGTAGTATTGACCATTTACACAAAACTTTTTACGTCCTCTCTTTTTAATTAACGCTGATGTTGGGCTAGTCAATACTGCACTGGGAGACATTGCTAAGGCATTTCCCAATGTAGATCCTACCTTAATTTCTATGGTGTCTACCCTGCCAGTTCTGTTTATGATTCCGTGTACCTTTATAGCCGGTAAGTTATCCCAAATGTATAGCAAAAAAACGATTCTAATTTATTCTTTGATGATTTATATCATTGGAGGCGTTGGATCCACCTTTGTAAGCAATACTATATACCAACTGTTATTTATGAGAGCTTTAGTCGGAATTGGTGCAGGACTATCGGCACCCTTGTCCGGTTCTATTATTGCTGCACTCTACGAAGGGAATGAAAGAGCAATGATGCTGGGGTTATCAAACGCCTTTACTAGCGCCATGGCTGTTGTTACGACGATGTTGGCTGGTTGGCTGTGTGTCATTAATTGGAAATATACCTTCTTGGCATATGCCATATTCCTATTGGTACTGATATTAGAACTCCTGGCTCTACCATCAATACCGCCGGAGAAGGTTTATAAGGAGAGTTCTGGCGAGAGTGAAAGAAGGCAAATTGGGTGGCAGGTTATTGGCAGATATTTTACTCTAGCTTTGTTCACATTTGCCTGTTTGATTGCAGGCATGCTGATGATGATTAAACTAGCCATCTATGTTATGAATGAAGGCATAGGGAATGCGGTGACTACTGCTACTGCTATGTCGGCTAATACGGTAGCAGCATTTATTAGCTCGGTCTTGTTTGCTTATATATACAGGATTTTTAAGCGATATACATTGGTTATATTTACTGTGTTTACAATGCTAGCGTACATCCTATTGCTCAACGCACATAGTGCTTCTGCGGTCACTTTTGCTATGTTTGTAAACGGGTTCGGGATGGGATTGTTTATGCCGTCTCTTCAGCTAAGAGCCTCACAGATCGGCACCAAAGATACCACAACTTTTGCTATGTCCTTTATAATGGGTGCGATGTTCTTCGGTCAATTCATGGCATCGTTTGTAGAAAAAATTCTTGCCCTTTTTGGCAACCTATCGATAAAGGCTTTATTCACTTTAGGGGCAATATGTTTTGCAGTATATACCGCAATATATATCATATGGGTAATAATGCATCCTGAAAAGAATGTAGCTGCGGAAGGCCAGTATACTGCATAGAAAGGAGATTAAGAAAAGAGAAAATCTATTTGAGAAGAAAATAAAAAAGCTGCTTGGCGTGATGGGGATGGAACTTCCCGGGCAGCTTATTTTTTTCTTCTCTTTCCTCCATCCTATAGAGGGCGGTGACCAGTATGAAAGTAAGCGTAAAATAACCTCCACCTATCTCAATAATTTGCTTTTAGCTCGTCAAATCGCCTGCTCTCTTAGATTTTCAATTTTTTACGATGAAGTCCAAGAGGGCAGACTAATCCTCCATTATCGTCCACAACAAGACGATGGCTTAATCTTAAAGTCTTGGGTAGTAACCCAACCACTTCCTAGTCCGCGGCTTTGGATAAAAACGTAGAGTTGATTTTGAAGACTTTGGAGACGCTTAAGAATTAAACCCTGCTGCCGCAGCTTATCGGAGGTTTTCTAAAATTCACCGTGAAGTTCTTACCTCGACCGAAGCTCTTTTCAAAAAAGAACCCTTCTTCTTG
This sequence comes from Neomoorellaceae bacterium, assembly GCA_049701195.1. GTDB lineage: Bacteria > Bacillota > DSM-521 > Neomoorellales > Neomoorellaceae > JBNATU01. Next base: position 1,700 of record JBNATU010000006.1, read on the forward strand.
CCCGAGCTTCAGGATCTTATCCATGGGCAGGGCGTCGGGGTCATGGGGCTGCTCCGTAATGGACAAAAGGCCATTCGGTTTCAGTACGCGGTGCAGCTCCTGCAGGCATCGGCGTGTATCGGGCACCTCTCCCAGCACAGATACCAGAAACGCTACATCAAAGGATTCATCTTCCAAGGGTAAACATTGGGCATCCCCCCGTACGTACTCAACGTTTACCAACCCCCTCCCTTCCAGACGTTTTCTCGCCATATCCAGCATCTCCTGCTGAATATCTACTAGCACGAGGGTTCCTTGGGGAATGCTGCGGGCAACCTCTATGCTGAAATAGCCAGGACCGCATCCTAACTCTAGGACCCTGGAATTTTTTTGCAGATACAGACGTTTGACCAGCTTTCCAGGAGATAGGAATAATTTCCTTAAAGGATGGAGCAGGTGTGAAGCCTCTTTGTAGGGCATCAGTTCATGTTTTTCTTTTTTGGACACCTGTTTATCCCCCTTTTTGTTTGTAGGATGGCAAATTAGGATGGTAATTGAAGAGGGCCTCGATTTTTTTCACATCTTTGCTCGTGATTATTTGCTGCAGTGAGAGTTCAGGACTCCTCAGAAGAGTTAAGTACCTGTACTGCATATTTCCAAGAGGGAATGCAAAAAACTCAAAGTTCCAGGCTTGGCGCTCAGGGCCCGCTCAAAAAGATCTTGTAGAGCTTTAAACCTTGATAATCTATCTTCCCGTTTCCATCTGAGGAGCCAAGGATTTGTCAAGGAAGCTAAAAGAAGAAGCAGGAATTCTACAATTTCCCGCGGATAATCAGTATTGAACAACTTCTCCTTTATTCCCTGCTTTACGACTTGCTCCAGAAGCGGGGCCGTTTTTTTAAGCTCGAGGATGAGATGTTTTTGGTGAGTCAATGCATTCTCGGTGCGGTGAAAAAAATCACGCAAGTTATCCTTAGCAGCGCATATTTTATTATGGACCTCGAGCATCCTTCGAAGCTTTTCGACGGCATTCAGGTCAGAAGCTTCAACGATGGGGGTAATTCTCTCGATGTACCGGTCGATTTCCCTCTCTACCAAGGCATCGAGAAGCTCGTCCTTAGACTTGAAATACCAGTAAAAAGTACCCTTGGCTATTCCGGCCCTGTGGGTGATATCATTTACTGAAGTCTCTTCTACGCCCTTCTCTTTAAAAAGCTCTTCGGCAGCATTCATAATTTCCTCCCGCCGTACTTCGGGTTGTTTGACGATCCTCACCGGCAGGCCCTCCCGACGTGGTAGTAGCTGGTTATTACAGGATCATTACCAATTTTAACATTAGACTGACCGTCGGTCAAGAATTTTTAAAGGCAACCGAGAAAATGCTCTTTCGATTTTCCCGGTTCGTGGAAAGAGCGCCGGGCCTCATGAAAGGTTCCTCCGAAAGTACACTTTCCGCATCCGCGGTCCGGTTAAGCTTACCTTCTTCCGGCAAAGTAACCTTTTATAAAGAGGGCCAACAGCCCTAGGGCGGCCGAAACGGCCATAAAGGAGACGGCCTTGCGGGCGGCCGATGCAGGTTGAGCTTTTTTCTCGACTTCCAGTTCATAGGCTTTACCTTCCGGTTTCGCAACTTGCTCATCTGCCTCAAGCTGCAGCGTGTCCTTGCCGGCCACCTGCTCAGGAGCAGGTCCCGCAGTGCCTGCACTTGTGGGCACCGATCCATCATGTCTGAGCGCCGTTTCTTCTGACACCGGTTTTGCCTCTCCCGTACCCGTCGAAACCGGCTGTTCAACTTGTGGGGTTTCTGGTGTCTGTTCCCCACCCTGAGTAACACTGGGAGTTGGCTCTGGGGTTTGCTGTTCGGGCACCGCTATAGTAATCGGCTCCGGTGCTTCAGGTTCCTTGAGTGCGGTCTTTCCCCGGATACGGCTAGAACTCCGCTCCTCAGAAGTTGGCGATGTTTTTCTGTAGTTTTAAGGTTGAGCTCCTTTTGAGTAGCCTTGCTGAAAGCATCTTTAAATTTATTCAGCGCACTGCTGTCCGGCGTAGAATAGCTGGCCACCCATTGTCTTCGGCCGCCGGGCAGGAAAAAGTCCTGGAACGCCGTTTTACGATTGTTGCTGTCGCTGAAGACCAGAAGCGCGTTGACTCCCCTTCGCTCTAATTCCCTTTGTATAGCCAGGTACATGTCAATGTCACTGTTCTTGAAGAAGCTATCGTAGGAGATAATACCGATCCAGGGAGCTCCTTCTTTCGTATGTCCGCTGGCTTTATATCAGGCGAGATAGCCGCCTAAAGTACCGAAAGTGCCCGGCGGTAATCCCCCACCCCCTCCGCCATCGGTAGGCAGGTATACGGCATCGCACACGCTCCGGTATACCTCGCCGAGGTCGAACCCGGAAAGTTCCGGTCTCCACAGGGCATCGTATACCGCCCGGTAGACCGTAGCTTGAGCCTCCCCCAGATGAGCTGAATAATTTCAGTTCGACAGGATAGTTTGGCAACTGGCCGTAAGCCTCCACCAGGGGAGCCAGAAATCCCTCACTGCCCCAAAGCATGACCACCTTAGTGCTCCCGTTTTCATTGGCTTTACGCTCGCTCCCCAAACCCTCGCGGGCCGAATTGACGGTCGGCTGCTACCGGACTGTGAGGTGATTGTACCATAAAAGGTACAATCACCGGGGGTAGTGCAGCCTTCGCGGTAAGATGAGGGGCAATTGTAGCATAAACGGCACAATCTCCCGAACTCTTTTGGCGATAATGTTCCAGAAGAGGTACCAACCGGAGGCAAGAGAGACACCGGCGATTTGTTACTGCCCGGTGCACATGGGATGGCACGAGAATTGCATAAGAAACTATTGTCCAAAAAGAGTAGAGGAGGGCGGTTGGGAGCTAGTGAGGACGAGGACTGGTGCTGCGGAAAACCGAGGGAAAGCTTTGGGAGTTGATAGGGGCACCCTGAAAGTGACGGATACTTCAGAGTATTTGAGGTAGCCGGCAAGGGAAGAAAAGGTGGGGAGGGAGCGATAATTTGCCCTTGGAATGCTTGACGACTTTAAGAATTGTTATGTCTTATAGCAACTTTAGATTTTTTACTTTTCGTAATGATAGGAGGGCAATGCCGTGAAAGGCGATAGCAAAGTAACGGTAGGCAGCGTGGAAGGAACAGCTACGCAGTACGTACAAGGCACAGGTATAGTAGTACCGCCTCTGCCTTGGCCTTATAAAAAGCTTGATCCTGAAGTAGTCCGCAAGAGGGGATATGAACTCTGTTTTAACAATGACAACTGTATGTACGGGAGCGCCGCTGCCCTGCTGCTAACCCTGCAGGAAACGGTCGGCTTCCCCTTTACATGCATCCCGGCGGACATGTTTCGTTACGGCGCCGGCGGGGTCGTGGGGTGGGGGACGGTGTGCGGAGCCATCAACGGTTCCGGGGCCATAATTGCCCTGGTTTGCAAGGACTACTTTGAAGTCATCAGGGAGCTTATGGCCTGGTATGCCACCTATCCGTTCCCCAGTGATAAGCACGGGGCTTACTGCAAATTCGAATCTAAGATTAAAACCATAGCCTATTCACCTCTTTGCAGCGATTCTTTATTCAAGTGGGGAGCCGAAACCAAAGAAAGTATTCGTTCGGATATACAGAAGGACCGTTGCGCCAAGGTTGTGGGCGATACCGCAGCCAGGGTCGTTGAGATACTAAATGCCCGGTTGGGATAGGGCATATTGGCCGGACGGTCAGGAACTTCGCCCTACGTGTCAAGGCGGGAGCGGCAGCCGAACCTGGAGGGATAAAATGGCTCCCAAAGCGGAAAATTTGTCGGCGGGGACGTACCGCGCGGACCGGATTTTATTGTGCCAAAACAGGGAATGATCGGCAGGAATTTGGGAGCGAGTGTCGAACTAAGAAATTAAGAAGTTTATGTAATTGCTTGAGTAAGGAATGTGTTGACGGGCACAAAACTAAAAAAGGCCTCTCCGAGCCGGATTAGCCTAAGGGGTAGACCTATGGTTAGCCGGCCTGGGCTTTAAAGCCCACGGGGTATATCCGGAAACGGGTATGCCTTCCTGTGCTTGAAAAGGAGGTGGTATCGCCATAACGGTTGCTATTTTCACCCCACCTTCTTTCAGGTGGGGTTTTAATTTGGGTTGGTAGGCGGTTTTCAGGCTATTTACGGGTAACGGGAGGGAAAAATCAGCCTTGAAAAGTACTGCCGACCCTTATCCACACTGCACCTGGGAAGGAGCGATCTTATGCGAACTTTGACCGAAGACCTCGAGGCTGCCGTGGCCTATCACGGACACCTGTGCTCAGGCATGGTGTTGGGGGTAAGGATGGCCCGTTTGGGACTGCGGAAGCTGGGAATCGACGATCCCCTGCACTACAGGGATCTCATTGTCTACGTAGAAATGGACCGCTGCGCTACTGACGCCGTGGGCGTAGTCACCGGCTGCACCCCAGGACGGCGACGACTGAAGCTGGTAGATTACGGCAAAATGGCGGCCACCTTTGTCGATCTGGCCGGCGGCCGGGCGGTGCGGGTGGTAGCCGTAGGGACCCAACAGCCTCCTGAGGGCGCAGATCTCTTTGAGTTTTGGGAGAAAATACCGGACGAAGAAATTTTCAAAGTAGAGCCGGTGCAGGTAAGCATTCCACCGGAAGACCTGCCGGGCAGGCCGCTGCGCACAGTGAAGTGTAGCCGCTGCGGAGAGTTGATCCGCGACGGCCGGGAGGTAGTCGTTGAGGGGTTGAACTTGTGCCGGGCTTGCGCCTGGGGCGCGTATTATACGAATATAGAACAGAGGTAAAGGTGAAGATCATGTGGGCAATTTACGAGGAGTTAATCGCCGCCGTGCCTCCAGATCTGAAGGTGCAGGAGTGCCTCGTCGGCCTGCACTGGATTTTAGTGCGCTCCCGCGCCACAGGCGTGGCTATGACGCCTCTGGAGGGTCATCCTCGCGTCGGGCTGGCCGGGAAAATAGAGGGCATGCCTGTGCGTGAACTGGCAGAGTACCTTAAGTCGTGGAACAATTTAGAGGCCGCTCTGGGCCTGGCGGCTATAAATTCGGTTTTCAACGCGCCGGAACGGGTGGAAGAACTCTGTGGCCGGCCTTTAAGCAGCCAGCCTCAGGTAGATGCCTTTACCTATTTTCAGGAGCAGGTGCGAGGCAAAAAGGTAACCGTCGTGGGCCATTTTCCCAACCTGGAACCCCTGACGCGCAATTGCCGGCTGGCAGTCCTGGAGCGCCGCCCCCGCGAGGGCGATTTGCCCGATTCGGCTTGCGAGTATATCCTGCCCGAGCAGGAGTATGTCTTTATAACCGCTACCACCCTGATCAATAAAACCTTGCCGCGTCTTCTGGAGCTCAGCCGGCAGGCTCGGGTGGTCCTATTGGGCCCCAGCACCCCTATGACGCCTCTTCTGTTTCGGTATGGGATCGATACTTTAGCCGGGACGGTAATAGTGGATCCCGGCAATGTGTGGCGAGTAGTGCGCGAGGGCGGCTGCCAGGAGATTTTTCAATACGGCGGGCGCATGGTGCAGGTGACCCGGGAGATGGTGAACGGCGGGGAAGATTCCAGGCCGGAAGCGTTGTAGGGGCTGAAGAGTTCTGTTAGGGAGGGGATAGATAATAAGAGAGTTCTTCTCCTGGACGCGGATTAGCCTCAGAGATTGAATATAATATTGCAGCTATACCCAATTAAATTAAAATACACTTATGTCATACTCTACTCCTGAAACTTACAGCCCAGCTACTCACCGGATTTTCTTTACACTTCTGTGTAGGTTGGCGAACCGACGAAGCGCTCTGTGGTAGGTAGTGGCCCGATAACCCTAGCGAGTTTTTCACGGCCTGTGTGGGGTGCTTCCAAAGGAATTATGAAAATGTCGGGGATACTGGCGTAAAGCGACTTGGGGTGAGCCTGGCGAGCCGCAGGCAAAACTAAGCCCGGAGGCGGGGCCGAGGGGTGTGACCCCTGCGGCCGGCCACTGAGACAGGATGCCGCATGGGCCGGTAACCCCGCTTAAAGTCGCGAGGGGGAGCCTACGGATCGCTGGCGAGCCCCAAAGATACTGGCGCCTGCTCCCCGACATAGGGGATGTTTCAGAAGCATCCCTGTGTGGTGAGGGAGGTGAGATTTATGTCTATTCTTGCGGAAGGCAAAAATGCGCTTAACCTATCCAGGGTTAGAGGTTATTGCCGGAGAGAAATTGTTCTGCTGGCCTTGCCCCTGGCCGCCTTTTGTTTATCTTTACCCCTGGGCCGCTATCCCATATCCCCGGGACAAGTGTTAACTCTGCTGGCCTCTAAAGTATTACCTTTGACTCCCACCTGGCCGGATACCATGGAGACAGTGGTCTTTCAGGTACGTCTACCGCGCATTATCGCTGCCATGCTGGTAGGAGCCTCTCTGGCTACCGCCGGTGCCGCCTACCAGGGGATGTTTAGAAATCCCCTGGTTTCACCGGACATACTGGGAGCTTCAGCCGGCGCCGGTTTCGGAGCGGCCCTGGCCATTTACTTTTCTCTGGGGGTGGTAGGCATCCAGCTCAGCTCCTTTCTCTTTGGCCTCCTGGCCGTAATGCTGGCTTATGCGCTAAGCAGCAAGATACGCCACGACCCGGCCCTGGTCTTGGTGCTGGCCGGCATTCTCACCGGCACCCTGTTTTCTGCCGGTACCTCCTTGATTAAATACCTGGCTGACCCCTACGATAAACTACCGGCCATTACCTTCTGGCTCATGGGCAGCCTGGCTTCTATTTCTCCGCGCGACGTATATATGGCCTTAGTACCTATGCTGCTGGGGATAGCGCCCCTTTATCTCCTGCGCTGGCGCCTCAATGTTCTTTCCTTGGGGGAAGAAGAAGCTCGGGCTCTCGGTCTGGATACCGCCAAGGTGAGGCTGCTGGTTATATTGTGTTCTACGCTCATGACTTCCGCCAGTGTCTCCATCAGCGGGATGATCGGTTGGGTGGGGTTGCTGGTGCCTCATTTGGCTCGCATGGTGGTGGGTCCTAATTACAAGGTTTTAATGCCGGCCACCATTCTGCTGGGCAGCGCCTATCTGTTGTTGGTGGACGACTTGGCGCGGATGCTGGGAACGGTGGAGATCCCCTTAGGTATTTTTACGGCTTTAATCGGTGCTCCCTTTTTCCTTTATTTGTTACAACATAGCCGGAGAGGATGGTTATGAAGTTGGAGCTTAAAAATGTGACCTGCGGCTACTGGGGCCGGCCGGTCGTGAGCGGGGTATCCCTGGAGGTAGAGGCGGGGGAAATAATGTGCCTGCTGGGCCCTAACGGTTCGGGGAAGACGACGCTTTTCAAAACTATCCTGGGGCTATTAAAACCCCAGGCGGGGGAAATTCTGCTCGGAGGTGAAAATATCTGCGGCTGGTCGCCGGCCCGGATAGCCAGGGTAATGGGTTATATCCCCCAGGGTCATATCCCGCCCTTTCCTTTTAAAGTCCTGGATGTGGTTCTTATGGGCCGGACGGCCCACCTGGGAATTTTCGACACGCCCTCGCCGGAGGATAAGGAAATCGCCCGAGAGGCCATGGCCGTGTTGAACATCTCCCACCTTGAGGAGCGGGTTTATACCGAGCTCAGCGGCGGGGAAAGGCAGCTGGTGCTCATCGCCCGCGCTCTCGCCCAGCAACCTCAAGTTTTAATTATGGATGAACCCACTTCCAGCCTGGATTTTGGTAACCAGGTTATGGTCCTCACCCAGGTGCTACGCCTGGCCCGGCGGGGATTGACAATAGTAATGGCCAGCCATTTTCCCGAGCACGCTTTACTCTATGCCTCCAAGGTCCTGCTTCTGCAAAAGGGAAGGGTAGTGGGCCAGGGCCGACCGGAAGATCTTCTCACGGAGGCGAGCCTGAAAGGCTTGTACGGGATTGAGGTGAAAATAGCCAAGACGGTTATAGATAACGGCAAGGAATTGAAGGTAATCCTTCCCCTGGATTGCTGCCAGAATTAATTTTATTCGACTAAGAGCGGGGTATAAGCTGTTAAGTGGGCAAGCAAAAAATTGAGATAGGAGGGATATCAGTGGGCCGGCAAGAAAAGAGGTTCAGCCTCTTTATTTGGGGGTTAATAGCCGTTTTGGTAGTCATACTTGCAGGATGCAGCCGGCAGCAGGCGCCGGCACCACTTGAGCCTGCGAGGGGAAACCGCAGTATAGTCGATATGGCCGGTCGCAGGGTCATCGTCCCGGCAGAGATAAAGAAGGTCTTCGCCACCAGCCCGGTCGGGACCATTCTGGTCTACACCCTGGCGCCGGAGAAGCTGGCAGGGTGGAACTATGAACTGAATGAAGTAGAGAGAAAATTTATCCTACCAGAGTACCAAAAGTTGCCTAATCTGGGCGGGTGGTACGCCAAAAACACGGCCAATATCGAAGAGATCTTAAAAATTCATCCCGGGGTTATCCTTTCCATGGGTTACATGGATAACACCGCCCTTTCCCAGGCCGACCAGATCCAGAAGCAGCTACAGATACCGGTGGTGATGGTCGACGGTGAACTCACCAAACTGGATAAAGCTTATGAATTTCTGGGCGACCTGCTGGGCGAGAAACAAAAAGCCCAGGAATTGGCGGCTTATTGCCGGGATACGCTCAACGAAGTGGCCGCCAAAGTCAAGGCGATTCCGGAAGATAAGAAGGTGCGGGTCTACTACGCCGAAGGTCCCAACGGCCTGCAAACGGATCCTGCCGCTTCCCAGCATACCCAGGTGTTGGATTTTGTGGGGGGCATCAATGTGGCGGCCATTCCACCGGAGCGCGGCCCGGGGGGCATGGGGATGAGCTCCGTTTCCCTGGAGCAGGTACTCTCATGGGATCCCGATGTGATTATCTCCTGGAATGTAGCCCAGGGAGGCGCCTATGAAACTATACTCAAAGACCCCAAATGGCAGAACCTGAGGGCGGTGAAAAGCCGTCGGGTCTATCAAGTTCCGCATGGGCCCTTCAACTGGTTTGACCGGCCGCCTTCGATCAATCGCCTCCTGGGAGTTAAATGGTTGGCCCATCTTCTCTACCCGGAGATTTTTAACTATGAGATAACGGCGGTGGCTAAAGAATTTTATGCCAAGTTTTACCATTATCAGCTCACCGACCAGGAGGCGGAAGCCCTCTTGACCGGGGCAAAAGGAAAGTAAATACCTGAACAGAAGGCGGTGTCCTGAAGAATGTGGGTAGACCCTCATGCCGCCATGGCGGCACCAGCAGAAGGATGAAAATGGCAAAGAGCACATTTTCGGGGTAGGGAAGGTGGCCGTCTACGGGAAGACCGGAGGGACCGGGGAGGTATACCCCGGCTTTTCCGTTTTCAAGGGTTATGCCGGAGAAAGAAGGGGGGCTTTGGGAGAAGATTTTGCCCCCAACCAAGGCACAAAAAGCTGGAAAACAGGTGAATTTCTGGAGTATAATACTCCCTAGAGTGATCACTGACGTGCTGGACCGGATAATCAAAGAGGCCGAAGACATCCTTGACATACCGGGGAAGGTCATCTTTAGAGAGAGTGTAAAGAAGTTCTTGCTCTCCAAGGTCGAGCAGAACAACAGCTTCATCAAATCTCTGAAGTAGAAGTACAGTGCTTCGGGGTACTTGGAGTTGGAAGAGAAAATCAGGAGGGGCGACGTGTCCGAGCGCCCCGCCTGGGAGGATGTCATCCTGTGGGAGGAGCTGTCCGGGCACACCGAAGCCCTGCAGGGGCTGGTCCGTCGGCCGGAAGCAGATGAGGTAGTTGCCTTTTGATACTTTAGAGAGAAGCGAGGTTTCTCCCTTTACAGGCTGGCGGAGTTACTTGCTTTTGAAAGTAAATTTTTTCGGGCAATATACTAAAGCTTGACAAGAACGCAACAGGGTTTTTAGTTATAGTGTTTTCTATTGCGAGGTGGTCTGAATGACAGAGGTGGTTCTCCGCATACCGGACGAAATACGGGAGGCGCTGGGGCCCCGCCGCGACCCGGCCAGGGAAATAATGAAGAGGCTCGCCGTCTCCCTCTACGCAGAGAGAAAGATATCCCTGGGCAAGGCGGTGGAGCTTTCGGGCACCAGCTATTCTTCCTTCCTGGAAGCCCTTGCCGACTTCGGGGTCGAGCTGGACTACGACGAGGAGGACCTGGCAAGCGACTTAGAAACCCTGGAGAGGTTGAGATCCCGTGGTGGTGAGTGATGCCACCGTTCTCATAGGCCTCAGCCGGATAGGATTCCTGTGGCTGCTGAAAAGGCTATGGGGTACGGTAGCAATACCGGAAGCCGTTTACCAAGAAGTGATGACAGGCTCTCCGGGGAGCGAGGAAGTGGCCAAGGCGGTCGCAGCGGGCTGGCTCCGGGTCGAAAAGGTCAAAGATTGGAAGATGGTCGCCCTGCTCCAGGCGGGCTTAAGGGGCAGGGGCGAGTGCGAGTGCATTGTCCTCGCACAGGAAATCGGCGCGAAGGCCGTCCTTACTGACGACAAAAAGGCCAGGAAAGCAGTGGAGGCCAGCAGCATTGCGGCGGTAGGCACCTTGGGCTTGCTGGTCCAAGCTGCCAAGGAGGGGATTTTGAAAAAGGAAGAGGCCCTTGCCGTCGTGGAAAACCTCACCAGGACGGACTTCCGACTCTCCAGGGCGGTGGTCGGGAAAGCCGTCGAGTTGATCCGGGAGAGCTAACGCCGGAGCAGCTGCCCCGTGCGAGCTTGTTTGCATTACACTTTCCTAATCGCTGTCGGTGGTAATATAAATAAGAAACATTTAATTGGATGTGTCCCCGACTTTTTCCTGGTTCACTTCTGAAATCTCATCTCCGCTCCCCATCCCCTTCTACTTCACCTGTCCCACACTTTTTATTATAGAGCCCCAAGTTTATTGACAGGGTGCATAAAAGCTACTAAAATCTAATTCAGGAACCTTATTACAGGCTGAGGCACAAGAGACACAAGCAGAGGCATAGAGAGAGACTGGTTACCATCATAAGCTGACCAGAACCTTGACCCATACGGGAAATGGAGGCCACGGAGGCCCGCTATTCCTTTCGCGGAAAGGAAGGGAGGGGCTTTCGTGGCCTATTTTTATTTTTAAAAAAACGAGGGGGTGTAATCTTGCCGGGTATAGAGGGGGCTACAGCTCACCGGGAGTATTTCAACCAGAAGGCCCGGGAATGGGACAACTTATTATCCGAGGAAACCATCCGGTGCTTAAGGACCATTGTTGAGGAGCTGAACCTCAGGCCGGGGAGCCACATTCTAGATGTGGGTACGGGTACGGGTGTGCTACTTCCCTTTCTGGTGCAAGCCGCCGGTAGAGATGGCCGAGTGGTGGCCCTGGATATTGCGGAAGAGATGCTGGCCAGAGCCAAAGCTAAAAATTTTGAGAATGTGGAGTATATCGTGGGCGATATAACCTGTCCTCCATTAGAGGGGGACAGCTTCGATGAAGTTATCTGTAATTCCTGTTTTCCCCATGTAACGGATAAGCCACGAGCGCTAAGGGAAATGGTGCGTCTTTTGAAACCGGGTGGCAGGCTGGTTATCTGTCACCCCATGAGCAGGGAGGCCGTGAATGAACTGCACAAGGCGATAGGAGGGGTAGTGGGCCACGATCTGCTGCCTGATGATGAGGAAATGGAAGAATTATGCCGGCAGGCCGGGCTCAAGGAGGTACGTATTGTTAATACCCCGGAGAAATACCTACTTACGGCACGCAAGCCCTAACTCCAGAAAATTTAGCTGTAACTTTATAACGGCAGGCGGCAAATATAGATAGGATGGTGCTTCCGAAGAAAGGAATGAAGATGCCAGCGTCCCGACATGGGGAATGTTTCAGAAGCATCATGGGATTTGGGGAGGTAAGTTTAGGATGACTAATAGAATGACTAAAAAGAGGGGCCGATTCTATTCCTTTCTTACAGCGGCTATAGTTCTTCTTTCTCTTTCCCTTTCCCTTTCCCTTACTCTCTGGGGGTGCGGTGCTCCGGAGGCCGGAAAGCTCAAGGTGGCTACGGGGACCTCTTTGATCGCCGATATCGTACAAAAAATAGGCGGGGATAAAGTAGAGGTGGTTAATATTGTTCCTCCTTCGGCCTGCCCTGGGCATTTCGATCTTAAGCCGGGAGATGTGCAGAAGCTGGCCGAGGCGCGACTCTTTTTGCGCCACGATTGGCAGGGCACCATGTTCACCAAGGAGCTGATCGATTCGGTGCATAATAAGGACTTGCAGGTGGTGGAAATTGCGGTGGCCGGCAACTGGATGGCCCCTCCGGTGCAGAAGGAGGCGGTGAAAAAGATTGCAGAGGTATTGGAGGAAAAAGACCCGGGGCATAAAGCCTATTACCAAGAAAATGCTCAGCGCCTGCTTGCTGCTGTAGAGGAGAAGGAGAAAGAGGTCCGGGCTAAGCTGGAAGCCGCCGGTGTCCGCAAGGTGAAAGTGCTCTGCGCGGAAATGCAGCAGGGATTTCTGAAGTGGGCGGGCTTTGACATAGTGGCCACTTACGGCCGACCGGAGGAACTTAATCCCCAGAAAATGCAAGAACTCATCACCAAAGGGAAACAGGCAGGGGTAAAGCTCGTGGTGGATAACCTGCAGAGCGGGCCGGATGCCGGAGCGGGTATAGCCAAGGAATTGGGCGCAGCCCAGGTCACCATATCTAACTTTCCGGGCGGTTTCCCGCAAACCGATACCTGGAGCGCGGCTCTGGATAAAAACGTGGAGTTGATTTTGAAGGCTTTGGAGACGCTTAAGAAAAGTCAGGTATGAGTATCTGCCGGAGATTATCGGCCGGAGGTGACGGCTCTGGTTTGCGGTTCGTTGACGAGGATATAGAGGACATAATTAAAGTGAAAGATGCTGTAGTTTCCTACCGGGAAGACGTAGCTTTACGGGGCGTTACCCTTACGGTGCGAAGGGGCGAATTGGTAGGCATCATAGGGCCCAACGGGGCGGGGAAAACCACCCTTCTTACCTTGGTGAACGGGTTGGGGAAATTGCTCAGCGGCCAGGTAGAAGTGCTCGGATACTCGCTTAATAGGGGCGGCCGGCATATCTTACGCCGGCGTATCGGTTACGTACCGCAGATGCAACCTATCGACCCGCGGATGCCCGTATGCGTTTGGGAAGCGGTCATGATGGGGCGCTACGGCCGTTTAGGTCCTTTGCGCCGGCCTGGGTTTACGGATCGCGAGTTGGTGAACTGCTTATTAAAGCTGGTGGGTATGAGCCACTTGGCCCACCGGCCTATCGGCCATCTCTCAGGGGGTGAGCAGCAGCGGGTGGCCATTGCCCGCGCCCTGGCCCAGGAGCCGGATATTCTGCTGCTGGACGAGCCGACTACCGGCTTGGACCGCCGGGCGCGGGCGGAGATAATGGCCTTGATAGGCGAGATCCATCGTTCCCGCAGCCTGACTACCTTGATGGTCACCCATGAGTTAAAGATGGCCGCGGCCTTATGTGACCGGGTGATCTTGATGAAAGAGGGTCGCATTTGGGCCCAGGGTGCACCGGAGGAAGTATTGCAGGAAGAGGTTTTAAATCTGCTGTACGGTGCAGAAGAAGCAGGTTGCTGTTTAGGAGGTCCTTAGAAGATCTTGGATCTTTCTATTTTCGGTTACAAGTTCATGCAGAACGCCCTTCTGGCAGGTTTCTTGGGCGGCGTAGCCTGTTCTCTAATCGGTGTTCTGGTAGTTACGATGCATCTTTCTTTCATCGGGGTAGCCATTTCCCATGCGGCCTTTGCCGGAGCCCTCTGCGGCGTGTGGCTGGGTTTTAATCCCCAAGTGGGAGCCTTGTCCTTTAGCTTGCTCGCTACGGCGGTCATCGGGCCTCTGGCCGACCGGGGTGAATTCAATGTAGATACGCCTATTGGCATTATTTTTTCCCTTATGATGGGGCTGGCTTTTATGTTTATGGGTCTTTTGCCGGGGCCTAAAACCCAAGCCTTGGAGCTTTTATGGGGAAGCATCCTTACGGTGAAAGATGGCGATCTGGTGGTGCTGGCTGCGGTGGCGGGTGTCGTTTCCGTCCTGGTGATAATCTTTTTTAAGGAAATCCAGGCTGTGATTTTTAATCGTCAGATCGCTCTGGCGGTAGGCATTCCGGCCGACCTCATCTTTTATGGCCTTCTTTTTTTGACAGGTTTGGTGATTACGGCTTCTTTGCGCAGTATAGGTGGTCTGCTCATATTTAACCTTATTTTAAACCCTGCTGCCGCAGCTTATCAGCTTACTTACAGCCTGAGGTGGATGTTCGTATTATCTGCTTTATTCGGCGTGCTCTCCGCTTGGATGGGGCTTTTAGTTTCGTATTGGTTAAACGTGCCCAGCGGAGCGACTATTGTTCTTATTTCTGCGCTAATATTTGTGCTAACCATAGCCTTTTCCCCTAAACGTAAAGTCAAAAAGGTACAGGGACAGACTCACCGGAAGACGTCTGAGCTTATGTCGCGGGACCACGGGAAAACATAGCAGGCTTCATCGGGTTCCGGGCCGCAGGCGGAAAAATTCAGCTAGTTAGCGGCAGGAGAAAGAGGCACCGCAGAAGGGAGGTTCTGAATATCTGGTGGCATCTTTAAGGCCGGAGTGTTATAATAGTTAACGTTATGGTAATAAGCGGTTGAGCTCTGGGAGTCCTGGCGATGCCCCAATGGAAGTACAATCTGTATACCTGCGTAGTGATTCAGGTTTTGGTTACGGCTACCTTTCACGTGGTCACTCCTTTTCTGCCCTTTTTTATTTTCCAATTGGGCATAACCGGGAGCCAAGATGTCCAGCGGTGGAGCGGCATTCTGGTAGCCGTGAATTCTTTTTTTACGGGGCTGCTCTCCCCCTTTTGGGGCAGCCTGGCCGACCGTTACGGCCGGAAGCCCATGCTCATCCGCTCGGCAGCCAGTATTGCCCTTTTTACTTTTCTTACCAGTCTGTCCGCCAACGTATATCATGTTCTCGTTTTCCGCATTTTGCAAGGAGCCTTCAGCGGTTTTGCTCCCGCGGCTCTCTCTCTGCTGGCCACCACCGTCCCGGAAAAGCATCTGAGTTATTCTTTGGGATTAATGCAAGCCGGGCAGGTATTGGGCTATCTTTTAGGCCCCCTGCTGGGAGGCATTCTTTCGGATCTTTTCCCTTACCGCCGCGTGTTTCAGTTGGGGAGCCTTATGGCGGTTACCGCTACCCTCCTGGCCGTTTTCGTTATTCAAGAGCCTTCTCGTCCCGAGAAGCAGAAGGAGGTGCGGGAAAACGGATTCTTTCTCAGTCTATCTTGGCCTCTCACCATTTGGGTTATGTTTACGGTTATTCTTCTTTCCCAGTTTGCTACCCGGGGAGTGGAGCCCGTTCTCCCTCTTTATGTGCAGAGAATGCTGGGGCCTTCTCCGGTTTTAAATACTTATGCCGGTGTGGCCGTAGCCGTGCAAGGGATAACTTCGTTTATAGGCGCGGCGGTAATGGGTTATCTGGCTCCGAGATGGGGATATAAGAGGTTGCTGGTGGTTAACTTGTGCAGTTCGGCCTTGCTCTATATTCCCCAAGCTTTGATTACCAATATATGGTCTCTAATATTTTTGCGCTTTGTTCAGGGCTTTTTCTTGGGGGGGCTGTTGCCCTGTGCTAATTCTCTTATAGCTCTCTTTACACCGGCGGAAAAGAGAGGAAGCGTCTACGGTTTAACTTCCAGCGCCTTCTTTTTCGGCAATTCTTTGGGCCCGTTGACCGCCGGTTTTTGTTCGGCTCATTTCGGTCTGGAATCGGTGTTTTACGTAGGCACCGGCCTTCTTTTGTTTAATCTTCTGTGGGTGCTGGTGGAGGTGCGCGACCCCCGCGGCCGGAGCCGCCGGAAAGGCTGAAACGAGGTGGGATAGGATATAGTATTTACGAAAAACCCTTTCGCTATGATTGGAGGAAAAGGGGAGGAGAAGCGGAGGGGAAGCGGAGCGGGTCTTCGGTGAGGAGCGAAAGGAAGGGGGCGAAAAAGCCGGATTGCAAGACGCCCCGGGACGTAAAGTTGCCCTTAATTTTTTTCTCTGTTATAATGTTCCCGTGGTAAATTGGTCCAAGGTGGTGGAAAGATGCCTCTCGGCAAAGAAGAAGTGGAACATGTGGCTCTGCTGGCCCGCCTTTATTTGTCGGAGGAGGAGAAAGAGGCTTATACCCAGCAGCTTAACGACATCTTAAATTATATGGAGAAGCTGAACGTGCTGGATACTAGGGAGGTAGAACCTACAGCTCACGTTTTGCCTTTGCGCAATGTTTTCCGGGAAGATGTGGTACGGCCGGGACTGCCGCGGGACAAAGCCCTGGAAGGTGCGCCGGCGGCCAGAGAGGGCCAGTTTGAGGTGCCGCGGGTGGTTTAGCTCTAAGTTATCCCCACTTTTGTATGGCAGGCCTGCTTGGGCTTGAAAGCGAGCGAGCAAGCTTTCGCGGCAGCCAAACTTAAGCGTGGCGAAAGGCGGAGGCGGACCCGAGGCTTTTGAGAGGCCTGAGGCCGGCAACTGAGACAGGATGTTTAAATTCTGCCGGGAAGTCCGCCTTAAGCTCTGAGGCTGAGTGATAGTTTGGCCCGCGAGGGTTTTCGGAGCGAGCGCAAGCCAAGCAGGCCTAGGATCAAAACTGGGGATATGTCAGGGTTTAGCCTGCTTGAAGGTTGCGGACTTGGATAAGGGGAGGGCTATTGGTTGGAACTTTTTTATAGGAGCGCTCATGAAGTGGGCCGGCTTCTGGCCCGCAGAGAGATCAGTTCCGTAGAATTGACGGAAGCCATGCTGGAGCGTATAGAACAGGTGGAGGGGCGGATTAAAGCTTTTGTGACTCTTACACCCGAGGTAGCTCTGGAACAGGCCCGGGCAGTGGATGCCGCCCGCGCCCGAGGGGAAGAATTGGGTCCCCTGGCGGGCATACCCATGGCCCTTAAAGATAACCTTTGTACCGCAGGTATACGCACCACTTGTTCCTCCAAGATGCTGGAAAACTGGGTGCCCCCTTATGATGCCTTTGTGGTGAAAAAGCTCAAGGAAGCGGGGGCCGTCTTGCTGGGCAAGCTTAATATGGATGAATTCGCCATGGGGTCGTCTACGGAAAATTCTCGGTTTTTCCCTACGCGAAATCCTTGGGACCTGGAGCGGGTGCCCGGCGGTTCCAGCGGGGGCGCGGCGGCGGCCGTGGCGGCCGGTGAGGCTTTTTACTCTCTGGGGTCGGATACCGGCGGGTCCATCCGCCAGCCGGCCTCCTTCTGCGGGGTGGTAGGGTTAAAGCCCACCTACGGCCGGGTTTCGCGCTTCGGGTTGGTGGCCTTTGCTTCTTCCTTAGACCAGATCGGGCCTCTCACCCGGGACGTGACCGATTGCGCTCTGGTTTTGCAGGCCATTGCCGGACACGACCCGGCGGATTCCACTTCGGCGGATCTACCGGTGCCCGATTACCTGGCGGCCCTGCGTCCGGAGATTAAGGGTCTGAAGGTGGGCGTGCCGCGCGAATATTTCGGCTCCGGGATGGAGCCCGAGGTGGCGGCGGTGGTGCGGAGGGCTATTGACCGGTTGGCCGACTTGGGTGCCCTTTGTGAAGAGATTTCTCTGCCGCATACCGAGTATGCCCTGCCGGCTTATTACCTGGTGGCCCCGGCGGAAGCTTCCAGCAACCTGGCCCGCTACGATGGAGTGGCTTACGGCTTCCGGCTGCCGGGGACGGATATTGTGGACATGTATATGAAGACGCGGAGGGAAGGGTTTGGCCCGGAAGTTAAACGGCGTATCATGTTGGGTACTTATGCTCTGAGCGCCGGCTATTATGATGCTTATTACCTTAAAGCCCTAAAGGTGCGCACCCTCATACGCCGGGATTTTGAGGAAGCTTTTAAGCGCTTTGATGTGCTGGTTACGCCTACTTCGCCTACGGTGGCCTTCCGCCTGGGAGAAAAGGTGGATGATCCTTTGGCCATGTATTTATCCGACCTGTGCACCATTCCGGTGAATATGGCGGGGTTACCGGCTATTTCTATACCTTGTGGTTTCAGCCAGGGGTTGCCGGTGGGCTTGCAGCTTATTGCCCCGCCCTTTGAGGAAGAGAGGCTTTTGCGCGTGGCCTATACCCTGGAGCAGGCTATGATTAATTTACGGCGGCGACCGGAATGGGGGGTGGTGGCTTGATGGAATACGAAGCGGTAATAGGCCTGGAAGTACATGTGGAACTGAAAACAGAATCCAAAGCTTTTTGTAGCTGTACCACCGCCTTTGGCGGGGAGCCCAATACGCACGTTTGTCCCGTTTGCCTGGGGTTACCGGGGGTACTGCCGGTTATAAACCGCCAGATGGTGGAATTCGGGTTGAAGACCGCCCTGGCTTTGCATTGCGAGATAGCGCCCCTTTGTAAGTTTGATCGCAAGAATTATTATTACCCGGATCTGCCCAAGAATTATCAGATATCGCAATACGATATGCCCCTGGCCCGCAGGGGTTATCTGGAAATAGAAGTGGACGGAGCTAAAAAGCGCATCGGCATTACGCGCATACACATGGAGGAAGATGCGGGGAAGCTAATCCATGTGGAAGGGCCGGACGGCGATTATTCCCTGGTGGATTACAACCGGGCCGGTGTACCCCTCTTGGAGATCGTATCCGAACCGGACCTGCGCTCGCCGGAAGAAGCCCGGGCTTATATGGAAAAGCTGAAGGCCATCCTGGAATATATCGAGGTTTCGGACTGCAAGATGCAGGAAGGCTCTTTGCGCTGCGATGCCAATGTTTCGGTCCGTCCCAAAGGTTCTACCACCTTTGGAACCAAAACCGAAGTCAAAAATATGAATTCTTTCCGCGCTCTACAGCGGGCTTTGAGCTTTGAGATCGAGAGGCAGATAGCCGCGCTGGAGCGGGGGGAGAGGGTGGTCCAGGAGACGCGGGCCTGGGACGAAGAGAGACAGGTAACTTATACCATGCGGAGCAAGGAAGAAGCCCATGATTATCGCTATTTCCCCGAACCGGATCTGGTGCCTCTGGCCATTGACCGGGAATGGATCGACAGGGTAAGGGCCACTCTGCCGGAGCTGCCCGATGCCCGCCGGGAGCGGCTGATCCGCCAGTACGGGTTGCCGGAGTATGATGCGGGAATTATTACCGGCTCCAAAGCACTGGCCGACTATTTTGAGCGCACGGTATCTCTCTTTCCCGATGCCAAGCAGGTGGCCAACTGGCTGATGGGAGATTTCCTGCACTTGCTGAACGATAGAGGATGGGAGCCCCATCAAGCGCCGGTCTCCCCTGAGGGTCTGGCCGAGCTGCTGAAGCTCCAGCAGGAAGGCACCATCAGCGTGAAGATCGCCAAGCAGGTTCTGGAGGAAATGTTCGCTACCGGTAGGGGAGCCCGGGAGATCGTGGAGTCTAAAGGGCTGGTGCAGATAAGCGACGTGGCCGAGCTTACGGCTATTGTGGAGCGGGTCCTGGAGGCGCATCCTAAAGTGGTAGAAGATTACCGCAAGGGTAAAGAAAAGGCTTTGGGTTTCCTGGTGGGCCAGGTTATGAAAGAGACCAAAGGTAAGGCCAACCCCGGCCTGGTGAATGAGCTCCTCAAGGAGCGCCTTTAAGGGGAGGAGGCATTTTGGCCTGGCAGGGAGTGCTATTTGATTTAGACGGTACTCTATTGGATACTTCGGATTTGGTAATCCGATCCTTTCAATATACCCTGGAGCCTTATCTGGGTCGCACGGTGGAGCCGGAGGAGCTCTATCCCTATTTCGGGGTACCCTTAAGGGAAGGGTTGGCGGCCTTTGTGCCGGATAAAGTAGAGGAGATGCTGGAGGTATATCGGCGTTACAGCGCAGACCACTATGATGAATTGGTGCGCCTTTGCCCCGGGGTTGAAGAGGGTCTGGCAGAGCTGCGACGGGCCGGAAGGAGGCTGGGCATCGTCACTTCCCGGGTGCGCGACACTACCTTTTATGGTTTGCGGCTTTTTGGATTGCAGGGCTTTTTTCAGGCTGTAGTCACTTGGGAGGACGTGCCTGTCCATAAGCCGTGTGCGGAGCCGGTGCGGCGGGCTCTGGAGCTCTTGGGTTTGGCCCCGGCGGAGGCCTTGATGATAGGGGATAGCCCCCATGATATTGCTGCCGCCCGCGCCGCCGGCGTGGCAGCGGTAGCTGCAGGGTGGAGCTGGGTACCCCGTCGGCGTTTGCTGGCAGCCCGGCCGGATTTTTGGGTAAACTCCATGGCGGAGCTGGTGGCTCTGGCGCTGGGAGGGGCTACGGCTCTTACCGGGGAAGGCGGCCTGGCCTATCCTTAGCTCTAAGCCTACTTGGGCTCGTAGGAGAGCGAGCAAGCTTTCACGGCAGCCAAACTTAACGAGGTCGAAAGCGGAGGCGGGGTCGGGGATAGAGAGGCCTAAGGTAGGCTTATGGGCAAGGAGGCCGAACTGGCCGGGAACCCCGCCGAAGCGCGAGGGCGCGAGGGAGAGCCATACGGCTCGCTGGTGAGCCCCTCAGGAGCCGGCCGACCTCCCGGCAGGGGTAATATTTCGGAAGTTCGGTAGCCTGAGCGGAGGTGCGTTCATGCTGGATTTTTTCCGCAAGGTACGGGAGGCCCTGGATACCAACCGGCCGGCGGTGGCGGCCTTGGTGCTCCGGGCGGTTACGGAAGGGGGTTCCCGGGTTAGACCCGGGGCCCGAAAGCTTTACTTCTTCGAGGGCGAAGGGGTAGGCGACCTGGGCGATCCGGAACTGGAAACCGAGGTGGCCGGGAGGGCGGGCGAAGTTTTTGCCCGGAGGCGGCCGGAAACGGTTACCGTAGCCCTTCCCGGCAAAGTGGTAGAGGTTTTTCTGGAGCCGGTGTTGCCGGAGCCGAAGATTTTGGTCCTGGGAGGAGGACATGTGGGGCAAAAGGTGGCCGCCCTGGCCAAGGAAGTGGGTTACCGGGTTACGGTGGTGGATGACCGGCCGGACTTTGCTAATCGTGAGCTTTTTCCCGGTGCTGATGAGGTTATTTGCGACGATTTCCAGGAGGCTTTGGGGAAGATAAGCCTCGATCCCGCCACGTATATTGTCATTGTCACCCGGGGACATCGCCATGATTACGAATGTCTGCGCCGGGTGATCGATTCTCCGGCCGCCTATATAGGTATGATCGGCAGCCGGCGTAAGGTAAAGGGCGTTAAAGAGCGCCTTATGGCGGAAGGGGTGGCTCCGGAGAGGCTCTCCCGGGTCCATGCCCCCATCGGCCTGGATATCGGGGCGGAGACGCCGGCAGAGATTGCGGTAAGTATTCTGGGGGAAATTATAAAAGTTTACCGGCGAGGAGAGGAGAAGAAGGAGTAAAAAGGTTTGGAAGAAGAGGTAGAAGTAGAGGTAGAGGTGGAAGCAGAGGAGGAGAAGAAGAAGATGATTGGTGCCCTCCGAGGTGAGGGTGAGGTGGGGTGAAAAAATTAATTATAGTTTAATTATGATAGAAGGAAAATGGGTAAATATGTAGTATAGATGTAGGAAGGCGCTCTGATATTTTTGTGCAGATATAAAGCCGGTTGTATTACAGGTGGGTTTTATGGATAGAGAAATGTTAAATACTATGGTGGAACTCCTGGAAAAAGGAGAAACCTTTGTGCTGGCTACGGTAGTGCGCACTAAAGGTTCTACCCCCAGGGAGCCGGGTTCCAGCCTGATTATTTTACCTGATGGAAGAACAATAGGCACCATCGGCGGCGGCTGCGCCGAGGCCGAGGTACGGCAAAGGGCTCTGGAAGTCCTGAAAAGCAGACAACCCGAGCTGTATTGCCTGGATCTTACAGCCGAGGTGGCTGAAGATGAGGGGATGATCTGTGGGGGTATTATGGAAGTCTTTGTGGAGCCTTTGGGAGGTTGCCAATGCTAGGTAAAAAAATTCGCCAAATTCGCCGGGAAAAGGGCCTAAGCTTAAAAGACGTAGCCGAAAAGACGGGGCTTACTTCCAGTTTCTTAAGTCAGGTGGAAAGGGATCTGGCCGATCCTTCTATTACTTCTTTGCGCAAGATAGCCGAAGCCCTGGAAGTGCCTATATTTTACTTTCTGTTGAACCATGATGATCATAGTCCCGTGGTCCGGCGGGATCAGCGCAAGGTCTTGAGATTTCCCCAGTCGCATTTAACCTATGAATTGTTATCTCCGGATCTCAACCGCAAGATGGAAGTAATGATGGCCCGTTTAGACCCGGGCGCGGTGAGCGCCGATGAGCCCCTCTCTCACCCGGGCGAAGAGTGTATTGTGGTGTTGCAGGGTTGTATGGACATCGATATCGGGGGAGAGGTTTATCACCTGGAAGAAGGGGACAGCATTTATTATTATGCGGCCGTACCGCACAAGCTCTGGAATCCGGGCGATAAAGAATTGATCTTTCTGTCGGCCATAACGCCGCCGCTATTCTAATAGTTTGAGGTGCGAGGTTTCCGGATGGAACTGCAAGCAGCACTGGAACTGGGGGAAAAGGAGACTATCACCTTGGTGGGGGCAGGAGGGAAAACTTCTGCCCTTATTTGCTTGGCCCGGGAATTGGCGGCCCGGGGCAAAAAGGTGATCGCCACTACTACTACCAAGATGTGGCTGGGACAAGCCCGCCTTATGGCCGAACCGGTGTGCCGGCCGGAAATATCTGAGCTGGTAGAGGTTGTGGCTCGGCGACTGCAAGATTGTCCCTTGGTTACCTGCGGGAGCGGTATAGGTGCCGGAGAAAAGCTTCTGGGGATCGCGCCGGAGGCCGTCGCCGGGCTCGCTTCCTTACCGGTGGATTATGTTCTGGTAGAAGGGGACGGTGCGGCCGGAGCCGGGCTTAAAATCCCGGCGGCCCACGAGCCGGTGATTCCGGAAGCGAGCACTCTGGTAGTAACCGTTATGGGCTTGCAGGTTTTGGGGCGTCCCCTGGAGAAACCCTGGGTGCACCGCCCGGAGCTGGCCCCGGACCTCTTAGGGTTACACCATCCCCGGGAGGTCACGGTGGAGGCGGCGGCTCGCCTTTTAAGCCATCCCCGGGGAGGGCGTAAAGGCCTTCCGCGGGGGGCGCGTTGGGCGGTTTTGCTCAATCAGGCCGAGGGAGAAGGAGAGCAGCAGAGGGGACGTCGTTTGGCAGAAGAGCTTTTGATAAAGGGAGCGGAACGGGTGATTTTGGGGGCTGTGAGAACCGAAGCCCCGGTAAGGCAGGTTTTGTTATCTGCGGCTCGATCTTCCGGCCCGGTGGGAGTTATAGTTCTGGCCGCCGGCGAAAGCCGTCGTTACGGCGCCCCCAAACAGCTTTTGCCTTTTAAGAATAAGCTTATGTTGCAGCAAGTGGTGGAGGTGGCGCTGGCGGCAGATGTGGGAGAAGTGGCGGTGGTCTTGGGCCAGGCGGCGGAGGAAGTTGCCCCGGTGCTACGAGGGTATCCGGTAAACTTGGCTTTTAACCCCCGCTACCGGGAGGGGATGAGCACTTCTCTCCAGGCCGGTTGGAGAGCCCTGTCGCCTTCTGTATCCGGCGCTTTGGTGGTTTTGGGGGATCAGCCGGGAGTCGGACCGGAGGTGCTTAGGGTCCTGCGGGATGCTTATCTGGCGCAGGGGAAAAAGCTGGTGGCCCCTTCTTACGGCGGGAAGCGCGGGAATCCGGTGCTGGTGGATCGCTTTTTCGAGAAGGAGATAAAGGACCTCCGCGGCGACCAGGGAGCGCGGATTCTTTTTGCCCGTTATCCGGAAGAGGTATGTCTGGTACCCGTGGATTGCCCGGGGGTAATAGAGGATATAGACACCCCGGCAGATTACCGGCGCTGGGTAGAGGAATATGGAGGAGGAACGGGTGCTTCCGAGGGAAATTAGGAAAAATGTCGGGGATGCTGATCTAAGGCGGCTATGGGCAGGCCGAAAGATACCGGCAGTGCCAGCGCCCCGGTATGGGGAAGGTCTCGGAAGCATCGAGAAATATTTATATTTTAAGGAATAATTTAAGGAAGATTTAAGGAAGAGTGAGGCATTATGGTGCGGGAGAAGCTGGTGGTTATTAAGGGGGCCGGCGATCTGGCCAGCGGTGTGGCCCACCGGTTGTGGCGGGCGGGCTTTAAGATAATTATGACCGAAATACCCCAGCCCACGGTAATAAGGCGGACGGTAGCCTTCGCCGAAGCCGTTTATCAGGGGAAGGTGACGGTCGAGGATCTCACGGGCCGGCTGGTCCGAGATAGCGAGGAAGCCTGGCAGGTGGCTTCCCAGAACGAGGTGGCCGTCCTGGTGGATCCCCGGGCTGGGGTAATCGGGGAGCTGCGTCCTCAGGTGGTGGTGGACGCCATTATGGCGAAAACTAACCTGGGGACGCACATCCACCAGGCACCGATAGTTATTGCCCTGGGACCGGGCTTCTGTGCCGGCCGGGATGCCCATGCGGTCATTGAAACCATGCGCGGCCACTACTTGGGGAGGGTAATTTTTCAGGGCGAAGCCCGGCCGAACACCGGTGTACCCGGTGAAGTGGGCGGTAAGAGCCGAGAGAGGCTCCTCCGGTCGCCGGCGGAGGGTTTCTTCCAGGGACTAAAAGAAATCGGGACGCCGGTGCAGCCCGGGGAAGCAGTGGCCCTGGTGGGAGGTATACCGGTAGTGGCGACCATCGGGGGAGTATTGCGCGGTATCCTGCACGACGGTCTATGGGTCACCGAAGGTATGAAAGTGGGAGATGTGGATCCCCGGGCGGAGCGGGAATACTGTTTTACCATTTCCGATAAGGCCCGGGCCGTAGCGGGAGGGGTGCTGGAGGCTATCTTGTTTTTCCAGAAGCGGCTGGGTAAATGAGGCGGCGCGGGAGCCGGAAATAAAGCCATAAGCCGGAGCGATGGCATAGGGTTCGGGGGTGTGAGGTTCGGGTTACTCCCTTTGAGCGGGGGATGTTTGACCTGCGCCCGCTCAGGATTTTGGCAGGAGGGCGGCCTGAAGGCATTATATGCTATAATTATACCTGATTTATATCTGATTTCTACTTCTTTGTATTTCTTCGATATCTGCGGTTTACCTTAAGGGAAGGAGGGCCTGGAGGAGTGGGTGTCGCCCGGATTCCTCAAGAGCAAGACCATTTGGCCAACCTGAATTTAAAGTATTTAACCATCGAATGGCTGCAGAGGCGGGGAGTCACCGTAGAGGATATAGCTTCCCTGGTGTACACTATTCAAATAAAATATATTCCTCATTTAACTCTCAAAGATTGTCTGGAGAGCGTGGAACGGGTACTGGAAAAACGCGAAGTGCAAAATGCCGTATTCACCGGGCTGTCTCTGGATGAGCTGGCCGAAAGGGGAATGTTTGCCGAGCCGCTGGCTACCATGTTGCGCCGGGACGACGGGCTGTACGGTATAGACGAAGTGCTGGCCCTGAGCATTGTAAATATCTATGGTTCCATAGGCCTGACTAATTTTGGCTACCTGGACAAAGTTAAGCCGGGAATTATCGGGAGGATCAATGAGAAGAAAGGCGAGAGGGTAAACACTTTTCTGGATGATCTGATTGCGGCTATTGCGGCGGCCGCCGCCGCTCGTCTGGCGCACCAGGAAAGGGATGGCAGTTGAGGCTGACTTACAGGGACACAAGCATAATTAAGGAATAAGCATAGTTTAAGAGCGGGACGGGTGTACTTCTCGGCCGGCAGCAGTCTGTAGCCGGTGGCGATAAAATCAGGCAAGAAGGCAGGTATAAGACGGGTGGATGCCCGTCTCATTTTTTTCTTAAACAAAAAAGAGGGATTGTATTTTATTCGTCGAAATAGTATTGTAAGTAATAGTGAAGTTTTAATCCTACTTTAACATTATACTTAATAGGTATAACTTAGGAGGTATCAGTAATGGCAGGGAAAATTCCTTTCGGGCCGACTTACGAGGAGATGCTCTATCCGGAGAAGATCGACCCGGCTGTGCGGCAGAGAGCTATTAAAGCTCTCCAGGAGGACGAGTTAGATCCCATTAATTTATTCAATATTACCTGGAAGGACGAGAACAACCGGGTGCGTAAGATGGTGTTGCCTCCGGAGTTGACCGGAGTGGACGCCAATATTGTGGTGCTGTTGGGTCGCTATTTCCCCTCGGGCTCACATAAGGTAGGGCCGGCTTACGCTACTTTGATTGAAGGCTGCGTGGATGGAGTAATCCGGCCGGGAGAACATACTATCCTCGGGCCGTCCACCGGAAATTTTGGCATTGGCGTGGCTTATATCTGCCGCCTTATGGGATACCGGGCTATTGTGATTATGCCCGACAGCATGAGCGATGAGCGCTATGAAAGAATCCGCAAATACGGCGGAGAATTGGACTTGACACCGGGAACAGAGAGCGACGTTATTTTAACCCTCCAGCGCACTTACGAATTGAAAAAAGATCCGAAGAACTTCGCCTTAGCCCAGTTCGAGCTTCTTCCTAATTACCGCTTCCACCGTTATGTGACGGGAAATTCGGCTATTGAAGCTGTGCAAGATGTAGGCAACGGACGTATAGCCTGCTTTGTTTCGGCGCCGGGCTCTGCGGGGACCATCGGCGCCGGAGACGAGATTAAGAAGGTTTTCCCCGAGTGTAAAGTGGCGGCCCTGGAGCCCTACGAATGTTCCACCCTGGCTACCGGTGGTCGAGGTCAGCATCGCATCGAAGGCATAGGCGATAAAATGTGCACTCTGATCCATAATGTGCTCAATACGGACTTTGTGGTTCTTATTCATGATGAGGATTGCGTCAAGGGGTTAAAGCTGATCCAGGACGGGACGGAAACCTTGATTAAGATGGGTATAAAAGAGGAGGTAGCCCTACAGCTTAAAGATCACTTCGGCGTTTCCGGTATATGTAACATCCTGGGAGCCATTAAGATGGCCAAGTACTTGCGCTTAGGCCCGGGCGACAATGTGGTCACCATTGCTACCGACGGCTTCGACCGTTACCGCTCCGTCCTGGAGGATCTGGAAAAGCGCACGCTGGAAATAACCGATTTTGTTCTGGAGCGCTGGTTCCGCGATATTTTCCTGCGGGCCAATGAAGAAAACATTTATGATTTCCGCAAACCTGAAGCTAAGGAGCGCCTTTTTGCCCAGAAAGAGGCGGATTGGCTGCCCTTTGGCTACAGCAAGGAGTACCTGGATTCTATGCGAAGCCCCAGTTTTTGGGAAGAGGAGTATGCCAAGATAAAGGAGTACGACGAAAAAATTCGGGCCATGCGCTAATTTTTTGCGGTTGGAAGCTTTGCCCCTGAAGGTTTTGTGGTTTAAGGGGGAAGCGAAGATAATTACCGGCTTTAGCGCGTTGGCAGTTGCCGAGTTTTATATAAGAGAGTAAGAGAGAGATACCGAATAGATACATTAAGGAGGGGGCGGAGATGCACCTGGAGCTTATAGTCAACGGGCAGCAGAGGGTGGTAGAGGTACCGGCCGAAGCTACTTTGTTGGATGTCCTGCGCGATCATTTGCGGTTGACCGGAGCTAAGAATGGTTGCGGGGAAGGGGTTTGCGGGGCTTGTACGGTTCTGCTGGGCGGGCGGCCGGTACGCGCCTGCCGGATACCGGCGGCTAAGGCGGTGGGGCAAGAAATTCTGACGGTAGAAGGGTTAACTCCGCGGGAAAAAGAGATATATGCTTGGGCTTTTACCGCCGCCGGGGCAGTGCAGTGCGGTTTCTGCACCCCGGGCATGGTGATGGAAGCCAAAGCGTTACTGGACAGCAACAATAATCCCTCCGAGGAAGAGATTAAACAGGCCTTTAAAGCTCACTTATGCCGCTGTACCGGTTATCAGAAAATCATTGCTGCTGTGCAGTTGGCGGCTAGAGCGCTGCGCGGAGAAGTAACGCCCGGCGGAGGAGAAGAGGCGGGTATGGGACGGCGCTTTTTCCGGCCGGAGGCGCCGGCTAAGGTTTTAGGCCAGGCTACCTTTGTGGATGACCTTATTTTTCCCCGCATGCTTTACGGCGCCGTCTTGCGGCCGCCTTATGCCCGTGCCCGGGTTTTATCTTTGGATGTAAGCGCGGCCCGGGAGCTTCCGGGAGTGGTAGCCGTGCTCACGGCCGAGGATATTCCGGGCCAGCGCTACCAGGGACACATATTTAAAGACTGGCCGGCCTTGATAGCCGTAGGAGAGGAAGTGCGCTACGTTGGGGACGCCATAGCCCTGGTGGCGGCGGAAAGTAAAGAGGCGGCCAGAAAGGCTCTGGAAAGCATCAGAGTGGAATATGAGGTACTACCTCCCCTCACCGACCCGGAGGCTGCCCTGGCACCGGGCGCTCCGGCCCTGCACCCCAAAGGCAATATTTTGAGCGAGACCAGGATAAGTAAGGGCCATGCCGAAGAGGCCTTAAGGGCGTGTGCCCATGTGGTGAGCCAGACTTACCGTACACCTTTTACGGAACACGCCTTCCTGGAGCCGGAGAGCGCTATAGCTGTGCCGGAGGGGGAGGGTATAACCATCTACACCAGCACTCAGGGTGTGTATGAAATCCAGGAGCAGATCGCTTCTCTTTTGGCCCTGCCCCACGAAAAGGTGCGGGTAATAAATCAGTACGTGGGCGGGGCCTTCGGGGGCAAAGAGGATTTAAGCGTGCAGCACCATGCAGCTTTGCTGGCCTGGGCCACTAAGCGTCCGGTCAAGATTACTTTGACTCGCCGGGAGAGCATCTTGGTCCATCCCAAACGGCATGCTATGGAGATCAAGCTGACTACCGGGTGTGATGCCCAGGGCCGGCTGGTGGCCCTGGTGGCCGAGATTACTTCGGATACCGGAGCCTATGCTTCTCTAGGGGCCCAGGTGCTGGAACGGGCCTGTCACCACATTACCGGTCCCTATCGCATCCCTCATGTAAAGATTTACGGCCGGGCCGTGTACACCAATAATCCTCCGGCGGGGGCTTTCCGCGGTTTTGGGGTACCGCAGGCGGCCTTTGCCTGCGAAAGCCAGTTGAATTTGCTGGCCCAGCGGGTGGGGAAATCTCCCTGGGAGATCCGCTGGATAAATGCTTTGGAGCCGGGGGACACTCTGGCCACCGGTCAGATAGTAAGCGAAGACGTGGGGATTAAGGAGACCCTGCTGGCGGTCAAAGAAGCCTTTGAGAGCAGCCCCTATGCCGGGATAGCCTGTGCCTTTAAGAACGTGGGTTTGGGTGTGGGTACGCGCGATACCGGCCGGGCCAATTTGGCGGTCAAGGACGGCAAAGTGCATATTTACTCCGGGGCTGCCTGCCTGGGCCAGGGGTTGGAAGCGGTGCTGATACAGATAGTGGCCGAAGCCACCGGCTTGCCGGCGGAGAAGATAGAAGTTACCCTGGCCGATACGGCTTTGACGCCGGACGCCGGCATTACCACTGCGTCGCGCCAGAGCTTGTTTACCGGTGAAGCTGTGCGCCGGGCGGCGGAACAACTGGTCAGGGCCCTTAAAGAAAATACTTTGGAGGAGCTGGAGGGCCGTACCTTTGCCGGGGAGTTTTACGGTGCTACCGATCCTATAAATTCTAATAAAGAGCACCCGGTAACCCATGTGGCCTATGGCTATGCTACGCAGGTGGTAATTCTGGACGAGGAAGGTCGCGTGGCCAAGGTCATAGCTGCTTATGATGTAGGCCGGGCCGTTAATCCTCTTAACATCGAAGGCCAGATAGAAGGCGGTATAGTTATGGGCCTGGGTTTTGCCCTCACGGAGGACTTCCCCGTAAAAGAGGGTGTTCCCGAGTATCAGCAGCTGGGCCGTTTGGGTTTGTTCCGGTTCCCCCAAATACCGCGTATGGAGACCATTCTGGTGGAAAAGGGAGGCACCCAGTACGCCTTTGGAGCTAAGGGTATAGGTGAGCTGGCGACCATACCCACTGCGGCTGCGGTGGCCGGGGCTTATTTCCGCCGCGACGGCGTTTTTCGCACCTCTTTGCCTCTGGAGGGTACGCCTTATAGCCGGAAGAAGTAGAGATTAGGATAAGCATGGGAAGAGGAGATGGAGGATGGGCATGGCGAATGTAGCCGGGTTACATTGTATTAATTGTGGAAGAAAATACCGGCCCGAGGTAGGTCTTTATACTTGCAGCGTCTGCGGGGATAAAGAAGGTATTCTAGACGTGGATTACGATTACGATTATATTAAAAGAGCTATTTCTCCCCATACCCTTCAGGCCGATCATGAACCCTCTATGTGGCGCTATCGACCTTTTTTGCCGGTAAGTCAGGAAGGACCGCTGCCGCCTTTAAGGGTGGGCTGGAGTCCTTTATATAAAGTACCACGCCTGGGAGCGGAAATAGGATTAAAGCACCTTTATATTAAGGATGATGGGGTTAATCCTACCGCTTCTCTCAAAGACAGAGCTTCGGCCATAGCCGTGGCGCGGGCTATGGCCGAAGGGGCCACTTCCGTGGCCTGCGCTTCTACCGGTAATGCCGCTTCTTCCTTAGCCGGTGCGGCAGCGGCAGTGGGCTTGAAGGCTTTTATTTTTGTACCGGCCCGGGCACCTCAGGGTAAAGTGGCTCAACTGCTTATCTTTGGCGCTACGGTAGTGAGCGTTCAGGGGTCTTATGAAGATGCCTTCCGCTTGTCCGACCAGGCAATTAAGCGCTGGGGCTGGTATAACCGCAATGCGGCCATTAATCCCTACTTAGTAGAAGGTAAGAAAACGGTATGCCTGGAAGTGGCGGAACAATTAGGCTGGGAAGTGCCCGACTGGGTGGTAGTGTCTGTAGGTGACGGTTGCACTATAGCCGGTGCCTGGAAGGCCTGGTTAGATCTTTATCGAGTGGGGTGGATCGACAGGCTGCCCCGGATGTTGGGGGTGCAGGCCGAAGGATGTTGCCCCATTACCAAGGCTTTCCGGGAAGGGGGCAAGGTGCAGCCGGCGGAGGAAAATACCCTGGCCGACAGCATCGCGGTGGGAGTGCCGCGCAATCCCGAGAAGGCTCTGCGGGCCGTCCGCGATTCGGGCGGCACCATGATCAACGTGAGCGACGAAGAAATTTTGCAGGCCATGCGCCTTTTAGGACGGACCTGCGGGGTTTTCGGTGAGCCGGCGGGTGTAGCCGGCCTGGCAGGTTTGGTCAGGGCTGTACATGAAGGAATAGTACGCCCGGAGGAAAAGGTGGTATGCCTGGTGACGGGTAACGGTCTTAAAGATGTGGCCAATGCTATAAAGGCAGCCGGCGCTCCTATAAGCTTGCCGCCGGATATAGGTAAACTGGCCCGGGTGTTGGAGGGCTTAGTCTAGCTACAGGAGGTGGGCCCCCGTGGCTTGGCTTATTAAAGGTGGCTGGCTGGTTACTGAGGATAGAGTGGAAAAAGGGGATCTCCTCATTGAGGGAGAAAAAATCAGTGCTATCGGTTCTGATTTAAAGGTTAGCGGAGCTGAAGTATTGGACGCCAGAGGAAAGTATGTTCTGCCCGGCATAATTGACGCCCATGTGCATTATCAGATGCCTATCGGCGATCTGCTGACCGCCGACGATTTTTATACAGGCACTATGTCGGCCGCCTGCGGGGGCGTGACTACGGTTATTGATTATGCTGAGCCTTCAAGACCGGGAGATTCTTTGAAGGAGGTAATCGACCGGCGGCTGGCTGAGGCCCGGGATAAAGCGGCGGTGGATTTTGCCTTGCACCTGGTCCTCCTTCCGGGCCAAGAAGAGGACGGAGAAGCTTTGCGAGAGGCCGTAGGGCGAGGCCTGGTGAGCTTCAAAGTCTTTACCACTTATAACCAGCGCCTGTCCTATGCGGCCATCGGCCGTTGCCTGGAGCAGGCTAAGATCCTGGGCGCTCTGGTGACCATTCACGCCGAAGATCATGATACAGTTATGGCCGCTCGCGAGGAGTTGACCGGCGCCGGTCAAACTTCGCCGCAGTACCACGCCCGAAGCCGCCCGGCAGCAGCAGAAGTGGAAGCGGTGCGCCGTATACTGGAGATGGCCCGCCGCCTGGAAGCGCGCCCCTATTTTGTGCATATTTCCACCGGTGAGGCAGCCGAACTCATAGTCTCTGCCCGGAAGGAGGGGCTGGAAGCTTATGGAGAAACCTGCCCTCATTATTTATTGCTCACCGAAGAGGTCTATGCCGGGGAAGACGCTGCCCTTTATCTCATGTGCCCGCCTTTACGCCGGAAAGAGGATAGCCTGAAACTTTGGCAGGCCCTATCCGAGGGTTATTTCCAGGTGGTGGCCACCGACCATTGCAGTTATACTCCGGCTCAAAAGGCTGCCGGGACGGCTTTCTTTAATACCCCTGCAGGAATACCCGGCAGTGAAACCCTACTCCCTCTTCTTTATTCCTTTGGCGTGCGGGAAGGCTGGCTGAGTCTGCCGCAACTGGTGCAGGTTCTCTCCGGCAACCCCGCCCGTCTCTTCGGTCTGTACCCGCGCAAAGGTTGCTTGCAGGTGGGCAGCGATGCCGATATAGTCGTTTTCGACCCCCGGCAGGAAAGGGTATTGGAAGCCGGGAAGCTGCATTCGGCAGCGGGCTATACTCCCTTTGCCGGCTTTACCGTACGAGGCTATCCCGAGGCCACCGTTTTGCGCGGCCGGCTAATTTTTTATGAAGGCCGCTTTTTGGGCCGGCCTGGTCAGGGGAAGTTTATTCCCGGAAAGGCGCGGGTATAGGAGGGTTCGGCTTTTCCGGTGCGCCTTCGCCCGCTTTCTCTCCACTATTTTGCCCGGAGACGGAGTTACCATCCACCCCTACCTCGCCCTTCTCCGAGGTAGGGGTAATTTGTGGTTGCAATACCCTGGGAGAAGAGATACAATTACTCCTAGTTCCAGGGGAAAGAAGGTAGCCACCGGTGAAGGAATCCAACGGGAAAAGGTACTGGAATAGCCTGGAGGAAAGGCGATTTCGGCAGATAGGTTGCGCAGAGATAATTCTGGCTTGTCTCCTTTACGGCGGTAACGTGATAGCTGGTAGAATTGTAGCTCCTCAAGTTCCGCCGTTCGCCTTATCTGCTGTACGAGCTATACTGGGCCTGGCTGTTTTGGGGCCTTTTTTGATGCGTTTGGGGCCAGAACTAAGGCCTAAAGGGGAAGACTGGGGACGGCTGGCGCTTCAGGGTTTTTTGGCCATTACCCTGGCTTATAGCACCTTCGCCTGGGGTATGCGTTTTAGCCCCGCCATAAATGCTTCTATTATCTTTGCCACTTTTCCGGCGGTAAATCTGCTGCTTTTGGTCCTTTTCTGGCGTGTCAAGCCGGCCGGCATACAGCTAATAGGGATAATCATGGCTTTTGCGGGACTAACCATAGTAGCTGCTCACGGTTCCGTGGAGAGGCTGCTGTCGGTTTCCTTTGCGCCGACTGACGGTATTTTACTGCTGAACGTCTTCGCAGTGGCCTTAAGCAATATTCTTAGCCAAAAGCTGATGGAGCGCTATGCACCCCTGGTAGTTTCGGCGTACAGTCTTTTCTTTGGCTTTCTTGGCCTCCTACCTTGGGCATTGTGGGAGATAAGGGTACAAGGGTGGCATCTTTCCTGGCAAGGGTGGGTATTCCTTTTTTATATGGGTTGCTGCGTCTCCGGGCTAGCGGTGGTCCTCAATTTTGCGGCGATATACCGCATTGGTAGCGGTGTGGTAGCTATTTTTAATAATCTGAACCCCATCTTTGCTATTGCTCTGGCCGCTTTGTTTTTAGGAGAACCACTGCATCTTTATCATGTTATAGGTATTATTTTGGTCTTGAGCGGTGTAGGGCTTTCTTTAAGGTCGGACCAGCGGTTGAATAATCCTATTCGCCCTTCAGGAACATGCTGTAATCAGGCCAAAATTACTTATCGGTAAGGCGGCTTAGAAAATGGAAACCGCTCTAGAAGTGATGTTTTTAGAAGAAGGCGGGTGGGGTAAAATGTGGAGAATTTATCTAGAATAATCGCAAATTGCTTATTATTACAGCCTCAACACAATTTGTGGACTAAGATAAGATATAATAAAATTTAAGGTCAGAGAGCAAACTGAATATGGGGAGGGGGAACGGTTCATTTATGTCTATAGTGCGGGCCCGGTTTTCTATCCGCGGCAGGGTTCAGGGGGTGGGATACCGCTATTTTGCCCTCAATCAGGCTGTAAGACTGGGATTGAACGGTTGGGTGCGCAATTGCTATGACGGTACGGTGGAAGGAGTGGTGGAAGGACCGCAGGAAAAGGTGCGAGAGTTTTTATCTTTATGCCGGCAGGGACCCCGTTGGGCTCAGGTAGAAAGCATGGAGGTAAGCTATGAGGAGCCCCGAGGGGAAAAAGACTTTAAAGTAAAAGACACTCATTTTCCGGGTGAGCAGGATTAAATGGGGCCAGTTGTAGCTACACGGGATCATTAAGGACGGTCGATGGACGAGTTAGGGCAGGCGTTACGGGATGCAGTTGTAGGTCCACTGGATCATTAAGGACAAAGGGGGTGTTTTTCTTGGCTAAACGGCTGGGTATCCTAACAGGTGGTGGAGATTGCCCGGGGTTAAACGCAGTAATTAGGGCGGTGGCCAAAACAGCCTATGCCCATGGTTATGAACTCCTGGGCTTTCTTGACGGCTACACAGGATTGGTGGAGGAGCGATACGTTTCATTGGACCCGCCGGCTATTTCGGGTTTGTTACACCGGGGTGGGACCATTCTGGGGACTACCAATCGCAACGATCCTTTTCATTTCCCTATAAAGGCAGATGACAAGATAACTTACGAAGATAGATCCGACCGGGCGATAGCACTTTTGAGAAAGCTCGATATTGAAGTCCTGCTGGTTATCGGCGGCGACGGCACCTTGGCAGCGGCCCGTGACTTCAAGGCCAAAGGAGTCCGGATAATCGGCATACCCAAGACTATTGATAATGACCTGGCCGCTACCGATCAGACTTTTGGATTTGATACGGCGGTGCGTACGGCTACCGAGGCTCTGGATAAACTGCATACTACCGCAGAATCCCACCACCGGGTGATGATTCTGGAACTTATGGGACGTTACGCCGGCTGGATTGCCCTCTATAGCGGCTTGGCCGGGGGGGCCGATGTAATTCTCATTCCTGAGATCCCCTGGACTCTAGAAGGCGTCCTGAAAAAGATTTTGGCCCGCAAGGCTGAAGGCAAGCCTTTCAGCATTGTGGTGGTGGCCGAAGGAGTGAAATCTCCCACAGGAGAATTGGTGGTCCAACGCCGGGTGGAAGATAGCGTGGAAAAGGTGCGGCTGGGAGGCATTGGCCAGCTGGTAGGACAGCTTATTGAGGAAAGAAGCGGTATTGAGACGCGGGTTACAGTTTTGGGGCATATCCAGAGGGGCGGCTCCCCTTCTTCTTATGACCGGGTCCTGGCTACCCGTTTTGGGGTGGCGGCAGCGGAGCTGGCCATCCAGGGCGTTCATGGGGTAATGGTGTGCCTGCGAGGTAATGAGATTTCTCATGTTCCTTTGGAAGAAGTAGCAGGCAAACCCCGGACGGTACCCCCGGATCATCCTCTGATACATACTGCCCGGGCCATCGGTATAAGCTTTGGCGATTAAAAAAGGTTCGGGGTGATAAGAGACTTTGGTACGCCGTTCTTTAAGTTTATTACTTTTGTTAGGGGTGGTTGCCTCAGCGTTGGGCTACTTGTGGGGATACCCTAAGGCGCTGAGGGTGCCGCCCTTAATTAACGGAAAGTGGGATAAGGTCCGGACTACTCCTCAAGCTCCGGGCTATTATGTTCAGGTGCCGGTAGCCGACGTGCGCGCGGAAGCCAGCAGTAGTGCGGAGCTGGTTACTCAGGCCCTTTTGGGCGATGAAGTTAAAGTGTTATCTCGAGGTAATGACGGATGGCTGCGGGGCCAGGTACCGGACGGATATATAGGGTGGCTTAAAGCCCAAGAAGTAGTAGAAGAAGCACCTCCGGAAAGCGCGCACTTGGCGGTGGTCATGGTCCCCTTAGCTCGGCTTTACCAGGAATCGGCAGCCGCGTCGCAGGTAATCGTGGAAGCGGTGCTGGGTACGGATCTGCCGCTGATAGACCAGAAACCGGGTTGGCTGAAAGTGTGGCTTCCCGGCCGCAATACAGCCTGGCTGCCGGAAAAGGAGGCGGAGATCTGGCCTCAAGGTAAGCCTCCCGGGCAGCGGAGCGGTCTAGATGTGGTTAAAGTGGCAGGAAAATTGCTGGGGGCACCTTACCTCTGGGGCGGGGTGAGTGTTTACGGGGTGGATTGTTCGGGTTTAGCCTATGTGTCTTACTTGGTGAACGGGATAAAGCTGCCCCGGGATGCCGACCAGCAATTTCAGGTAGGCCAGAAGGTGGAAAAGAAAGATTTGCGCCCCGGGGACCTGGTATTTTTTAATACCGAGGGGTCCGGTTCGCTTCCCACCCATGTGGGTATATACAGCGGTGAAGGTCAGTTTATCAATGCCCGGTCGCGCCAGGGGGTGGTGGTGAGCCGCCTGGAGGAGCCCCTGTTTGCCCGAGGCTACCTGGGCGCCAGGCGGTATTTGCCTTAACGCGGACTTCGCTTGGCCAGGGCATAAAGGCTACGGAGTTGAGCGGTAATGGGTCCCGGTTTGCCGGTACCAAGGGGCCGGTCATCTACGTAGGTTAAAGGCATGACTTCCATAAGGCTGTTGGTCAGGAAAGCTTCCTCGGCCGCCAGGAGCTCTGCCGGTGATAAGGGTTTTTCCTCGACCGGCAAACCCGCTGCCACGGCCAGCTTCAGCACCCTGGCGCGGACCAGGCCGGGCAGGGGGCCGCTGGCCAGATCAGGGGTATAAAGGATGCCCTGGCGTACTAAAAAGAGATTGCTCCGGCTACCTTCGGCCAGGTAGCCCTCAAGGTTCAGCAGGATAGCTTCTTTAGCGCCTTTGACCTGGGCCTCGGCCAGGGCCAGGAGGTTCTCCAAGTAGTTCATGGTTTTAAGGCCAGAAAGAGGTGAATGGTGGTTTTTGCGTATACTTACAATAGAAGCTCGGTAACCTTGAGTATAATCCTCCGGTGTATAGGGGAGGCCAGATTGAGCCGTAATCATAAAGTGGTACCCGCCGGTGCCCAAGATTAAATTGACCCGAGCGCGGCCCCGGTCGACACCATTGGCAGCTATAGTAGCCTGGACAGCTTCTCCCAGATTAATCTTTTCTGGAAGCTGCCAGCCCAGTTGGCGAGCGCCGTTGATGAGTCTATCCAAGTGCTCTGTTAAAAATAAGGGTTGTCCGTCTTCGACGCGCAAGGTTTCCAAAAGCCCGGCGCCGTAGAGAAAGCCGGGTTCGGTAGGATCTATTTTAATTTCCTTGTGCGGTTGGAGAGCACCGTCGAAGTAAATGAGGCCTGAAGTCATTATAGAGACCCCCCTAAATCAAGAAGAGTTTATAACTCCGGAACGAAAAAGGTAGCGGATGTAATATTTCCTAAGGATAATCAGACGATAATCATCCGTTATGGACAAAAGCTTGGAAGCAGGTAGCGGATCTAATGTTTCTGGAGAACTAGTCTAACATAATTATAGCCGTAGCGCCCGGACGAGACCCTGAGCCTTATCCAGGGTTTCCTGATATTCGCGGGCCGGAATAGAATCGGCTGTTACGGCTCCGCCCACCTGAAAATAGGCCGTATCTTTCACTACGAGAAAGGTACGGATGGCAATATTCCAGTCAGCTTCCCCCTGAAACCCCCAATATCCGAGGGAGCCTGTATAGACGCTGCGGCGTACCGGCTCCAGCTCCTCAATGATCTCCATGGCCCGGACCTTGGGGGCGCCGGTAATAGAACCTCCGGGGAAGGTAGCTCTCCATAAATCTACCATATCTTTATCCCGTCGCAGCGTACCGGTAATAGTGCTTACCAGGTGAAACACGGTGGCATATTCTTCTAACACAAAGAGTTCGGGTACTTTTATCGAGCCCACCTCACACACCCGCCCCAGGTCGTTGCGCTCCAGATCAATAATCATGACCAGTTCTGCGCGATCTTTCTCGCTTTCCCATAGCTCCCGGCGCAAGGCTGCATCTTCGGTCGGGGTTCTACCCCGGGGACGGGTGCCTTTGATAGGCCTGGTTTCTACCTGGCCTTGGCTAACGCGCAAAAATCTTTCAGGAGAAGCGCTTATAATGATTCCTTCTTCCAGGGGTAAGTAGGCAGCAAAGGGAGCCGGGTTAACGGCTCGCAGGCGGAGGTATAGATTCCAAGGATCTATACTTAGCTTGGTGTGAAACCGCTGGGAAAGGTTTACTTCAAAAATATCGCCGGCAGCAATATAAGCTTGGGCCCGGTCAACGGCCTGGCAGTAAGATTCTGAAGTAAAAAGGGAAGTGATGTCCTCTGTATTTTGCTTGATATGGGAAAGCGGGGGTAAGGGCTTGGTCTTCTGCAGACGCTCAATAGTGTTTTTAAGCCGAGCCATAGCCTCTTTTTCCGCTCTAATACCCGTGCTGGGTAAACCGTGGGAGGCTACGTAGACTCTTCCTTCGCGGTGATCTACACCCACTACCGTATGGTAGAAGGCCAGGTAACCTTCCGGGAAAGGTAAATCGTCTAGGGCTCTTTGGGGTAGTTTTTCGATATACCGACCTAAATCGTAAGACAGGTAACCCACTGCTCCTCCCGTAAAGGGAAGGGGTTTCGGCTGATAAGATGTTGGAGACGGAGAAGGGTGTTGGAACATAAGTAACAGTCTTCGGATTATATTCCAAGGGTTATCCTGGACGGTTTTAGCCCCTTGGCCGGTTTGGTATATAATAGCCCGATGGCCTTTAGTTTTGATAACCAGAAAGGGGTCGCAGCCTAAAAAAGAATAGCGACCGAACCGCGGGTGGGAAAAAGCGCTCTCCAGCAGGAAGCTGCCCACCCTTCCGTCAGTCAAGGCGGCATAAAGGGCTGCCGGGTCTGGCGGCACCCTTACTTCAGCTATGATAGGCAACATGCCGCAAAGCCTCCTCTAAAGCTAGCCCTTTAATTTTTAGAGTGTGTATATTGGCCGTAAGCCTTTATAGAATGACCCCCTCAAATAAAAAAACCAGCTCTCTATAAGCTGGTCCTCACCCCAAAAACTCCGAGTCGTCTCCTCTAGAGCTCGGCTCTTCTCCTCTTCACTCGCCTCAGCTCTATGCAATTTTGTGGGTTTACAATCATTTTATAGCATATCTTAGGCTATAAGACAAGGGTAATCTAAGCTGACGTATCCCCACTTTTGCAGGGGAGGTCTGCTTGGGCTTGAAAGCGAGCGACTAAACCTGAGCGGCAGCCAAACTTAAGCGTGGCGAAAGGCGGAGGCAGGCCCGAGGCCATGGACGGCCGAGGCCGGCAAGTGAGACAGGATGTCGAATTTGCCGGGAAGCCTGCCGGAGCCTTGAGCCAAGCGCTAGTTTGGCCCGCGAGGGTTTCCGGAGCGAGCGCAAGCCAAGCAAGCCTAGGATCAAAACTGGGGATGCGCCAGTAATCTAAGCTTAGTCGTTCGCTTTGAAGCCTCAGTTCAAGCCTCAGTAGGCCTCTTTTGCCAAAGGTGGGGATAACTCAGCAATCAAAGTTTGGGTTACGCCCTCCTACCACCCCAAGGCATACCCATCGCCGCGCGGGTCGGCACCGCCCATTAATACTCCCCGGCTATGGTCAATGACGATACCCTGGGCGTGGCCTGCTTCGGATGACCAGTCCGGTAAGAGCTCGACTTTATGGCCCCGCTGGCGCAGCCCTTCGATTACCTTGGGGTCGAAGCGATTCTCCAGGTACAGGCAGGGAGAGCTGTCTCCCAGGATGCTTCCATGAATCCAGCGTGGCGCTTCGATGGCTTCCTGGATGTTCCAGCCAAAATCCAGGATGCGGGAAATCGCTTGTAAGTGGATCTGCGGTTGACCGTCAGCTCCCATGGTGCCGAAGACCAGGCAAGGCCGACCCTCTTTCATAATAATGGAGGCCATTAGGGTATGAAGGGTGCGCTTGCCGGGAGCCAGGCAGTTGGGGTGACCGGGATCAAGGGAAAAATAAGCGCCCCGGTTCTGCAGCAGTATGCCCGTACCCCGGGCTACCAGCCCCGACCCAAAGGGGAAATAAATGCTCTGAATACAGGAGACAATGTTGCCTTCCCGGTCAACTACGGCGAAATAGGTAGTATCGCCCTGTAACCGGCCGGCGGAAGATATTTCTATGACCTGCTCGGGATCTATAAGCCGGCGGAGCCGGGCGGCATAATCTTTGGATAGCAAACGCTCTACTGGAATAGGGACGAATTCCGGATCGCTTATATAGGTATCACGGTCGGCAAAGGCCAGCTTTTTAGCTTCCACCAGGTGGTGGATATACACATCTGAATCAAGGCCCATGTTTTGCAGATCTAAACCCTCGATAATATTGAATCCCAGCAGAGCAGTTATACCCTGGCTATTGGGTGCAGTTTGATAAATAGTATAGCCGCGGTAAGTAGTGGCTACCGGCCGTCCCCATGTGGAAGTATGGCCGACCAGGTCCTCCATGGTCAGGAAGCCGCCCTCCCTTTGAACGGTAGTAGTTATGGCTTCCGCAATAGGCCCTTGATAAAAGGCTTTCTTACCCTCCTGGGCCAGCAGGCGGAAGGTGGCGGCCAGGTCTCGCTGACATAAAATGTCTCCCGGCTGCGGCGGCTGCCCTCCGGGAAGAAAAATGGCCGCAGTCTCGGGGTGTGGAGCAAGAACTTCCCGGTACCGGGCTATATACCAGGCCAGCTTATGGCTGACGGGATGGCCTTCAGCGTAAGTTATGGCCTCGGCCAGGAGCTCGGCTAAAGGAAGGCTGCCGTAACGCTCCCACGCGTCTTCCCAGGCAGCAAAGCAACCGGGGACCGTGATAGCGTAAGCGCTCCGGGGAGGTATTTGCTTCATTTTTTGGTCTTGAAAAAATTCTAAGCTTATCTTTCTAGGTGCTCGCCCGGAACCGTTTAAGAAGACTATTTCTCCTGTCCGGGCCAGGTAAATAAGATAAAACAAGTCGCCTCCAATGCCGCACATATGAGGCTGGGTAACGTTTAAGACCGCATTGGTAGCAATGGCCGCATCTATAGCATTGCCGCCGCGCTTCAGGATATTGATACCGGCCAAAGAAGCCAGAGGATGGGCGGAGGCTACCATGCCGTGGGTACCCATCACTACAGGACGATACATAACCGGCACACCTCTCTAGAATGCTGCTGTATTAACTGCGGGATTATCCCTAGCTTGTGTTAGACGGCCGGCCTGGGCTCCTGGCAAGCGAGTACTTTTTACAGGGTAGGCTTGCTTGAGCTCGGAAGCGAGCGAGCAAGCTTTCGCGGTAGCCAAACTTAAGCTTGGCGAAAGGCTTAAGAAAGGCCCGAGGACATGAGACCTTCGGCCGGCAATTGCGGCGGGATGCTTAAATCCTGCCGGGAAGACTGCCTTAAGCCTATATGCCAAGTGCTAGTTTGGCCCGCGAAGGAGACCTTTGCGAGCGTAAGCCAAGCAGGCCTGGGCTCAAAACTGGGGATAACATAACCCGGATACTGCTCTTGTTCCTGCACAGCCGGCTCTGATATAATACTCGACGGAGGAGTTTTTTTCCTGCCGGTGGGTTTATTAATTTAGGCTAGTTTTTGGTAAGGCGATGAGAGAAACGATGGCCCTATTTTGAGCCTCTCATACCGGCCGGAGAGCCAGGTTTGGGCGAAGACTATAGGCACCAAAGGAGAAATACCGTTGAGCAATCACAAGTGGTTAATTTTAGTTGCTTTGCTATTTGTCGCTTTAACGGCGGCTAGAGCCGGAAGCCGAGGTTTTTCTGGTGAGCTGGACTTAAGCACCAGTCGATACGTTACCCCACCCCTCCCGACTCCCCCGGAGGATGGTGAGTTTCCAAGGGTTGAAAGAAAGGAACTGGTCAATGAGTACGACGGTTTTAAGATACAGT
Source organism: Neomoorellaceae bacterium (assembly GCA_049701195.1). GTDB lineage: Bacteria > Bacillota > DSM-521 > Neomoorellales > Neomoorellaceae > JBNATU01. Next base: position 43,395 of record JBNATU010000006.1, read on the forward strand.
ATCCGGAGGGCTGGCAGACGGAAATTATCCCCGGAGTGGTTACCGTTTTGACCTGTCCAGGGGCCAAGTTATTCATTTTCGTACAACCCCTGGGCAAGATTACGGCCGAAGAATATATCCTCTACAGCAACCGCAGTTTGCAAGAGGGTTGGGGAACCATAAGGCTGCTGCAGCAGAAAAAATTAAAGATCAAGGGTTATCCGGCCTGGCAATTTGACTGGACCAGAGATAAGATAGCGGCCGGGGATCTCAACTATTACCGCGAGTATCACATTATTGTTGCCCATACGGTATACACCTTCATGCTGAAAACTGAGGCAGACCACTTTGAGGCTGCGGCAGAGGAACTCAGCCGCATGCTGGTAACCTGGCGCCCGATTGCCGCTAAGGGGCTGCCTTCCTTCCCTGAACCTCCGCGGGTGGAACGCAGGGTAGAACTGGAGGGAGAGAATCACCGTCTGGTGATTCCCGCCGATAAAACGCTGTGGGGAATCCTAAATCCGCACAAGCTGGGCAGGCTGGAGTATTTCCGGCAGTTACTCCCTCTAGAGCAGAAGCTGGATTACAAATTCGAGTTTCTTATAACTTACGCCGCCTTTGATACCCATTTCTCCCCCGAAGAGTTGCGCAAGATCTACAACGATGGCCGGATATTGATGGTCGCCCTCCAGCCTTGGTGGTATGGTAAGAGGGACGATACCTCTTTAATTGATCTTTTAAAGGGGAAATACGATGGGATTTTCCGGGAATGGGCGCGCCAGTTTAAGGCCCTGGGCGATCCCGTATTTGTGCGCTTCGGCAACGAAATGAACGGCGACTGGTCTACCTGGAGCGCCTGGTTCTATGGCAAGGATACCGATATTTTTAAAATGGCGTGGCAACATGTCTACCGGTTATTCAAGGAAGAAGGAGCGGATAATGTGGTTTTTGTGTTCAATCCGCATGACCGTTCCTTCCCCAACTTTAAGTGGAATAATTATCTCCTTTATTACCCCGGCGACGATACCGTAGATTGGATCGGTCTTACGGGCTACAATAACGGTACCAGCCATGCTGCCGATGTATGGCGGGAGTTTGAGGCCATTTATAAGCCCCTTTACCGGGAGTACATGTACTACTTTGGAGATAAGCCCTTCATTATTACGGAATTTGCCAGCAATGAAGTAGGGGGAAATAAGGCTAATTGGATTAAGCGGGCTATGGAGAGCCTGGCACAAGATTATCCCAACATCAAAATTGCGGTATGGTTTAACCAGATCGATGGCCGGTGGTTGTATAACCTGGATTCTTCTCCGGAAAGCTTCCGGGCCTTCAAGGAGGGTTTGAAAAACCCTTGTTACCAGTTCCGGGCGGTCTGGCCCAGGCAAAAGTGAATTAATAAAAAGCAGGAGTGAGCACCGCAGGGCGCAGGCTACTGTGGAGCTGCTCTATGGCCATACGGTGCTGGAAGGTTTCCGGGTTGCTGCCCGGGTTTGGGGTAAGGGGTTTGAGTAAGGAAGGAGAGACGTTATGCAGTTTGTGGCCGATTTCCATATTCACTCCCATTATTCCCGGGCCACCAGTCAGGAGGCCAATCCGGAGGACCTTTATCGCTGGGCGATTTATAAGGGCGTAAGTGTTGTGGGCACGGGCGATTTTACCCACCCGGCGTGGCGGGAGGAACTTAAAGCTAAGCTAGAGCCGGCGGAAGTAGGGCTTTATCGGCTCAAAGAGGAGTATGGCCGGCCGGTGGAGGAGGAATTAAAGCCGTTCAGCTGGCTGGATCCGGCGGAAGAGCCCCAGGTGCGCTTCATAGTTTCGGGAGAGATCAGTACTATCTATAAAAAACATGGGCGAGTACGTAAAATCCACCATGTAATCCTCTTGCCCAGCCTGGAGGCCGCAGAAAATCTCAGCCGCCGGCTGGAGAGTATCGGCAATTTGGCCTCCGATGGCCGACCCATCTTAGGGCTCGATAGCCGGGTTCTTCTGGAAATTACTCTGGAGGTGTGCCCTGAGGCGCTTTTCATACCGGCTCATATTTGGACTCCGCATTTCTCCCTTTTAGGGGCCAACTCAGGCTTCGACGATATTGAGGAATGCTTTGAAGATCTTACCGGTTATATCTATGCGGTGGAAACCGGCCTATCTTCGGACCCTCCTATGAACTGGCGTCTATCTAAACTGGACCGCTTCCTCCTCGTTTCCCATTCCGATGCCCATTCTCCCCGGAATCTGGCCCGGGAGGCCAATCTTCTAGCTACCGAGCTTTCCTATCCGGCCATTTACCGGGCTTTGAAGGAACCCGATACCGGTTTTGTAGGAACTCTGGAGTTTTTCCCCGAGGAAGGGAAGTATCATTATGACGGGCACCGGGCCTGCCAGGTGCGCTGGAAGCCTTCTGAAACCCGAAGGGCAGGAGGTATATGCCCGGTGTGCGGTCGTAAGGTTACAGTGGGCGTACTGCACCGGGTGGAGGAACTGGCCGACCGGGAGGAGGGTGTAAGGCCTCCGGTGGCGAGGCATTTTGAAAGCCTCGTTCCTCTGCCAGAAGTAATTGCTTCCGCCCTGGGTGTGGGTGTGGCCTCTAAGCAGGTCTGGCAGAGCTATTTCTCTATCATCCGCCAACTAGGCCCGGAGTTGGTGGTGTTACGCGAGGCTCCCCTGGAGGCCATCTCCAGGGTCGGCGGAAGACTGGTGGCCGAAGCCATAAGGCGGATGAGGGCCGGGGAAGTAGAGGTTTTGCCCGGGTTTGACGGAGAGTACGGCAAGATAATGGTGATACGGCCGGAAGATCGACAGGGGCTTCTGACTCAGGCCACCCTTTTTGGGGAAGGGGTGGGAGCTGAGAGAAACGCTACCGGCGGTGAGCGGGATGTAAAGCTCGGCGAAGAAGCGGCTGTGGGCGCGATTTCCTCATTTCCCACACGCCGGGAAACAAGTTCGGCCTCCTGCACCGGGGTGGGAGAAAAAACCGGCACTTCGCCGGGGAGCCAGCTGCGGCTGGTGGTGCCTGAAGGACGGGAGATTTTAGCCCGACTTAACCCTGAACAGCAGAAGGCGGTTATGGCCGAAGAAGGACCGGTCATAGTAATCGCCGGCCCGGGGACGGGAAAGACCAGAACGCTGGTGTACCGCATCGCCTATCTCATAGACCAGCGGGGCATCTCGCCGGGACAGATTACTGCCGTCACTTTTACTAATAGGGCTGCTTCCGAGATTCGCCAGCGGGTAGTGGAACTCCTGGGCCGGGTTCCGGAAGCGGAAACCTTAACTGTAGGAACGTTCCACAGTATCTGCTTAGAGATACTCAGAAATTACCGGTTAAATAATTCTTCCGAGGATGCAGATGTGGCGCTGTCCCGAGGCCTGACCATCCTGGATGAGATAGACGCACGCAGCGTCCTGGAAGAAGCGCTGAAGGCGAGTAAAAGTTCCGGGAGGTTAGATGTATCCAAGGCCCAGAGGATGCTCTCTTTGCTTAAGAGCCGGGGCCTATTTCCTTACTCCGAGGAGGTTCCGGAAGAATGGCGTTCTATCTACAGGGCCTACCAGGAGAGGCTGGCGTACTATGGGGCTCTGGATTACGATGATGTTCTCCTGGAAACCCTTAAGCTGGGAGAAAGCTGTAAGGACCTTTACGGAGAACGCTTCACCCACTTGTTGGTGGATGAATTTCAGGATGTTAATCCGGTCCAGTACGCTTTGGTCAAGCTCTGGAGCGGTAACGGAAGAAACCTTTTTGTTATAGGTGACCCGGACCAGGCTATTTACGGGTTTAGGGGAGCCGATCACCGGTTTTTCTGGCGGCTCCAGGAGGATTTCCCTCAGGCCCAGATCCTGCGACTCTCCCTCAACTACCGCTCTACTCCCTTCATTGTCCGCGCAGCCTCGGCCGTGATGGGTAATAATCAGGGAGGGCTGGTGGCCGCCAGAAGTGGTGGGGCCAAGATCCGGTACTTGGAAGTGCCCAGCGAGATTTCAGAAGGCATAGCCATTGTAAGGGAAATAGGTCGGCTGGTGGGAGGGGCCACTATGTTGCAGGCCCACGGTCAATACGCTGGGGATCCGGAGCAGGATATGCCGGGCATGACGGAGGCCTGGAGTTTTTCCGATATAGCGGTTCTCTTTCGCACCGGCCGTCAAGGGGAAAGCCTAGAAGAATGTTTCCTTAAGGAAGGGATACCTTACCGGGTGGTGGGCCGGGAAAGCTTTTTAGAAGACCGCAACGTGCGCAAGGTTCTGGCCTTTTTCTGGTGTGTGGTAAATCCGGAAGACGATTTCCATCTCTTTCGTGCTTTAAGAGCCACCCCTTGGGAGGTGGCCCAGGAGGAGATAGCCTCCATCCGGGAGCTAAGTGAGCCGACAGGAAGACCGGCCTGGAAGGTCATAGAAGAATCCGCGAATAGCCAGAAGCTGCTGGCCTTCGGGCAGGCGGTGGCTGCCTACCGCTCTTTAGCGGAAAGCGAGACCCCCGCAAGGCTTTTGGCCCGCTGGATAGAGGAACAAGAGCTGGAAGAGACGGAAGCCCTGAAGCGGCTCTTGCGGGTGGCTGCCCGTTATTCCGATCTTCTGTCCTTCCTGCGGGGGATTTCTTCAGCCAGGGAGGGCGATCATGAACGCCAGGGGAACAATGCGGTGTCTTCCGAGGCGGTTACTCTAATGACTCTGCATGCGGCTAAGGGTCTGGAATTTCCCGTGGTATTCATTGCCGGGGTGGAAGACGGGTTAATCCCTCTCAAGGATAGAAAGGATAAAGGGGAGTTGACGGAAGAAGGTTGGGCTGAGGAGCGCCGGCTCTTTTATGTAGGGCTGACCCGGGCCAAAGAGGTGCTCATTTTGGTATCCGCCCGGAACAGGGCGTTATTCGGGGTCAAAACCTCTACTCGGCCTTCTCCCTTCCTGCTGGATATTCCTCCGGACTGTTTGGAAAGAAGGAGTTGGACGGACAAGGTAAAAAGAGGAAAAGATAAAGAGGAAGACCGCTATAGGCAACTGAGCCTATTCTAAGCTGGGTTACTCTTCAGCCCCTAAGCAGTTTGGAAAACCTCCGGGTTAGAGCCTGTACTGTCCTGGGCGGTGTGGGGCCTGCTGTAACGTATGCGCTTGGCGAATTGGCGGCCGTAAACCTATGGGAAAGCGAGCCTCGACCCGGTGGGGTTATAAGTGAAGGTCTGCCGGAAGCCTGCCTTAATTCCAGTAGTAAAGGATCCAGAAACAGGAAGCCGCCCACAAGAGGATGGTGATCGCCAAGGGCTTATCTTGCAGAATTAAGGTTTCCGGTTCTTCCCCGCCCTGATGGCGATGAAGCAGATAGAGATAGCGGCAGAGGCCAAAAAGCACTAAGGGGATGGTGAGCATAAGGTATTGATTGTCAGCTCCTAAGGAAGTGTAGAGAGCATAAACTACCACGGTACACGAAGTGACGGTGGTAATGAGCTGGTCCAGCAGGGGGACGGAATACTCGGCCAGGATACCTCGATGTTCGCTGGCCTTTTCCCAAGAGATAAGTTCCTGGCGTCTTTTGCACAGAGCGAGAAAAAGAGCCAGCAAAGTGACGGAGACCAGCAGCCAGGCGGAAACCGGCACCTGTATACTGGCGGCTCCGGCCAGTACCCGCAGCACAAAGCCGAAAGCCACCACGAAAACGTCGATTATGACCAGATGCTTTAAATAAAAAGAATAGACCATGACCTGGGCGGCGTAGACCAGGCTGATTATCCCTACCTGCCATCCCAGCCAGAAGGACCAGATTAAGCTCACCGTCAAGAGAGACATAGCCGCTATTCCGGCCTGCCAGGGGGAGAGCAAACCCGCCGCCACAGGGCGGGAACGCTTGCGTGGATGCAGGCGATCCCTTTCGCGGTCGGCCAGATCGTTCAGCAAGTACACGGCGCCGGAGAGGATACAAAAAATGGCAAAGGTTTGCAGGGTGCGCCAGAGCAGGGGAATCTCCAGCAGGTGACGGGAAAATAGCAGGGCGGCAAAGATGAAGGCGTTTTTCGTCCACTGCTTGGGCCGCAGGCTGATAAATAGGTAGTATCCTAGCTTGCGAGTGGATACGGTGACCAGGCTACCTGTGTCTACCGAACTCATTTATCGGTGCCTCCTTTTACTTACGGAAATAGCCCTATTTTTATTAAGTGGTTGTGTCCCGGGCATGGCCGGTTAGCACGAAAATAGAATCATTGCGTGATTGATTGCGTGATTGTGCCCGGCAGGCATGAGGGGTTAGTTTAGTAAAGCTTTTTATCCTGGATGCCCTCGTTATCCTAGCTATCTAAATCCTAAGTTATCTAAGATCTCCCCGGCTAAAGACCAGGTAATCTCCGTACTGGAAATAAAGCTTAAAGCCCGCCGGGTTATTCCTTAACCAGTCCTCGGCGGGGCTATCCCGGGTGGTAAGCAAGTATTGCAGTCCCCAGCGTTCCAACTGCTGGTAAAAAAGATCGCGATCTTCGTCCGTGATCCGAAATACGCGATTGCGCAAATGGTGGCCGTATAGAAGATAAGGAAAAGAAGTACGGGTGTAACCGATATACGAACCGGGCGGCACTTCATCCACCCAGGCCAGCTCATCCCCCCACGGGCGCAGTTGGGCAAAGGTGCGCTTTTCGGGCGGCAGGGACCAAAACCGGACCACTACTTCAGGTGTGAAATACTTATGGGTAAAGCTTCCCACCAAAGATACGAGCACCAGGCTGAAGGCAGCCAGCCTTAGAGGTTGAGCCAGCCAGGAGGGCAGATTTTGTTCCAGCCAAGGTACGGCTATGGCTCCTGCGGCTACGAAGAAAATGGTGTACCGGGACCACCAGTTAGCCGGTTGTAGGATGAACAAAACCTCCAAGGGTATCCAGAGGGCTAATAGGGGCTTCAGGCGTTTGTAACAAGCGATTAAAGTGCCCACGCTGAGAGCCGGGAATTCCAGGTAGAGCCACTGGGGGCCAAAGCCGCCTATTAACTGGTCATACACATAGGGGGCGTTGGTCTCCTGCCAGGATGTCCAGACATTGCGATACCAGGGCCGGCTTAAGAAGTCCTGAGGCGTATTGGGCAACATAATAAGGTCTCCCATCTGGCCGGTACCGCGGAACAGAGTGTGGCCGAAAAGTTCTACGGTAAACGGATAAAGGGGATTGCCGTAATAATACCAAGTGCGCAGATACCAGAAACTACCTCCCAGGAAGACTAAGGAGAGAAAGAGTCCCAACCTTTTAAAGTAAGAGAGAAAACTCCCCTGGGGACTGCGTTGGCGGCAGCTCTTCAGACCTGCTAAAATAAAAAGGATGTTAGCGGTGACGTACAGTGCGGCCGAAGATTTCATCCCCAGGGTAATTCCTGAACCCATCCCCGCCAGCAAAAGGTAAACGTCCCGGGGATCTTGAGCATAGCGATAGGCAAAAAAGAAAGAGAGAAGAAACATGGAGGCCAAAGCCACGTCCACGTAGGCGGTTTTGGCTTGAACCAAGACGATAGGGGTAAGGAAGAAAAGGCTCCCGGCTACCAGCGCTCCGGGCGTTTTAAGGCCTGCCGCTCGGGCTAAACAGACCACGGCTCCGGCTCCCATCAGGGCAAAGCCCAACTGAGTCAGGTCCACCAGGCTATCGTTGCCTAAAAAAAGCATATTCCAGGTAAAAATAAGTTCGGTATTTAAAGGATAAACGTTAGCCCATAAAGAATGAGGAGTTATGATGATTTTGCCGGCTTCCATCCAGGCGGCCGCAGCCGTCAGGTGGTAGGCCAGGCTGTCCCAAGCGTAAGGGGGGAAGAGGTAGCCCAGGAACAGAATCCAGGCTGTTTCGGCTGCTACCAAGAAAAGGAAAGCTTGGGCCCAAAAGCTACCCCGGATTTCGTTCAAGATTTCCTTTAAAACGGAGCGGTAGGAAAAGGATGACCTGGCATGAGGGTGGCGCCCGCTGGTGACCAGAGCTATAAGGAAGAACAGGCTGTTGACCAGCAGGACACATGGGGCAGTAAGCTTTTGCAGCACCACCCCGGCCAGGAGAAGGGAAAAGATTATTTGGCCGGTTGCAAGGACAAAAACGCAGAGCAATCTCTCGCCTCCTGATAAGAACCAGCGCCGGCTCACCAGCAGTGCCGAACCGAGGACTAAGAGATTGGCTGCTAGCAGAAGCGTCCAGGACATGACTTTAACTTCCCCTTTTTATACCTTAAGATAATTTTTTCCTTTTTACAAGCGGAATATTTTTGGGATAGGCGATAGGGTTTTACGTGATAGCAAGAACGGGCAAAAAAATTAAATGAGATTTAAAGTAGTCGGCAGGATTCAATAAAAAGGCAGCGAATTTATACATAAGACTTCGTATAACCCCGGTAATCGGTCCGGGGGTCTCTACCAGGTGACCGTAAATCACCCGACTACGAAGTTCGGTTTAATGTGGGTGGCGGAGCATCTGGTTTTTTATTAAATTTAAGCTAAAGGGGTTTACGGAGAAGTGCGTCGGTTTAACCTTAAAGTTAACGGCCGAGAGGTTAAGGTAGAGGCGCCGGCGGGTATTACTCTATTGAAATTGTTGCGAGAATACTTGGGCCTGACGGGTACCAAGGAGGGATGCGGGGTGGGCGAGTGCGGGGCCTGCACTGTACTTTTGGACGGGGTACCGGTGGATTCCTGCCTCCTACCGGCAGCCAAGGCGGAAGGTAAGGAAGTTACCACCATCGAAGGCCTGGCGCAGGGCGAAAAATTGCATCCCTTACAGGAGGCCTTCGTAAATGAGAATGCTATACAGTGCGGCTTCTGCACGCCGGGCATGATTCTTAGCGCTAAAGCCTTGTTGGATCGTGAACCTCATCCGACCAGAGAGCAGATAAAAGAAGCCCTTTCCGGTAACCTCTGCCGCTGCACCGGTTATAACCAGATTATACGCGCAGTGGAAAAAGCGGCGGAGACCCTGGGTAAGGGAGAGCCATCTTCGGCCAAACCGTAACCATAAGCCGGGAAGCTAGAGCGAAAATACTCGGGTTGGCCGGGGTGCTCCCGCAAGAAGTAGGAAAATGCCGGGATACAGGTGCAAGGCGACTTTAGGGGAACTTTTTTGCGAGCCACAGGTTGCCCGAGTTCGGAGACGGGGCCGAGGGTATGGAGACCCAGGGCCGGCCACGGAGACAGGATGTCGCATTGACCGGGAACCTTACTTAGAGTCGCAGGGGAGCCGCTCATGAGGGCCGGTGCCCTTTCCACGGACCATGAAAATGGGAAGGCTATCTTCGGAGGAGGAGCCATACGGCTCGCGAAGTTCGCCCGAAACATACCGGAGCCTGTGCCCCAGTGGGGGTAATATTTCGGAAGGATCGTTGGCTGGTATGGGGGGATTAAAGATGGATTATACAGTGGTAGGGGAAAGCGTCCACCGGTTGGATGCCGTGGCCAAAGTCACGGGAAAAGCCAAATATACCGGCGACTTTTTGGAGAGAGACATGCTGGTAGGCAAGATTTTGAGGAGCCCTTACGCCCATGCCGTAATTAAAAACATCGAGGTGAGTAAAGCTAAGGCTTTGCCCGGTGTGGAAGCAGTCTTGACCTATAAAGACGTGCCGCAGATAAAATTTGCTACCGCCGGGCATCCTTATGCCCTGGACCCTAAACACCGGGACAAAGAAGACCGGACCATCTTAACCAACAAAGCCCGCTTTGTGGGGGAGGCCGTGGCGGCCGTAGTGGCCAAGGACGAATTAATAGCCCAAGAGGCACTTAAGTTAATTGAGGTCGAGTACGAGGTCTTGGAGCCGCTGCTCACTCCAGAGGCGGCCATGAGAGAAGGCGCCCCTCTAATTCATGAGGACTGCGAAAGGAATATAGTGAGTTCTGCGGGCTATGAAATTGGGGATATAGAAGAGGCTTTCCGGGAGGCCGACTATGTTTTTGAGGACGAATTGGAAACGAGCATTGTCCAGCATTGCCAGTTAGAAAATCATGTAGCCTGCGCCTATGTGGATACCGATGGCCGGATCGTGATTATAACCTCCACCCAGATTCCTCATATTGTCAGGCGAATTGTGGGGCAGGCTCTCGGTATCCCCTGGGGCAAGGTGCGGGTGATTAAGCCTTACGTGGGTGGGGGGTTTGGAAGCAAACAGGATGTTTGCCTGGAGCCTTTGGTGGCGGCCATGACCCTGGCGGTAGGCGGCAGGCCGGTGAAACTGGAGCTGTCCAGAGAAGAATGCATGATAGACACCCGTACCCGTCATGCCATTAAATACCGCATAAAAACCGGCGTCTCTAAAGACGGAAAATTAATAGGGATGCACATTATCGCTATTTCCAACACCGGCGCCTATGCCTCTCACGGGCATTCTATTCTTATGGCCGGGGGCACTAAATTCAGGGTCTTGTACCCCATGAAAGCCTTGAAATACGAGCCCTATACAGTATATACCAATTTGCCGGTGGCAGGCGCCATGAGGGGTTACGGTTCGCCGCAGATAACCTTTGCGGTAGAAAGCCACCTGGATAATATTGCCAGAAAAATGAATATCGATCCTATAGAATTTCGCCGGAAAAATCTGGTCAGCGCAGGTTACGTAGATCCTTTAAACGGGAACGTGGTAAGAAGTTGCGGCATTCGCGAGTGCATGGAAAAAGGCAAAGAATTGATCAAGTGGGAGGAGAAAAAAGCGCGCTATAAGCACCAGACCGGCACCAAGCGCCGGGGATTAGGCATGGCTTGCTTCAGCTACGCGTCCGGCACCTATCCGGCAGGCCAGGAAATAGCCGGAGCCAGAATCATTTTGAATCAGGACGGCTCCGTCCAATTGCAGATCGGCGCTACGGAGATTGGGCAGGGGAGCGATACCGTCTTTGCCCAAATGGTAGCTGAAATCCTGAGCCTACCTATAGATATGGTGCATGTCCTTTCCACCCAGGATACGGATGTGAGTCCTTTTGACACCGGCGCCTATGCTTCCCGACAAACTTATATTACCGGTATGGCGGTAAGAAAGGCAGCCTTGGAAGTCAAAGAGAAGATCCTTAATTTTGCCTGCTATATGACCGGTATACCGGCCCATGCTTTAGACCTCCAAGACCAGCAGGTTGTTTATAAGGATTCGCGTAAAGCCGTCCTGCCCCTTGCCGAGGTGGCCTTGCACACTTATTATGATCCGGTTTCTGCCGCGCCGATAACCGGTGAGGTTTCCCACAATGCCCGGGTAAACGCCTTTACTTTCGGGGTAACTTTTGCCGAAGTGGAAGTAGATATGAAGACCGGAAAAATTGAGGTTCTGGAGATATATAACGTACACGATTCGGGTAAGATTATCAACCCCCAACTGGCCGAAGGGCAGGTGCATGGCGGCGTAAGTATGGGCATCGGCTATGCGCTTTTAGAACAAATGCTCTTTGAGGAGAAGACCGGAAAGCCCCTAAATAACAATCTGCTGGATTATAAACTGCCCACTATAATGGACATTCCCGATATCGGCGTGGCTTTCGTGGAAACTTTTGAGCCTACAGGACCCTTTGGCAACAAGTCTTTGGGAGAGCCGCCCGTTCTTTCTGTGGCTCCCGCCATCAGAAACGCGGTTTTAGATGCCACAGGGGTAGCCTTTAACCGGTTGCCTCTGAACCCCCAGCGGGTCTTTGAAAAGTTTAGAGAAGCCGGGTTAATATAGCAAGGCAGGTGAAGGGTTATGTTCGACATAAAAGCCTATTTCGAGGCCGAAACAATAAACGAAGCCACGGCGCTCCTGGCGGACAATCCTAATCTAACCATCATTGCCGGCGGCACGGATGTGCTGATAAAATTGCACCATGGACAGCTCGAAAAAGCCGAGCTGCTCAGCATCCGCAAGATAAAATCTTTAGAAGGTATTCGCCAACTGGAGGACGGCACCATCGTAATCGGTGCGCTGACCACTTTTACCCGCATCTCCCAAGACCCTATTATCGCGGAAACCATCCCCATCTTGAGGGAAGCCGCTCTCTCGATGGGAGGACCGCAGATCCGTAACGTGGCCACCATAGGGGGGAATATCTGCAACGGCGCCACTTCGGCCGACAGCGCTTCCACCCTGTGGGCTCTCAACGCCAGATTGAAATTGCAGACCAATCAAGGTGAGCGGGTGGTGCCTATTCAGGAGTTTTACCTGGGTCCGGGGAAGGTGGATTTAAAACCCGAGGAGCTCCTTACCGAAATTATTATTACCCCGGATAATTATCGGGGGTATGGCGGTCACTATATTAAGTTTTCTATGCGCAAAGCCATGGATATAGCTACCCTGGGTGTGGCGGCGCTCTGCAAGGTAGGGGAAGGCCACGTTTTTGAGGATGTCCGGATTGGCCTGGGAGTTGCAGGACCTACTCCTTTACGCTGTTACGAAGCAGAGGCCTATGCCCGGGGCAAAAGGATTTGCGATGCAACCCTGGCGGATATAGGGAAATTGGCAGTTAGGTCGACCAAGGCCAGAACCTCCTGGAGAGCTTCTAAAGAATATAGGGAGCACCTGGTGGAGGAGCTTACGCAACGAGCTCTCAAAGTGGCCATTGTTAAAGCAGGGGGCGAGGAAATTGCTTAAGAAAATTTCCTTTACGGTAAATGGGAAACAAGAGACCTTAGAGGTGGATATTCGCGAATCCTTGCTGGAGGTTTTAAGGAACCGCCTGGGGTACACGGGGGCTAAAAAAGGGTGCGGGGTAGGCGAGTGCGGGGCTTGTACGGTTCTGGTCGACGGCACGCCCATCGACTCCTGTATTTATCTGGCCGTTTGGGCTGACGGGAAAAATATAGTTACCATAGAAGGCATTGCCCAGAACGGCGAGCTTTCCAAGGTGCAAAAAGCCTTTATTGAAGAGGGAGCTATTCAGTGCGGCTTCTGTACTCCCGGCTATGTGCTTACCGCCACTGCCCTGGTAGAAAGCGGCAAGAAATACACCCGGGAAGAAATTAAGAGAGAATTGTCCGGCCACCTCTGCCGCTGCACCGGCTACCAGAACATTATCAGAGCGGTAGAAAAAGCCTTATCGGAATGATTACTTCAAGCGTCGACAAAGGGCGGATAAAGGAAGACCGAGAAGCAGGTCCCGTGAGGGAGTGAACAGTTTAAGCTTCAGCAGGAGGTAAGGAGATGCTTATCATAGGTAATGGTCGTCTGCTTACGCTGGATCCGGAAAACCCGTACAACGAAGAAGGGGCGGTGGCCATAGAGGGAGAACAGATAGTGGCTCTCGGTCCCACGGCCCACTTGAAGCGGCAATACCCGGAAGCGGAGTTTCTGGACGCAGAAGGTAAAATCATCATGCCGGGTATGACCAACACCCACATGCACCTTTACAGCACCTTTGCCCGGGGAATGGCTTTAAAGGATGATCCCCCGACCAATTTTCTGGAAATACTTCAGCGGCTTTGGTGGCGGCTGGATAAAGCCCTTACCTTGGAAGATGTTTATTATAGCGCTCTCCCGCCCCTGATTGATTGTATTAAGAGCGGGACTACTACTATTTTGGACCATCACGCCAGTCCCCGTGCCGTAAGGGGCAGTCTGGAGGCCATTGCTCAGGCGGCGCAGGAGACCGGCGTCCGCACCTGCCTGGCTTACGAAGTATCCGACCGGGATGGCCCGGAGATTGCCCGGCAGGGTATAGAAGAGAACGTGGAAGCTATCAAAAAATACCGGGGCAAGGGAGGGCTCCTCTCCGCCACCTTTGGCCTGCACGCTTCTTTCACTTTATCCGATGATACGCTGGCTGCTTGCCGGGAAGCTGCCCGGGATTTGGGTTGCGGTTTTCACATCCATGTAGCGGAGGGCATCCAGGATGTGGAAGATGCTTTGGAGCGTTCCGGCAAGCGGGTGGTGGAACGTCTGGCCCAGCACGGGATTTTGGGTCCCCAGACCATAGCTGCGCACTGTGTCCATGTAACGGAAAGAGAAATTGCCCTGCTCCGAGAGACGGGCACTCTGGTGGTTCACAACCCGGAATCCAACATGGGCAATGCTGTAGGCTGCGCTCCGGTAGGGGAGATGCTGGCAGCGGGGGTTACTGTGGGCTTGGGTACCGACGGGTATACCAGCGATATGTTTGAGTCGCTCAAAGCGGCCAATGTGTTGCGTAAGCTGGCCAGCGGCAATCCCAGTACCGGCTGGACGGAGATACCGGCTATGGCCTTTACCAACAACAGCAAAATCCTGGAGGTCTTTTACCCTCGCCCTTTAGGCCGTCTGGTTCCGGGCGCTTATGCCGATGTCATCCTGGTGGAATATGAACCCCCGACGCCCCTCACGGCTGACAACTGGTACGGCCACCTGCTTTTCGGCTTCCACGGAGGCCGGGTGGACACTACTATTATTGCGGGGAAGATCCTTATGCGCGGGCGTAAACTGTTGCACCTGGATGAAGCAGCCATCGCCGCCCGGGCCCGGGAGCGGGCTTTAAAGTTATGGGAACGATTCTAAAGCAAGAGGTATCTGGAAGGGTAAAGGTACTATGGAGATGGAGGCTGGCCCTATGGTGAATGTCTACCTTTTCCCGAGCTCACCGGCTGAATGCCTGGAAATGCTGGCTGCCCATGAAGGAGCCAGGATCATTGCCGGCGGTACGGACTTGATGGTGGATATAAAAGAGAAGCGCAAGGACCCGCAGGTATTGGTGGACATAACCCGCATCCCGGGAGTTAACGTTATTGCCGAGGAAGAGGACGAGTTTGTTTTAGGCGGAGGGGTAACCCACACCCAGGCAGCCACCTCACCGCTGATAAGGGAAAAGCTTCCGGCCCTGGCCCGGGCTGCTGCTGCCGTAGGATCGCCGCAAATACGCCATGTGGGTACTTTGGCGGGCAATGTGGTCAACGCGCAGCCGGCGGCCGATACGGCCGTAGCCCTGGTAGCCCTAGGAGCTGAGGCGGAAATAATCGGTCCTGAGGGCACCAGGCGGGTGCCGGTGGAAGAGTTATATGCAGGCGTAGGTCGCTCCCGGGTGGACAGCAGCCGTGAGCTTCTCTGGCGTTTTCTGGTCCCCAAGTGGGGTGAAGGGGACACTTCGGCCTTTGTACGGCTTTCGCCGCGCCGGGCTTTATCTTTGCCCATGCTCAACGCAGCGGTGCGGCTACAGGTGAGAGAAGGAAGGTGGCTGAGGGCGCGCATTTGTCTGGCGCCGGTAGCTCCGAGGCCTTTCCTGTGTGGGGAGGCGGCCGAAGCGCTGGTGGGAGCGGAAGTAAGCCGGGAGAAGATGCTGGAGGCGGCGCGGATAGCGGCCGAGCGGGCCCAGCCGCGGGACAGCGCCTTGCGCGGTTCCCGGGAATACCGTAAAGAAATGGCGCAAGTTTTGGTGTTGCGGGCGCTGGAAGAGGCTTTGACCGGGTTGAGGTAAATTGGATGCCGCGGCCAGCAAGAAAGAAAGGCCCTCCCCCAATCAAGGGGAGAGGGCCTTTAGTAATTGTCGGGGCCCGGTTCACGGGCTCCGCTTCTATATAATCACCATATAAACGCGGACTGTAATATAAACTAAACGCGGGCTGGAGTATAAACGCCGGTTCCGGCCGGACCGGCCGGAACCGGCTAGCGCAGCTTCTTTAAAGCGTCCTCTATCCTGTTCAAGGCTTTCTGGATGTTTTCCACGGAGTTGGCATAAGAAAGGCGCAGGTAGCCCTCGCCGTACTCGCCGAAAGCTGTGCCGCCCAGCACGGCCACCCCGGCCTCTTCCAGCAAGAAGTCGGCGATCTGTTTACTGGGGCGGCCGAAGGACCGGACATTAGGGAATACGTAGAAAGCGCCCTTGGGTTTTTTACAAGTGATGCCCGGGATAGAATTCAGGCCTTCGACAATAATGTCTCGCCGGCGCCTAAATTCGGCCACCATGGCTTCTACTGCCTCCTGGGGACCGGTTAAAGCTTCAATGCCGGCTATCTGGGTGAAGGCCGCGGTACAGGAGTTGGAGTTGACCATGAGCTGGGCGATGCGGGCGGCCAGATCCTTAGGCATCAGGCCGTATCCCAAACGCCAGCCGGTCATGGCATAAGTCTTAGAAAAACCGTCCAGGATGATGGTTTGATCTTTCATCCCCGACAGGGAGGCGATGGATACCGGCCGGGCGCCGTCATAAACAATGCGGTCGTAGATTTCGTCGGATAAGACGATAATGTTTTTGCCCCGCACCAGTTCGGCGATGCGCTCCACATCTTCCCGGGTTAACACGCCGCCGGTGGGGTTGGCGGGCGAATTCAGGATCAGCATCTTGGTCCTGGGGGTAATGAGACGGGCCAGTTCCTCTACATCCAGGCGAAAATCCTTCTCTTCCCGCAAAGGGATGGGAACGGGATGACCCCCTACGAACTTGATGACGGATTCATAAATGGGGAAGCCGGGATTAGGGTAGATTACTTCCTCGCCGGGATTCACCAGGGCCAGTATGCTGAAAAACATGATGGGTTTACCGCCGGGGACCACGACCACTTCTTCCGCCGAATAGGGTACTCCTTTCTGGCGAGTGGCGTATTCCGCAATGGCCTGGCGGACTTCCATCAGGCCGGGAGCCGGCGTATAATGGGTGTAACCGGAATTCAAGGCTTTAACGGCCGCCTCTATGATATTGCGCGGGGTATCGAAATCCGGCTCCCCAATTTCCAAGTGAACGACCTCCTTGCCCTGGGCTTCCATAGCCTTGGCTTTGGCCAGCACTTCGAAGGCAGTTTCCGTGCCCAGGTCGAACATTCTACGGGCTAAAAGTTTTTCCCACATAAGCTATTACCTCCTTACGATTGGGCAAATGCCCGGGATCTTCTCTTATCCGTGTCTAACAAATGTTGCACTTTCTTTCGGAAAGTGTGTGCGGCCCGGAGCGCCAAGCTATTTTCCGCGATAGGCCTCCGGATTTACGCATTGGGGCGGCAGTTCGCCCCGCAGGGCTGCCAAAAGGTTGGCGGCAGCCGTAGTAGCCATGGCCGTCCGGGTTTCCCAGGTGGCGCTGGCTATGTGAGGACAAACGATCACATTTTCCAGCTCGGCCAGTCCGGGAGCCATCTGGGGTTCCCATTCAAAGACGTCCAGACCGGCGCCCCAGATCTCCTTTTCCTGTAACGCCTTGACCAGGGCTATTTCGTCCACCACCGGACCCCGGGAAGTGTTGATAAGAATGGCTGACTTTTTCATGAGCTTTAATTCCCTCTCGCCGATGAGGTGGTAAGTAGAAGGCGTCAGGGGTACATGAAGGGATATAAAATCGGATTCCCGCAAAAGCGTATCTTTATCTACAAATTGGCCTCCGCTTTGGGCCTCAAAATGGGGATTAGGCTGCACGTCGGTATACAGAACTTTAAGATCAAAGCATTTGGCTTTGCGGGCAAAGGCGGTACCGATACGGCCGGCACCGATCACTCCCAGGGTCTTGCCGTGTATCTCCTGGCCGAGGAAGAGCATAGGACCCCAGGCCCGGTATTTGCCGGCCCGCATGAACTTGTCGGCTTCCACTACGCGCCGGGCCACGGCAAAAAGGAGAGCCCAGGCCATCTCGGCGGTGGCTTCCGTAAGCACGCCCGGCGTGTTGGTTATGAGGATGCCCCGCTCCGTGGCCGCCTGCACATCGATATTGTCGAAGCCCACGGCCATGTTGGCGAATATTTTTACGCCGCGGGCTGCCTCCAGGACTTCCGCATCGATCTTGTCGGTTAAGAGGCAGAAGACACCGTCGCACCCCTGAATGTTCTCTATCAATTCTTGCTTGCTGAGGACGCGGTCTTCGGGGTTAAGCTTTACTTCACAGTGCTCGGCCAGCATGTCTATAGCCGGCTGCGGCACAGGACGGGTTATATAGACCCTCCATTGAGCCATATCTACATGCCTCCTTGCTGCTTTAAGTTTAGTAGGATTAAATTTTTATTCGACGTTTTTATGTAATATCCTTTAATCTATGCAAAAAGAATACAGTATAAATTATTTCGCCCGGCTACTGCGGCAGGATTTTATGAATTAATGGCGAATTATATCCTTGAATTATAACTTTGGCGATAGTGTATCAGGATGCTATTTAGACTTCGTATAACCCCGGTAATGGGTCCGGGGGTTTCTACCAGGTGACCGTAATCACCTGACTACGAAGGTCTATTCCTCGTGGTTAAGTGTGGGTAAGCCTGGTTTTTTCTGTGGTGTGGGTATCCTGAGCTTCGGGCCTTGCAGTGCCGAGGAGGAGAGGCCAGGGGAAAATTTTAGGGAGAAGGCGGGGCCGAACGGGAGGAATTAGCTTTATCCTAGCTAATAAGTACAAAAGGCTATCGCGAACCACGAAAATCAGGAAAAATCTAGGAGGGCGGACGTGCTCTCTCTACCAGCCAGGAAAGCCAAGGGCCGGTTTTAGGAAGCCTCAATGAAGGGTGTGCTTTCTCACCGAACCCGGTAATTATGCAAAGGAGGTGGTTATGTAAGGAGGGCCCAGAAGATTTTAGCTGCAGCCTGACCAGTGCAAAGCGTATAGTCTGATTAAAACAGCAAGGAGGTGGCGGCCGGGCGCTTCGAAAGCAGACCCGGCACAGAGGTATGAAGAAACTAGCTCGCATCCTTTCGGCAGGTGTGATCCTCGTATTGGCCCTGGCCCTTTTGGCCGGATGCGGTGGCCAGCAGAGCGCCCCTCCGTCGGGGGACCAGAAGCAGGGAGAGCAAAAGAAGGAAGAACAAATGAAAGTAGCTTTTGTATATGTGGGGCCGGTGGGCGATGCGGGGTGGACATGGGCCCATGACCAAGGTCGCAAGTATTTGCAGGAGAAATTGCCCTGGGTCACCACTTCTTACATCGAAAACGTTCCGGAAGGCCCTGACGCCGAGCGCGTCCTAACCCAACTGGCCGAAGAAGGCAATAAAGTTATCTTTGCCACCAGCTTTGGGTATATGGATTACGTTATCAAAGTGGCCGAAAAATATCCTAACGTCACTTTCTTACACTGTTCCGGTTATAAAACGGCTGCCAACGTAGGTACCTATTTTGGAGCCATGGAGGAACCGCGCTATCTCTCCGGTATAGTTGCGGGTAAGATGACCAAGACCAACATTCTGGGGTATGTGGCGGCTCATCCCATTCCGGAAGTTATCCGGGGAATCAATGCGTTTACCCTGGGAGCTCGTTCGGTCAACCCCAACGTCAAGGTGAAAGTGGTATGGACCAATACCTGGTATGACCCTGCGGCGGAAAAGCAGGCTGCTTTGAGCCTTCTGGATGCCGGCGCCGATGTAATCGCCCAGCACCAGGATACTCCTGGACCGCAGCAAGCCGCGCAGGAGAGGGGCAAATACGGTATCGGATATGACTCGGATATGCGCCAGTTCGCTCCTAAAGCCTCCCTCACCGCGCCCATTTGGAACTGGGGTCCGTACTACGTTAAGACGGTAGAGGCCGTAAAGAACGGTACCTGGAAGCCGGAGCAGTACTACGGTACCATGAAGGACGGTATTGTGGACTTAGCTCCCTTCAACGATATTGTACCTCAGGACGTCCGCCAGCTGGTAGAAAACAAGAAGAAAGAGATCCTCGAAGGCAAGTTCTATGTATTCCAGGGTCCCATTAAGGATCAGAGCGGCAAAGTCCGGGTACCTGAGGGCAGCAAGATGACCCATGAAGAAGTGCTAGGTGTGGACTGGTTTGTAGAAGGAGTAGAGGGAGAGATCCCGCGCGCTAGCAAATAAGCAGGCACCTCTAAAGGCCGTGGGACATACGCCACGGCCTTTAAAATAAATTTACATTTAAATTTTATCGTATAAAATACCCAAAAAGTTAATTATATATTACGCTGTCCGGCAGGAATTTGTTCTTCCTGCAGCGAATTGCTTATCTTTAGAGTAACTGGACCAGGGGGAGTCTACATGGCAGTACCTTCGGTAGAAATGCGGGGTATTACTAAGGTTTTCCCCGGCGTGGTAGCTAACGATGGAGTGAACTTGACGGCCTATCCAGGGGAAATACATGCTCTTTTAGGAGAGAACGGGGCGGGCAAGAGCACTCTCATGAGCATCTTAACCGGTCTGTACCGTCCGGATGGGGGAGAAATTTATATTAACGGGCAGAAGGTGAATTTTCGCTCTCCCCGTGAGGCCATAGAAGCAGGAATCGGCATGGTGCATCAGCATTTCCGATTGGTGGCCCCCTTTACGGTAACCGAGAACGTGGCCTTAGGCTTAAAAGGCACCCTGAGGCTCAATCTAAACAAATTAGCGGAGGAAATAACTTCTCTGTCCCAAGCCTATGGGCTTCGCATAGATCCCCAGGCCCGCGTATGGCAGTTGTCCGTGGGAGAGCAGCAGCGGGTGGAAATTATCAAGCTCTTGTACCGCCGCGCTCGGGTGCTTATTCTCGACGAACCCACAGCAGTGTTAACGCCCCAGGAAGCGCGGGATTTATACAGGACGCTCAAGAAGATGGCCGCGGAGGGCTGTACCGTCATTTTTATTACGCATAAGTTGCAGGAAGTTATGGAAGCTGCCGACACCATCACCATCCTGCGGGGCGGCAAAACGGTGGCCACGGTGAAAAAAAGCGAGACCAGCGAGAAGGAGCTGGCCAGGCTAATGGTGGGCCGCGATATTTTATGGCAGGGAGGCAAACCCCAGGCGGCTAAAGGCGAAACGGTACTGGAGATTAAGGGACTAAAAGCCTTGAACGACAAAGGTTTACTGGCCTTAAAGGGCATAGAATTATCCGTAGCTGCAGGCGAGATTCTAGGCATCGCGGGGGTGGCCGGCAACGGCCAGAGGGAACTGGCAGAGGTCATCGCCGGGTTACGTCCTGCCTTGAGCGGCTCCATAACGGTTGGTGGCCAGGAACTGGGGCAATGCGACCCCTGCCGGGTCATCGGCGCCGGAGTAGGTTTCGTTCCCGAGGATCGCCTGGGTATGGGCCTGGTGCCCAATCTGGGGGCGGTGGATAATCTTTTATTGAAGGAATATCGTCATCCGCGCTGGGGTAAGGTCCTTATGAACCGGAGAGCGGCGCGGCAGTGGGCGGAGGAGCTGGTGAAGCGCTTTCAAGTCAAAATGGCTGATCTGGAGGCTCCTGTGAAGTTGATGTCCGGCGGAAACCTCCAACGATTGCTTCTCGCTCGGGAAATTTCCAGTCGTCCCCGCCTCCTGCTGGCCGTTTATCCCAGCAGGGGCCTGGATGTAGGAGCTACGGAGACGGTGCACCGGCTTTTGCTGGAGCAGAGAGCTTCCGGTACGGCTATTCTTCTCATCTCCGAAGACCTAGAAGAGCTCTTCCGGCTGGCCGACCGGATTGCGGTAATGTACGAGGGCCAGATTATGGGAGTGGTACCCACCGAAGAGGCCAATATTGAAGACTTGGGGCTGATGATGGCGGGAGCTAAAAGAATGGAGGTATGCGCATGACCAGGGTTTTTTGGGAAAAACGCCTGCAACCTTCGCCCTTTATGATGGTAATAATTCCTGTGGTTTCGGTGATCCTGGCCCTGGGTTTAGGAGCCGTTTTTCTGGCCTTGACCAACCTGGACCCTCTGAAAGTATATCAGAGCATGTTGAAGGGGGTCATCGGCTCCAAGTACGGCATTTCCGAAACTGTGGTCAAGGCCATACCGCTTATGCTGACCAGCTTAGGGGTGGCCTTAGCTTTCCGGATGCTTCTATGGAATATTGGGGCCGAAGGTCAGTTCTATATGGGAGCTTTTGGAGCCAGTTGGGTAGCTTTGACCTTCCCCCATTGGCCGGTCTACGTGATGCTTCCCGCCATGTTTATCGCAGGCTGCCTGATGGGCGGGATCTGGGCTTTACTGCCGGCCATCCCCCGGGCTAAATGGGGGGTAAACGAAGTTATTACTACTTTGATGCTGAACTATGTAGCCATCCTGTGGGTAGATTATCTGGTCTACGGCCCCTGGAAAGACCCGCAGGGTTTTAACTTCCCCCTTACCGCTCCCTTCAGCAAAGCGGCTACTTTGCCTAGTCTGGCCGGAACACGAGTGCATCTGGGATTGGTCTTCGCCTTAATAGCCGCCGTAGTCCTGACCGTTATCCTTTGGCGTACGCGCTGGGGTTATGAAATACGCGTCATTGGCGAAAGTTTTAAAGCAGCTCGTTATGCCGGAATGAGCATCGAAAGGAATATAATTTTAGTTATGTTTTTAAGCGGTGCCCTGGCCGGACTGGCAGGCATGAGTGAAGTGGCAGGCGTGAGCCATCGCCTGCAACACGGCATTTCTCCCGGGTATGGTTACACGGCCATTATCATTGCGTGGTTAGCCAAACTGCACCCGGTCACCATTATTCTGGTGTCTTTCTTGTTTGCCGGTCTAATTGTAGGAGGATACAGTGTACAGACTATGGGTGTACCCTCGGCTACGGTTTCCATGCTCCAGGGAGCCATTCTTTTCTTCGTACTCGGTGGAGAAATATTGACCCGTTACCGCCTGTACTTGGGTCACAAGGAGGTCGCCAGATAGATTATGGACAACTCGGTATGGGTATCTGCGCTGGCGGCGGCTATCATCGCCGGGACCCCTCTCCTTTATGCTGCTCTGGGCGAAATCTTGGCCGAGCGGGCCGGCGTCCTGAACTTAGGAGTAGAGGGAATGATGCTGGTAGGTGCAGTATGCGGCTTTATGGTAGCCGTGCGCACGGCTAATCCGTGGCTGGGTTTTATAGCCGCCATGCTCGCCAGCGGAGCCACAGCTGCTCTTTTCGCCTTTCTTACTATTACGCTGCGCTCCAATCAAGTAGTAACCGGCTTGGCCCTCACTCTTTTCGGCACGGGATTAAGCGGCTTCTTGGGCAAACCCTATGTGGGCATTCCCTTGCCGATGAGTTTTAAAGCCGTAGACCTTCCCGGCCTTGCTCAGATACCCGTCTTGGGGCCGATTTTGTTCCGTCATGATCCTTTAGTTTACCTTACGTATATTCTGGTACCCTTGCTCTGGTATTATTTGTACCACACCCGGCCGGGCCTCAATCTGAGGGCGGTGGGAGAAAATCCCGGGGCTGCGGATGCCCTCGGGGTGAATGTCTTCGCCCTGCGCTACCTGCACGTTATAGTCGGGGGTATGCTGGCCGGTGCCGGCGGGGCTTACCTCTCTTTGGCCTATGCTCCCAGCTGGTTGGAAAACATGACGGCCGGTCGCGGTTGGATAGCCGTGGCCCTGGTTATCTTTGCCGTATGGGACCCGTTGAGGGCGGTGTTGGGAGCCTATCTCTTTGGCGGAGTAGATTCCCTGGCCTACACTCTTCAGGCAGCCACTAAGATTTCCGTTCCCTCATTTTTCTTAAAGATGTTGCCCTATATCCTCACGGTAGTGGTCCTGATCATGGCTACCCGTCAAACGGTAATAAAGCATATCGGAGCACCGGCGGCTCTGGGTAATCCCTACGACCGGGAAGAAAGATGAGGAAACGACCTCGAAGGAGCTGAACCCTTCTTGCGCATTTTGCATACCTCTGATTGGCATCTGGGACGCACCTTGGAGGGCAGGTCGCGCCTGCCTGAACAAAGAGAATTTGTGGATGAGTTGTGTGCTCTGGTCGAGGCAGAAGATGTCCATCTGGTCCTCCTAGCCGGGGATGTTTTCGATAGTTTCAATCCTCCGGCAGAAGCCGAAAATTTATTCTACGAAGCCTTGGAGCGGTTGGCCGGTGGTGGACGAAGGGCCATCGTGGTTATTGCGGGCAACCACGACAGCCCGGAACGCCTGCGGGCCGCCAGCCCTCTAGCTCTGACCCACGGCATTTCTCTCATAGGTTATCCTTTGGAAACCGTGCCGCCCGGACGGGGAAAGGGGGGGGTAGAAAGGGTGGCCTCCGGGCCCGGTTGGTTGGAGCTTAAGATTCCGGGCTGTGAGCACCATGCGGTTATTGGCACCCTGGCTTACCCTTCGGAAGCGCGGCTAAACGAACTGCTGAGCCCTGAGTTGGGAGATAGCCCCCTGCAGACGGCTTATTCGGAGCGGGTTAAGGCCATTTTGGAAGGAATGGCGGCCCATTTCCGCCCGGACACCGTCAATCTTATGGTAAGCCACCTTTTTATATCCGGCGGCAGGGAATCGGAATCCGAAAGGCCTATTCAGTTGGGCGGCACCCTGGCAGTGGCGGCGCAAGCGCTCCCGGCCACGGCCCATTATGTGGCCTTGGGGCATCTCCATCGACCTCAGAGTGTGGAAGCTGCTGCGGCCCCCTGCCGGTATGCCGGTTCACCCCTGGCTTACAGCTTTTCCGAAGCGGACCAACAAAAAGAAGTGGTGATCGTGGAGGTGCTGCCGGGGCGAAAAGCCTCCTGGAGAAGTGTGCCTCTACACTGCGGTTGGCCTCTAAAAATGTGGTGCGCCTCCAGCCTGGAAGAGTTTTTCAACTGGTGCCGGGATGAAAGGAATTTGCGTTGCTGGGTGGATTTAGAAATAAGGGCGCAGGAGCCTTTATCGCCCCGGGAGGTAGCCGAGATCCGGCGGCATCACCCCGGTGTCGTTAATATAAAAGTACTTTTGCCGGAAACTGAGGCTTTAGATCTAGCCCGTCGAAGACAGGCTTTGTCGCTGGAGGAACAGTTTCGCTTATTTGCCGCCCGTCAATTGGGAAGCGACCCCCCGCAGGAGCTAATAGACTTATTCTTAGAGCTGGTAAATGCTGGAGATGAGAATGAAGTGCTAGGGGAGGCAGACCTATGAAGCCCCTCAAGCTGGCATTTTCCGGGCTGCACAGTTACCGGCAAGAGCAGCAGATCGATTTTGCGGAACTGGCCGGCTACGGGCTGTTTGGGATTTTCGGGCCTACCGGGGCAGGGAAATCTACCATTTTAGATGCCATTACTCTGGCCTTGTTCGGCAATGTGGAGCGGGCCGAGAGAGGGAAGCGCGGCATATTGAATCAACAGGAGGACCGGCTGCAGGTTTCCTTCACTTTTGAAATAGGGGGGAAGATCTACCGGGTGGAGCGGCAGTATACCCGGGAGGGAAGTGACCCCTTTTCCCTCCGGGCCCGGTATGCGCGTTTGCTGGCCCTGGACGGGGCGGGAAAGATTACGGAAGTTATAGCCTCTACTCCTAGCGAAGTGGATAGCCAGATTATTAAGGTTTTAGGGCTGCGTAAGGAAGATTTTACCAGAGCTGTAGTCTTGCCCCAAGGGAAATTCGATGAGTTTTTGAAGCTCAGCGGCGGAGAACGGGCCAAAATGTTGGAATATATTTTTTGCCTGGAGCCTTATGGGGAGGAACTGGCAGAGAAGGCCAAAAAGGTGCTTGGGCATTGCGAACAGCGGCTGGCTAACATTGCTGCGGAAGAGGCGGGAATGGGAGATGCTTCAGAACAGGCGGTGGCCGCTGCCCGAGGTGCCGTGCAAGAGGAGGAGAGGATACTACGGGATAGAGAAAAGGAGTGTTCCGCAGTACGGCAGCAGTGGGAGCAAATGGAAGAGCTGAGAAAGCAATATGAAAAATTGCAGCAGGCTAAAAATAAAATGTATGTCCTGCAGGCCGAACTTCCGGCTATGGAGAAGTGCCGCCGAGAACTGGAGCTGGCTACGAAAGCTGAGCCCTTGCGGCAGGACCTAACCCGCGAGCAGGAGCTCGCCTTAGAGCTAAGAGAATGCGGAAAACTGCTGGAGCAAGCCAGGCTTCTGGAGAAGGAATCCGAGGCGAGGTGGAGAAGGGTCCAAGAACAGTTGGAGCAGGCGGAGAGAGAAAAAGAGAAGGAGCGGCCTCTGTGGGAGGACAGGCTGCTCAAGGTTAAGGGTGCGGTAGAAAGGGCCGCGGAGAGGACGAAACTATTGGAAGAACTGAAAAAACAGGAAATGGCCCTGGAAGAACTCCGAAAGAGTATGGCGCTGGTTTCTGCCAAGCTGGAGGATAAGCGCAACTATGTAGCGGAACTGCGCGGCCGGCAAAAAGAGCTGACTGATCTTTGGCTATCTATGACCATACCTCCGGAGGAGAAGGACCGGTTAGAAAATGCGGCAAGGATACTCTCACTTCTGGAGGATAGGGAGAAACAGGCGGTGCTCTGGGAAAAAAAATACCGCGAAGGGCGGCTGCGCCTACAAAAAGAGTTCCAGAGCTTAGTACAATTGGTGCGGAAGCGATTGCCCGGTGCGGCGTTCACCCCAGAGACGGATATGGGTCTTCTCGTGGAAGGGGTAATAAAAGAAGTGGAGGAGAAAATAGACTCCTTGCGCCTGGCCCGGGAGCAGATTTTGCTGACGCAACAGGCGGTAGCTCTGGCTGCGGTACTGCGTGCGGGGGAACCCTGCCCGGTTTGCGGCTCTCGAGAGCATCCTCGCCCGGCCAGAACAGGGGAAAACTCTGCTAAATTGGAGGCCCTGACCCGCGAACTGGAGAAAGCCGAAAAAGAGCTGGCGGAAGCGAGACAGTGGCGAGAGGAGGTCTTGAGGGCTAATAGGGCTCTGGAGGTTCTTTACCGAACTTTGGAGGAGAATATTCTCCCGGAAAGGGATAGGTTGCAGGCAGAAATAACCGACCTGGCGGCTACTTTTTCCCGGCTGGCGGGAGGGCAAAGCAGGGAGCAAATCCTAAGGCTTCTGGAACAGATGCGACAAGCGGAAAAGCAACTGGCCGAGCTCGGCCGGCACCGCAACCGGCTCGAAAAGGAGATAGAAGAGATAGAGGCTCAAGTGCGCGAACTGGAGGAGCAGGTGCAGTCCCTTCAGATTAAGGAAAGCGCTCTCAAGGTAGAGATGTCTTTCCGGCGAGCTCGCGAAGCGGAATTACAGGAAGCGATCCGTCGCGTGGCCGGCGACCGCGATCCCGCTGTTTTGCAGCGGGCCATCGAGCAAAAGATGGCGGATTTGGAAAGCAGAATTAATCAGTACCGGCGAGAAAAGGATGCAGCCTGGGCCGAGCTTACCGAAGCGCAGAAAAGAGTAACTGCTCTGGAGAGCCGGCTTATAACCTTGCAACGTGAGGAAGAAGAGCTTAAGCGGCGTATAGAGCAGAAGCTGGTAGTCGCCGGCTTTGACACCCGCTCTTCGGCCTTGAGCGCACTTAGGGATGAGGAAGAACGCCGCGCTTTAGCCATCAGGTTAGAAGACTTCGAGCACCGCCTCTATGCAGTGGGCCAAGAGATAAGAGAACTGGAAGAGGCTCTAGACGGCCGGCCTTTTGATCCGGCGGCCTGGGAGAGTTTGAAGGTCCGTATGGAAGAGTTGGAAAGGGATCTTCAGACCCATAGGGCCCGGCTGGCAGTTCGCCAGAATGAACTCGAGCGCCTGGAGAAAAACCATCGGCGTTGGCTGGCGCTCCAGGAAGAAAAACAAAAAGTGGCCCGGCGAAGGGAGCTGGCCGACACTTTAAGGCGCCTGCTCAGCGGCCGCAAATTCGTGGAGTTCCTGGCGGAAGAGCAGCTTAAGGCGATGGCCCTGGAGGCCTCGCGGCGCTTGGGAAGCCTGACGGGTCAACGCTATGCCCTGGAACTGGATGACAAAAACGAATTTATTCTGCGGGACGACTTCAACGGAGGACAACGCCGGCCGGTTTCCACCCTTTCGGGAGGAGAGACTTTTCTGGCTTCTCTCTCTTTAGCCCTGGCTCTGTCCGCCCAACTGCAACTGAAAGGCCGCTACCCTTTGGGCTTTTTCTTTCTGGATGAAGGCTTCGGCACCCTGGATGCCGAAAAACTGGAAGTAGTTATGCAGTCCCTGGAAAAACTGCGCCTGGGCGAATGCCTTGTGGGAGTTATCAGCCACGTACGAGAACTGCGCGAACGGATGCCGGTATACTTGGAAGTCATACCGCCGGGGCCGGACGGCAGCGGCAGCAGGGTACGGCTGGTACGCAACTGAAGGCAGTTAGTACGGAAATAGCCCTATTTTCATGCGTGGTTGTGCCCCTTGGGCATGGCCGGTTAGTATGAAAATAGCCTGCAGATGTATTTCCATAGAAAGGTTGTACCCTTCGGGGCATGGCCGATTGGCACCAAAATAGCTTTATTTTCATGCGCGGTTATGCTGGGCAAGTATGGACGGCATGTCCGGTTAGCAAGCGAAGCAGAGGAAAGCGTAAACCGTTAGAAGGAAACCGTATAACGTGGGGGTGTTCCTATATGACGCAAGCCTACCTTGTGGGGATAGGCGACAGCCTTACCTACGGTTATCCCTACGGCCCCAAAGATTCGTGGCTCCATCTGGCGGGACAGGTCCTCGGGTGGCCGGTGGTCAATCGAGGTATAAACGGCGAAACCACGGGAGAAATGCTGGCCCGCTTTGACCGCGATGTAGTGGAGGTGAAGCCGCGGGCAGTGATAATCATGGGAGGCACCAATGATGCCTGGGCCAAGGTGCCGGCGGCTGAAGTTAAGGACCATGTGCGGCACATGGTAGACAAGGCTCGACGGTCGGGTATCTTGCCGGTAATTGCCCTACCGCCTCCGCTCTGCCCCAAGGAAGCGGACCTCCCGGGCTCCTTCTTGGCCGATATGGCTGCGGCTCTGGAAACTTACCGGGAGGCTTATCGCTCCCTGGCTGCTTCTTACGGTCTAATGCTGCTCGATCTTTACACTCCTTTATTGGACCCGGATACCGGCTGGGGCCGGGAAGAATACTTTGTAGATGCTGCTCACCCTAACCGGAAGGGTTACCAGGTGATGGCCGAAGCCGCTTTGTCTTTTCTGCGAGGGGATATCGCCCCATTGCTTGAGGCGTCCGATTACGCGACCGACCACTAAGGTCGAGGCCGGTCAATTTTAAGCCAGCATTAAATAGTGCCCACTAGAGTGAAATAATATTTTACGAGATGGCAGGAATCTAAAAAAGGGTGTAGAATATATACTATTAACGACATAAAAAAGACACGACGCTTTTGCTACCGCTATATTGCCGCCAGGGAAAAGGGTGCTATACCTAAATGCTAAATGAAAAACCTATTAAAGCCGGTCTTGTCGGTCCGGAAGATTTATTGCTTAGAGCGGCTCAATGCGCCCGAGAGATGGAAAACCGGATAGAGGTGAATCTTTACCCTTATGAAGAGGAGGAACAGATCGTTAACCTCTACCAGAGGGCTAGTGAGGAAAACGAGGTCATCCTTTTTACCGGTCCTTTGGCCTATAGTCGCGTTCAGGGGGCCTTTCCTCAGTGGGTAGTCCCTTCGGCTTACGTCCCTTATAGCCCGGAATGGTTATATCCTTCTTTGCTGCGCCTTTTAAGCCAGGGGCACGATATAAGAAAGGTGAGCATTGACGGTTTCGGTCGCGAGATAGTGAAGGAAGTGTTTCGTGAAATCGGATTGGACAGTAGCGAAGTTATTATTCTGGAGGCTGCCGCGGAGGATGACCTGTACCGCCTGCACCGCAGGGCTTACGAGGAGGGCCGTATTGCGGCGGTCATCACTTGCATAAGGAATGTCTCTCGGAAATTACGAAAAGACGTTATCCCTGTGGAATGGGCTGTTCCTACTAACTCGGCTTTACGGGAATTGTTGGAAAAAGGTATAATCCTGGGAACGGCCGCTAGAGAGGCGGGGCGGCAGATAGCTGTAGGCATATTGGAACTTGATGGTTGGCCTAAAGATAACCAGGGGAGCCCGTATGAATACAAGAGGGAAAAGTTAATACTGGAGGTCCACCGACTTTTGTTGAGCCAGTTCGAGCGCATCGGGGCCTTTGTCACCTATACCCGACCGGGGAGCTTTTTGTTTATCACCACCAGAGGATCCTTGAAAGAATTAACCTGCTCCTTCCGCTCCTTCGAACCGATCGCCATCCTGAAGAAAGAGCTCGGAGTTTCGGCCAGCGTAGGGATAGGTTTTGGCCGCACCTCCTGGGATGCAGGACGGATGGCCTACAAGGCAGTACAGATGGCGGTAAGGAATGGGGGCAACTGCTGTTACCTGCTGTCCGATACCGGCGAACTCTGGGGCCCCTTACAGAGCAGTCAGGCCTTAAAAGTAGAAGTCTGTGTAACCAGCGATCAAGCTCTCTTCCACCTGGCCCAAAAAGCCGGTTGTTCGCCGGCCACCTTAAGTAAAGTAATATCGGCCCTTTCCTTCCTTCCCAAGGAGGTGTTTTCTTCCGAAGACTTGGCACGCATTACCGGAGTGAGCTTGAGGTCGGCCCAAAGGATGATAAGAAAACTTCTGGAGGCCGGCATGATTAAAAAGGCCGGAGTGGAGAAAATATCGGCTCCGGGAAGAAATAAAACATTGTATGTTTTTTCTCCAGAAGCGAAGGAGGTGAGGAGAGCCGCGGGGGCTAATTCAGAGGACGGAAGCAGAAAAATAAAGACCCAAGCCGATGCCTAAACTTATATCCAAATCAGGAGGGATAATTTATGCATTCACTATTGAGGGGAAAACATTTCATCACCACCCAAGAGTGGACCAAAGAAGAATTAGAAATGGTGTTCTCTCTGGCCGAGCGCCTGAAACAGGAGTTCGCCACCGGACAGTTGCATGACCATATTTTGCGGGCCAAGACCCTCTTCATGATTTTCTTTGATAATTCCACTCGTACCCGCAATTCCTTCGAGGCCGGTATGACCCAGTTGGGCGGGCATGCCCACGACCTTAGCCCGGATAGGCTCCAGATTTCTCACGGGGAAAATGCCAAAGATACGGCTATGGTTCTGTCCAGGTTCGGTCATGGAATCGCCATCCGGCATTGTACCTACGGTGAAGGCAATAAATACTTGCGCGAAGTGGCCAAGTACGCCAGTGTTCCGGTAATCAATATGCAGTGCGATATGTACCATCCCTGTCAAATACTGGCAGACTATATGACCATAAGGGAGCGCTTCGGCCGTAATACGCGGGGCCTTAAACTTGTGGTCTCCTGGACTTCGGCTCCCAGGTATGTGCGCCCCTTGTCCGTACCGCAGAGCTTAATTCTTATGATGCCGCGCTTCGGTATAGATGTTACCCTGGCCCACCCTCCGGAGTTCGAGCTCATGCCCGAGATAGTAGCCCAGGCCAAGAAGAACGCGGAAGAGGCCGGGGTTAAATTTGAAATCGTGGATGATATGGAGTATGCCTTCAAGGATGCAGACATCGTCATTCCCAAGAGCTGGGGACCGCTGGTCCATACCCAGGACAAAGAAGAAGGCATTAAACTGATCAAGAAATACCCCCAGTGGATATGCGATGCGCGCATGATGCGCCTGGCCAAGAAACATGCCATTTACATGCATCCCCTGCCGGCCGACCGCGGTTTTGAGGTTACGGATGAGGTTATCGACGGGCCCCAATCGGTAGTGTACGACGAGGCGGAAAATAGGCTCCATGTGCAGAAAGCCCTTCTAGCCCTGGTTATGGGCGGGCGGCCTTAGTTCGCAGGGCTTCCAAACCCCAAAATGATCTTTAACCCTTTTCCCCCTTTTGCCGGTGCCCCACCGGCGGCATAGACATCCTACCCCCAAAGAGGTGAACCGGATGAACTGGGAAGAAGCAGTAGAAAGAATAAAAAGCGAAGTGGAGCGTTACCGGGAAGAGATAATTAAATTTTTGAGAGATATTGTGGCCATTCCTTCCCCTAACGGAGCCATTGGGGAGGTGGTTAAACGCATTGCCGAAGAGATGAAGAAGCTGGGGTACGAAGAAGTATTTTACGATCACATGGGCAACGTGGTGGGCCGCATCGGCCGGGGAGAAAAAGTGATCTTGTACGATTCCCATGTGGATACGGTGGATGTGGCCGACCCCACCCAGTGGGAATGGGACCCTTACCAGGGTAAAGTGGAGAACGGTATTTTTTACGGACTGGGGGCCTGTGACGAAAAAGGTTCCACCCCCGGTATGGTTTACGGGTTAAAGATCGCTCATGATCTGGGACTGCTGGAGGGGTATACAGCCTACTATTTCGGCAACCTGGAAGAGGTGTGCGATGGCATTGCCCCCCACTCGCTGGTGGAAACCGATAAGATCCGTCCTGATTTTGTAGTGATTGGCGAACCGACCAACATGAAAATTTACCGGGGCCATCGCGGGAGAGTAGAGATGAAGGTAGTCACCAAAGGGCGCACCTGCCACGCCAGCGCGCCTGAACGGGGGGAGAACGCCGTTTACAAAATGGCCCCTATTATTCAGGCCATAAGCAGCATGGGTTCGGAGTTTCTGGACGACCCCTTCCTGGGCAAGGGCAGCATAGCAGTAACCGATATACGCTGCAAGACACCTTCTATAAACGCGCTGCCGGACGAGTGCATCATATACCTTGATCGCCGGTTGACCTTCGGTGAAACTCTGGAGATGGCCGTAGAGCAGGTGCGCCGGGTAGCAGAACCCCATGGGGGTAAGGTAGAAGTGCTGATCTACGATGAGCCGAGCTACAACGGCTTTGTCTTCACCGTAGACAAATATTTTCCCGCCTGGGCTCTGCCGGAAGATCATGCTCTGGTGCAGGCCGGAGTAGAGACTTGTGAAAAGCTTTTCGGTTCTAAGCCGGAAATAGGCAAATGGGTATTTTCTACCAACGGCATTTACTGGATGGGCAAGGCCCACATTCCGGCCATCGGTTTCGGGCCCGGCAACGAAGTCTATGCCCACACGGTAAAAGATCAGGTACCGCTGGAGGACGTGGTTCAGGCTACCGCCTTCTATGCTCTGTTCCCTGCGGTCTTGCGCCGCAAATTATAAAAGTCGGGGGAAGGCCGGGGTTTTGAGGGGTGTCCCGGCCTCTCTGAGCAATTTTCTGCGGATGCCTTTCCTGAAGTCAGCAGGATTTAAAAACCTGATGGCGAATTAATAATTATGAAACCTTCGTATAACCCCGGCAATGGGGCTGGGGGTTTCTACCAGGTGACCGGAATCATCTGACTACGAAGGCGGGTTGGCCTTGCGTAGAAACCGGTCACTATTTTTATAGGTTTTACCTTCTCCAGGGAAGAAGGTGAGGTTATGACCGAAAACCTGGTCGGCAAATCCGTGGGACGCATTGAGGGAGCGGCTAAGGCTACGGGGCGGGCCCTCTACCCCGCGGATATAAGCTTTCCGGGTATGCTTTACGGCAAAGCCAAGCGGATACCGGAGGCTTCCGCCCGTATACGGAGAGTGCAAGTGGAACGAGTGCTCCAGATACCCGGAGTAGCCGCAGTATTGACTGCCCGGGACGTACCGGGCCACAATGGACATGGCGTGCTCCTACCCCACATGCCGGTACTGGCCGGCGAACGGGTGCGCTCGGTGAACGACGTAGTAGCGGTGGTGGCTGCGGAAAGTGAGGAGGCGGCAGAGAAGGCCTGCGAGGCTATCCAAGTGGAGTACGAGCCGTTGCCGGCCGTCTTTGATCCTTTAGAGGCTATGCAGCCGGGAGCGCCTCTAATTCATGAAGAAGGCAATATACTTTATCATATAAAAATCAGGCGGGGGGATGTAGAAGCCGGCCGTAAGGCTTCGGCTGTTATAGTGAGCAATACCTACCGCACCCCCATGTTGGACCACGCCTTCCTCCAGCCGGAAGCTGCGGTGGCCAGGGTAGATGAGCGAGGTCATATAGAAATTCATGTGGCTACCCAATACCCCCACTGGGACAGGGCAGAGGTGGCTCGAGCTCTGGGCCTGGCCCAAGATCGCGTGCGGATAATCACCACTACGGTAGGAGGGGCGTTCGGCGGCCGGGAGGATATGACCCTCCAAATATTGGCGGCTTTGTTGGCCTACCGTACGGGGAGGCCGGTGAAGATGGTTAACAGCCGGGAGGAATCTTTTTACTCCCACAGCAAGCGCCATCCCATGATTATGAAATATACCACGGGGGCGGATAAAGAGGGGAGACTCACTTTTGTAGAAGCCGAAATCATCGGGGACAGCGGAGCCTATGCCTCCTGGTCCCCCAATGTGCTGCGCAAGGCGGCCGTCCATGCCACCGGACCCTATAAGGTGCCCCATGTTAAAGTCGATGCTTATGCCGTGTATACCAATAATCCTTTTACCGGAGCCATGCGCGGCTTTGGAGCCACCCAGCCGCCCGTAGCCTATGAAAGCCAGATGGATCTGCTGGCGGCCCAACTAGGTCTTCATCCCTTCACCATACGCTGGCGCAACATCCTACGCGCGGGCGACGTGACGGCCACGGGGCAGGTTCTGGAAAGGAGCGTAGGTTTGGAAGCCTGCCTTTTAGCCGCCGCCCGGGCAGCGGGTTGGGATGTGGAAAACCTAAAATAGAAGAGCTGCGGAGAGGGGGAGATAGCGTTGCCCAAGAAGCGGGGCATAGGGATGGCCTGCACCTTCTACGGCATAGGTTACGGCAATGGCTTTCCGGATGTCTCCACGGCCCTGGTGGAAATCCATGACGACGGTTCGGTTACGGTACGCACAGGAGCAGCCGATTGCGGCCAGGGTTCCAGCACCATTCTGGCCCAAATTGCGGCTCAGGAAATCGGCGTCCCCCTGGAAAAAATAACCGTAGTGGCGGCGGACACCGATGCTACTCCGGACGCGGGGACCACAGCGGCCACGCGCCAGACTTATGTCTCCGGCAACGCGGTGCGTCTGGCCAGCCGCCAGGCGGCCGACAAGCTTCTGGAATTTGTGGCCCGCGAACTGGGAGTGAATACCATTATGGGACTCAAGGCGGCCGAGGGGTATATAAGTGTGCTGGGCTACCCGGAAAAAAAGATAGACATCGCTACGGCCGCCTTCCGGGCGCGGCTGGCGGGGGTTCGGTTGGTGGGAGAAGGGACTTTTACCGCCCATACCACCAGACTGGATGAAAACGGCCAGGGAGCCCCTTACTGGCCTTATTCCTTCGGAGTACAGATTGCCGAAGTAGAGGTAGATACTTCTACCGGGGAAGTAAGAGTACTAAAAGTAATAGCCGCTCATGATGTGGGCCGGGCCATAAACCGAGGAGCGGTAATAGGGCAGATCGGCGGAGGAGTAGCCATGGGGGTAGGTTTGGCCCTGATGGAAGAGGTGGTCTTAAATAAAGGGCAAATCTATAACCCCTCCTTTAGCAACTACCTTATCCCCACCAGCATGGATATGCCCGAAGTAGAGCCTATCATCATAGAAGATCCGGAGCCCACCGGGCCTTATGGAGCTAAAGGGGTAGGCGAGCCGGCCACCTTACCCGCTGCTCCGGCCATCCTCAACGCCATTTATAATGCCATCGGCGTGCGGATAACCGAGCTGCCGGCTACGCCGGAACGGGTGCTTAAGGCTTTAAAAGCTAAGGAGGGCCGAAATGAGCATTCTCATTAAGAACGGCATACTGGTCACCATGGACAAGGAACGCCGTATCCTGAACGGCAACCTCTATATAGAAGATAATTTCATTGCGGCCGTAGGGGATACACCGGAAAGGGCCGATACGGTCATCGACGCTTCCGGCCAGGCGGTGATCCCCGGCCTGGTGCAAACCCACGTACACCTCTGCCAGACTCTTTTCCGCGGTCAGGCGGATGACCTGGCCCTGCTGGACTGGCTGAAAAAGCGCATCTGGCCCTTGGAAGGCGCCCATGATGAGGAGTCTATCTACTATTCCGCCCTGCTGGGCTGTGCCGAAATGCTCTTGAGCGGTACCACCACCATTCTGGATATGGAGACGGTGCACCATACCGAGGCGGCCGTAAAGGGAATAGAGCAAAGCGGCATCCGCTGTACTTTCGGCAAAGTTATGATGGATGCCGGGGAAGGGGTGCCGCCTTCCCTGCGGGAGGACGCGGAGGCTTCCCTGGCCGAGAGCGTGGAGCTCTGCCGGAAATGGCACGGAGCGGCCGGAGGGCGTCTGCGCTATGCCTTTGCCCCCCGTTTTGCGCTCTCCTGCTCCGATAAGCTCATGCGGGAAGTAGGAGAGCTGGCCCGCCGGTATGGCGTGCTGGTACACACCCATGCTTCGGAAAACCGGGAGGAAGTGCGCCTGGTAGAAGAACTGACCGGCAAACGCAATGTCACTTATCTGCATGAACTGGGATTGACCGGCCCTAATGTAGTGCTGGCCCATTGCATTTGGCTGGACGAAACGGAAAAGGAAATTCTGGCTACTACCGGAACTCAGGTGGCCCACTGCCCCTCGTGTAACCTGAAGCTCGGTTCCGGTATCGCCCCGGTACCGGAACTGATAAGCCGGGGGGTCAATGTTACCCTCGGAGCGGATGGAGCGCCCGGCAACAATAACCTGGACATGTTCAAGGAAATGCACCTGGCAGCTTTAATCCAAAAACCCCTACATGGGCCCACGGCCATGCCCGCCTGGCAGGTCATGGAGATGGCCACCTTGGGAGGAGCGCGGGCCTTAGGGCTGGAGCAGGAAATAGGTAGCCTGGAAGTGGGCAAAAAGGCCGACGTAGTTATAGTTGACCTGCACGGCCTGCACCAGACTCCGGGGGATACGGTGGACATATACAGCCGGCTGGTCTATGAAACCCGCGGCAGCGATGTCGCCTGGACTATAGTGGACGGCAGGCCGGTGGTGGCGGACAGGCGGCTTCTCTCTATAGATGTAGAAGAGCTCCAGCGCCAGTGCAACCTGGCCTTGCGCCGCGTCCGGCGCCGGGCCGGCCTGGAATAAGAGTAACCTTGTAGGCCCGGAGGAGGTATCCCCAGGTTCCATAGCTGAGTTATCTCCAGTTTTTGCTGGGGAGGCTTGTTTAGGCTTAGAAGCGAGCGACTAAACAGGAGCGGTAGCCAAACTCGAGCTTAGCGAAAGGTGAAGGCAGGCCCGAGGCGTGTGAGAGGCCTGAGGCCGGCAATTGAGGCAGGATGCCAAATTTGCCGGGAAGCCTGCCGGAGCCTTGAGCCAAGCGCTAGTTTGGCCCGCGAGGGTTTTTGGAGCGAGCTTTAAGCCCAAGCAGGCCTAGAGGTAAAAGTGGGGATACCCCAGGTTCCATAGGGATTGACCGGAATACCTTTATGCCCTATCCTAAAGGTGTGAGCTATTCGTGGGCTCTACTTGTCGGTTGCTGCCTTATATTCGGGCGGTTAAGAGCGGTTAAAAAGGGAGAAAACCATGAGCGATTATCTGGTGCGGGCTACCGCTGCAGAAGGCGAGATATTGGCTTTGGCGGCGCGGACCACCGATCTGGTGCAGGAAGCTAGAAATCTCCACCGCACTTCTCCGGTGGCTACCGCGGCCTTGGGGCGCGTACTGACCGGGGCGGCCCTTATGGCGGCTACCCTGAAAGACGGTCATAGCCTTACCCTGCGCGTAGAGGGAGACGGTCCTTTAGGAAGCATAGTGGCCGTGGCCCGACCGGGGGCAGTAAAAGGATATGTGGCCGAACCCCAAGTAGATTTGCCGTTAAAGGCCAGGGGGAAGTTAGACGTAGGCCGAGCAGTGGGTAAAGGATGGCTTTATGTTATCAAGGATTTAGGATTGAAAGAGCCTTACGTGGGCAGTGTAGAGCTGGTCTCCGGAGAAATCGGAGAAGATTTAGCCTATTACTTTACCGCTTCGGAACAGAAGCCTTCGGCGGTAGGCTTAGGCGTGATGGTAGAGCCCGACGGCCGGGTAGGAGCTGCCGGGGGCTACCTGGTACAGGTTTTGCCTGAAGCCAGCCAGGAGCTGGCCGAGGCTTTGGAGAAAAACATTAAAGAAGCGGGTGCCGTCAGCCGGCTTATTTCGCAGGGAGCCACACCGGAAGATATTCTGTACCTTCTTTTGAAAGGATATTCTTTTAAGATCCACCAGCGCGATCCCCTCAAGTTTACCTGTGATTGCTCGCGAGAGCGGCTGCGGAACATTCTTTTGGCTTTGGGGGCTGAGGAACTGAAGCAGCTTTTAGAGGAACAGGGTGGGGCCGAGGCTAAGTGCGCTTTTTGCAACCGGACTTACCGGTTTGACCTAGGAGAAGTGGCGGAATTGCTGGAGTTGAGCCGCTCGGATGAAGGAGGCTAGCCGGGGAAGAAGGGGAGTTTTTTTGCAGTGTCACCGCGGGTTCAGGAGAACCCGCTTTTATTTCTGGTTAAAAAAATATTTTTAAATGAAGCAGGACTAATCTAAGCGACATTGAATATATATAGTAAAAAATAAAATGGACTTAACAGGAGTGAGCGGCATGGCTAAGACCGTGGTGCTGGCTTTTGGAGGCAACGCCATAGTCCGTCCGGGGCAGAAAGGCACTTATGAAGAGCAAAAGGCCAATATCCAGGATACCTGCCGTCAGGTAGTAGATCTGGTGCGTGAGGGCTATCGCCTGGTAATCACGCATGGAAACGGCCCCCAGGTGGGTAGCATACTTATAAAGAACGAGCTGGCCAAAGATGTGGTACCCGCTATGCCTCTAGATGTATTGGTATCCAACACGCAGGCCTCTATCGGTTACATGATTCAGCAATCCCTGGGGTATGAGCTGCAACGTGCAGGGTTAAACACACCGGTAGTGTCTCTCGTCACTCAAGTAGTGGTAGACCCGGGAGATCCGGCCTTTCAAAATCCCACCAAACCCATCGGGCCCTTTTATACTGAGGAGGAAGCGCGCAAGTTGGCGGCGGAAAAGGGATATAAGGTGGTCGAGGACAGCCACCGGGGCTGGCGGCGGGTGGTACCTTCTCCCCGGCCTTTAGAAATAATTGAAAAAGAAGCCATCAAAGCTCTGGTTCAGGCAGGCATTATCGTGGTGGCGGCCGGAGGCGGGGGTATTCCTGTGGTTCGCCGTCCTGATGGAAGCCTTGGGGGTGTAGAGGCGGTGATCGATAAGGACCGGGCGGCGCGCCTTTTGGCCAACGAGGTGGGGGCGGACGTTTTATTCCTATTGACCGAAGTGGAACAGGTCTATCTGGACTTCGGCCGACCCTCCCAGAGGGCGGTGGCGCGGCTGACGGTGGCGGAAGCCAAGAAATATCTGGCGGAAGGACAATTCCCGCCGGGGAGCATGGGTCCCAAGGTCGAAGCGGCCATAAGTTTCGTAGAAGCAGGCGGCGAAAAGGCCATTATCGGGTCCTTAAGCCGAGCGGCGGCGGCTGTGTCCGGGAAGTCCGGTACGGCCATTGTAGCCGGGTAGGGAGGGCCTTTATGGATGTTTTCCAGGTTATCGGCCCCGTGATGATAGGCCCTTCCAGCTCCCACACTGCCGGAGCGGTACGCATCGGCCGTCTGGCCCGGGCTATACTGGGTGAGGATCCCAGGAGAGCAGAAATTTTCCTGCACGGCTCGTTTGCCCGCACTTATCGGGGTCACGGTACGGATAGGGCCCTGGTGGCGGGTTTGCTGGGCTTAAACGTAGACGACGAGCGCGTGCGCCAGGCTTTAGACCTGGCCCGGGAAGACGGGCTGGAAATTGCGCTGGAAGAAAGGGATTTGGGCGAGGTACATCCTAATTCGGTGCGGCTCGTTTTACAAGGGAGTGCGCGCCAGGTGGAGGTAATGGCTTCGTCGCTGGGGGGAGCTCAAGTAGTAGTCAACAGGATCGACCAATTTCCGGTAGAAGTCACGGGTGAATTGCCTACCCTGGTAGCTGCTTATAAAGACCAGCCCGGAATCATAGCGGCAGTAACCGCCCTACTGGCGGGCCGCAGCATAAATATTGCCCGCATGCGGGTTTCGCGGGAGGGCCTGGGCCAGCGGGCTTTAATGGTGGTGGAGACGGACGAGGGTCTTCCGGAAGAAATGATCGTGGGCCTGCGCACATGGCCGGTGATGGAGCGGGTGATCCACATTGACCCCATCTAAGTGGAGAAGAGCGGCGGAACTTTTGGCCGAGGCGGAAGAGAAAAACCTGCCGCTGTACCAGGTGGTACTGCATTACCAAGTCCATTTAAGCGGGCAGGATGAGGCTTCCCTCA
This sequence comes from Neomoorellaceae bacterium, assembly GCA_049701195.1. Taxonomy (GTDB): domain Bacteria; phylum Bacillota; class DSM-521; order Neomoorellales; family Neomoorellaceae; genus JBNATU01. Next base: position 82,955 of record JBNATU010000006.1, read on the forward strand.
GGGAAAAGATGGCGGAGAGGCTAGAGATAATGCGGGCCGCGGCCCAAAAGGGCCTGACGGGAGATATGCGGTCCCCCAGCGGCCTGATAGGTGGAGGAGCCCGGCTGGTGGAGACTGCCCGGGAACAGGGGCGAAGTTTATCGGGAGGTGCTACGGGGAGGGCCATAGCTTTGGCCCTCGCGGTGGCCGAGGTCAATGCCTGCATGGGCCGTATAGTGGCCGCTCCCACGGCTGGCTCCTGTGGCATCCTGCCGGGAGTCCTGCTGGCCTTGCAAGCAGAGAAAGGGTGGCCGGACGAAGTATTGGTGAACGGCCTTTTTACGGCCGCCGGCATGGGTATAGTCATAGGGAAGCAGGCTTCTCTGTCCGGTGCGGCTTTGGGATGCCAGGCGGAATGCGGGGTAGCCAGCGCCATGGCTGCCGCAGCGGCAGTGGAAATCGCTGGCGGACGGCCGCGGCAGGCTGTAGACGCGGCGGCCATAGCCCTGAAGGGCTGGCTGGGTCTGGTATGCGACCCGGTAGGTGGCTTGGTGGAGATACCCTGTGTGAAACGTAACGCCCTAGGGGCCGCCCATGCGCTGGCCGCGGCAGACATGGCCCTGGCGGGCCTGCCCTCTTATATTCCCCTGGATGAAGTAGTAGCGGCCATGGTACAGGTGGGTCGCAGTCTGCCTCCCTCTTTGAGAGAAACCGGCGAGGGCGGGGTAGCCGCTACGCCCACCGCACGTACCCTAATAAAGGATGCATAAAAAATTTTCATACAAGAAGGATAAAAAGCTCCAGGTGTCGAATAAACATCATAATAAAAGTAATAGCACAGTTGCGGTAGAGAGTCCCATGCTGCCAGCGCAGCACCATCAGTAAGGATGAAAATAGCCAAAGCGCATTTTCGGGGTAGTCGCTATGATAAGTAAACTTTAAAATGACCTTGAGCAGAAAAACAAAGCTCAAGAGATTCTAGTAAACTCTAACAATTTCATAACAAGCGAAGGAAGGGAGTAGAAGAGACCCCTGCCGCAGTAAGAACCCGCCTGGATAATGGGGGCGCCGAAGGAGCAAGCCCGGTTGTGGGTGGCAGCCGGGGGAAACTCTCAGGCAAAAGTACTACTCCTGGACGCGGCTCTGGAGAGTTCTCCTTTACAGGAGACACCAAAGGGGTAAGGCTTTAAGGCCTAATCTCTCAGGTAAAGAGACAGAGGCTCACACCGTTTTAATAGCGGTATGGGCCTCTTAATTTTTCCGGGCCATACTAATTAGTAGAGGTGAGATTATGGGTACAGAAACGGGCCGAAAAACACCCCTCTACGGGGAGCATGTGTCGGCGGGCGCCCGTATGGTGGAATTCGGAGGCTGGCTTATGCCCTTACAATACACGAGTATCCTGGAGGAACATCAGGCGGTAAGAACTAGAGCCGGGCTCTTTGATGTTTCCCATATGGGAGAGATAGAGATAAAAGGGGCGGATGCCTTTCGGCTGGTCCAGCACTTGATCACCAATGAGGCTTCCCTGGCCAAAGGCGACAAGGTAATTTACAGCCCCATGTGTTATCCGAACGGCGGTACGGTGGACGACATTTTGGTTTACCGCCTGGAAGAGGGGAAGTTTCTACTGGTAGTCAATGCCGCCAATACCTTTAAAGACTTGGAATGGGTGCGGAAGCAGGCGGAGGAATTGAGCGCCGAGGTGAGCATTACTGACGCCTCCCTGGAGACGGTGCAGTTGGCTTTGCAGGGGCCGGAGGCAGCACGTGTTCTCCAGCCGCTGACCGACGTGAATCTCCAGGACTTGGGATATTACCGCTGGACTTACGGCCGGGTGCGCGGAGCCTTTTGCCTTATATCCCGCACCGGTTATACGGGAGAAGACGGCTTTGAGCTCTATATGGACCCGGCAGAGGGAACTAAAATTTGGCGGGCATTGCTGGAAGAAGGGCGGGATAAGGGCTTAAAACCGTGCGGTTTAGGAGCGCGGGACGTTTTGCGCCTGGAGGCGGCTCTGCCCCTTTACGGGCATGAGCTGAGCCCGGAAATCACTCCCCTGGAGGCCGGCCTGGGGCGCTTTGTGCGCACCGAAAAAGGGGAATTCAGTGGCCGCGAAGCCTTAAAGCGACAGATAGAAACCGGGCCTCCGCGCCGCCTTATCGGCCTGGTAATGCTGGACCGTAACATTCCGCGGCCGGACTACCCTGTGACTTCGGCCGGGCGGCAGATCGGCCGGGTTACCTCCGGTTCCTTCGCCCCGGCCTTGGGACAGAATATAGCCCTGGCTCTGGTGGAAAAAGGTTACGACCAGATAGGCGACACCCTAAGCGTGAGCATCCGGGGACGGGAGCACCCGGCGCGGGTGGTACCGTTACCCTTTTATAGCCGGAAGAAAAAATAATGAGGAGGGTATCTATCATGATTATTCCCGAGGGCCTGTTTTACACCAAGGACCACGAATGGCTGCAACCGATGGGCAACCGCTGTAGAATCGGCATCACCGATTACGCCCAGCAATCCTTAGGAGACATTGTTTTTGTGGAGCTGCCCCAGGTAGGGGACGAATTCCGTGCGGGCGAGAGCTTCGGTGTAGTAGAGTCCGTTAAATCGGCCTCCGATGTTTATATGCCGGTTTCCGGCAGAGTAGTGGCCGTTAATGAAGCACTGCTGGAGGAACCCCAGAACATCAACCAAGATCCCTATGGTAAGGGCTGGATGATTGAGGTGGAACTGGCCGATCCTGCAGAAATGGCGAATCTGTTGGATGCGGGTGCCTATCAGAAGTTGCTTGAGGAGGAATAAAGGCATGGCTTACATTCCCACCACCTCAGCCCAAAGGGAAGAAATGCTTAAAGCCTGCGGCGTAGAAAGGATAGAAGACCTGTTCGCGGACATTCCGGAGGAAGTGAAGCTTAAGCGGGAACTGGACTTACCTGAGCCTTTAGCTGAAGCAGAAGTCTTACGCCACCTCCAGCAACTATCCCGCAGGAACCGGACTGACCTGATTTCCTTTCTGGGGGCGGGAGCCTATGAGCACCACCTACCCAGTGTAGTACCTGCTTTACTGTCCCGTTCCGAGTTTTACACAGCCTATACTCCTTACCAGCCGGAGGTGAGCCAGGGCACCCTCCAGGCCATATTCGAATTTCAATCCCTCATTTGTGCCCTGACAGGTTTAGAAGTGGCCAATGCCTCTCACTACGATGGCGCGACGGCTACGGCCGAGGCGGCCTTAGTGGCGTGCGGAGCCACCAGGCGCCAGAAGATCCTGTTCTCCCGCGGACTTAACCCCCAGTACCGCGCCGTTCTCCGCACCTACACTCAAGGCCAGGGGATTGAACTGATAGAGATTCCCTGGGAGGGCGGCCGGACTTCGCTGGACGAACTGGCGAGACTGGCCGACCAGGACGTAGCCGGCGTCATCCTTCAACAGCCGAATTTTGTGGGGCAGCTGGAGCCTATGGCCGAGGCCGGCGATCTGGCCCATAAAGCGGGTGCTCTTTTCATAGCCGTGGTGAATCCCATCTCCTTAGGAATATTGGCGCCGCCCGGGGAATACGGCGCCGACCTGGCGGTGGGCGAAGGTCAAAGCCTGGGCAATCCTTTGAACTATGGCGGGCCGTACTTGGGTTTCATGGCCGCTAAAGAGAAATTAGTCCGGCGCTTGCCGGGACGGATTGTAGGCCAGACAGTTGATGTGGAGGGTCGCCGGGCTTTTGTCCTTACCCTTCAGGCCCGAGAACAGCATATAAGGCGGGAGAAAGCTACTTCCAATATTTGTTCCAACGAAGCCCTTTGCGCCCTGGCGGCTACCATATACCTTTCCTGCCTGGGCAAGGAGGGGCTTAAAGAAGTGGCCCGCCAGTGCCTACTTAAGGCCCACTATGCCTTTGAGCAGCTCTTAAAAGTGGAGGGGATAAAGCCGGTGTTCGACGGGCCCTTCTTCCATGAATTTGCCCTCCGCACTTCCCAAACTCCTTCCCAAGTAGCCGAGCACTTAATGCGCGCCGGTATAGCGGGGGGCTTTGACCTGGGCCGCTTTTATCCGGAATTGGAAGGGGCCATGCTGTTCTGCGTCACGGAGGTGCGGACGCGGTCGGAAATAGATCGCCTAGTAGAAGCCATGAGGGGGTTGTGAACAGTGGCCGTAGAACCGCTTCTCTGGGAGCTGGGCGCTCCCGGGCGCAAAGGCTATACTCTACCGCCCTTAGATGTGCCCGGAGAGGTAGAAGAATACCTGCCGGAAAATTACCTCCGGCAGAAAGACGCCGAGCTACCCGAACTGAGCGAGATAGAAGTAGTACGCCATTTCACCCACCTTTCCAGTAAGAATTACGGAGTGGATACGGGCTTTTATCCCTTGGGTTCCTGTACCATGAAATACAACCCCAAAGTCAATGAAATGGCGGCCACCTTGCCCGGCTTCACCGATCTGCACCCCTGGGTGCCGGCGGAGGCAGCCCAGGGGGCGCTGGAGCTTATGTATCACTTGCAAAAGTATCTGGCCGAAATCACCGGTATGGACGCCGTGACGCTCCAGCCGGCGGCCGGAGCCCACGGCGAACTGGCGGGGTTGCTCATCATCGCTGCCTACCACCGGAGCCGCGGCGAGGGCCACCGGAAGAAGGTGCTGGTTCCGGATTCGGCTCACGGGACCAATCCGGCCAGCGCAGCTATGGCCGGCCTGGAAGTTATTCAAATACCTTCCAACGATCAAGGGCTGGTGGACCTGGAGGCCTTACGCCAAGCTCTGGGGCCGGATACCGCAGCCCTTATGCTCACCAACCCTAACACCCTGGGCCTTTTTGAAAGCGATATTGTGACCATGGCCCGGATGGTTCATGAAGCCGGCGGACTTCTCTATTATGATGGGGCTAATCTCAATGCCATTATGGGTATAAGCAGGCCGGGGGATATGGGCTTTGACGTAGTGCACCTCAATCTGCACAAAACCTTTTCCACCCCCCATGGTGGGGGCGGGCCCGGCAGCGGTCCGGTCGGGGTAAAAGCGCACCTGGCCCCCTTCTTACCGGTACCGGTGGTCGGTTTCGAGGCCACTAAAGGGCAGTACTACCTGGACTACGACCGTCCGCAAACCATAGGGCAGATGAAGGCCTTCTACGGCAATTTCGGCGTTATGATAAAAGCCTACACTTATATCCGCACCCTGGGACCCAAGGGCTTAAAAGAGGTCAGCGAGCAGGCCGTGCTTAACGCCAATTATTTGCTCAGCCTCCTGCGGCCCCATTTCCACGTACCTTATGACCGCCTCTGTAAACACGAATTTGTGATCAGCCCTGGAGCCCAAATAAAAGAGGCGGGAGTGCGCACTCTGGATATAGCCAAGCGCCTCCTGGATTACGGTTTCCATGCCCCGACCGTTTACTTTCCCCTTATTGTTCCGGAAGCCATGATGATCGAACCTACGGAAACCGAGCCTAAAGAGGTGCTGGATGCTTTTGCCGAAGCTTTGATCACTATTGTCGAAGAAGCGGTAAGCCGGCCGGAACTCTTGCACCATGCGCCCCATAGTACGCCGGTGCGGCGGCTGGATGAAGCCGGTGCGGCCCGCCATCCTATTCTCAGGTGGCAAAAAATAACGGCAGAAGAAATAAACCCTGCTCTTAGTACGTAAATAGCCCTGGGGTTTATTTCCATTATGTGGTTATATCCTTTGGGCATGACCGGTTAGTACGAAAATAGCTCTATTTTCATACATGCTTGTACCGGGCAGGTATAGCCGGCATGGCCGGCTAGTAAAAATTAGCAGAAATTATAAATCGGGTGATACTGAAGCCATGGAAGAGATCTGGCGTCTGGTGGATACAGGGGTGGCCGATGGTGCTACCAATATGGCTATAGACGAAGCCATCTTGCACCAACACCGCACCGGCCGGGTGCCCCCCACCTTGCGCTTTTACTGCTGGAAGCCGCCGACTATTTCTCTGGGATATGCCCAGTCAGTAGAGAAAGAAATCGATCTGAGTACCCTCCGGGAAAGGGGGTTAGGCTTGGTACGGCGTTTGACCGGCGGCCGGGCCGTACTCCATGACCGGGAAGTAACTTATAGCCTGGTAGTAAGAGAAGATCAACCGCTGGTGGAGGGAGGGGTGCTACCTTCCTACCTGCGGATTGCCCGGGTCCTGGCCCGGGGGCTAAAGGCTCTAGGCGCCGAGGTGGAGCTGGCTACCGGCAAAAAGCACGCCGGTGAGCACAGCAGCGCCGCCTGCTTCGATGCCCCTTCCTGGTACGAGATTACCGTAGAGGGGCGTAAGCTCATCGGCAGCGCCCAGACCAGGAAAGGCGGTGCGGTGCTCCAGCACGGGTCCATTGTGTTCAAACAGAATATAGAAGATTTATTCGCGGTACTAAAGTTTTCCTCGCCCGAAAGGCGGCAAAAACTTAAAGAAAGATTTTCGCAGCAGGCCTGCGGCCTGGAAGAGGTTTTGGGCCGGCCGGTACCCCCGGCGGAAGTTAAAGAAGCCATAATTAAAGCCTTCGCCGAAATTTATAATATCCGGCTCGTCCCGGACGAACTTACACCCGAGGAAAGAATTCTGGCAGAAGAATTGCGGGTGAAATATGCCAGCGAAGAGTGGAACAGGCGACGCTAGCCGGCAGCATAGATTGCTTCTCCCCGGGGAAGGATATAGCCCAGAAGCATAATCCTTTTTGGGGAGGTAAAAAAACTATGGGTGACAGAGGTCGCAGCCGTTTCGTCAATGAAGATCGCACCAGACTGGAACAGATGCGGGCCGCAGAATATCCCGGCGGAGTCGTGGTGGACCCGGTGCCCATAACTGCCGGAAGTGAAGTGACCATTTTGTACTATGGGCTGCTCTCTCAGTGCGGCGCCGACCAGGTTTGGATGCGTACGGGGTACGGCGATCCCCATAACTGGCAGGATATTTACGATCATCCCATGGAGCGCACCGGGTACGGCTGGGTGAAGAACATACGCGTCTCGGAGGATTACGACCGGCTCAACTTTTGCTTTAAAGATAGCGCCAACAATTGGGACAACAACAACGGCCTCAACTGGAGTTTTCTGATTCATAACGGCGAACGGGCAATATGAAGCAGGAGGCCGCAAAAAGCGGGAGCCGCGTTATCTTCAGTTTTCTCTCGAGAGGCCTGCTCGGGCTTAAAAGCGAGCGAAAGCCCGGCAGGCCTCTAAATTATAGCTCGCCGTTACCCCACTTTGGCCTGGGTGGCCAGGCGCTTGTTTAAGGCTTCCCGGTACATTTTTTCGTACTGGGCTGCGGAGGCGGACCAGGAGAAGTCGGCCTGCATACCCCGCACTACCAGCTGACGCCATTCTTGGGGCTGGGTGCGGTAGACGTTTAAAGCGCGGTTCAGGGTTTCCAGTAAAGCCTGGGGCGTATATTCATAGAAAGAGAAACCATTGGCCCTATCCGGGTGCTGGTGAAAATCGAAGATAGTATCTTCCAGGCCTCCGGTGGAGCGCACTACAGGCACGGTACCATAGCGCAGGCTGATCATCTGGCTCAGGCCGCAGGGTTCAAAGCGCGAAGGCATAAGAAAAATATCCGCCCCCGCGTAGATGCGCTGGGCCAGATCCGGGTCAAAGCCTATCTTGACCGCCATCTTCCGGCGGTATTTTACTTTATACTGGGAAAAGAGCTGTTGATAATAGTCCTCGCCGCTGCCCAGGAGGACCAGTTGAACATCCTGCTGTAGCAGCGGGTCCAGGATGGCCGCCAGGAGATCGAGGCCCTTTTGGTTTACCAGGCGAGAAATTAAAGCCAGCAGGGGTACGTCCACTACTGGTAGCTCCAGCTCCTGCTGCAGGGCTTTCTTGTTTTCTTTTTTGCGCTCCGGGTGGGAAGCGTCATAATTAACCGCAATACGCGGGTCCGTGGCCGGGTTGAACTCTTCATAGTCAATGCCGTTCAAAATGCCCCGGAGGTCGGAAGCCCTTTTTCTTAACAGGCCGTCCAGCCCTTCTCCCAGTTCAGGAGTCTGGATCTCCAGGGCGTATTTTTTGCTTACCGTGCTGAGCAGATCGGCGTACAGGAGTCCGGCCTTCATAAAATTAACTTTTCCGTAAAACTCCAGCCGCTCGGGGATAAAGAACTCGTCGCCCAGGGCCATGAGCCTTAAGGTTTCCCGCGGGAAATGACCCTGGTACTGCAGGTTATGGATGGTAAAGATAGTGGCTGTGCGGTGGTAAAAGGGGTTGTCTTCGTGCTTAACTTTTAGAAAGAGAGGGATAGGCCCTGTCTGCCAGTCGTTACAATGGATTATATCCGGGCGGAAATCGATCCAGGGCAGGAGGGACAGCACGGCTTTACAGAAGAAATTAAAGCGGGCATCATCATCGGGATAGCCGTACATGCCATCTCTATAAAAGTATTTATAGTTATCGATGAGATAAACGGGTACTGCGGTGGTACCTGAGAGAGTTGCCTGGCGAATTATGGCGGTTTCCAGGCTGCCGTCCATCTCTACCGGGAGGTCGGTGAGATAGATTACCTCCTTAATCTGGCGATAGCGCGGCATAACTACCCGTACATTATGGCCGCGCTGGGTTAAAGCTTTGGGGAGGCTGCCGGCTACATCGGCCAGACCCCCGGTTTTGGCCAGAGGAGACACTTCGGGCGAAACGAAAAGAATATTAAGGCGCTCGGTCATTCCCCAACCTCCTCGCTAACTTCGTTCAAGAACTGGGCGGCGTGCTCCGGCGGAGTAGGGTTAATAAATATGTCCGTTCCCCATTCAAAACCGGCCACAGTGGTTAAGCGGGGCAAAAGCTGCAAATACCAGTGGTAGGCAGGGGACGGCTCATGCAGAGGAGCCGTGCGTAAAACCAGATTGAAGGGTGGACCGTCCAAGGACCGGTATAACCTGCCCAGCACGTCCTGCATTACGGAGGCCAAATCTTCCAGCTGTTCATCTGTCACCTCGCCGAACGAGGATTGATGCTGTCGGGGCAAGATCCAGGTTTCAAAAGGGAAACGGGAGGCGAAAGGACAGAAAGCCAGAAAACGCTTATTGAAGGCTATCAGCCGCGCTCCTTGACTTAACTCCGCTTCCAGGAGATCACAATAAATACAGCTTTCCTTTTCTTCCAAGTATTCTTCCGCCCGCTCTATTTCTTGCCGGACGGCAGAAGGTACCAAAGGCGTGGCGATGAGCTGACTATGGGGATGTTGCAGGGAGGCGCCTGCCTCCGTACCGAAGTTCTTAAAAATCTGGGCGTAAGCCAGCCGCTCGTCCCGGGCGTGTTGCAGGTAACGCTGGCGCCAGGTCTTAAGGACCTGCACGGTGTGTTCCGGCTCATAGTCCCAGAGTTCTCGCTCATGGTCAGGCCCTTCGATAATAACTTCATGTACTCCCAGGCCCTCCCTCCAGCGGTACAGGCCGGTCATCTCCTCCGTTCCTTTACTTTCCGGGACCAGAGCGGCGAATTTATTGGGCACTACCCGCACCTGCCAGCCGGGAGTGTCCGGCTCTGTACCGGGCAGGCGGAGGGCAAAGACTTCGGGCGGCGTTTCCTTTTCCTGCCCCGGACAAAAGGGACAATTATTCTTAGTTTTAGTTCCCCCCTTTGCTAGCTTTTCGCCTGGACGAGCGAAATCCGAGGGCCGCTTAGCCCTCTCTGTAGCGATAATCACCCATCGCCGGTTAATGGGATCGTGGCGCAACTCGGGCATAGAATAATAACCTCCGCTAAAATACAGTCTGTGTCTAGGTTACTTCTTTAAAGAGCGGTTTATACCAGATGAAGATTAAAACCTGCGAGCAGGAATTAGCGAAGAAAAATAGAATAGCTATAGCTAATAAAATAGCTGTATAGACAGCAAAAAAGGCGGGTAAGCTTCAGCCGTAGATGCTTAAAGGCCTATTTACTGCCGGCGCCCCGATGCGGGTAATGTTTCGGAAGCACCTATGCTGGAGAGGAGGGTCGAATTCATGGCTATAGATAAGAGCTCTTTTATTCCTCCCTATTACCAATTAGCGCAGATTTTAGAGCGGCAGATCAGGTCCGGAGAATATCGACCGGGCGATGCCTTGCCTTCGGAAGCGGAACTGAGCGAAAAGTACGGCTTAAGCCGTATGACCGTACGCCGCAGTCTGAGTCAGCTGGCTAAGGCCGGACTCATCCGTACCGAGAGGGGGAAGGGCACCTTTGTCTCCCGTCCCGAACTGGATCGGGCGGTGTTCGTTATGGAAGACTTCCATAAGGAGATGGCTACCCGCGGCTTGACTTCCAGCGTGCGTCTCCTGGAAGCGAGGCTGGTTCCGGCGCCGGAAAAGGCGGCGACGAAATTACAGATCGCCGTAGGCACCAAGGTGCTCTACATCCGGCGTTCGCTCCTGGCCGGAGAGGAACCTATGGCCTATGATCGCAAATATCTGCGTTATGACCGCGGCCGGCCCATTTTAGAGAATGAACTGCAATACCAGGCTTTGCCCGAAATGGTAGAAAAACACGCCGAGGTGTTGCCTGTAACCAGTAAGATGGTATTGCAGGTGACCTCTCTCAACGAAGAAGAAGCTCGGGCCTTGCGCTCGGAGCCGGGGACACCCGCTTTCCTGCTGGAGCAGATACTTCTGGCCGGGGATGGCCGGCCTGTGGGGTGGGGCTGGTGCATCTATCGGGGGGACCGGTATCAGCTTATCTCGGTACCCACGGCCCTTTAGTACGGAAATAGCCCTATTTTCATGCATAGTTGTGCCGGGCAGGTGTGACCGGCATGAAGGGTTAGTACGGAAATAGCCCTTAGCCCTATTTTCATAGGTGGTTGTACCCGGCACGTAACGCAACGGCCGCCCTTAATCCGGCCTAAATCCTTATTAGGAAAGAAGGTGGAAATCCATGGGACCCCTGGCGCGGGCTATGGCAGAATTGGAAGAAAAGAAGGTCCTGGAGCTGGTACGCAAGGCGCTGGCGGAGGAGGTACCGCCGTTAGAGATTATAGAAGAATGCCGGCGGGGGCTAAATGTGGTAGGTGAACGCTATTCCCGGGGAGAATATTTCTTAAGTGACCTGGTAATGTCCGCCGAAATATTCCAGGGAGTGGTTCACCTGGTAGAACCTTTCTTGGCCTTTGCACCTTCATCTCAGGAGCGTCTGGGAACCGCGGACATCCTGTTCGGAACGGTGGAAGGGGATATACACGACATCGGCAAGAACATCACCATTTCCCTCCTGCGGTGCGAAGGCTTTCGCGTTTACGATGCCGGAGTGGACGTTCCGCCCGACGTTTTTTTGACTTTACTTCAGGAAACCGGAGCCAGGGTTCTTGGTTTATCGGCCCTGCTGACTTCTTCCTTTGAAGCCATGCGCCGTACCGTACAACTGGTGCGCATGGTGATCCCTAAGTCTGAAGTGCGGGTTATCATCGGGGGCTTGGTTAATGAGCGGGTCTGCCAGTATGTGGGTGCCGATGCCTGGGTGCGGGAAGCCGGTGAAGGGGTGGCTGTGTGCCGCCGCTGGTTGGGTATGCGAGTGGTAAGAGTCGGACAGAGAAAATAGCCTATTTTCGTAAGGGATTGATTGTACTTGGCGGGCAGGAATGGTTAGTACGGAAATAGCCCTATTTTCATGCGTGGTTGTGCCCCTTGGGCATGGCCGGTTAGTACGAAAATAGCCCTATTTTCATACGTGGTGTTTTTTCCCGGTAGGGCCGGCTAGTTCAGAAAAATTATCAAAAGATAGAATTAGGCATAGGATTTAGCTTAAATGGGGAACCCTCACAAGGGTATCCATTGGGGAACGATAGGTGGGGGGGCGAAGGAATGACGCCGGATGAGAGGCAGGAAGAGAGGTTTCGTTCTTGGCTGGCGGGCCGGGAGGTTCCGTTCCAGGATGCGGAAGCTGAGGAAGCCTATAAGCGGCGCATCAAGCGTATAAAAGACGCTATTCAGTTAAAGCAAGCCCCGGACCGGGTGCCTGTTTGCCCTATGATCGGGCTTTTCCCGGCTTATTACTTCGGTATAACCATTTGGGAAGCTATGTACGATTATGATAAGGCGGCGGCAGCTTGGATTAAATATGTCCTGGATTTTGAGCCCGATGCCTACTTGGGCACTTTCCTGGTCCCGCCGGGAAGGTTCTTTGAAATTCTTGATTATAAACTATATAAATGGCCCGGCCATGGCGTTCCCCGAAATATTTCTTACCAGTGCTTAGATGCAGAGTACATGAAGGCCGAGGAATACGATGCCCTTATACACGACCCCACGGACTTCTGGATAAGATCTTATTTCCCCCGCATCTTCGGTGCGCTTAAGCCCTTGGAAAAACTCTCCCCGCTGACTGAGGTCCTGGAAATGGTCATAACTTGTGGCAGTTTTATTCCCTTCGGCTGGGCCGAAGTACAGGCCGCCTTTAAAACCCTATTCGAGGCGGGCAACGAAGCCTGCCGCTGGGCGGCTATGGTCGGGCGCGTAGATCGAGAGCTTCAAGGGAAAGGATTCCCCGCCTTGTTCGGGGGGGTGAGCAAGGCGCCCTTCGATATTCTAGGCGATACCCTTAGGGGTACTCATGGAATAATTGTGGACATGTACCGGCAGCCGGAAAAATTGTTGGAAGGGCTGGAGGCGGTGACCCCCTTGGCCATAAGAATGGGGGTGTCTTCGGCGAAAGCTGCCAATAACCCCCTGGTGTTTATGCCCTTGCACAAGGGGGCCGACGGTTTTTTATCGGATAAGCAGTTCAGGACTTTTTACTGGCCCACGTTAAAAAAAGTTATTATGGGCCTGATTGAAGAAGGTTTGGTACCCTTTTTGTTCGCCGAGGGCGCCTATAATTTCCGCTTAGAAGTTATCCGGGATTTACCCAGGGGCAAGACGGTTTGGCTCTTTGACGATACGGACATGGCTAAAGCCAAGGAAATCTTAGGAGATATAGCCTGTATAGCCGGGAATGTGCCTATGGCCCTGTTGACCTTCGGCGCGGCTGAAGAGGTAAAAGACTATTGCCGGCAGCTTATAAAAACGGCCGGTAAGGGCGGGGGTTTTATCTTGAGTTCCGGCGCAGTAATCGATGATATAAGACCGGAAAACCTTCGAGCATTAATAGAATCTGCTCAAGAGTTTGGTTCCTACGGCTAAAATAAAAAATACGCCGGAAACTTTAAAATAAGGATTTATCAAGAAGGAATTTTGCTGCAAAAGTAGAATATATGTATAGACAAGTATGGCGCAAGACGGATGGAGTTATGCCTTGGTTGAATGACAGAATTAGAAGAGATTTAGAAGAGATAATGATTTGGAGGGTGTCCAGCAGTGCTTATAATTGGAGAAAAGCTGAACAGCGCTATTCCCCAGGTACGCGACCTCATCCAGGCCAAGGACAAGGCAGCGGTTCAAGACCTGGCGCTTAAACAAGTAGCGGCGGGGGCGCATTATCTGGACGTGAATACGGCCCACTGCAACGAAGTGGAGGATATGGAGTGGCTGGTAGAGACGGTACAGGAAGTTACCGAGGTGCCTTTATGCATTGATAGCACCTCGGGTGCGGCAATCGCGAGGGCGTTAAAAACCATCAAAGGGGATAAAAGTAAAGTAATAATCAATTCCCTGTCGCTGGAGAAAAGTCGTGTGGATGAAGTGCTGCCATTGGTCTTAGAGCATCAATGCCTGTTGATCGGGCTGACCGTAGACGATCAGGGTATTCCCAAAACCGTAGAAGACCGGATAAAGATCACCGAGCGCATGGTGGAGCTCCTATCCCGGCACAACTACAATTTGGACAACCTATACATCGACCCTCTGGTACTTCCGCTGGCGGTGAGCCACACCAATGCGGCGATATTTTTCCGCTGCCTGACCGAGATCAAACGCTTATTTAACGTAAAGACGGTGTCGGGCCTGAGCAATATTTCTTTCAACATGCCCAAGAGGAAGCTTATCAACCGCTATTTTTTGACCATCTGTATGGCTCAGGGCATGGATGCGGCCATACTCGATCCGCTGGATCCCAAGATCATGACGGCCGTGACCACCGTAGACCTTCTTTTGGGCAACGATCCCTTCGGCAAGAACTTCTTAAAGGCCTATAGGAAGGGGGCATTAGAAGATTAAGTGTAAATGGAATGATCCACCGATGGGAAGGAACAACCGAATGGGCGCTTGAGCACAGCAAAGGGAGGTGTGAAGCTTTAAGCGGGGCCTAAACGAGGCCGGAGATATAAGGGGACGGGGAGAGCACGAAAAGGGGTTAGTGCGCTTTTGGCGGACCGGCAAAATCAAGGGACAGTTTTCGTGGAAGAGCGAAGTCCAATTTAGAGTGATGAGGGAGGGGATTAAAGGATGAGCGACAAAGAGAAGCTTTTCCAGGAGAGGCTTAAACGCTATCAGGTGGCGCTGGATTGCGGCAAGCCGGACAAAGTTCCGGTAGTCTTCCCCTTGGGAGAATGGGTCATCAAGTACGCCGGCGTCACTTTCCAGGAAGTATATTACAATGTGGATAAATCTACGGAGATCATTGCAGAAGTGTTAAAAGACCTGGACTTTGACGTTATATTCGGGTCCATCAATCTGTGGTGGCCCCCCATGTTTGATGCTCTGGGTTGTAAGTTATACAAATTTCCCGGGATTTACTTCGATGAAAATTCCGGCTTTCAGTATGTAGAAGAGGAGTACATGAAGGCGGAAGACTACGACGAATTCATCGCCAATCCTACCCAATGGCTGGCCACAAAATACCTGCCCCATATAAGCGAGGAGTTTGCCGAACCCGGGTCTTACCGGGCTACGGTGGCCTTGATCAAGAGCGCGGCGGCCTTCGCCATGCACAATGCCAAATCGGCTCAAATAGGCCAAAGGTGGGCGCGGGAATTCGGGATAGTATCATACGGCACCGGTATGACCAAAGCGCCCTTCGATACTCTGGGCGATGCGCTGCGGGGCACAAAAGGTATTCTTCTGGACCTGCGGCGCCGTCCGGAAAAAGTTCTGGCTGCTTGCGAAGCCATTGTGCCCCATAATATCGCCTTCGGCATGATTACTGCCGGAGGGGATACTTCCTTGCCCTGCTTTGCCCCTCTGCATAAAGGCGCTTATCCCTTCTTGAGCATGGAGCACTGGCTGAAATTCTACTGGCCTTCCTGGAAGGCGGTTATCGAGGGGCTCTGGGCCTTGGGCAAGAGGGTATTCTTCTTCGCCGAAGGGGATTGGACGCCCTACCTGGAGAAGATAGCCGAGTTGCCGGAGAAGAGCATCGTATTTTGCATTGACCTGACGGATGCCAAAAAAGCCAAGGAGATACTCGGCGGTAGGTTCTGCCTTTACGGTGGGGTACCCACCACACTGTTGACCTACGGCACGCCGCAAGAAGTAAAAGACTGTGTCAAGCGGGCCATAGACGAATTAGGCAGCGAGGGAGGATTTGTCCTGGCTCCCGGCGGAGTAGTCATGTCCGATGCCAAGCGGGAGAACATCTTCGCCATGCTGGAAGCGGCGCGGGAGTACGGAGTATATTAAAGCCCTAATGATGACCAAGGAGGGGAGAGAGAGATGGCCGGTGACAAAATAACATCCTTTGTACCGCAGCCCGGCACCTGTGTACCGTGGTCCGTCAAAAAAGAAGAATTTGGTCAGATTTTAGGTAACGAAGAGATAGTCAAGAAAGAATGGGAGAAGCTGGACGCTTTTGCCTACGCCTTCTTATGGTTCTGGGTACAGAGGTAAGGGCTATACAGAGGAAGCAGAGCTAAAACCCTAGGGGAGGAGTGAAGAAAGAAACCATGTCCAAAGAGACCCTGGCCAAAGCCATGGCGGAACTGGAAGAGGAACAAGTACTGGAGCTGGTCAAAGAGCTTTTAGGGAGCGGTACTGCACCGCTGGAGATAGTAAAAACCTTGCAGGAAGGTATGATGGAAGTAGGGAACCGGTTTGAGCGCGGGGACTACTTCCTGAGCGAACTGGTCATGGCGGGCGAAATCATGAAAGGAGCCATGGATATATTAGAACCGCACTTGAGCGGCGAGAGTGCGGAAAACAAAGGGACCATCGTTATCGGGACCGTCAAAGGAGACATCCACGACTTAGGCAAAAACATAGTAATAATGCTGCTTAAGGGAGCGGGGTATAAAGTAGTAGACCTGGGCGTGGATGTACCCAAGGAGAAGTTCGTAGAAGCGGTCAAGCAGACGAAGGCGCCTTTGGTAGGCATGAGCGTACTCTTGACCAGTTGTCAGGCGGCCCTAAAAGAGACCATAGACGCCCTGCGGGCCGAGGGACTGACTCCCAAAGTAGTGATAGGGGGCAATTACGTGAACGAGGCGGTAAAGAATTATGCGGGTGCCGATTATTTTGCCACCACGGCGGGCGACGGGCTTAAGGTAGCCAATGAAGTGTTCGGAGTGCAATAAGGCAGGGACAAAGGGCTAGAGCAGGAATAAAGAGCAAGTAAAGGAGTTTGCGTCAGGTGGCAATAATGTGGCAATAATCCTGTAGAGATACAGTTGCAGATAATCTATCAGCAAGTAGTGGGAGCGGAACAGATAATTCAGGGGCAAAACGGGTAATTAGGTAAGGCTTGCGGAGCAAGGAGGGGGCCGAAAGAGCGCCCCCTCTTTTTTCTCTTTCTCTAATGCATATTACCTCCGGGATTTTCAAGGCTTCTAACGTAGCCTAACGGGCGGAAGTCGGACGAGCGCCGAGCGAAGCTCCGTCAAGCCGTGCTTCAATTGACATGCGAGTATTTAAGTATTATAATACTTAAATGAGGTGATAAGGAATGCGGACGACGATTGAAATCAGCAATGAAACCCGGGCTAAACTGATGGCTCTGGCAGCCAAGCGAGGTTTGAGGGGTTACTCAGAAATTGTCAATGAAGCTATCGAGGAATATTTAGCCAGGCTGGAGAGGAGGGAAGAAGAGATAGCAGAGATTCTAAAACTGGCCGGCAGCTTAAGTGAGGAAGAGAGCCGGCAATATGCTGCCCGTACCAAGGAGTTCTGGTCGCGATGGCAGCCGTGACTGATACTTCTATCATTATAGGGTTTTTAAAGGGTCATCAGCCCGAGGTTGATTATATCGAGCAAGCTTTAAGAAACGGCACCTTAACCATCACGGCTATTTCCGTTTTTGAGCTTAAAGTTGGTCTCATTTCTAATAGTAAAAGGGAAAAACTATTGGAAAAGTTTTTCCATCAAGTTGCCATATTGCCCTTTGACGGCCCGGCAGCCCTGGCAGCAGCCAGAGTGGAAAATGATTTGCGGGCTAAGGGCGAGGTAATCGGGGTGCCTGATACCCTAATTGCGGGCATCTGCTTGGTCAGAAATCTCCCTTTGTACACCCTGGACGGGGAGCATTTCCGGCGCGTCGCCGGACTGGAGGTACATGAGTTGCGCCCTTCCTTCCCCAATTGACGCATGTCTTATATGACCCAAAGCAGACGCTCTTCTATCATCCTGCACTCTTGGATAGTCCTTCTAATTATATTCCTTCTCAGGAGCCGCAACGAAAGGCTCCTCTAATTTTTGCGTTGCTCTAAAAGCGTGGAAGGCAGGATACGTATTCCGGAGGATAAAGTACATTTATTGCCATAATTGAGGCGACGCAAAAAGTACTACTGACCAGAAAGGAATCTATAATTCAGCCGCGAATATGATCTAATAAGAAAAGCAAGGTAAAATACATATAAAACAAATAGAAAATATTTTGCCACATTTTATTGCCATATTGACCATGATTTTAACTACTCGTACCCAGAAACTATTGAATATCCTCCTGGAAGCCGAAAAGCCCCTGACTATTGACTATTTGGCTCACCGCCTGGCGGTCAGCCCGCGGACCATCAGGTACGACCTGGATAGGCTGAAGTACTGGGTTAAAGCGCGCGGGATGAAGCTGCAATGTCGACCGCGAGTAGGCGTGTGGCTGGAGGGGAAAGAGGTCAGCGGGGCAGGAGATAGGCTTTTGTCTGTACCAGAATCAGGGTTTTATGTACTATCGCCCGACGAAAGATACAAGGCTATTCTAGCGTTGCTTTTAAGTAGCGAAAAGCCCGTCGCTGCTCATGAACTGGCTTCAGAGTTGCAGGTGAGCCGCACCACTATTCTCAAAGATCTGGAGGCGGTAGAGAAATGGCTGATAAACCGCGGGTTGGAATTGGTACGCAAACCCAAATTGGGCTTCCTAATTGCGGGAGAAGAAATGAAATGGAGGCAGGCGGTAGCGGATCTACTGGCTGCGGCGGCCGATGAGAATCAGCTAAATCGTTATCTACGGGAGCTATCTCCTCAATATTCCGGCGGGCAGCCCGGAAGCTTGTGGGGAAAACTTCGGGCCTTCATTTCGGAAGAGGAGATCAAGGAGCTAGAAGCTATAGTCCAGACGGTAGTTGAGGATCTGCATTACCAACTAGCTGCAGGGAACTTTTATGGTCTTCTCCTGCACCTGGCAGTGGCCTTACACCGTATAAAGCAGGGTAAAAATGTCCTCATGTCGCCTGAGCAGCTTGAGCCATTAAGGACGCTGGAGGAGTTCCGGGTAGCTTGCCAGTTGGCGGAGAGGCTGGAAAAGACCTGCGGCGTAAAAATCCCCGAGGCGGAAATAGGCAATATTACCCTGCACTTTATGGGAGCCAAGATGCGGCAGGGTAATCCGGTTCAGGCTCTTAGTGAAGTGGACCCTTATCTTCTGGAAATAGTGCAGGAATTCCTCCGACATGCCGGTGCGGTCCTGGGATTTGACTTTTTCCAGGATAAAGAGTTGGTCGTAGCTTTAGCCCTTCACTTCAGGGTAACGCTTCACAAATTAAAATGGGGGTTGGGCCTCCGTAACCCCCTTTTAAAGGAAATAAAAGAGAAATATCCGCAAATTTTCTTGGCTGCCCGGCAAGGCGCTCTGGTGTTGGAAGCCCAGTCAGGAGTTTCTATACCGGAAGACGAGATCGGGTACCTGGCCATACATCTGGCGGCCTCCGTGGAGAGGTATACCCCGCAGCAGAAACGGCATAGAGCTCTTCTTGTCTGCGGCAGTGGTATAGGGACTGCCCGGTTAGTGTCCGCCCTGTTAAGCAAGCACCTGCCGGAGCTTGAGATTGCGGGAGTGGCGTCGGCGCTGGAATTGGCTGAAGAATTAGAGAAACACCAGGCTGATTTGGTGATTACCACTGTACCTCTGGAGATAAAGAGCTTACCGGTTATTCAAGTAAATCCCCTCTTGCCGGAAGAAGATATAAAAAATCTGCGGCGCATACTGCTGGATACTTCCTGCAAAGGAGGACCCGTATTGATGCTAAAAGATGTACTGACCGAGGATGTAATTGCCCTGGATGTAGAAGTGGGAGACTGGGAAGAGGCCGTGCGGGTGGCCGGCGAATTGCTGGTAAGGAAGGGGGTGGTGGAAGAGCGATATGTAGAAAGCATGGTGCGTACGGTTAAAGAATTGGGGCCCTATATTGTCATTGCGCCGGGCATAGCCATGCCCCATGCGCGGCCCCAAGATGGGGTGAAGCAAATAGGTTTGAGTGTGGTGCGCTTGAAAAAGCCGGTGGACTTCGGACATAAGACTAATGATCCGGTACAACTAGTAATCGCTGTTGCAGGTTTAGACCAAACTTCCCACTTGCACATGCTGGCTCAATTGGGCAAAATCTTGAGTGACCATAATAAATTGCTTATCCTACGGGATGCGGGGTCTGCCAGGCAAATTATCGAAGAGGTGGAACTATGAAAATATTGGCCGTTTGTGGTATGGGTTTGGGCAGTAGCTTGATTTTACGGTTGGGAATAGAAGGCGCTCTAAAGGAATTAGGGATAGAAGGAGAGGTGGAGGTGGCCGACATTGGTACAGCGAAATCAATTTCCTGCGATTTAATTGTTACTTCTCAGCAGCTAGCAGAACTTTTGAGTTCAACGGGTAAGCCTGTAGTGGCGATTCACAATTATCTAGATAAGGTGGAGATGCGGAATAAAATAAAGGCTGCTTTTCAAGGGGAAGGCCGAGGAGATAAAAAGGGAGGCAATTGAGAAACTTTTGGAGGGAGGAAACTGGTATGAACTTCATCATGAGTTTTGTAAATGATGTTTTGGCAGTACCGGCTGTACTGGTGGGACTGGCAACTTTGGTAGGGCTTGTGGCTCAACAAAAATCATTTTCCGAGGTGTTGATGGGAACTACCAAGTCAGTTGTTGGTTTCTTGATATTAGGTGCTGGAGCCACGACCCTCGTAGGAAGCTTGAACAAGCTGGGACCTCTCTTGGAAACAGGCTTTGCCGTAAAAGGCGTAGTCCCTAATAACGAGGCAGTAGTGGCCATTGCCCAAAAAACGCTGGGCAGCGAAACGGCCTTAATAATGGTTTTCGGCTTTATTGCCAATATACTTTACGCACGTTTTACGCCTTTTAAGTTTATCTTCCTAACTGGTCATCATACTTTTTATATGGCCGCACTGCTTTCCGCGGTGCTTGGTACAGCTGGTCTCTCGGGCGTCTCCTTGGTATTAGTAGGTTCTCTAATACTGGGTGCACTTATGGTTCTTATGCCAGCTTTAGCAAGTCGTTACATGGATCTAGTTACTAATAACAGTGGTATAGCATTGGGACATTTTGGTACCTTAGGTTACTGGCTGTCAGGACTAATAGGTAGTAAGGTAGGAAATAGAACAGATTCAATAGAAAATTATAAGTTACCTAAAACTCTATCTTTTTTAAGAGATTCTTTGGTTTCAACTTCGCTAGCAATGTTCCTTATTTTCCTGATTGCTGCCATAGCGGCGGGTAACGCCGAGGTTCTTAAGCTTTCGGGTGGGCAAAACCTCCTGGTCTTTACACTGTTACAAGCTTTGACGTTTGCAGCTGGCGTAGCTGTTATTCTTCAGGGTGTACGCATGATTATAGGTGAAATAGTGCCCGCATTCCAGGGAATTGCTGGAAAGATAGTACCAGAAGCTAAGCCCGCTCTCGACTGCCCTGTTACTTTTCCCTATGCGCCTACAGCGGTGTTGGTAGGATTTTTGTGTTCCTTTGCAGGCGGGCTTATCAGCATGCTGGCCTTAGGCAGTCTTCGTATGGCAGTTATAGTCCCGGGTTTAGTACCCCACTTTTTCGTCGGAGGTACAGCGGGTGTCTTTGGCAATGCTACAGGAGGAAAACGGGGTTGCATAATTGGCTCATTTGTAAATGGGGTGTTGATCAGTTTCGGAGCAGCATTCTTACTACCCATGCTCGGTGCCTTAGGATTTGAAAACACTACTTTTGGGGATTCTGACTTCCAATGGGTGGGAATAGTCATCGGTGCAGTGGGTAAATCTTTGGAAGGTAATGCTGGAGCTATTAGTATTACCCTTATTGCCTTGGTGGCTCTAGTTATTGTCGTAAGCACGTTGTTTGTTCAAAGGAGACGGAAGCTAAACAGTTATTAAGCTGGGTAGGGAGAAGGTTGGGGACAACCCTGGCTACCAAACTGGGGGTTCCCTTTAACCGGAGTAACCTTTAAGATAGAGCATGCTGTGTTCCCTGGCCCGGGCTATTTTGAGTGTTACAGTACCTTTTTACTTTAACTTTAAAATCTATAGGAGCAAGTAATTGTAGGATGAAGGTGGAATAGAATGGTAGTCAGGGAAGCCGTTTTGCTAAACGAGGCCGGCCTGCATGCAAGACCGGCTGTTCTTTTTGTCCAGGAGGCGCAAAAATTTAAGAGCAAGATCACCGTGTATAAGGGTGACAAGCAAGCGGATGCCAAAAGCATTTTAGGAATTATGAGTCTCGCAGTTACTAAGGGGAGTTCCATATTAATTGCGGCTGAAGGAGAAGATGAAGAAGAAGCGGTTGACAGCTTATTAAGCTTAATCAACAATAAATTCGGGGAGGGTGCTCAAGATGCTTAAAGGGTTACCCATTTCGCCGGGAATAGGTATAGGTAGGATTTGGCGGTTAAGCGGGCACCCGGCTGGGGCCATAAGCAAGACTAACTTAAAAGAAGAAGAAATAGCTGAGGAATTAGCCAGGCTGGAAGCAGCTCTTAAAGAGGCCCAAGAAGAGATGCAACGTCTGGCCGTGCGCGCCCGGGAGGAGGTCGGCCCCAAGGAAGCCCAAATTTTTGAAGCACATCTTTTGATCCTAAAGGACCCCACTTTGGTGGAGAAAATAACTAGTAAAATTAAAGAAGAAAAGAAAAATGCCTCCTGGGCCGTGGCAGAAGCGGTAGAAGAAGTGGCCCGGACCTTTGAAGTCTTAGAGGAGGAGTATTTCAGGTCTCGGGCCGTCGATATCCGGGATATAGGGGAAAGGCTAATAGCTTGCTTGGAAGGAGAAAACAAAACCACAAGAGAGATACCCCCGCAGGCTATTATTGCTGCGGTGGAACTCACCCCCTCCCAGACAGCCTCCTTTTCGGCAGAAAAGGTAAAGGGAATTATAACCGAAAAGGGAGGTTCTACCAGCCATGCAGCTATTGTAGCCCGGGCCCTGGGTATACCTTGTGTGTCGGGAATTCCAGGACTTATGGCGAGGGTGGAAGAGGGACAGCTGGCCGCAGTTGACGGCATTGAAGGGGTGATATACCTCAATCCTACTGAAGACTTAGTGAGTAATCTTGAAGAGAAGAAGAGAGTGTGGGAAGAGCAGCAAAGGTTCTGGTCCGGAGGAGGCCCTGCCCTTACCCAGGATGGGCGTAAGGTGGAACTAGCGGCCAACATCCGGGAGCCCCGGGAGGTGGAGAGGGCCCTGGAGCAGGGAGCTGAAGGCATAGGCCTTTTACGGACTGAGTTCTTATTTATGGGCCGTACAGAGCCCCCTGGCGAGGAAGAACAATTTGAGGTTTACCGGAAAGTGCTAACCCTTATGGAAGGGAAACCGGTGATCGTGCGTACCCTGGATATAGGCGGAGATAAACCTCTGCCTTACTTGCACGCAACTCCGGAAGAAAATCCCTTTTTGGGCTTAAGGGGCCTAAGATTGACCCTTAAACACCGGGAGCTTTTCAAGACTCAACTTAAGGCTTTGCTGCGCGCTTCCCTTTACGGCAATCTTAAGATAATGTATCCTATGGTGGCGAGTATAGCAGAAATAAGGGAAGCCCGAAAAATACTGGAAGAGGCCCGAGAAGAAGTAGACCAATGGAGACCGGTGGAAATAGGTGTAATGATTGAAACCCCGGCTGCGGCCCTGACGGCTGATGTGCTGGCCCGCGAGGTAGATTTTTTCAGCATAGGCACCAATGATCTGACGCAATATACTTTGGCGGTAGACCGGGGCAATGAGGAGGTCATGGCTCTGTATGATCCCTTTCATCCTGCCGTCTTGCGGCTTATATATCATGCAGTGGAGTCGGCTCACAGGTATAACAAATGGGTGGGATTGTGCGGTGAAATGGGAGGAGAAGTGGCGGCGGTGCCTCTTCTAGTGGGCTTGGGCCTGGATGAGCTGAGTATGAGCCCCCTTTTTATTCCCCAAATAAGACAGGCTGTCTTGCAGCTTTCCTTTGAGAAGGCCAGAGGGCTGGCTTTAAAGGCTCTGGAAGCCTCATGTGGGCAGGAGGTGCGGGACCTCTTGGCATCGGAGGGAAAGTGAAAAAAGGAGGAAAGAGAGGTTGGCACCAGGAGTATGATGTCCTCTAACTGGATAACCTCTAAAGAGAACCCCATAGAGAACCTAACGAGGAAGCTTAAAGCAGCTGAGGAGGCTGCCTTGAAAGCAGGAAAGTACATTATAGAAGCCTTGGGGCAGGCGAACTATTTCGAGACCAAAACCTCTGTCACCGATCTTGTAACTGAGATAGACCGGCGGTCAGAAGCTCTTATCAAGGAGGTTCTAAAGGAAAGTTTCCCTGAGGACAGGATGTGGGGTGAGGAAGGGGGGATAGAGGAGCCGGAGAGCCCCATAAGGGCTCAAGCAGACTTATGGCTCATCGACCCTTTGGACGGGACCACTAATTTTGTGCATGGACTTCCTTTTTTCAGTGTTTCCCTTGCTTTACAACGAGATGGAGAGGTAGTCTTAGGTGTGGTCTATGATCCCCTTCGTCAGGAAAAATTTTACGCCCTTAAAGGTTGGGGTTGCTGGCTAAACGAGAAGCGCGTCCAAGTTTCTGTGCAGAACACTTTGCGCGAGAGTTTGGTATGCACAGGCTTTCCCTATAAAGGGTCATTGATCGAGAAGAGCTCGCAGAGTATCCAGAGGGCGGCGCCTAAAGTGCGCGATGTAAGGTCTTTGGGCTCAGCAGCCCTGGAACTGGCGTACGTGGCCTGCGGTCGGCTAACGGCCTACTGGGAGTGGGGGCTGGCTCCCTGGGATGTAGCGGCAGGGAAGATATTAGTAGAGGAGGCTGGCGGGTGCGTTACTACCTGCTCGGGCGAGCCTTTTGCTTTGGATAGTCCTTCTATACTGGCCACTAACGGCAGAATTCATACTGATATAGTCCGGCTTTTATCTGAGGTTCCGGACAGCTTATAGCTTCAATTCCTAAATGACCTATCCTAAGTGAATATGGAAGGAAAACGGCTTTCGGTAGAGAATATACCGGGAGTTTACGATCGGGCCTTTTGGCTGATATTAAGTTATAGGACCAGCTGGTGCCGCGAGTAAGTCCAGGTAAGGAGAGAAGACAAGGCGATGGTAGTAAAGCGCGTGATTATTATAGTTCTGGACAGCGTTGGTGTGGGAGCCCTGCCCGATGCTCATAAATTCGGCGATGAGGGCAGCAATACCTTAGGCCATATTGCGGCCACCGTAACTTTGAAGCTACCCAACTTGGCCCGGTTCGGGCTGGGCAACATTATTCCTCTCCGGGGTATTGATCCGGCAAAAGATCCTTGGGCAGCTTATGGCAAAATGGCTTCTCAAGCGCCAGGCAAAGATACGACCACGGGTCACTGGGAGCTGGCGGGACTGATTTTGGAACGTCCCTTCCCCTTATATCCCCACGGCTTTCCCCCGGAAATTATCGAGGCTTTTGAAAAGGCCATTGGGCGTAAAGTCTTAGGCAATAAACCGGCCTCCGGTACGGCCATCATCGAGGAGCTGGGCGAGGAACATTTACGTACGGGCTATCCTATTGTTTACACTTCCGCCGATAGCGTCTTCCAGATCGCTGCCCACGAAGAGGTCATCCCGGTAGAGGAGCTATATCGCTACTGCCGGATTGCCCGGGAGATTCTTCGGGGAGACCATGCTGTAGGGCGCGTTATTGCCCGTCCTTTTGCAGGGGAACCGGGGCATTTTGTCCGCACCGACCGGCGCCAGGATTTTTCCCTGGAGCCGCCTAAACCAACCTTGTTAGATGTACTTAGCGGCGCCGGGCTGCAAGTTATGGCTGTGGGTAAGATAAAAGATATTTTCGCCGGCAGGGGGATTACCCGCTGGATTCATACCCATGATAATATGGACGGTATTGACCAAACCTGTAAGTTCCTGCGGGAAGGCGGCCGGGGCCTTATTTTTACTAACCTGGTGGATTTTGATATGCTTTACGGCCACCGCAATGATGTGGTGGGCTATGCGGCCGCCTTGGAAGCCTTTGATCGCAGGTTGCCGGACTTGATGGAGGACCTGGATGAAAAAGACGTACTGGTTATCACCGCCGATCACGGCTGCGACCCCACCACTCCCAGTACCGACCATTCCCGGGAATACGTACCCCTTCTGGTCTTTGGTAAATCCATCCGGGTGGTCAATATTGGTGTTCGCTCCACCTTTGCCGACCTGGCAGCTACGGTAGCCGCTCTCTTGGGGGTGCCCTACCAACTGGCGGGGACCAGCTTTGCTAAACTTTTGACAGGATAGTTATTTCGCCCGCTTCAATTCCTGAATAGCCGTCTCCTGCTGAGCTGTTTTTCTTACCAAATAGTTGATGTCCAGCGTGATGGCGTCCAGGCGCTCATCGAGGTGCTTTCTCAGGCTCTCAATCTGTTCACCTCTAAGATGGTAGCCATCAAAAAGGGATCGGACCTTATCAATAACTTCGGTTTCGAGCCGAAGTTCCAGCCTGTGTACTCTGTTTGCCAGCTGCTCCTGACCAGATTTCAGTTCTCTGACCTCACCAGCTAATTGCTCCTGACCGGATCTCAGTTCTCTGACCTCGCCGGCCAACTGCTCTTGGCCGGCTCTTAACTCTCGGACTTCACCGGTTAGCTGCTCTTGATTAGCCCTCAGCTCTCGGACTTCGCCGGCCAACTGCTCCTGACCGGCTCTCAGTTCTCTGACCTCGCCAGCCAACTGCTCCTGACCGGATCTTAGTTCTCTGACCTCGCCGGCCAGATATTCTTGGCGGGCTCTTAATTCTCTTACTTCTCCCGTCAGTTGCTCTTGACCGGTTCTCAGTTCTCTTACTTCACCGGCCAGCTGCTCTTGATTAGCTCTCAGCTCTCGGACTTCACCGGTTAGCTGTTGCTGATTAGCCCTTAGTTCTCGGACTTCGCCGGCCAACTGCTCCTGACCGGCTCTCAGTTCTCTTACTTCGCCAGCTAATTGCTCCTGGCCGGCTCTTAGTTCTCTGACCTCGCCGGCCAGCTGCTCTTGATTGGCCCTCAAGTCTCGGACTTCGCCGGCCAACTGCTCCTGACCGGCTCTCAGTTCTCTTACTTCGCCAGCTAATTGCTCCTGGCCGGCTCTTAGTTCTCTGACCTCGCCGGCCAGCTGCTCTTGATTGGCCCTCAAGTCTCGGACTTCGCCGGCCAACTGCTCCTGACCGGCTCTCAGTTCTCTTACTTCGCCAGCTAATTGCTCCTGGCCAGCTCTCAATTCTCTAACGTCGTTTGCCAGTAACTCCTGGGCAGCTCTCAATTCGGCAGTATCTTTTGCCAGCTGCTCCTGGCCGGCTCTTAGCTCTCTGACCTCGCTGGCCAGCTGGTCCTGACCTGACCTCAATTCTCTGACCTCGCCGGCCAGCTGCTCCTGGCCTGATTTTAACCCCTGGATATCGTTCCTAAAGGCTTTCATTTCGTTGAGGATTTCTTGTAGCAGTTGTTCGCCCACTAATATCTCCCCCTTTTGTCGGGTTCTTGGTGTCCCTCATCCTTAGCGGGTACACGGTACTCGACGTAAGCAATACAATCTTGATTATAAGTCTACCAAAATTTGTTTCCGACAGCAACGGGAAAGTTATTTTGTTTTGCAAAGGGCAAATGATTACCTTCTTGCTTCCTGATGGCCGATACATAAAAAATTATTGTGACATAAATAATTTAAAAAACTTTTACTAACCGGCCATACCCGAAGAGACACAGCCACTTTATATGAGAATGACAAAATTATTTCCGTATCTTGTAGGTCCGTCTCTTTTAGTATAAACTTTAGAAAAGGCATTTAATTCCAAGCTTCCCATGGAAAAACATCTTCCGAGGTCCTAGCTTTGTAGGAGGGGCGAATGGAGCTAATTTATTTAAGTTATTATCTTTAAGCTTGACCGTGTACCATCACAAAGTGGTATAAACTATATACGAAGAGGTGAGGCTTTTGCATCTTAAGGAATTTGAACAAGCCTTGGAAATCCTAACATCGGCTGCTCAAGAAATATATGGTGATCGTCTGGTTTCCTTAGCTGTTTTCGGTTCGGTAGGGCGTGGTACACCTCGACCGGATTCTGATATTGATGTTTTGGTGGTAGCGGATGGGCTTCCCCGAGGTCGACTAAAAAGGATAGAAGAGTTTAGCCGGGTAGAAGAAATAGTGGAGGCCCGTGCTGCTGGATTTAAATATATAAAGCCGGACCTTTCACCGGTAATAAAAGAGAGAGAAGAAGTATTGCGGGGGAGCTTTCTGTTTCTAGATTTAGTCGAGGACGCGAGAATATGTTATGACCGGGAAAATTTTCTGGCCCTATATTTGGCCGGGCTAAGGGAAAAGTTGAGAAAGATGGGCGCGCGTAGGATTTACCGGGGGGGGGCCTGGTACTGGGTTTTGAAGCCGGATTTCACGACGGGTGAGGTGATCGAAATATGACTAGTATTACTTTGGCTCAGAGCTACCTGGTGAAGGCTACTAAGCGGTTAAAGATATTACCAGTGCTGCTTAAAGAAGAAGCCTATTCTGATGTAGTGAGAGAAGCTCAGGAAATAGTGGAATTAGCCCTTAAAGGTATGCTACGGGCTATAGGGATCGAGCCGCCTAAACAGCACGATGTGGGTTACTTATTAATAGACTTCAAGGAACGTTTCCCGGAAGAAGTACAAGTAGAGATAGAAAAAATGGCTAAGATATCCAAATGGCTACGCAAAGAAAGGGAATTTGCTTTTTATGGAGATGTTGATTTTATTCCTACCGAAGAATATACAGAGGATGAGGCCCAACGAGCGATAGAGGATGCTCAGCTGGTGGTAAGAATGGCCTCCAAGGTCATTGGGCCTACACCAGAAAAGGCAACCCCGTGAAATACTTACCCATATTCAGGAGAGAGAAGTATCTGCTGCCAGGACGCCGACGATTTGACCCTTATTGTCTCGTATGGGTAAAGCAATGGTGCGGCAAGGCAGTCGGGTAATGGCCGATACATATACAGGAGAAACATATTCTTCTCCCGCTATGGCCTTTTGCCACCATAGGCGTATCTTGGCGTTAGCCAGAGCGGCCGGAGGCTGGGAGAAGATGAAGGTGCCATCGGCGCGGTTGGAGTAGACCGCCTCCACGTCAGGCCTTCTGGCGAGCCAATCGAGAAGGAGCGGACCATGCACTTGGGGTTCCAGCACTTGGATTTCCGGCCGGAGCGACAGGGAGCGCAAGTCCTTCAAAATATGTTGCAGTCTGGTTTCCTCTGTTTCGTCCTTGGGGGCTTCTTTCGATACCGGTTGAGTTGACTGATAGGCATGGGCATTTTTCTCCACCACTTGAGCTACTTCCTTGAGCATCTCTCCCACCTTTTGGATGCTGGCAAAGCTGCCGTCCAACGTTTCTACCGCGGTTTTTAGCTGCTGGAAGTATTCCTGGATCTCCTTATGAGCTTCGTGGACTTTACGGCTCATGCCGTCCACTTCTTGTTCCAGATAAAGAAGGTTCTCCTGGATTTGTTCGACAGCTTTAACCCCTAAGTTGGTCGCCTCCTGCTCTCGGTAAATGCTCCCTTCTACCTGCTCCATCTTTTCTCTTATACTGTTCAGGATGGCACCGGTCTGTTCTACTGCCTGTTGGGTACGGTCGGAGAGTTGCTTTACTTCCCCGGCCACTACCGCGAAACCGCGGCCGTGCTCGCCGGCCCGGGCAGCTTCGATGGCGGCGTTTAGTGATAAGAGACGAGTGCGCTGAGAAATCTGCCCTATGCTGGCTATAATATGATCCACCTGGCTTACGGCCTCTCGAAATTCACCCATTTCTTCAGATACGCTTACCGAATCATGGCAGATGCGGTCAATGGACAGGAGGGTTTGTTGCAGTGCTTCCTCACATTTCTGTACCGCTCGTTTGTTTTCTAAAGCCTGCTGGGTAAGCTCCTGACCCAGATGGGAAATAATCTCTGAAGCCCGGTGCAGATGGTGGAAGGCAGAGATGGCCTCCAGAGCCTTAGCTTTAGCTAGATTGATTTGCTCTACGGCGGAAAGTACTTGGCTGGCGGTCACTTGATAATCTCTGATGAGCGTGCTTAACCTATCCGGGATACTTTCGTCAGGCTGAAAGTCAACTTGCGCTCCGGAAAGCTCCTCCCGGGGTGATATTTGATTGTTTAGATATTCGGCGGCTTGAGCGGATTGGGCACTGGTGGAGTATTTGGCTACCGGCAAGGCCGCGATTACAATGAGGGTAACTGTAACTAGCACAGTGGTTGCCATAGCGCTTAATATTGCGGCCCAAAGTGGGAGCAGCTTTCCTAAGACCATGGTTCCGGCTAAGGTTCCACCGAAAACTACCGCCATAGACCATAGTCTGTTCTTAATTTCAGGGTAAAGCGACATTAAGTTACCCTCCTCGTTACCATAAATCCTACATTCCGCACCCTTGGGTACAATTACCAATATTTTTTCTTGGAGCATT
>JBNATU010000007.1:0-106903 GCA_049701195.1 Neomoorellaceae bacterium
GTCTTCCATATATTGCCTTGCAGTACGCTAAAAATTTTTATGCAACGCTAGTGCTTAGAGGGCCAGCCCGGGATAAAACCTTAAGGTTTTATCGTTTTGACCGTAAGATTCCTAAAATGAAAAAATAACAAGGTAATGGATAAGTTGGAGGGGCTGTTAACTTGGCGCGAGCGTTAAAATGGAAGCTTGTGAAAATGTTGGCATGGAACTTGCAATTATTTTATTTAGAACCCAGGGAAGATCAAGTGAAAAACCAAGTGAAAATCGACGGGGTGAAGATCGGCGAGTTTAAGCAGGATAAAATTCAAGGGGGTCGGCAGATAAGGCTATCATCTGTGAGGGGGTGGTGGTAGCCCAAGATAAGCTTGAAGTGTGTATAAGGCGATTGCATAAGCTCTGAACGTAGAAAATTGTGACAGCGGGCTGAATAGAGAAGCGGAATGGCTCATGCTCAAAATACTATACTTTGGTTTGAAAGAGGTGGGAGGAAAGAATGAGTACCACAAAGAAAGATTGGACTTGGGAAGAAGACGGTTATAAGGTCGTAAGGACTTGTGCTTGGTCCCCGCCCGGATGCCACCCTGTAGGGTGCGGCCTGCGGCTGTATGTCAAAGACAACAGGCTGGTAAAGGTAGAGGGGGACCCGGAACACCCCATCAGCCAGGGAAGACTCTGCATTAGGTGCCTTACGCTTCCAGAATATGTGCATCATCCCCAGAGAATTATCTATCCCATGAAGAGGGTCGGCGAGCGCGGAGAGAACAAGTGGAAACGCATTTCCTGGGATGAGGCGTTCGACATTATAGTCGATAAGGTTAATGAGATAAAAGAAAAGTACGGGCCGGAATCTATAGTGGTATATGGCGGAACCGGAAGGCAGGCGTGCTTGTACTACTATCCGTTGGGCTTCGCCGTGTTTCGTACACCAAACGTATGTCACCCTCTCAGCGGCTGGTCGTGCTATGGGCCACGCTGCACTATCACGCAATACGTGCTCGGTACCGGCTACCCGGAAATCGACTATGCAGGGTACTACCCGGACCGGTACGACCATCCCGGTTGGCAACTGCCGGAATGCATAATCATATGGGGTAAAGACCCTCTTAAATCTAATCCCGATGGGTTTTACGGTCACGCCATTGTAGACATGATGAAGAGGGGCACCAAGCTTATAGTGGTAGATCCCCGGTTGACGTGGCTGGCCTCTCGTGCGGAATACTGGCTCCAGCTCAGGCCCGGTACGGACGCCGCGCTCGCTCTAGGGATGCTGCATGTAATCATAAATGAAGTGCTTTATGATAAGGACTTTGTGGAGAAATGGTGCTCCGGATTTGATGATCTCAAGCAACGGGTTCAGGAATACCCGCCCGACAAGGTAGCGGAAATAACCTGGGTACCGAAGGAAAAAATCGTAGAAGCAGCAAGGTTCTTCGCCCAAAGCAAACCTGCTAGCATTAAGTGGGGTGTCGCTATAGACCAGAATCCTAATGGTGTGCAGACCAGTTATGCCATACTGGCTTTGGCAGCCATAACGGGCAATATCGATGTGCCCGGCGGCATTACTGTGGGACCGCCAGCAGCCCTCTTAGGAAAATGGCGCATAGAGACCCGGAAAGAGCTAACGGAAGAGCTATGGAATAAGAGGTTAGGAGCAAAAGAGTACCCGGCACTGGCCAACGCCTTGGCCACAACCCATCCCGATGTAACCCTAGACACCTTAGAGACCGGCAAGCCCTATCCCCTTAAGATGGCATGGATCAACAGTACCAACCTCATATCCTCTACCTGTGGTGCGGCGCCGGACAGGTGGTACAGAGCGCTTAAGAATATGGAGTTCGCGGTAGTCACCGATACCTTTATCACCCCTACGGCCATGGCTTTTGCGGACATATTCCTGCCGCTCTCTACCTTCGCAGAGCAGGACGGTATAGTAGTCACTCACTACGGGCGTAATGCCATATTTGTGGGAGCCATAAATAAGGCTTTGCAAGTCGGGGAGTGCAAATCGGACATCGAGATCTGCCTCGAGCTGGGCAAGCGACTTAATCCTAAGGCTTGGCCCTGGAACGACGTCAAGGAGTTCTTTACCCATCAGTTAAAGCCAGAGCTAGGTATAACTTTTGACGAGCTGAAGGAGCGAGTTGTGGTCCATCCGCCGTATGAGTATCGGAAGTATGAAACAGGTAAGCTGCGGCCTGACGGCGAGCCGGGCTTCATGACCCCGTCCGGCAAGATAGAGCTCTATTCGGTGTTATTTGAGGCCTGGGGTGAGGACCCGCTGCCATATTATCAAGAACCGCCTTACAGCCCGTACAGCACTCCGGAGCTGGCGCGGGAGTATCCGTTCATCCTGACTACGGGAGCCAGGATGTGGGGTATGTTCCATTCGGAGCACCGGCAGATCCGGACCATACGCGAAATACATTCCGACCCGATAGTGGAGATCCATCCGGAGACCGCAGCCCAGCTGGGCATCAAGGACGGCGACTGGGTGTACATCGAGAATATGTACGGCAAGTGCAAGCAGAAGGCCAAGCTGACGGTGGGCATCCACCCGAAGGTGGTCCATGCTCAACACGGCTGGTGGTTCCCGGAAAAAGCCGCAGAAGAACCGAACCTCTTCGATGTATGGGAAGTTAATGTGAACCTGTTAGTCCCGCATAAGCACATAGGCAAACTCGGTTTCGGTGCACCGTTCAAGTGCTTAATCTGCAAGATTTATAAAGCGGAGGACTAAATCATAGAGAAAGGCGAGCAGGCCTGAGTAGGCTGAAGAAATAACATACAAGGCGGCGGTCTCTTGAGGAAGATGCGGTCTTGTTTTTGCTGGACTACAAGCGGTGGCAGAGGAGTTTGGCTGATGGTAGCATAGAAAAGGTTGGCCCCCGGAGGTATCGCGTGAGATGAACAAGCAGCTAAAAGATATTCTTACCAGCCTGGTAAACGAAAAGGATGGTACTAACTGAAGCTCTCAAAGCTAAGGGTATTAGGCCGATTTTGGTAGGAGGTAGAGCCCTGGAATTTTATACTTTAGGAGGCTATGCGACGAAAGATATAGACCTGGTAGTTAACGGAAGAGAGCATGCCAAACGTGTTCTAGAAGAAATGGGCTTTTTACGTCGGCCTGGTGAACGGCACTGGTATAATGAAGACCTCGATCTGGCCATTTAAATACCAGATGCTGGCAGCACCACCAGAAGGATGAAAATGACAAAGAGCGTATTTCCGGGGTAGACCCCCCATGCCGCCGGTGCGGCATCAGCAAAAAGGTGAGAAAATGGCCAAAGCGTTATTTTCGGTATAGGGAGGAAAGCTTAAAGTAATGATAGAGCACAGTCTGGCTTCGGGGTTGCATTGATTTTACGTATTATTTTGCGTATAATAAACCTAAAAAGGAGGTATAGGCTGTGCTACAATTTGACCTCGATAGCCTGGTAAGTACAACCGCCCTATCCAGGTCGCCGGGGAAGTACCTGGCCAAGTGCAAGGAAAAGCCGCTGTTAATACTTAAAAATAATGAAGTGGAGGGGGTGCTGCTCAGTACAGAGGCTTATAGAGAACTGCTAGAAGCTTATGAACTCGTACAGGACATCAGGCTGGCCCGCGAGATCTTCGAGCAGCCCACTGACAACCCTAAAGATAAAGACGTGTTTGAGATAATGCGGGAAATCGAGGAGCAGAAGGATGTATAGCGTTAAGCCTAAGAATGCTAACCGCTTCCGCCACGACTACGCAAAGCTCTCTTATGAGGAACGTGTGAGGGTCCGATGTGTCTTAGAGGAATTGGCTGAAAACCCCCGGCCCCCGGGATGTATCTGCTTGGAAAAGAACTATTACAGACTGCGAGTGGGGGATATCCGCATTCTTTACCAAATAATTGCCGCTGAAAAACTAGTCCTTATAGGCGCGGTTGTTAGGCGTAACGAAAAGACTTACAAGGACTGGAAGGAATATTTCAAGTAAGCTATATTCGAGCAAGTGTCTCTTGTAGCTGTCTTGGTGGGCCCTTCGGAGCTCCACCTTCTGGCGCTTAAGGCAACCGGCTGGCCGAAGGATTTATCGGAATTCTCTTGAAGAACGGAAAACGCTGAGCTTTAGGCCCTATAGTAGACCTCGCCTACTTATGCTATAATTATTATGGCCGTCGAAATCAACGTGGGTGGTTTTATTTTCCGGTTATAGTTATAATAGTTATAGGTATAAAGGTGGTGTGGTTTGATCCCGATTAGTGATTGTGGGCACATGTAACACGAAGCGGTTTGCGTAGGAGGTGAGCGCCTGCCAGATCGTCTTGCGGTTCAAAGGGGTATCGCCTGTGTCCCGGAACGGATTTTGGTCTAAAATCGGGGGAGCGAGGCATTCCGTAAGGCTATTATATGCAAGGCGAGTGTCTAACGAAAGAAGGTGAAACGTGTGCCGACATGGGAGAACCTAAAGGAATCCGGCAGCCTTGAGCTCAACAAACACACGTTGCGGCAGGTGTTCGACAGTCTCCCGGATGCCATATTTCTTACCGACGCTAAAGGCGATGTTTTGTTGTCCAACTCTACGACGGCCCTAAGCTTGGGGATGTCGGTAGACCAGATGATCGGGAAGAACCTTCGGGAACTGATACAAAACGGGTATTATAATACTTCTTATGCTCTGGAAGCTGCCAAGAAAAAAACCCCTATGGGGGGTATAATTCACACCAGGCTTAATCTTACTTTTTTCTCCACCAGCACACCGATCCTGGATGAGAACGGCGAAGTAAAGTTGATCTTGACTACGGGCAGGTTCCTTAACCTCGACGATAAATACAATCCTAAAAAAAGTAGGGCGAAGGAAAGCGAGGAGACCTGGAAGGAGTTGCCCGCTTACCTGGAAGAATATCCCGCAGTGATTACGGAGAACAGCGTTATGCGTCAGGTTCTATTGAAAGCCTATAGAGTGGCGCAGACGAATACCACCGTACTGCTGCTGGGCGAGACGGGTACGGGGAAGGAGGTTTTAGCCCGGTATATTCACAGGCACAGCCAACGTGCGCGGGCGCCTTTCGTAACTATCAATTGTGCGGCGCTGCCCGATGATCTGGTGGAGTCGGAGTTGTTCGGCTACGAAAAGGGTGCCTTTACCGGGGCCAAGCCGGAGGGGAAGGCGGGCCTGTTCGAGTACGCTCATCAGGGTACGCTTTTTCTGGATGAGATCGGCGAGCTTCCTCTTTATCTCCAGGGAAAACTGTTGCGGGTGCTGGACACCAAAGAGGTGCGGCGTTTGGGCGGAAATCGTGCGCGAGAGGTAGATGTAAGAATTATTGCGGCCACCAATCGCGACCTGGAAGCTATGGTGCAGCAGGGAACGTTTAGAAGGGATTTGTATTACCGGCTGAACGTTTTTCCTCTCAGAATACCACCTTTAAGGGAGAGGCCGGAGGATATAGTGGCTCTTTCCTTTAGTTTTTTAAAGGAATTTAACAAGAAATACGGTACCAATTTTGAGCTGGATTATCATAGTTTGCAATGGCTTTTGGCTTATGACTGGCCCGGCAACGTGCGCGAGCTGCGTAACACCATAGAGAGGATGGTGATCAACTCCTCGGTGGAGGGTTCTCCCGGCCTTCAGGCTCTAGCCGGCGCGGCTCACAGGGAATGGCCCGGTTACCAGTTGTTTAGAGTTT
The DNA here is from genome assembly GCA_049701195.1 of Neomoorellaceae bacterium. Lineage (GTDB taxonomy): Bacteria > Bacillota > DSM-521 > Neomoorellales > Neomoorellaceae > JBNATU01. Next base: position 5,657 of record JBNATU010000007.1, read on the forward strand.
TGGGCTTGAAAGGGACGCTACGGGAGGTCATGCAGCAGGTGGAAGAGCAATATATAAGGTACGTCCTGGAGGAGTGCGGCGGTCGGATAGGCAAAGCTGCGGAGAGATTGGGAATATATCGAACCGTCCTGTATCGCAAGCTAAAGTCTTATGAGAAGCGGGACAACGGATTGGAGGAAAAGGCTCCAGAACTGGGGGCTTCAGAATTTGGGGGAAAGGCTTCAGAGATGTAGCGCGGGCGGGGGCGAAGGGCGGTTTTATCTGTTTTCAGAGGAGCCGCTCATGGGGGAGGGCACCCTCACCACGAACAATGAAAAGTAGAAGAGTATTTTCGAAGGAGCCGCTCATGAGGGTTGGCAGCCTCTCCACGAACCATGAAAATTGAAAGGCTATTTTGGAGGAGCCGGCCACATAAGTGGGAGTTTGGCTAACCGCGAAGGCTTGCCCGTTCGCTTGATGCCTAAGCAGGCTACTTTAGCTAAAAGTGGGGATACACCAGAAGCGGGGTAGTAGGTTTACCGTAATCGGGTTTCGCTAAAAAAGATATTTACCGACAAGTTTCCTCAGTCATACGCCGCGAGTCCCAGTTTTTCAGTTTCGCTAAAAAAAGATATTTACCGACAAGGACTTCGCGCATGCTGGAGCAGAAGCGGGGTAAAAGCGAAGTAAAAGCGGAGACGGTCTTCGGCAACAGCGAAACGGTTTCGGCGAAAGAAAGCCGACCGCCCTATCTGGACGACCCGGCTTCAGGCCTCTCAAAAGCCTCAGGCTTGCCTTCGCCTTCCGTGAAGCTTAAGTTTGGCTACCGCTCGTGTTTAGTTGCTCGCTTCTAAGCCTAAGCAGGCCCCCAGCAAAAACTGGGGATGCGCCAGACCCGAATTTGCTTGACAGGGAGGGCATCTTAGGATAAACTACAAAGAGCGGAAGGTCCTTTTAAGCTAGTCCGGCGAGGCTAGCAAGGGATAGAAATATGCGGACATAGCGCATGCTAAACCTACGCCGGAAGAGCGTAGGTTTTTTTATGCCGCTGAAAGGGTGGGGAAAGAGTTGACGCTGACCGTAAAGGCTCAGATCATGGACGCAGAAAAAATGCGCCGCGCCCTGGTACGCATCGCCCATGAGATCCTGGAGCGGAATAAAGGCACCGAAGATCTGGTGCTGGTAGGCATCAGGCGGCGGGGGGTGCCGCTGGCGGAGAGACTGCAGCGCCTCATTGAAGAAATAGAAGGGATTAAGGTGCCCCTGGGAATCCTGGACATTACCCTGTATCGCGATGATCTCACTACTTTGAGTGTACATCCTATCGTGCACCGCACGGAGATACCCTTTAATATTACCGGCAAGAGAGTAGTTTTAGTAGATGATGTGCTTTTTACCGGCAGGACGGTGCGGGCGGCACTGGATGCTCTGATAGACCTGGGGAGACCGCAAAACATTCAACTGGCCGTACTTATCGACCGAGGTCACCGGGAGTTACCCATTAGAGCCGATTATGTGGGGAAAAACGTTCCTACCTCGCGCAAAGAAGAAATAGCGGTTCAACTGAAGGAAATAGACGGCGTAGACCAGGTTTTGATCCGCGCCTTACCGGAAGACACCGCCGGTCCTTGAAATTAGTCCTGCGAGGCTAATAAGGACGGACGGCAGAAGTTCCTCCTTATTGGCCTTAACCGGGCAATAAGGAGTTTTTTATTATGTGGGGTTTGGATTTAGGAAATGGGGGATGAAGTGTGGCGCTTAAGAGTAAGCACCTCTTGGGATTAAAAGATTTGACCGCCGAGGAAATCCAAGTGATCCTGGAGACCGCCGCGCCTATGAAGGAGATAATTCAGCGCGACATCAAAAAGGTCCCTACTTTAAGGGGCAAGCTGGTGGTGACCCTTTTCTACGAGCCCAGCACCCGGACGCGCACTTCTTTCGAACTGGCGGCCAAATATATGGGGGCGGATACGGTAAGCATTGCCACGGCTACCAGCAGCGTGGCCAAGGGAGAGTCTTTGAGGGATACGGCAGAAACCCTGGCGGCCATGGGGGCCGACGCGGTCATTATACGCCACAGCGCTGCCGGCAGCCCGGCTTTGCTGGCACGCTACCTCAGAGCGGCAGTCATCAACGGCGGGGACGGTATGCATGAGCACCCCACCCAGGCTTTGCTGGATATGTTTACCATTAAAGAAAAACTGGGCCGCATTGAAGGGCTCAAGGTCGCCATCCTGGGTGATATTCTCCACAGCCGGGTGGCCCGCTCCAACATCTGGGGTCTGACCAAACTGGGAGCCGAAGTGCGGGTAGTCGGGCCTCCGACCTTGATCCCGCCGGAGATCGAAAAATTGGGAGTCAAGGTTTTCTACCGCGCGGAAGAGGCTCTGCAAGGGGTGGATGTAATCAATGTGTTGCGTATACAAAGGGAAAGGCAGAAGAAGGGTTTGTTCCCCTCATTAAGGGAGTATGCCTTACTGTATGAGCTCACCCCGGAACGTCTGCAATTGGCCAAACCGGGGGCTCTGGTCCTCCACCCCGGACCTATGAACCGAGGGATAGAAATTTCTCCGGGAGTGGCCGACGGATTGCAGGCGGCCATACTGGAACAAGTGACTAACGGAGTGGCTATACGTATGGCCCTGCTATATCTGCTCATCGGAGGTGGCAACCAGCAATGAAGATCCTCATCCGCGGCGGCCGGGTGATCGATCCGGCCCAGAACCTGGATGATGTTTGCGACCTTTTGGTAGCCGAGGGGCGAGTCGCCGCCTTGGAAAAAGGGATTAAGCCCGACGAGGGCACCAAGGTGCTGGAGGCCGAAGGCTGTATCGTAGCCCCCGGTTTCATAGACATGCATGTTCACCTGCGTGAACCGGGATATGAGCAGAAGGAAACTATAGCTACGGGCACCAGGGCTGCGGCCGCCGGCGGGTTCACTGCTGTAGCCTGTATGCCCAACACCAACCCGGTAGCCGACAGCGGCGCAGTTATCGCTTACATTAAAGAGAAGGCCAGGACCGAAGGTGCGGTGCGGGTGTACCCTATCGGCGCCTTAACTAAAGGCTCCCAGGGAGAGGAACTGGCCGAGATCCGGGATTTGGTGGAAGCGGGAGCGGTAGCCCTTTCCGACGACGGCCGTCCGGTGATGAACGCCGAAGTGATGCGCCGGGCACTGGAATACTCCCGACTTTTCGACCTGCCGGTTATCTCCCACTGCGAGGACTTGAATCTGGTGGCCGGCGGAGTAATGCACGAGGGCTATATGTCTACCGTTTTGGGTTTGAGGGGTATTCCTGCGGCGGCCGAGGAGGTAATGGTGGCTCGGGATTTGATCCTGGCGGAGCTGACCGGTGGTCGGCTGCACCTGGCCCACTTGAGCACTGCGGGGGCGGTCAGGCTGGTTAAGGGGGCCAAGGAAAGGGGAGTTCGAGTTACGGCAGAAGTGACTCCACACCATCTCTGTCTCACGGATGCGGCGGTGCAAGATTATAATACTCATACCAAAGTCAACCCGCCTTTGCGGGATGAAGGACACAGGTCGGCTCTGGCCGAGGCCCTGGCGGCGGGGACCATCGATGCACTGGCTACGGATCATGCCCCCCATGCAGAAGAAGAAAAAGATGTAGAGTATGACTTGGCCCCTTTCGGTATGGTAGGGCTGGAGACGGCCGTACCCCTGGTAGTGACCCGGCTGGTAAAGACCGGAAGACTTTCCTGGAGGCGGCTGGTAGAGGCCTTTAGTCTGGTTCCGGCGGAGATATTGAAGGTGCCCGGCGGTACACTGGCCGTAGGGAGCGTGGCCGATATAACGGTCATCGATCCCGTAAAGGAGCGGGAAGTGGACGTTAAGAGATTTTATTCGCGAGGGAAGAACTCGCCCTTCCAAGGGTGGAAGCTGGAAGGCTGGCCGGTGGCTACCATAGTAGGAGGACGGCTGGTCATGGAGGGAGGCGAGGTTTTAATATAGCCCGGAATGTAAGTTCCGGGAAACGCCTGCGAGGCCGAGTGTATTTAGGCCAGGTAGGTTTAGCGTTAGGCTCCCAAGCTCCAGGCCGGGGAAACGGTGCTGGAGGTGGGGACGCAGCAGGAAAGGTAGCAGGATTTTCAGCAGGATTTCCAGTAGGCGAGAGGAGGCCAAGGATGCGAGCTTATTTAGTGTTGGAAGACGGGACGGTATTTGAAGGCGAAGCCCTGGGGTATTCCGGGGTATGCCACGGAGAAGTAGTCTTCAATACCGGTATGACCGGTTATCAGGAGATATTGACCGACCCCTCTTATTGCGGCCAAATCGTGGTATTAACCTACCCCCTTATCGGAAATTACGGCCTGAACGAGGAGGATCAAGAATCGGCCAAGCCTCAAGCCTTAGGCCTGGTGGTACGGGAAGCCTGCCCGGCTCCCAGCAACTGGCGGGCACAGGAGCGCTTAGCCTCCTACCTGGAGCGCCATCGCCTTCCGGCCATTCAGGGGGTAGACACCAGGGCTCTTACCCGCCATCTCCGGACCCGGGGGACCATGCGCGGCATCCTCGCCTGCGGAGAAGTGAAGGTCCAAGAGTTAAAATACCTGGCTGCTCAAGATCCCCCTCTGAAGGGCGAGCAGCTGGTGCCCACGGTGACCAACGAGCAGACCTATATACTGGAAGGCGGATCTCCTCGCATTGTAGTTTACAACCTGGGCGTAAAACACAATATTCTGCGGTGGTTGCAGAGGAACGGCTGTACCGTAGTCGTCATGCCCGCCCGCAGCACGGCAGAGGAGATTCTGGCGGCCCGACCGGACGGAGTGGTTATTTCCAACGGCCCTGGGGACCCCAAAGATGTACCTTACGGCGTAAAGACGGTGCGGGAGCTGGTGGGCAAGGTACCTCTGTTGGGGATTTGCCTGGGCCACCAGCTGTTGGCCCTGGCCCTAGGCGGGGATACCTATAAACTGCACTTCGGGCACCGCGGGGCTAACCACCCGGTCAAAGATCTGGCCAGCGGCCGGGTTTATATCACTTCCCAGAATCACGGGTATGCGGTGAAGGCCGATTCTTTACCGGCCGACGAGGTATACGTGTCTCACCTTAACCTCAACGACGGAACCGTAGAGGGCCTGCGCCACCGTTATCTACCCGTGATCTCGGTCCAGTACCATCCCGAGGGAGGTCCCGGCCCTACGGACAGCGACTATATATTCCAGGAATTTTTGGACCGGGTGACCGGGCGGAAGACGGGGGAGGTGGTATAGTTGCCTCGGAGAAAAGAACTGCGCAAAATAATGGTCATCGGCTCCGGACCTATCATAATCGGCCAGGCGGCGGAGTTCGACTACGCCGGGACCCAGGCTTGCCGCGCTCTGAAAGAAGAGGGCATGGAAGTAGTTCTGGTAAACTCCAACCCGGCCACTATTATGACGGACCCCGAGATGGCCGACAGGGTGTACTTGGAACCCCTCACCCTGGATTTCGTAGCGGAAATCATACGCCGGGAACGGCCCGACGGTCTCTTACCCACGCTCGGAGGGCAGGTCGGGCTGAACTTGGCCCTCCAGCTGGCCGAGGCCGGCGTATTGGAGGAAGCGGGTACCCGCCTGCTGGGAACCCCTTTGGAAGCGATCCAGCGGGCGGAAGACCGGCAGCAGTTTAAGGCCATGATGCAGGCTATCGGAGAACCGGTTCCCAGCAGCCGTATTGTCACCCGCGTAGAGGAGGCACTGGAATTCGCCGCGGAGAACGGCTATCCCGTTATTGTAAGGCCGGCCTATACTTTAGGAGGTACCGGAGGAGGGCTGGCCCACAATGAAGAGGAGCTGAGAGCCATTGTTATCAAAGGCCTGCGGCTCAGCCTTATCGGGCAGGTATTGGTAGAGCAGTCGGTGGCCGGCTGGAAGGAAATAGAGTACGAAGTGATGCGGGACGGGGCGGACAACTGCATTACCGTGTGCAACATGGAGAATATCGACCCGGTGGGCATTCATACGGGGGACAGCATAGTGGTGGCCCCCTCCCAGACGCTGTCAGATAAAGAATATCATATGTTGCGCCGGGCTTCCCTTAAGATCATCCGGGCTCTGGGAATCGAAGGCGGCTGCAACATCCAGTTTGCACTGGATCCCAAGAGCTGGCAGTATTACGTTATCGAAGTTAATCCCCGGGTAAGCCGCTCCAGCGCCCTGGCCTCCAAAGCGACGGGCTATCCTATCGCCCGGGTGGCGGCCAAGATAGCCCTGGGGCTGACTTTAGACGAAATACCCAACGCCGTCACGCGAGAGACCAAAGCCTGCTTTGAACCGGCTTTGGATTATTGTGTGGTCAAAATTCCCCGCTTCCCCTTCGACAAGTTCTCCCTGGCAGACAGGACCTTGGGGAGCCAGATGAAAGCCACCGGAGAAGTTATGGCCATCGACCGCACCTTTGAGGGGGCTTTGTTGAAAGCCATCCGCTCCCTGGAGTTGAAGCTGGACGGCCTCACCTTGGAAGCTTTTGCCCGGTTTACCGACGCCTGCCTCAGGCAGAAAATGGCGGAGGCCGATGATGAGCGTCTGTTCGTGGTAGCCGAAGGGTTGCGCCGGGGATGGAGCATAGAAGAGATTAACCAGATCACGGGTATTGACCCCTTCTTCCTGGCCAAGATCAGGAATATTGTGGAGCTGGAGGAGACTTTGAGAAAAGAAGGGAAAAGTTTAAAGCCGGAAGTCTTGCACCGGGCCAAAGAAAAGGGCTTCAGCGACTCCCAGATCGCCCGGCTGGCAGGCCTCTCCGAAGAGGAAGTCCGGCAGAAGAGGGAGCTTCAGGGCTTAAAACCCGTGTACAAAATAGTGGACACCTGCGCCGCCGAGTTCGAGGCCGTAACCCCTTACTTTTATTCCACCTATGATCGGGAAGACGAAGGAGAAGTCGACCCGGGCGATAAGGTGGTAGTTTTAGGTTCAGGACCCATCCGTATTGGCCAGGGCATAGAATTCGATTATTGTTGCGTCCATTCGGCCTGGGCCTTGCGCCGGGCCGGAGTAAAATCCATCATCATAAATAATAACCCGGAGACGGTCAGCACGGATTTCGATACTTCCGACCGCCTCTATTTCGAGCCTCTCACCCCGGAAGACGTAGTCCATGTGTTAAAGAAAGAAAAGCCCCGGGGGGTTATTGTGCAGTTCGGCGGACAGACGGCCATAAACCTGGCCAAACATGTGGCGGCTGCCGGCTTTAAGGTCTTGGGCACTTCCGTGGAGGATATTGACCGGGCGGAAGACCGGGAAAAATTCGACGCCCTGCTGGAAGAACTAAAAATCCCCAGGCCGCAGGGCGGTGCGGCCACCTCGGTAGAACAAGTAGCCCGTATAGCTAAAGAGCTGGGTTTCCCGGTCCTGGTGCGGCCCTCTTATGTCCTGGGCGGCAGGGCTATGGAAATAGTCCACAATGAGGGGGAACTCCTAGAGTATGCTACTACCGCGGTAAAGGTCACCCCGGAGCACCCCATCCTGGTAGATAAATACCTCCCGGGTATAGAAGTAGAAGTGGATGCCGTTAGTGATGGAGAAGAGGTGCTGATACCGGGCATCATGGAACACGTAGAGCGCGCGGGAGTGCACTCCGGAGACAGCATTGCCGTATATCCCGCCCGGTCCTTGAAAGAGGAGGAGCAAAAAAAGATTGTAGAGTACACCGTGCGCCTGGCCCGGGCCCTTAAGATAAAGGGATTGATTAATATCCAGTTCGTCCTGCACAAAGGTGAGATATATGTCTTGGAAGTTAATCCGCGCTCCAGCCGTACGGTGCCTTATTTAAGCAAGATTACTGGTGTGCCCATGGTGGTACTGGCCACCAATATTATGCTGGGCCGGAGCCTGAAGGAACAGGGCTATCGGGGAGGGCTGCTGGCGCCGCCTGATTATGTGGCGGTGAAGGTGCCGGTCTTTTCCTTCGGGAAACTGCTGCAAGTAGATACCTTCCTGGGACCCGAAATGAAGTCCACCGGAGAAGTGCTGGGCATGGATACCACCTTTGAAACCGCACTTTACAAAGGCCTGGTGGCCGCAGGCTGCTCTATCCCGGGCCAGGGGACCGTACTGGCCACCATTGCCGACAAAGATAAGGCGGAGGCCGTACCTATTCTTAAAGGCTTTGCGGAACTGGGCTTCAGGATTGTGGCCACCGCCGGAACCGCCGGAGCCTTGGCTGCGGCCGGCCTTTTTGTGGAGAGAGTAGCCAAGATGCGGGAGGGCTCTCCTCACATTCTGGACTATATACGGGGAGGCCAGGTCCACCTGATCATCAATACCTTGACTCGGGGCCGACAGCCGGAGCGGGACGGGTTCAAAATTCGGCGGGCGGCGGCCGAGCTGGGTATTCCCTGCCTCACCTCCCTGGACACGGCGGGGGCGTTGCTCCAGGTTATGCAGGCCTTACGCCAGGGCCGGGGTTTTTGCTTAAGGCCGTTACAGGAATATGTGGGACTGGAAGAGAAAGAGGTGCGAACCGTTGCCGGCGGGAGCTAATGGTTTGTGAGCCGGTACTAGCGACCTGGGCGGAATTTGTATCCTGCAAGAAGAATAAAGATGGCAAATATAGAGAGGGTTTTTAGGGATTTTTAGGGAGGAACCGCTCGTGAGGGTCGGCGGCCTCTCCACGAACCATGAAAAACAATTAAGGTTATTTTCTTAGGAGCCCCTCATGAGGACGGTTATCCTCTCCACGAATTACGAAAATGGAAAGTTTATTTTCGGAGGAGCCGCTCATGAGGGAGGGCACCCTCACCACGAACAATGAAAAGCAGAAGAGTATTTTCGGAGGAACCGCAAGGGTTCCAGGGAATTTGTCGTACCCTAAAAAACTCAGTGCGGGTGAAGGTGAACTCATGGGAGATGAAATGTTGGCTAAAGAAAAACTTATTATAGCTTTGGATGTGGCCGGGCTGGAGGCGGCGGAAGACCTGGTAAATAAACTGGCCCCCTATGTAGGCATGTTCAAGGTGGGCCTGGAACTTTATACCGCGGCCGGCCCGGCGGCCATCCGGCTGATCAAGGAGCGCGGCGGGCGCGTGTTCGCCGATCTGAAGCTGCACGACATACCCCATACCGTCTCCCAGGCCGCCCGGGTCCTGGTGCGTCAGGGCGTGGATATGCTCAACGTCCATGCCGCCGGAGGGAGGAAGATGCTTCAGGCTACGGCGCAAGCCGTAAAGGAAGAGGCGTACAAGCAGGGGAGAAAGCCGCCGCTGCTTATTGCCGTTACCGTATTGACCAGCCTGGAGGAAGTTGAGCTGAGACAAGAAGTGGGTATGAACCGGCCCCTGGAGCAACAGGTGGTATACTGGGCACAACTGGCCCGAGAATGCGGCCTGGACGGCGTGGTGTCCTCTGCCAGAGAGCTTGAGGCCCTAAGGCGCGCCTGCGGCCCGGAGCTGGTGATAGTGACGCCCGGTATCCGGCCGGCCGGCAGCCAGACCCATGACCAGCGTCGGGTATTGACGCCGGCAGAGGCGGTGCGCAAGGGAGCCACCTACTTGGTAGTGGGTCGGCCGGTGACCGGTGCTCCCGACCCGGTAGCGGCAGTGAAGGGTATTTTGGAAGAAATGAACATACTGCTCGACGATAATAGTACTCTGTAATCCGGGAACTTCCGGGCTAGTCGGAGCTGTTAATACAACTGCCCGCCGATAATCATAATCGGACTTTGTAATCTTTAGAGCCGCGTTGAATTGACCCGATGCCGTCCATCGCCGAGAGGTATAATCGTACTTTGTAATTCCACTGAGCGAGTCTCGGCGGAGCGCATTTAAGATATATGGGGCCTGTAGGGAGCATATACACCTGGGCGAATTTATTGGGTCTAAATCGCAGGTTGAGTATAGGGTATATGGGGCCTGCATACGGCTTTCTCGCCGGGCGGCGGAGAGCCTATGGGTAGCCACGGGGTCCTTCCAGGTGTAGATCACTGGGACTGAGTTCCGGAAGAGAGCATATCTGGGGAAAGGGGAGCCACGTAAACCGTGCGCTGGTGGTCGTAAAGCACCATACCCGGTCGGGCTCCGGGGGGTTTGCGCACGTGTTTGGCCCAAGTATAGTCCACGGCTACCCGACCGGCCTGACGGGCACGGCTAAAATAGGCGGCCAGCCCTGCTGCTTCTTCCAGGGTGCGCTCGGGCACCGGCCGCCCTTGGGTGCGGATGAGCACATGGGAGCCCGGCACATCCTTGGCGTGCAGCCATATATCTTCCTCCCGAGCCAGCTTCAGGCTCAAATAATCATTCTGGCGGTTATTCTTACCTACCAAAATGGGAAAACCGTCGCTGGAAACCAGCTCCAGAGGCCGGGAAGCGCCTTCTTTCGGCCTCTGGAGCTGTCTTTTTTCCACCTTGGGGGGCTCCAGGTAGCCCGCTCGCATCAATTCTTGACGAATCTCTTGCAGGTCTTCCAGAGATTCCGCCATTTCCAGCGCTTGAGCTATAGAATTTAAATACGCTATTTCCTCCCGGGTTTGTTCCAGTTGGAGGGCTGCCTGACGGGCAGCATTCCTGGCTTTATTATAGCGGCTAAAGTAACGCTCCGCATTTTCCGCCGGGGTAAGGGAAGGATCGAGCTCGATGGTTACCGGCCGCGCCTCCGGGTCATAGAAGTTTTCCGCGGTAAAGGAGGTCATACCCTTTTGCAGTCGGTAAATATTGGCAGTGATCAGCTCCCCATAAAGCCGCCACTGTTCCGCTCCGGAGGCCGCAGTTACGGTCTCGGCCTGCAAGGCTTCCTTTTTCAGGCAACGCTTCAGTTCCCTTTCCACCATACCGGTCAAAAAACGCCTTTCGGCAGCCAGGAGAGTTTGAGCGCGCTTCTCTTCATAAAAGGCATCACATACCTGCGAGGGCGTGGAAAAGTGGGCGCGAGGCAGACCGATGAACTGCTTCAGATCGAAGGCGGCAAAGGCCAGCACCCGCTTATCCCTGTCGCGCACCAAGGTAGGCTGCCAGGAGGACGGGAGGCTGGCCTCCAGAAGCCCCTTTAAAGCCTGCCAGATGCGTCCCACCTCATGCTCCCCGCAAGATTCGGGCGTTATTTCCGCCGGCAAGCCGGCGCGAAAGAGAATCTCCCCGGCAGTTTGCGGCCCTATCCCGGCCAGCTTTTCCAATAACAGAGTCTTCAAAGGCTTATCCCACGAACTCCGGAAGATTAACGCGCCGAGCTGCTCCTCGTCCAGAGACCAAGGGTCAGCTTTGTCCTGGGCCGGAGGAGGAACATAAGCCCGTCCGGGCAGCACCTCCCGGTGGCGGCTGAGCGCATGGGTATAGCGGCGCAGCGCATCGATGATCGTGCCCTTAGCGTCCAGCAAGAGGATATTAGAGTGCTTGCCCATGATCTCCACCACCAGTACCCGGGTTACGGGGCGGCCCAGCTCGTCGGTACAGGAGCAGCGCAGCTCCAGCACCCTCTCCAAGCCGGGCTGGTGGATCTCCACCAGCACGCCGCCTTGGAGGTGCTTGCGCAACACCATGCAAAAAAGCGGCGGCTCCGGGGGGTTGGGGGGGACCGCCTCGGTAAAGTGAAGCCGGCAATGTTCGGCGTGGGCCGAGAGCAAAAGCTTCTTAATATCCCGGCCGCGGCGCAGGTGTATAAGCAAGGTATCCTTATCCGGCTGGTAAATGCGTTCCAAACGGCTCCCCAGCCAGGTAGAGAGTTCCGCTCTAATGGAGCTTAAGAATAGCCCATCGAAAGCCACGAAACCATACTCCTTTCTGCTGGCGTATCTGCGGGTACTTTCCGTAACAAAACTCGGCGGCTGCTTGCGGGCTAAAACCCGTAATCCTCCTTGCCCCCTCCCCTCAAGCCTAAGAGTCCTTGAGAGACAAAGCTTCCACCAGAGAAAAATTATACTTATTTTCGGAAGCGCTTTTAAGCCTAAGAGTGCTGAAGGGACAAAGCTTTGCCCGCCGGAAAATCCTCCTTGTTTCGGAAGCACCTATCCCCAGACTATACTGGGGTAGGTTTGCTTTCCGTTTATCTTCTTTGTTTATCTTCTTTCAGGGTCTCCTCTTTCAGGCGTCCCCGCTTGGAAAGGCCTTCGCACACAGTATAGCACGAACTCCGGGCCAGCACCTAGTTCTTTTACCCGGGGGACAGGCATAAACATAAGGTGGACCAGCCTTAAACCGCCGAAAAGGGGCGAGATAGCCATGCATACCAGCCAGGGGCACCGGGCCGGCCAGTGGCACCGGATGGAGGAAGCCCAGGTATTACGCCTACTACGAAGCGACGCGGACCGGGGCTTAAGCAGCGAAGAGGCTCGCCGACGACTAAAGGAAGTGGGGCCGAACCGGCTGGAGGAGAGGCCGCGGGTCTCACCTCTTAAGCTTTGGATCCAACAATTGAACGATTTTATGGTATGGGTCCTACTGGGAGCCACCGCCGTTTCCTTCTTTCTGGGTGAAGTGGCCGATGCCCTCACCATTGTGGCCATTGTCCTGGTCAACGCTTGCCTTAGTTTTATCCAGGAATATCGAGCCGAGCGTTCCCTGGAAGCCTTAAAAGAAATGGCAGCACCTTTCGCCCGGGTTCTCCGCGACGGGGAGGTCAAAAGAATACCGGCGCACGAGCTGGTGCCGGGCGATATTCTACTGGTTGAATGCGGAGATAGAGTGGCGGCGGACGCCCTTTTGCTATCGGCCAGCGGCCTGGAGGTGGAAGAAGCGGCTTTAACCGGCGAATCCCACCCCGTAAGCAAACAGCCGGGGGCATTAGGCGAAGAGGCCCCCTTGGGCGACCGGCGCAATATGCTCTACCAGGGCACGGTGGTCACACGGGGCCGGGGGAAGGCCGTGGTGGTGGCTGTGGGTATGGCCACCGAGATAGGCAAGATAGCGGGTATGCTTCAGGAAATGCAGGAAGAGGAAACGCCGCTTAAACAACGGCTGGGCCAGCTGGGCCGCTGGCTGGTACTGGCCTGCCTCTTCATCTGCGGCCTTATGGTAGTCATCGGCATGGCCCGAGGAGAAGATCCTTACCGGATGTTCCTGGCCGGAGTTAGCCTCGCGGTGGCCGCAATCCCCGAAGGGCTGCCGGCCATAGTTACGGTCTGCCTGGCACTGGGAGTACAGAGGATGGCCCGGCGCCGGGCCATCGTGCGCAAATTGCCGGCCGTAGAAACTCTGGGCTGCGCTACGGTAATTTGCTCTGATAAGACCGGCACCCTGACCCAGAACCAGATGACCGTAAGGGAGATCTGGGTCAACAATCAGACTTTTAGTCTTAGCGGTACCGGGTATGCGCCGCAGGGGGAATTCTTTTTGCACGGGGAGAAGACAGAGGTGACTAAGCCCTTAGAACTCCTTTTAACCGCTGCGGCCCTGTGCAACAATGCCGTCCTGGAAAAGGACGGCCTCAGCATCGGGGGGTGGCTCCGGGGAGACAAACAATCGGGGGGCTCAAATGGTAGACGACGAGGGGAAGGGAAGGGGTCCGGGCTCCGGGCAGACAAGCGGCAGAGAGCCTCCTGGAAGATTAACGGCGATCCCACCGAAGGCGCCCTGGTGGTAGCGGCGGCCAAAGCGGGCATCTGGCGGGAACACCTGGAGAGAAAGACCCGGCGGGCGGCAGAAATCCCCTTCGACCCGGAACGCAAGCGCATGAGTGTAATTTACGAAACCCGGGGAAAAAGACGCGCCTATGTAAAGGGCGCTCCGGAAATATTGCTGGACCTTTGCCGGTCCATCCTCTGGGAAGATCAGGTCGTACCCCTAACCTCGGCCTTGCGGCAGCGGATTCTCCACCAGAGCGAAGAAATGTCGCGGCGGGCTCTCCGGGTTCTGGCCCTGGCCTACCGGGACCTGCCGGAAGGGTTCCCCCTGACGGCGGAAGAGGTAGAACAGGGATTAACCTTTATCGGTTTGGTAGGGATGAGCGATCCCCCCCGGCCGGAAGCCAAAGAGGCGGTTCGGGTTTGCCTCCGGGCCGGCATAAAGGTGGTTATGATCACCGGCGACCACCGCCTGACGGCCCAGGCCATAGCCCGCGAGCTGGGCCTCCCGGCGGAAGAAGCCAACATTATAACCGGCGCGGAACTCGAGGCCTTGACGGATCAAGAATGGGCCCGGCGCGTGCAGGACATTTCGGTCTATGCCCGCGTCTCCCCCTGGCACAAATTGCGCATAGTCCGAGCCTTAAAACAGCGCGGTCACATAGTAGCCATGACCGGCGACGGGGTGAATGATGCTCCGGCCATCAAAGAGGCGGACATCGGCATTGCCATGGGGCAGAGCGGTACGGATGTGGCTAAGGAAGCCGCCGCCATGATACTGGCCGATGACAACTTCGCCACCATTGTAGCTGCCGTAGAAGAAGGCCGGAATATTTACGCCAACATCCGCAAGTTTATCCGCTACCTTCTATCTTGCAACGCAGGTGAACTAATGACCATGTTCCTTCCGGCCCTGGCAGGGTTGCCCTTGCCCCTTCTTCCCATACAGATACTCTGGATGAATCTGGTCACCGACGGGCTACCGGCCCTGGCTCTGGCCGTGGACCGAGGGGAGCCGGAGGTCATGGAGCGGCCGCCTCACCGCGCGGGGGAGAGCGTCTTTGCCGGCGGCCTGGGCCGGCGCATACTCAGTCTGGGAACCCAGATAGGCCTGGTGACCCTGGCGGTATTTCTGGCCGGTCTGGGACTGGGGGAGGGGGATTTGACCACGGCCCGTACCCTGGCTTTCACCACCCTGGTCCTGGCCCAGCTTTTCGCGGTTTTTGAATGCCGGTCCGAACTACATTCCCCCTTTGAGGTGGGTTACTTAAGCAACAAACCTCTGGTACTGGCCGTAGCTTGTTCCTTGGCCATGCAGCTCGCGGTCATCTACTTGCCGCTTTTCCAGTTGGTCTTCGATACGGCGCCCCTGAACGGTTTCCACTGGGCCTTGGTTGTCCTGGCCTCCGGCTGGCGGACCGGTATATTCGCCGCAGTTCATTACTTACGGCGCCCGCTCCGCCGGGCGGTATGGTTACATTAACTAGCGCATCGCCCCGGTATCATGGTAAAATAACCTTCAAGGTGTTAAAATAGAAAAACGAGGCAGAGAAAAATAAGACAGGGAAAAAGCGCGAGGTGGCTGGATGTGCACTTTACCAAAATGCACGGTCTGGGCAATGATTTTGTCCTGGTGAACGGTTTCCGGCAGCGAATAAACGCGGATATGGCGGACCTGGCCCGCCGCATCTGCCACCGGCGCTTCGGCGTCGGTGCCGACGGCTTGATTTTTCTTCTACCTTCCTCGGAGGCCGACTTACGGATGCGCATCTTTAACCCCGACGGTAGCGAGGCCGAAATGTGCGGCAACGGCATTCGTTGCCTGGCGCGCTTTGCCTTTGAGGAAGGGCTGGTAAGCGGACCGGCCATGCGGGTAGAAACCCTGGCCGGCATCGTAGTGCCGGAGTTGATTCTAGAGGGCGGCCGGGTCGCAGGGGTGCGCGTGGACATGGGCCGGCCGCGTCTGACCCGGCGGGAAATACCCATGTTGGGCGAGGAAGATAAAATTGAAAAAGATAAGGTGGGAAGAGGTCAGGCTGAGGAAGATAAGGCTATTGAAATACCCCTGGAGGTCGGAGGAGAGAAACTCAGCGTCACCTGTGTTTCCATGGGCAATCCTCACTGTGTAACCTTTGTCCCTGAGGTGGAAAAAGCTCCGGTAACTTCCTTAGGCCCCCTGGTAGAGAACCATCCCCTGTTCCCTCAGCGCACCAATGTAGAGTTCATCCAGGTGATTAGCCCTACGGAGCTGAAAATGAGAGTTTGGGAGAGAGGGGCCGGCGAAACTATGGCTTGCGGTACCGGGGCCTGTGCCGCAGCCGTAGCCGCCGCCTTGACGGGCCGGGCCGGCCGGGAGGTCACGGTACATCTGCTCGGAGGCGATCTTTTCATAGAGTGGTCGGCCGATGACCGCGTGTTTATGACCGGGCCGGCTGTTCGCGTTTTTGAGGGTACCTACTTTGAAAATAGGCCTTAGATAAACCGGCATGAGGGTCTCCTCCGAAAATAGCTTTCCATTTTTTCTATTTTCATGGTTCGTGGCGAGAGCTCACTCTCATGAGCGGCTCCTTCGAAAATAGCTTTCTATACCTTACATTTTTAACCTTATACACCAAGGAGGCTGTCTTAGCGTGGAACAAGCCCAGCGTATCCAAAAGTTGCCGCCTTACCTTTTTGCCCGCATTGAGAGGAAAATTGAAGAGGCCCGGGAGAAGGGAGTGGACATAATCAGCTTAGGCATAGGAGACCCGGACCTGCCTACCCCGGAGCATGTCATTGATAAACTGGCAGAAGAAGCTCGCCATCCCGAAAACCACCGCTACCCCACCTCGGTAGGAATGCTCTCCTTCAGGCAGGCCGTGGCCGATTGGTATAACCGGCGCTATGGAGTGGAACTCGATCCCCGTTCGGAAGTGGTGACTTTGATCGGCTCCAAAGAGGGGATCGCCCATATTTCTTTCTGCTATGTAGATCCCGGAGATATAAACCTGGTGCCGGACCCCGGCTATCCGGTCTACGGCATCGGCACCCTGCTCGCCGGAGGAGAGCCTTACCTTATGCCCCTTAAAGAAGAGCAGGGCTTTTTACCGGACCTGTCGGCTATTCCTTCTGACGTAGCTCGACGGGCCAAACTCATGTTTATCAATTACCCCAACAATCCCACCGGTGCAGTGGTGCAGAACAACTTTTTCGCGGAAGTAGTGGAATTTGCCAAGAGCTACGATATAATCGTCTGCCATGATGCGGCTTACAGCGAGATCACCTATGACGGCTACCGGGCTCCCTCTTTCCTGGCTACACCGGGGGCCAAGGAGGTGGGCATTGAATTCAATTCCCTCTCCAAGCCCTACAATATGACCGGCTGGCGCCTGGGGTGGGCCTGCGGACGGGCGGAGGTCATAGAAGCCTTGGGCCGCATCAAGTCCAATATAGATTCCGGAGTATTTCAGGCCGTCCAGTATGCGGGAATTGCCGCCCTTACCGGCCCCCAGGACGGGCTGCAGGAGGTGTGCCGGGTTTACCAGGAGCGCCGGGACCTGGTAGTTGAAGGCTTTAATTCTCTGGGGTGGAAGTTGTCCAAGCCCCTGGGGACCTTCTATGTATGGGCGCCGGTACCACGGGGCTATACCTCGGAAAGCTTTGCCGAAGCCGTCCTGGAAAAAGCCGGAGTGATAGTTACCCCCGGCAACGGGTACGGTACTTATGGAGAGGGATATTTCCGGATAGCCTTAACCATCGACAAGGAACGCATAAAAGAGGCCCTCGAGAGGCTCCGCCGGGCTTTGGGAAAAGTACAATTCGATTGAGGAGTGAAGCCCTTGCTTTCCAGCATGACCGGATTCGGGCGGGGAGAAGCCGCGGGCGCCGGGAAAGCGGTGAAAGTGGAGGTCAGGTCGGTGAACAGCCGATTCCTGGACCTGAACATCCGCCTGCCCCGCCCCTACTTATCTTTGGAAGAACGCATCAGGGCGGAGGTCAAAAAAAGGCTTATCAGGGGGCATGTGGACGTATTCGTAAGTATTAGCGCAGAAAATGCCGAAAATCAGCCTATATCCGTTGACAAAGGCCGGGCAATAGCTTATTATAGTGCTTTGAAGGAACTGGCACAAATTCTGGCGATTCCGGAGGATATTACCGCCAGCCGCCTGCTGGCGTTGCCGGAAGTAATAGTAATACAGGAGCCGCAGTGGGAAGAAGAGACCTTATGGCCTGTGGTCTACCAGGCGTTGGAGGCGGCTCTGGCCGATCTTATTTCCCAGCGCCGGACGGAAGGAAGGCGCCTGGAAAGAGATCTGGAGCAGCGGTCTCATATAATTAGGGAATATATAGAAGCTATCCGCCAGAGGGCCCCACAGGTGCCGCTGGAATATGCCGCCCGCTTGCGGGAAAAAATAGCGGAGCTGGTCCGAGGCATAGATACTCTGGACCCG
This sequence comes from Neomoorellaceae bacterium, assembly GCA_049701195.1. Taxonomy (GTDB): domain Bacteria; phylum Bacillota; class DSM-521; order Neomoorellales; family Neomoorellaceae; genus JBNATU01. Next base: position 23,555 of record JBNATU010000007.1, read on the forward strand.
GGCCGGATGGAGATGGAAGTGGCCTTGATGGCCGAGCGCTGCGATATTCATGAAGAAATCATAAGAATAAGCAGCCACCTGGAGGAATGGGACCGGCTTTTGCAGAGCGAGGGTGCGGTAGGTCGCAAGCTGGAATTTATTTTGCAGGAGATGTTCCGGGAAATAAATACCATAGGTTCCAAAGCTAATGATTTGGAAATCAGCCGTTTAGTCATAGCCGTGAAGAGCGAGTTGGAAAAACTGCGCGAACAGGTACAGAACGTGGAATAAATAAGCCCTGGGAGGAGGCTTTATGGACAAACTGATAAATATCGGCTTTGGCAACATTGTATCGGCACGGCGGATAGTAGCCATCGTCAGTCCGGAATCGGCTCCCATCAAGCGCATCATCCAAGAGGCCAGAGACCGGGGTATGCTCATAGACGCCACCTACGGCCGGCGTACCCGGGCGGTCATCATTACCGACAGCGACCACATCATCCTTTCAGCCGTCCAACCGGAGACCGTGGCTCACCGGTTGTCTTCCAGGGAACCGGCGAACTCCGTGGAGGAGCCCGTAGATTAGCATGAGCGGGCTCTTACTGGTTATCTCCGGTCCTTCCGGTGCCGGGAAGGGGACCGTTTGCCGGGCCCTGCGGGAAAAGATGCCGTACCTGAATTACTCCGTATCCGTCACCACCCGACCGCCCCGGCCGGGTGAAAAAGAAGGGGAGAACTATTTTTTTCTGGACCGGGACGAATTTCTGACCCTGCTGAAAGAGGGGGCTTTCTTAGAATGGGCGGAGGTTTACGGTAACCTTTACGGTACTCCCCGGCGGCCGGTAGAAGAAGCCCTGGCACGGGGTGAGGATATCATATTGGAAATAGATACTCAGGGGGCAGCTCAGATAAAGAAACATTATCCGGAGGGCGTCTTTGTCTTTCTTATACCCCCGACCTTCAAAGAACTGGAGGACAGGATAAAAAAGCGCGGTACCGAGACGCCTACCGGCATGGCTACCCGCCTGGGGTGGGCGGAGAAGGAGCTGGAGCAACTAGATCTTTACGACTATGTAGTAGTCAACGACCGGGTAGACGAGGCGGTAGCCAAACTAGAGGCTATTATCACTGCGGAAAAATGCCGGACCAAGAGATTCAAAACGACGTGGCAATGGCTATTCTGGCGTAAGGAGGGGTGACTTATCCATGAATCGCCCATCCATCGATGAGCTGCTGCGACAGATAGATAGTAAATATGCTCTGGCGGTTTTGGCTGCCAAGCGGGCCCGTATGCTGGCTCAGGCGCAACTGGAAAACCTCTATCCCCGGGGGACAAAACCGGTGACCGTAGCCTTACAGGAAATTGCAGCCGGCAAACTCAAGATGGAATGGAGCAAAAAGAAACCGTGAGAGTGTTTCAGGGCAAAAAAATCATTTTGGGAGTATGCGGGGGAATAGCGGCCTACAAAGCGGCCGACCTGTGCCGCCTTTTGGTCAAGGAGGGGGCCAAGGTACAGGTCATCATGACCCGGGCAGCCCGCGAATTCATCACCCCCCTTACTTTGAGCACCCTATCCGGCAGCCCGGTTCTGACCGACATTTTCGCCAGCGCGGAAAATAGCCCGCTAACCCATATCGAAGTAGCCTCCGGGGCGGACTTGCTGCTCATAGCGCCGGCTACCGCCAATATAATAGCCAAGCTGGCGGTAGGGCTGGCCGACGACCTTCTCAGCACCACTGCGCTGGTGGTCACCTGTCCCACCCTCATAGCTCCGGCCATGAACGCCCACATGTACGGCAAGGCGGTGGTCCAGCAAAACCTGGAGGTGCTCAAGCAAAGGGGATGGGCGGTTATCGAGCCGGAAGAGGGATTGCTGGCTTGCGGAGCCGAGGGGAAAGGCCGGCTGGCTTCCCTGGACAAGATAATGGCCGCGGCCCGTAAGGCGCTATTACCCCAGGACTTCGCCGGCCGTAAAGTGGTGGTGACGGCCGGCGGCACCCGCGAACCTCTGGACCCGGTGCGGTTTCTCGGCAACCGCAGTTCGGGCAAAATGGGATATGCTCTGGCGCAGGCCGCCTGGGAGAGGGGAGCCAGGGTCAGCCTGGTCAGCGCGGCCACCGGATTGGAACCCCCCTTCGGCGTGGAATTCTATCCGGTGGAAACGGCGGCCGAGATGGGAGAGAGAGTGAAATCCCTTTTCCCCCAAGCCGACATAGTTATTAAAGCGGCGGCAGTAGCCGATTTCCGGCCTGCACGGGTGGAAAAGGAAAAGATTAAAAAGAGGAGCCAGGACCACCTAAATATCACCTTAGAACCCACCATAGATATTCTGGCGGAGCTGGGGAAGGTCAAACAACACCAGATTCTAGTAGGATTTGCGGCAGAGACTAAAGATGCTCTGGTCCACGGTGCGGCCAAAATGCGTCACAAGAATGTGGATCTGATGGTGGTCAATGATGTCACCCGGGAAGGCGCGGGTTTCGGCAGCGACACCAACATCGTCACCTTGCTTTATCCCGACGGGCGAACCGAGGAGCTGCCCCGTTTACCCAAGCTGGAAGTGGCGCACCGCATCCTTGACGCTCTAAAAGAGCTGCCGCGTTTCCCAAGCAGTGGCGAACCAGGCGGGGGTGAACCGGGCAGGGGCGAGGCCGAATGAAGCCCCGGCTATTCATTGTAAAAGAGTTGTAACTATAAAGGAGTGGCAGGTACCAAGTCTTCCAAGCAGTGGCCAAAACCAGGGGAAGGAGTGAAACCTTTGGCGCGCAAGCTTTTTACTTCCGAATCCGTAACCGAAGGGCATCCCGATAAGATGGCCGACCGCATTTCCGACGCCATTCTGGACGCCATCCTGGAAAAAGACCCGTGGGCCCGGGTGGCCTGTGAGGTGTTGGTAAGTACGGGTCTGGTGCTGGTGGCCGGCCAGATAACCACGGACTGTTACGTGGATATTCCCCGCGTAGTGAGAGAGACGGTGCGTGAAATAGGGTACACACGGGCCAAGTTCGGCTTTGACTGCGACACCTGCGCGGTGGTCACTTCCATAGATGAGCAGTCCCCGGACATCGCCATGGGGGTAAATCAGGCCTGGGAAAAGCGCGAAGGCCTGGAGGATGACGAAGCAGCCGCCCTGGGAGCGGGGGATCAGGGCATGATGTTCGGCTACGCCACCAAAGAGACACCGGAGTTTATGCCCTTGCCCATCTCGCTGGCGCACAAACTCACCAAGAGGCTGGCCGAAGTACGTAAAGAGCGCATTTTACCTTACTTACGGCCTGACGGGAAGTCCCAGGTCACCGTCGAGTATGAGGGGGACAAGCCCGTTCGGGTGGATACGGTAGTCATCTCTGCCCAGCACCGTCCCGACATAGATCTCGCCGACCTGCGGGAAGGTATCCTACACGAAGTTATCCGCAAAGTCATCCCTGAAGAGATGCTGGATAACCGCACGCGGTATTTTATTAATCCCACCGGGAGGTTTGTCATCGGAGGACCGCAGGGCGATACCGGCCTCACCGGGAGAAAGATCATCGTGGATACTTACGGCGGTATGGCCCGGCACGGCGGTGGAGCCCTTTCGGGCAAAGACGCCACCAAAGTGGACCGCTCGGGAGCTTATGCCGCGCGCTACGTGGCCAAGAATATCGTAGCCGCCGGGCTGGCAGAGCGTTGCGAGGTGCAGATCGCCTATGCCATCGGCGTAGCCCGGCCGGTTTCCATCAGCATCGATACCTTCGGCACCGGAGCCCTTCCGGAAGATCGTCTGGTAGAGCTGATTAAGGAGCACTTCGACCTAAGGCCGGGCGCCATAATCCGCGACCTGGGGCTGCGCCGGCCCCTGTACCGCCCGGTTTCGGTGTACGGGCATTTCGGCCGTTCGGATCTGGATCTGCCCTGGGAGCGCCTGGATAAAGTGGAGGCACTGCGCGCTGCCGCCGGGATCTAGGACGACCTGCGGTGCTTCCCGTCGGATCCGGCCACGAAGGCCGCCATATAAGGGACGGCAGAAAAGAGGCCTTCGTGGCCCTTGTGTTTTTTTATCTTTTTTATCTAAGAAGGGAGTTTTCCCGGCGATAGGGTTCTGACCAGGTTTTCGGGTAAGCTCTGAAATAATGTACTTCCTAAATCCTTATCCGATGCAATAACCCTCTATGAAGGCTAGCGGAATCTCCAGGTCTATAAACTGTAAAAATTAGAATTAAAGAGTGATTTTCAGGGGGGTTGAAATTGGAACTGGCTACTATTCTGGCTACCGCCTTTGCCGTAGGCCTATCCGGGGCCATGATGCCCGGACCCCTTTTGACGGTAACTATTGGGGAGAGCGCCCGGCGAGGGTTTGCTGCCGGCCCCTTGCTGGTGCTGGGTCACGGCATACTGGAAGGGGCCCTGGTCATAGCCCTGGTCATGGGGTTGGGAGCCTTCCTCACTATTCCCGTAGTGAGCAAGATTATCGCGGTAATAGGAGGCCTGTTCCTCGCCTATATGGGCTGGGGGATAGTCCGGGAGGCGTGGCGACACCAGGCGGTTCTTACCCTGAATCCCGGGGGAACCTCCGACCCGGCGGTGGCCACGGAGGCGGCACCTCAGGACGCCGACCTGAGGGCCGCTAAGAAAAACAAGATTCCTGGAAGTAAAATCCCTTTAGTAGTGACCGGAGTATTGGTAAGTGTTTCCAATCCTTACTGGATATTATGGTGGGCTACGGTAGGACTGGGCTATATCGTCTGGTCCTTGAGGTTGGGAGCCGCCGGAGTGATGAGCTTTTTCACCGGGCATATTTTATCGGATCTGGCCTGGTACAGCCTGGTGGCCGCTGCGGTGGCCAAGGGCCGACAGTTTATGCCTGCCGGCCTTTACCGGGGCATACTGCTCGTCTGCGGCTTCTTTTTAATCTTTTTAGGCGGTTCCTTTATTTTTTGGGGCTTCCGGGGATAGAACCTGGTATTTCCTGCGCGAGGATACTAATCTTGGAGGCTGCTAGAAATTGCAAGTAGGCCACCGCTTATGTTATAGTTAATTACGAGGTGGTCATGGTGGTCTGGGATCCTATAGCGGTCAGACAACTGGCAGCGAGCATCATCTATCGCGCCCTGCTCGACCTGATTTATAAAGATGAGGGTTCGCCTTACTGGGTGAGCGCCAAAAGCTTCTTTGACTCGGGCTGGTTTGAGGATCTGGCCGACTACCTGGGCTACGACATCGCCGCCGTAAAAAAGGCTATAGAAAAAATATGTACCAACAGGGAATATTATAAATCCATGCTACGCTCCATGAGCTGAAGTGAGTTGCGGGCTGTGCCTTGAGTGGACCGTGGCGGCGCGAAAACAGCTCTATCCAGGTCTATGCACATGATATGAGGGGTTATCTATATACAACTATATACTACGGGGATGTGAGTTCTACTCCTTTTACAATTTTGCTCTATTTTGATGGTCACAAAAGCCTTGCCGCCTCGGTCCGGCTCCGCTAAATACGATCTTTCCGCCATCCTTTGTTCCGGATGACCCTTGCGCTTCTCTTTTCCCCTCGCTTCCCCTCCCTCCCCCTCCCTTCTCTTGGCTATCCCTTCCGGTCTTTAGGCCGATCGCCGATCCCGGCCCCGATTTCTTCTTTCCTTGCCTTTATGGAGCATCAAAGTATTGGACTAAAACGCCCGCCGTGGTACTATGATGTCGAAGCCTAGTATTACAGAGCAGAAGTAGTATTAAAGAGTATATTAGAGCTTTCATCGGAGGAGCGTTCGCACCCGTAGCCCACCTGATGAGGGATAAGGTACAACCAGGCCGGATAGAGAGGAAGGTGCACCATGACCGCCCACAAGACTGCGATCTGGTGTCTCGCAGGTGATTCTTGGGTGCTTTATACCGAGGATCCCGTAGTGGCGGAGGCGGCGAGCAAGAACGGCCTGCGCAGGATGGCCGAATACTACCGCCTCCAGGGTGACGGGAGGCCCGTAGCCTGGCAGTTTGTGGGATCGAAAGAGAAAGTGCTGGCCGGGGCCAAGGGAGTCGTCCTTCAGTCCGGCGGGGGAGAAGAAACCAAGAGCGAAACACCGGAAGCGGAAGAAACGTCGCAACCCAGGGAGTCGCGGCGGCGCAACCGGGAAAAAGATGAGGGCGGAGGCCAGGGTCGAGTGCACCAGCTCCGCCTCTTCTAAGGCAGGCCGGAAGGGAGTACGGAAGGGAGGTGCTACTAGGCCAAGACTCCGACTCTTCTAAAACATGCCGGAAGGGTAACAATATCGCTCTATGTTTTTCCGGTAGAGGCTTGGCGTATGCGGCATTACTAACCTTGATTCGCCTTATAACGCTGCATGATTATTAAATATCGTTTAACAGCCGGACACCGATCGACCCCACTTTCACTCCGCTTCATTTCCGCTTTTAGACCGTTTGTTCATAAAGTCCGGTTTAATTTCCTCCTTCCGGGCGGGCATACTCATATAGGACTTTAGCCCTAAAGTCCCCAGCCACCTTGACGATATGATTAAATGAGAGCAGGGAGGCGGAATACGCGGCCAGGGATGGGAGGCGCAAGGAGGTGCTGGTGCTAAACCGGAAGGAGGGCCAGAGCATAATTATCGAGGGCCGTATAAAGGTCACCATCGTGCGCATCGAGCAAGATCAAGTACGAGTAGGTATTGAGGCCCCGGAAGAGGCCAAGATTCTCCGGGCCGAACTCCTGGATAAAGACCGGGAGCGAAAGGGAAAAACTGCTTAAAGGAAACGCCTCTCTCACGGAAGGGGAGGCCTAAGCCACATTCACAGGAGGTGAATAACCGGCTTCCCGGCAGATAACACCTGCCTCCCGCAAGAAGCGGCAGGGAAAGCGGGAAGGCTTCTCGGGGAAGTCGGGAGAAACTATGAGGATTAACCACAACATTAGTGCTCTGAACACTTATCGTCAATTGACCATCAATAACACAGCGATGACTAAATCGCTAGAGAAGCTTTCTTCAGGCTTGAGGATCAACCGCGCAGGAGACGATGCTGCAGGTTTGGCCATCAGCGAGAAGATGCGCGGACAGATTAGAGGTTTAGATCAGGCTATCAGAAACGCTCAGGACGGCATCTCCCTTATTCAGACTGCTGAAGGCGGATTAAATGAAACCCATTCTATTTTACAGCGGATGCGTGAATTAGTTGTTCAGGCTGGCAACCTTGGCACTAATCAAACGGAAGACCTACAAGCAATTCAAGATGAGATTACACAGTTAGCTGATGAAATTACTAAAATTAGTGAACGTACCCAGTTTAACGGAAAGACTCTACTGGATGGTAGCTATGCAAGCGGTACAGGTGATTTGATATTCCAGATTGGGGCCAACGATACTCAGCAGCTCAAGTTAAATATTGACGCCATGGATGCAACTACCCTGGGTGTTGATGCTACAACAATCGACGTAACTAAGTTCACTGATGGTACTGCTGTTGATACTGCTTTAAAAGCAATAGATACTGCCATTAATACGGTATCTGCTCAGCGCTCTGCTTTAGGTGCTACACAAAACCGCCTCGAGCACACCATCAACAACCTATCCGTCGCCTCTGAAAACCTCACCGCCGCTGAATCCCGCATCAGGGATGTTGACATGGCCAAGGAGATGATGGAATTCACCAAGCAAAGCATCCTCTCCCAGGCTGCCACAGCCATGCTCGCCCAGGCGAACCAGGTGCCACAAATGGTGCTCCAACTCCTCGGAAGGTAAGCTGCCAACGGGTAACACAGGCGGGAGCACGGTTTATATCCCGAGCTCTCGCCCTTCTACTTCCGTAGTACCGTAGGTTTCGTCCCCCCGAAGGGGCTTTCCCATGTTGCGCGCATGATGTATCCTGCGCCAAGAGAGGAAGAGTAGGCTGGCGCACAGGCCATCGTTGTAGCTGGAGCAAGCTGAAGAAACAGGAGGCCGTACGGTGAACGGTAACAGAAAGTTCACCCTCATGCCCCAGTACATGCGCCGCTTCGCCTGCGTGGGCGGCGGGTGCGAGGACACCTGCTGCATCGGGTGGGGGGTTAACATTGATGAGGTAACATACAAGAAATACCGCCGCTTGCGCCACCCTGAGCTTTTTCCCTTGCTTGAGAAGGCAGTGGGGCGCAACCGCTCTAACCCGAGCGCCGGCAACTATGCTAAGATAAGGCTCAAACCGGACGGTCTATGCCCCTTCTTGACGGAAGATCGACTGTGCCGTATACAGCTTTCCCTGGGTGAGGAATATCTTTCCGATACCTGTTACACCTATCCGCGTACCTATAATGAGGTAAACGGAGTGATTGAAAAGTCGGCCACCTTGTCGTGCCCGGAGGCGGCAAAGCTCGCCCTCCTCAATCCTGAAGTTATGGAGTTCGACGAGGTGGAGGAGCCGCTCCTCCGCCCGCGTGTAGTTAGACTTCGCCTCAACACGGCAGACATCAAGTGGGTGAACCGGCCGGAGAAATATTTTTGGAACCTGAGGGTTTTGACCATTGACCTCCTCCAGAATCGCACGCTCATCCTGGAAGACCGTTTAATCCTGCTCGGCATGTTCTGCCAGAAGCTCAAAGAGTATGTAGATTCCGGCCGGGTCAAAGAAATTCCTGCCTTGATCGACAGCTATAACCGGGTCATGGTCGATGGGGCTATTCAAGAGTCCCTCGAGAGTATACCGGCTCAGTCCGCCATTCAGATGAAGCTACTTAAGGAGCTGGCTGACCAGCGGTTCCCTTTTGTGGTAAGGAGTACCCGTTATCTTGAGTGCTTTGCCGAATGCCTGCACGGGCTCCAGTACACCCAAGAGGCGAAGGTGGAAGAAATAGGTGAAAGGTACGCCGGGGCCTATGCGGACTACTACCGGCCCTTCATGGAGGAGCACGGGTATATCCTGGAGCACTACCTGGTGAACTATGTGTTTAAGAATCTCTTTCCCTTTGACCGTAAGACGGTCTTCGACTCCTACATTATGCTTGTCGTTCACTACGCGCTGATCAAGCTTATCCTCATCGGCATGTCGGCCTTCCACAAGGGGTTGACCCCGGAGTTGGTAGTGAAACTTATCCAGTCCTTCTCCAAGACGGTGGAGCATAATACTTCTTACCTTAACAGGGTTTTAGATCTCTTGCACGCCAACGGCTACGATACCATGGCCTGGATGGCTATAATGATCCGTAATTAGCCGCTACAAACGCTGCTCCTGTGTACTCGTGGTGCTCATAGGCTCTTGCCTGCGCGCCATTGCCGCTTGCCGGCGCTGGCTTCCGGTTAAAGGGTTCCTCGCCTTCATAATTCCCCGTCTTCATCATCCGGAAAACGTTGCTTAAGGATTAGCGAAGTTAATTTCATCTATCCCCAAAAGCCTTACGTAATTCCTGCTCCCCTTTACAGTATTAAAAAGCTTTTTATCCGCAGTCCAGAACTCGCATGGGCCTGTTTTAGAATTTTTAGATGCAATTTCCGTCACGGCTAAGTAAGCTGCATCATAAAGAGTGGACAGGTCATACTCGATAGCTATTTTCCAAGCTAGCTGTCGTATTTCGTCGTTTTCCAGGTAAGTGATCAGCTTAAATTCTTGAAAAATTTGCCAGGCTTCTTCTGCTTCCTCTGAAGATAACTCTCCCTTCTTGACCTTTTGCCTGAGCACGCTACCCACTTCGACCCAGGCAAAGGCGGGTAGGATTACCTTTAGATTAGAATCCACCGCTGCTTCCAACAAGTTTTCTGCAGCTTCGCTCCCTTCTTCAAACACAAGGAGCTTAATCAGTACGCTGCTGTCCAGGCAAATGTAGCCGTTCAACGCTCTCTACTCTCCCTTAACTCACGTATGAGTTCCACCGAATCTTTCTGCCTGCCTCTTTGGGCCATTTTTTCCCTTAATCGGGCAGCCCTTCGTAAGGCTTCCTTAGTTTCTGCCGCACGCATCAATAACTCGGCCTTCTCAAGCTTTTGCAGGATGCTTTCGTAACTCGAAGCATCGATTATATAAGCAACGGGTTTTGACCTCTGCAAGATTACGGCTGGCTTGCCTGTTTCCAATACTCGTTTTAAAATGGCACTTGCATTTTGGCGAATCTCAGTTACCCCTACAGTAAACATTAGAAACAACCTCTCTTTTGCATTGTCACCGATATTATAGCAGTTAAATGCTTAATTTGGCAATAGACGTTCATGCCGCTAGTGCGGCACAAAGCAGAAGGATGAAAACGGGAGTTTGTTCAGTTTGGTGCTATCGCAAAGACAAGCGCGCGGGATAGAATACCGTGTCCGGTTTTGATTTACCTAAATTTTTTATTTTTTTATTACCCCGGCCTTGAGGGCAAAACACAGTCGTCTGGCCGGGGTTTTAATTTACTCGGAGTTTTAATTTGTTTAAGTTCTTTTGTTCACAAAGCAGGAAGAAAAAGAGGAACAGCGAATAAGATAAAATAACAGAAGAGAACAGCAACAAATAGATACAACCAATCAATGTGAGCCTACAGAACACTAGTGAACAAAGAGAGGATTTTCTAATGCTTACTCTTGAGCGCAGGCAAAAGATCCTACAGTGGATATTGAGGGAAGGTCGGGCGGAGGTAGCGGAATTGGCCTCGGCCTTTAGGGTTTCCCCTATGACCATCCGGCGAGACCTGAAGGCTCTGGAAGACGAAGGGTTGCTGGCCAGGTCTAGAGGTGGAGCAGTGTCCAAAAATGGCTTGATTGGAGAAATACCTTATCGTTCAAAAGTTACTTCCTACCTAGAGTTCAAGAGGGGAATTGCTAAGGTGGCTGCTAGTTTAGTAGAGAATAATAGTACGGTGATCCTGGATGCAGGTTCTACTACCCTAGAAGTGGCCAGGTATTTAAAGAGGTCCAAGGAGAATTTAACTATAGTAACTAACGATTTAAATATTGCTATAGAACTAGCTGATGTACCGGGGTTTAAGGTCTTAACTACCGGGGGAGAAGTTCAACCGGGCGTGTATTGCCTGCTAGGAGAAGAAGCGCACGCTTTTTTGTGCTCCATTAGTGTGAATATAGCTTTTTTAGGAGCCGGTGCCGTTGACCTGGCAGGCTTATATACCCCTACTTTGGATAAGGTCCACTTAAAAAGAGCTATGGTAGCCAGTGCGGCTAAAGCTGTGCTAGTAGCAGATCATACCAAGTTTGGTCGCAAGGCTTTTGCCAAGGTTTGTGACCTTAAGGCTATAGATTTTATTATCACCGACAACCGGCTTTCTCCCCAGGTAGCCAATGAAATAGAGCGGCTGGGGATAAATTTAATTTTAGCTGAGCCCGAAGATACAATTTAACCCATGGGCTTTAAACGTACGGAGTTGGCCTGCCGGCCTTGCGACCGGCCTCGGAGATGCAATTTAAACTAATTAAACTAATGTGCTTTATGTTTAGAAAGGCTGGCGATTAAATAATGTCTAGATGGGCGGTTGTGGCGGATGATCTTACCGGCGCCAATGCTACAGGCGTATTGTTTGCTAAGAAAGGTTTGAAGGTAATAACGGTTATTAATTATCAAATGTTACCCGAATCAATTGCAAGAGATTGGGGAGGGCTAATTGTTAACACTTTTAGCCGCGGGGTAGTTCCTGCTGAGGCCCGGCGACGTGTAGAAGAAACGGTTTCTATCCTTCGTCGGGCTGGAGTTTCTTATTTTGGGAAGAGAATTGATAGTACGGCCCGGGGAAATCTAGGGGCAGAGATAGAGGGAATGCTGGCTACCCTGGGCCCTGAATATATCGCTGTAGTAGTACCAGCTTACCCTGCTTCTGGAAGAATAGTAGTAGGCGGATATCTTTTATTAAATGGGGTACCAGTAGAACAAACAGAAGCCGGACGGGATCCCAAAACGCCGGTGGATACTTCAGAAGTACTCTCGATAATAGCCCGGCAGTCTGCTCTGCCTAAAGGGTCTATTTCTTTAAATGTAGTTGTTAAGGGTCCAGAAGCCATCAGGGCTAAACTCATGGAAGAGGTGGCCAGGGGAAATAAAATTATTATGGTTGATGCGGTCTCGGACCAAGATATTGAAAATGTGGCCGAGGCTGTAAGTAAAGCGAGCGTAAAAGCTATTGCGGTAGATCCCGGTCCTTTTAGTTCCGCCTTTTTAACCAAATTAATAGGAGGTAACCCGGAGGGGAGCAAGGGGAAAGTTTTGGTGGTATCAGGCAGTGCCAGTGCTCTCACCCGGCTACAGCTAGATAACTTATATCAAAGATATAAGGCAAAATTGATAAATATTGATGTAAGGCAATTATTAGATAACGGTTTAACCCAGGATGCTGAGGCAGCTATCGCTTATAGAATAAAAGAGTTAAGTGCAAGGGCTAATATTTTCGGACTTCGGGTGGCGGAAAAAGAAGAGATGGTAATCAACCTAGAAGATGAAGCTGGTGTACGAGGATTAAGCACAGAAATCGTAGCTGGCCGCATCACCGCTACCCTGGCCCGCATAGCGCGTAAGGTTTTGAAGCTGGGGATTCCCGACTTAAAAGGGGTTTATCTAACCGGAGGAGATATGACGGTGGCTTTTTGCGAAGCTTGTGGGGCCCGGGCTATAGAACTCAAAGGGGAAGTATTGCCCCTGGCAGCGTATGGAATTTTGATGGGAGGTGAATTTGAGGGGCTGCCTGTAGTAACCAAAGGGGGATTGGTAGGAGGGCCTGAAGGGGCTTGTAAATGTGTGGAATATTTATTGAATGTTAACTAACCCTTCATGTCGGCTATAGAACCACCCATGAAAATAGGCTTAAACGGTATTTTCGTACTAACCGGCCATGCCAAGGGGTAGAACCATTTGATGGAAAACGCCTAAAGGTATTTTTGTACTAAATAAGAGGAGTGAATGTGCTTTGTCGAGGAAGCCTTTGATTGGCATAACTTTAGGAGATCCAGCAGGAGTTGGACCGGAAATCGTAGTAAAAGCCCTGGCTAAGGCAGAGATCTATGAGGTAACCAATCCTGTGATTATAGGGGAGAAAAAGGTATTAGAGAGAGCCTTGGAGTTAACGGGGTTAGAACTAAAACTAAACCCTGTGGACGCCCCTCGTGAAGGGAAGTATGAGTGGGGGACCATAGATTTTATTGATCTAAAGAATCTAGAAGCAGAGATTCCCGTAGGGCAGGTAAATCCTCTAGCTGGGAAAGCTGCCTTTGAGTTTATAAAGAAAGCTATTGAACTGGCACTGAATGATGAGATAGATGGAGTGGCTACTGCTCCCATAAATAAAGAGGCCATCCATGGAGCAGGTATAAACTTTATCGGCCATACGGAGATGTTTAGCGAACTTACAGGAAGCAAAAATACTTTGACTATGTTTCAAGTACAAAACTTGCGTATCTTTTTTTTAACCCGCCATATATCTTTACTTAAAGCCTGTGCCCAGGTTACTGCTAACCGTATTGTGAGGACGTTATTCCTCTGCGAGGAGACGCTACACACTTTGGGTTTTGAAAAGCCTCGTTTGGCTGTGGCGGCACTTAATCCGCATGGAGGAGAAGGAGGGCTTTTTGGCGATGAAGAGGTAAAGGAGATAATACCGGCTGTTGAGCAAGCCCGGGCTAGTGGTTTAAGGGTAGAAGGCCCTATCGCGGCGGATTCGGTTTTTTACCTGGCAAACAAGGGGTACTTTGACGCTGTACTTTCCCTTTACCATGACCAAGGACATATAGCGGCTAAAATGCTGGACTTTGAACGGACGGTTAGCGTGACCACGGGATTACCTTTTATCCGCACCTCTGTAGATCACGGTACTGCCTTTGATATTGCGGGAAGGGGGGTGGCCAGTTCTATTAGCATGGAGGAAGCTATCAAGGTCGCAGGGGGCTATGCTTTCAGGGTGAAGCACAATAAGAAGCTAAGCTAATGCAATAAGGGGGTATTACTATGCCGGGCGCTTCTGGGGCGCAAATGATTATTGGGCTAGTAATAGGAGTTATAGTGTTGGTTTTCTTGATCTTGAGGACCAAGATCCATGCTTTTCCAGCCCTTATTATAGCGGCTGCTTTGACCGGCCTTATAGGTGGCATGCCACCGGCAGTAGGGGACGTAAATGTAGCTAAATCTATTACCACCGGCTTCGGGAATACCTTGGCCAGCATAGGTATTGTCATCGGCTTCGGCGTAATGATGGGCCGCTTGCTGGAAGTATCCGGCGCTGCGGAGCGGATGGCTTATACCTTTTTAAAATATTTAGGTCGCGGCAAAGAGGAGTGGGCCCTAGCCGCTACAGGTTATGTAGTATCTATTCCCATTTTTTGCGATTCGGGTTTCGTTATTCTTTCTCCTCTGGCTAAGGCTCTTTCCTCTAAAACTAAGAAATCTGTAATAACTTTAGGTGTAGCTCTAGCTGTAGGATTAGTAGCTACTCACCATGCTGTACCACCTACTCCTGGTCCTCTTGCTGTAGCCGGTATTTTTAAAGTGGATGTAGGAAAAATGATTTTAGCTGGCCTAATATTTGCCCTGCCGGTCACCATAGCAGGGGTGCTTTATGCTCGCTGGTTGGGTAAGAAAATATACCAGTTGCCGAAGGAAGATGGTACGGGTTGGGAAAGAAGCGAATATAAACCTTCTACGATAACGGGTATATCCCTAGAGGAAAGGACGGACTTACCTTCAGCCTCTATGGCTTTTGCTCCTATTGTAATTCCCGTTATTTTGATCATTTTTAATACTGTTTTATCTGCGCTCAAATTAAAGCAAACCTGGGCTCAATATCTTATATTTTTAGGCAATCCTGTCATAGCAGTAGGTATTGGGCTAATAATAGCTATTTATGGCCTTGCGCCTAAGCTTTCCCGACCAGAAGTGATTAAAAGAATGGAAGAAGGGGTTGCTTCGGCGGGCATCATAATTTTAGTTACTGGAGCAGGAGGCGCTTTAGGGCAAGTGCTCCGTGATAGTGGGGCTGGCAACTATATTGCCAATCTTATAGCTAGCACCCCCATGCCGCCGGTACTATTACCCTTTATTGTAGCTACGCTAGTACGCCTGGTTCAGGGTAGCGGTACGGTAGCCATGATCACTTCTGCTTCTATTACTGCTCCTATTTTAGCCGGGCTTCCTGTTAATCCTTTGATTGCGGCTCAGGCAGCGACTTTAGGGGCGATGGTGTATTCTTACTTCAATGATAGTTACTTTTGGGTAGTAAATCGTCTTTTGGGTATAGAGGATGTTAAAGAGCAAACCCTTACCTGGTCTATACCGACTACTATCGGTTGGTTAGTATCATTAGTTTTTATTTTAATAGCTAATGCTGTTTTCTAAAGCTCTTCTTTAAACGGATGTACGATTTTAACCCCCATTCCGCGTACGATGAAGATAGCTGCTGGACGGTCGTGTTTTAATGTGCTAAAATCAAGGCAACCAAATTAATCTTTATGCCCCGGCGGGGGACCACTCCGCCGGGGCGGCAGAATGGATCGCCTTGCCCGGATCACGGGGGATTTTTAAGGTGCATCAAAATCAACTAAGCGCAAACAATAAGGATACTGAAAGGCCGTCTGTTTATCTGGAAACAACCATACCAAGCTACCTTGCAGCTCGCCAAAGCCGCGATATAGTGGTAGCTGCTCATCAACAAATTACCAGAGAATGGTGGACTGCTGAACGGGAGCGCTTCAGACTATTTGTTTCAGAGGCAGTAATATCTGAATGTAGCTCAGGAGATACAGAAGCTGCTGCCCGAAGGTTATCCTATATTGAAGGTTTGCCGGTTTTAGCTATCACAGATAGTGTTTTTAAACTTGCAAAGTTATATTTGGCAACTATGTTAATACCGCTACGTTCTGAAGTCGATGCCTTGCATCTTGCATGTGCAGTTATACATGAAATGGATTATTTGTTAACCTGGAATTGTAAACACTTGGCTCACGGAGAAATTCGTCGAGCTTTGCAAAAAATTAACTGCGAGAAGGGGTTGGCTGTACCTACGATAGTAACCCCCGAAGAGCTTATGCGAAGGGAGTGATTTTATGTGGGAAGATCCCATAGTTTCTGAGGTACGACGTATACGCGAACAGATGCTAAAAGAAGCCGGAAATCTTGAGGCTTTAGTAAAAAAATTACAAGAGAGCCAAAAAAAGCATGGAAATCTTTTGATAAAAGGAGTAACTACTGTAAATAGCTGAGGTTGATTTCGCCGGGGCGGCAGAATGGATCGCCTTGCCCGGAAGGATAACACCGGGAGGATAACCTCTGATTAACAGTAGGAGCATTAGTACGAAAATAGCCCTCAGCGCTTCATAAGCGGTTGTGCCCCTTGGGCATGGCAGGTTAGTTTTCTTTTAGAACTTCAGTTCCTTCCGGGCGGCTACTGCTTTGTTTTTTTATCTTGCGGCAGGGCTTTTAAGGCTTCGTCGAACTTGCGCCGGGCATGAGTCCAGCAGCTTACCAGGGTGATATCCGTAAGCTCATGTTAGCCAGCATAGCCGTCAACGTGCAGATAGCCGTTAAAACCCAGTTCGTTTCTCGGTTCGTTTTCTGAAAAAGATTAAAATTAAATAAATAACCTGAGCACGGGGACGGCGTTAAGGTGGGCTGTATTTGAGCTTAGTCTACTTTGAGCTTACTCTACAATGTGGTGGCCGTCCGATACACATTTTCTTTTAGTTCAGGTGTAGCCGCATCCAGAACTACCAGATCCACATTAAAGGGTTGGGCTGCGGCTAGTACCTCAGAATATAGTCGCCAGAAATCAATTTGGGGGGGGAGTTTGTCTATAGCCAAGTCGATATCGGAGTGCTCGCCAAAAGTCCCTTCACCGGCCAGTGAACCGAAGAGCCATACCGGGCGCAGGCCGTACCTGTGAATAACTTCAGCAGCTCGGCGGGCAGCGGCCAGAGCAGCCGCTTTTCTTCTAGCTAGCTCGTGTTCGCGTTTTTCGCGTTTTTTCTTAAGGAAGGCCTTAAGTTCGGCTACCTCCTTGGCACTATAACCAGGCATATAAGCTGCCACCTCTTTTTGGCCTTTTGCATTCTTTTACATTAGGTTATTAGTACGAAAATAGCTCTATTTTCATGCGCGGTTGTGCCGGGCAGGTGTGAACGGCATGAAGGGTTAGTACGAAAATAGCTCTATTTTTATGTGCGGTTGTGCCCCTTGGGCATGGCCGGTTAGTCTTAAATATCACAAGAGGCACTTACTCTTCTGCCTCTGCTTTAGTTAATAATTCAAGAAAGGAATGTATCTCTTGAGAGAACTTTTCTACTGTGTGAGGCATGTTTAAGACAAGAGCTTGCATACGCTCCCAGTTTAACTCGAAACCATAGAGGTTACGGAAGCGATGACGGAAGCTTAAATATACCTCTAACTCTTGGGCCATTTGCCTAGTGATTACGGGTGGACGGCATCTTTCTAAATTTAGGGTCATCTGTTCTAATAGCAGGCGGTGCCAAGTTTCGCTTTTGGGAGCTGCTTGGTCTATTTCCTTAGCAATATGCAGAAAAATTTTTTCTACCCCGGAGTAAAAATCATGTAGAATGGACCCCAACGCGCGCAATAGGGTGGTGTTTTTTATCGGTTTATTTCTATAGGGTTTTAAAGTCTCTTTTAGTTCTTCTTTTAGGCATTGCAGATTGTAAAGTTCTTGGTGGATGCGAGATTTAAGGATAAGTATATCAGGTGCCAAAATTACCTGTGCCTCCTTTTTTAACCTCTAACCACCTTAATTTTATCCTGAATCCGTAACAACTCAATAACGAAATCTCTGGATATGGCAAAACCTTGCTAAAAAAGGTGGATAGCCATCTGCCGTGAGGGCCGCATAAAATACAAGGGAACCCGCGCTCAGCAACCTCAATAAATACCAAGGGACTGTTTTTTATATGGTGGGGCTGCCGGGTTTTTTTGATTCTTTGAGGTTAAGAAGAAATGTTCCTTCTCCTGAGGGTTATGAACATCCGGTTGACCTGGACCACCTGGACCGGTTTCCTGGGGAGTACAGCCATATGGCCATCGTGCACATAGACGGGAACGATATGGGGGAGCGCAAGAAGAAAATTGGGCTTTTGGTGCAATTTATAATGTCTCCCGAAGCTGCTGGCGTGGGCTTGAATATTACTTAGGAGGGGGTTGGGGAGGCGGAAATAGCTGCCGATTATTGGCAAGCGTCCTTGAAGAGAGGGCTGGCCGGTGGTAAAATGAAAGGCAAAGGAAAAACAGGAAGGATAACAGAAAGTAAGACAGGAAGTAATAAGACAATTTAATAAAGAGCAGGGTGATTGTCCTATGGCGGCTGGTACAGCTATAGAAGCCCCAAAACTATACACTTATGATGATTACCTGAAAATCGACGATGGCCACCGTTATGAATTGATCGAGGGGGAACTAGTTTTGACGCCTTCACCGGGGACCCTTCACCAGTTTGTGGTGGGAAATATTTTTAAGATTTTAGATGAATACGCCCGTAGAAGTGGAGCTGGAAAAGTGCTATTTGCCCCGGTAGATGTAGTTTTAGACGAGCCGGCAAAACATAATGTGTTTCAGCCGGATGTCATTTTTATTTCTCAAGAACGGGAAGGTATTATTGAGGAAGGCCGGGTCAACGGTGCTCCGGACCTGGTGGTGGAGGTTCTTTCTGCAGGGACCATCCGGCGGGACCGCGGAAAGAAGAGCCGGCAGTACTTTAAAAGCGGTGTGCGGGAATACTGGCTTGTAGACCCGCAGGAACGATTGGTGGAGATATTTGTACCAGGAGAGAAAGACTGGCAGCGCGCAGGGGTTTATGAGGAAGGGGATGAGGAGTCTATCTCTTCCACGGTGTTGCCCGGTTTGGGAGCAAGGGCGAAGGATATTTTCTTGATATAGTACCTCTACGGCCGCCGGAGGACCGGTGGAGAGGGACGTTCTGCTCACTCCGAAAAAAATAGAATTCTTGACAATAGAGGAGGAAAATAGCAGAAAGGCGTCGAAAATAGGTAATTGATGGAGTGAAGCAGAAGGGTGCGACCGGAAATGTTTAACAGAAAAAGCAATAGTTGGGGGGGGGGGGGGGGGGTAACATTAAGAAAGGGAAAGCCTCCCTCCGGTCGTTACCCCCTGAGGCTCTGCCCCCGAAAGCTGTTTTTGCCCGCTTTGTGCTTTTCCTTATTTTTCCTTGCCTCCTCTTGCTGGGAGCAGGCCTGGTAATGGTAGGGCAACAGCGCAAGGAAGCGGCTGCTGAAGCCGGAGCCGAGGCCTTGTATCTTCTGGACGCCGCTTCCCGCGAACAGGAGAGGATCATTGAGGCCACGGCGCAGCTCTTACGATTAACCTCCCTGCTGTTTTCTGCGAGTAACCCGGACCCTTCTTCCTTTGCTTCTCACCTGGTGGAACTTTTGCGTCATACCCCCTGGCTGGCCAATGTGGGCCTTCACGACCTTCAAGGTCGGCTATTGGCCAGCGCAGTGCCGCCAATAGTGCCGGTAAACGCTTCCGACCGGCTGTACTTCCAGCGTGCGCTTAAGAACCGGGGTTTGGCAATAGGGGAATACGCTGTCAGCCGCACTACCGGTAAGCCTGTGCTGCATATAGGGTATCCTGCGTGGGATGGGGAAGGCCGCCTGGTAGGGGTGCTTTGGGCAGCTATAGATTTAACCTGGCTGGGCTCTACCTATGTCCAGGCCCCGCTGCCGGCAGGTGCAGTATTTACTTTGGTAGACCGGCAGGGCCTTGTCCTGTACCGGTTTCCTCCCCAGGAGGGCCTGATAGGCCAACCTGCCGACCTGCCTTTCCAGGAGCTTCTTTCCGGGGAAGAAGAGACTGCCGTGTGGGCCAGAGGCTCTGACGGGCGCCGGAGGCTCTATGTCTTTCGCCCTCTTCTGAATACGCCTGAAAGCGGCGGTGTGTTTGCCTGCTTAAGTCTTGAGGCCGACACCGTATATGCTTCGGTAAATCGCCTCCTGTTTCGCTCGGCGGCGACCACGCTGCTGGCCACCCTTTTACTTGTGCTCCTGCTTTTTTCCACCGGATGTGGCGTGTTGCTATATCGACATGCGAGGCGGAAAATATGGAAGACCGAAGAAAAGTACCGGGCTATATTTGAAAATACCGGCACGGCTACTATCATCGTGCGCGAGGATAATATCATTTCCCTGGCTAATGAGGAATTTGCCCGCTTGGTGGGTTATACACGAGGAGAGATCGAGGAAAAGCTGAGCTGGAAGGAATTTGTGGCTGATGAAGAGGATCTTCGGCGGATGGAGGAATACCATCGCCTGCGACGGGAGAAGCCGGAACAGGCTCCCAAGAATTATGAGACCAAGATCCGGGACCGTGACGGAAAAATTAAATACGTCTATCTTACGGTGGACCTGATCCCCGGAAGCAAAGAAAGCGTGGCTTCTTTTTTGGATCTTACGGAGCGCAAGCAATCTTATGAACTCCAGCGGGCTCTGGCTCAAGAAAACGCTCGTCTCTACCGGGAAGCGAGGGAGCGTCTGGACCAGCTCCAAACCTTGCGGGCCATAGACCTGGCCATCATGTCCCGCCCGGACCTGGCCTCAGTCTTGGAAGTTGTTTTAGGGCAGGTAAAAGAAAGATTTAAGGCCGATGCGGCAGCCATTCTCCTTTCGGCACCTGACGGGCGAAGTTTTATATATGTTGCGGGTAAGGGGTTCGATTGCGAAATACAGGGAATAGAGGTCGGCTGGGAAGAAAGCGGAGCCGGTATGGTAGCCGAGAAGAGAGAGATGGTGCATATACCCGATTTGAGAGAATGCCGCTCGAAGTTTAGATGGCCTTGGCAGACGGACCTGGAAAACTTTGCTTCCTATACGGGCGTACCTTTAGTCTTTAAAGATCGGCTTATGGGAGTGCTGGAATTTTTCTACCGGGAGCCGCCTTGTGCACCCGAATACTGGGCGGGCTTTCTGGAGACTCTGGCCGGTCAGATAGCCATAGCTCTGGATAATGCCCGGTTGTGGGAAGACCTCCGAAATTCCCATAAGGAGCTCTCACAGGCTTATGATGCCACTATAGAAGCTCTGGTTTATGCCGTGGATTTGCGGGACAAGGAAACCGAAGGCCACAGCCGCAGGGTGGCCGACTTGACGGTGGCCCTGGGTCGAATGCTGGGGATAAAGGAAGAGGGACTGGTCCATATACGGCGGGGGGCTCTCCTCCACGACATCGGCAAGCTAGGCGTGCCCGACAGCATTTTGCACAAGCCCGGGCCCCTGAGCGAGGAGGAATGGGTTCTTATGAGGCGCCACCCGATTTACGCTTATGAGATGCTCTGGCCCATAGCCCACCTGCGACCCGCCTTAGATATACCCTACTGCCACCATGAAAAATGGGACGGTACCGGCTATCCCCGAGGGCTCAAAGGTGAAGAGATACCCTTGGCCGCAAGGCTTTTTGCTATAGTGGACGTATGGGATGCTCTGAGGTCGGAACGCCCTTACCGCCCTCCCTGGCCGAGGGAAAAGGCGCTGGCCTACATTCGGGAACAGGCCGGGAAACACTTCGATCCCGAGCTGGTTAAGCTATTTCTCCGGACGCCCATGCTGGAGTAGCGGCACAATCGGCTTCAGGACCTTCTGCCTCTTGTCCACTTTTAGAGCTACAAGATTCTTGACCGGCATAGCAGAGAGGTTTATAATAAATACCAGAGGTAGTAAATTCCAACCGCAACTATAACTTTCCGGTCTGGATGCCGGATGACGCTTCCATAAAAGTGTCGTCGATTATGATGGTTACTTTCTTCCAGTTATTTTGGCCAAGCTTTTCCTTTCCTGCCGGTTGTGCTTAGAGTTGTTCCCCGATAGTTTTGCAGAGAGATTTTGCAGAAAGATTAGGAAAGAAGGAAGCAGAAAAACCCCGATTTTAAGTGCAAGAAGTTATTTGCAAGAAGCTATTTCAGAAAAGCACAAATATATATTTCAAATTTCTGGAATGCTGAAGAGTTTAACTTTAATGAACTTATGTCACTTTAGACCGCGGCTGCTGCGGACAATGGCCGCAGCAGGGAAAGGGGTGAGTAAAGGCGCAAAGGTAAGGGGTGGGTTATATATAGCGAAGGACCAAGTGAAAGTGGGTGCTAGGTTTAGCGCTCTGGTCGCGGAGGATGGATAGTGAGTACTGGTTACAGGCTTTCCTTGTCCATTAAGCGGCTACTGATGTACTACGGAAGAGTTTAACAAGGAGGTCTTGGAGGCATGGCTACAGAAGTAAAGAGAACGGCGTGCTATATGTGCTGGATGCAGTGCGGCATTCTGGTGCACCTTAAAGATGGTAAGGTGGTTAAGGCCGAGGGGGACCCGAGCGCTCTGGTGGGCGGGGGATATACCTGCGAGCGGGTAACCGCTATTCCGGAATTTCACTATCATCCGAAACGCCTGAACTATCCCTTGAAGCGTGTGGGCAACCGGGGAGAAGGGAAATGGCAGCGGATCACCTGGGAACAGGCCATGGACGAGATAGCGGAGAAATTACTGCAGATAAAGAAAGAATACGGACCGGAGGCTATTGCCAAGATCGGCGGCACAGTCCATGGTCCGGCCGATTGGGCGTGCTGGCGGTTCTTCAATCTGTGGGGCTCGCCTAACGTGTTTAACCAAGGCAAGAACTGCGGTGAGGCCAACAACCTGATGGAAGTGGCCATGTACGGGTGGGACTCGTTGGGATGCGCTCCGAAACCCGGGGTTACAAAGACGATTTTCGTATGGGGAGCTAACCCGGCCCATAGCTGGATGACCAAATGGAACGTGATAAGGGAAGCCCAGCGCCTGGGAGCCAAGATGGTGGTAATCGATCCGCGGCTCACGGAGACGGCTTCCTTTGCCGACTTGTGGTTGCAGATCCGGCCGGGCACCGACGGAGCGCTGGCGTGGGGTATGTTACACGTCATAATCAACGAAAACCTGTATGATAAGGAGTTCGTTGAGCGTTGGTGCCTGGGATTCGACCAGGTAAAGGAAAGGGCCCAAGAATACCCGCCGGAAAAGGTCGCCGAAATCACCTGGATACCGAAAGAGAAAATCATACAGGCTGCCAGAATGTACGCGGATGGGCCTACCTGCCTGGTATGGGGCTTGGCGACCTGCCATCTGGGCAACGGCGCCGGTCAGGTCGCGGTCCACGGGCAAGCCCTGCTGCGAGCTATAACGGGTAACATCGACCGGGAGGGCGGCAACCCGCTGACGGGGCCCTTCAACGGAGTGGATTGGTACGGTGAGGGCATTTACTGGGATGCCATAGTCGATCACCCGGAAAGGACCCGGGATTGTGTCACCGCCGATAAGTTCCCCATATGTTCAGTAGCCTCTCTGAAGCGTTACAATGATGCGGTTAAGAAAGCCTGGGGTGTCGGCTACGGCTGCTCACACTACATGTTGTTCCCCTCCTCTCGAGGTATCTATGATGCCATCCGCTACGGCACACCCTATCCCATCAAGGCCCTGTTCATCCAGACGGGCAACCCCTTGACTACGCTCGCAGGGGCCAAGAACTGCTACGAAGCCCTCAAGAAGGTGGACCTGGCGGTAGGCATTGATTTCTTCATGACCCCAAGCCTGGCTCTATGTGACTACGTGTTGCCGGCAGCCAGCTTCTTAGAGCGGCCTCACCTGATGTTGTTCTGGGGGCTGACCAGCGTGGCGGTCGCCTACAAGCAGGTTAGCGAGCCGCTTTATGAGCGGAAGGATGATTACTATTTCTGGAAAGAAATCGCCAACCGAGTCGGGCAAAAAGGAAAGTGGCCCGACACCTTAGAACAAATGTACGACTTAATGCTTAAACCTTCAGGCTTGACCCTGGCCCAGTTGGCGGAAAGAGAGCAGAATTGGCTCTTACCCAAGGAAGAGTATAAGCGTTACGAAAAGATAGGCTTTGGTACGCCTTCAGGTAAGGTCGAATTGGTACCCAGTATCCTGCGCGATGCCGGTTATGATCCGATCCCGAAATACCAGGATCCTCCGCAAAGCCCCTACCGCACTCCGGAGCTGGCTAAAGAGTACCCTTACATCTTAATCAGCGGCTCGCGCATCCGGCCGTACTGGCATACCAGCCTGCGCCAGCTAAAAACTTTGCGCTGGATGCATCCTTATCCGGTGGTGGAGATCCATCCGGAGACGGCGCGTAAATTGGGTATAGCCAACGGAGATATGGTCTATATTGAGACGCCTCTGGGTCGGGTGAGACAGAAGGCGCGGATAACCGAGGGTATTCATCCACAGGTGGTTCATGCCGAAGCGTATTGGTACTTCCCTGAGGAGCCGGAGGAAGAGCCCTATCTCTTCGGCGTCTGGACGACCAATATAAATGCTATAATTCCCGACGACTATGAAGTGTGCGACTACGCCGGAGATCATCCCTTCAGGGGTGTGATGTGCAAGATTTACAAGGCGGAGACGGCATTGAATTGTACCGGTCCTTACGCCATTGAGGGAGAGGAGGAGTAAGGGCTACGGGTTTGGTAGAAGCTCAGTGCTACCTGTGCCCGCGTGAGTGCGGATTGGAATTACATTATGACGAGGAAAGCGGGGCGGTGGTCGAGGTCCGGCGGAAGGGAGGAACTTCCGCCGGACTCTCTCCTTCCTGCTCTATGAGGAAAAATGTAATAGGGAAGCACAAAGAAGTAGCGCTGGCCATTTTGCGGGCCCCCAGGACCCCGCGAGTGGTGGTGGGCGGGCACTGAGGGGTTATGTTCTATATAGGGTGAGAAACGGCGGAACAGACCTATTCCGCCAGGGTCAGAAACGTGTTGCGCGTTTGTCGAGCCCGGTACTTAGAAAGTGCCGGGCTTTATTTGTTAACCTCGGCATAACTGTAGCCCGAGGTCTCCACATATTATTTCCGTCTACCTCGAACCAGATGTTTTACTGTAACTTCTTCCTTCTTGTCGCAGCACGCGGAAAATCCCCAAACCCTGAAAACACCTTGTACCTCGACATAGCAGTAATTAATTGGTAGAATGGGGATAAGGTAAGCGCCATCAGTAATTTGGAGGATAGCTTATGGCCAGGTGGGGCTGGAAGCCCGAGAAAATAACCCTTTCTTCTCAGCAGTTAAGGAAACTGGCGGGTTTTATCCGCAGTCAGGGGGATATTCTCGCTTTTTATCTCTATAGCTCCTACGGTATAGAGTTCCAAACTGCTTTATCAGACGTCGATTTTGCGATCCTACCGATATGCCTACAATTTTAACCTCGCCTTCTGTTGTCTGGGCTGTAAAGTTACGTGCGCAAACGCCCAGAAGCAGGTGGTCGAGGCAGACGCAAAATGTTTGCACAGCCGTTATAGTTTAAGGTGGGAGGCGTACCATGAACGCTATTTTCGAGCCGGTATGTAAGGTGGCTCAAATTCTTAAAGACTCGTACAAAACCCTGGTGCTGACCGGAGCAGGGGCGAGTACGGAAAGCGGTATTCCTGATTACCGGAGCAAGGGAACCGGCCTGTGGGAAAAATATGATCCCATGGAGAAAGCCAGCCTGAGCGCCTTGCTCTCGAATCCGGCGGAATTTTATCGCTTTAATCTGCCGCTTTGGTCGGAATATGTAACTGCGGAGCCGAATATGACTCACTTGGCGCTGGCTAAGCTGGAAGAAAAAGGTTATATTTACGGGGTCATAACCCAAAACATCGACGGACTGCACCGAAAAGCGGGCTCCCAAAGAGTCTGGGAGGTGCACGGGCATCTGCGCACCTGTCACTGTATGGAATGCCGGGCCGGCTATCCTTTTACCGAGCTAACCCTACAGTTCGGTCGGGGAACAAACCCGCCCAGGTGCCCTCAATGCGGAGGGGTGCTGCGGCCGGATGTAGTGCTTTTTGGCGATTCCATGAGCGAGGACTATTACCGAGCTTTGGAGGAAATGCAGGGGTGCGAGGTGCTAATGGTAGTCGGCAGCAGCTTGCAGGTGTACCCGGTGGCCGGACTACCACGGCTGGCCGGGAAGTTGGTGATCGTAAATAAAGAGCCCACTCCCTGGGATCATAAGGCGGAAGTGGTAGTGCACCAACAGGCAGGAGTTTTCTTCGGCAGGCTTCTGGAGGCTTTAGGAATAGGATAAACCCACTGTACCGATAGAAGGAGTAAAGGGGATAACCTGCCTGCTTTTCCCCATAATTCGACAGATTTCTCGACATAAAGGGTGTAGATGAGTTATACTGGAGGAAAATCCGCTGAATGCCGCCGAGGCATATTAGGGGCCGCTATTGTTTTACTTTCAAGTAGGGCCGGGAGGAGAAACAGATTAAGCAGGGGGTCGTACACAGCTTGGTGAGCCATATATCTTCCTTAGTAGTGGGTATAGGTTTTAGCGATGAATATGATCCGGGGGTGGCAGTGGAATGCGCTCTGGAGCAGGCTTTGGGCCGCACCGGGCGGCCTGCCCTGGCGTTGATTTGGACTACAGAGAACTACGATTCGGAAGAGGTACTGGCGAGTGCAACAAGGGTTATGGGTAATTCCCCGTTAGTGGGTGCTTGGGTGCCGGGCATTATCTTTGGCCGTAAGGTTTATGCTCGAGGTGTGGCTGTTTGTACTTTGGCCGGAGAAGGGTTAGAGGCGGTCACTCATTTGGAAAGGGATATTTCCGTAGCCCCTTTTAAGAAGGGCGAAAGAGTGGGAGAAGCTTTGCTGGAAAAAGCCGGAGACCGTCCGGGAACCGTCTTGCTTTTCCCGGACGGGTGCTGTGCCAATATTTCGAAGTTGTTGAGGGGGTTATATAATGCGCTAGGACCCGATTTTAATTATATAGGAGGAGGTAGTGGAGATAACTTACGGTGCGAGCAAACTCACCAGTTTACCGAGAAGGGGGTAGGAAGCAGGGCCTTGGCCGCAGCTTTGTTGAGGGGGGTAAACTTCAAAGTAGAGCTGGATCACGGGTGGAGCCCGGCGGGCGAGCCCTTTATCATTACCAGAGCCGAGGGCCCGCGGGTGTATGAAATCGACGGGATCCCAGCGTTGGAGAGATATACGGCTTTGATCCGCAGCTACACCAGAAACGGATTTGCTTACTACGGAATGCAATATCCTTTAGGCCTGCCGGCTGCGGGAGGGAAGTTTATCATCCGCGACCCTCTGAGAGCGGAGGAAGACGGAAGCATATTATTCGCCACCGAGATTCCGGAAAATACCATAGCCACCATCATGGAAGGCGACGTCGAAAGTATTATTGGCGCCGCCGAAAGAGTAGGGGAAGAAACGTTAAAAACGCCTATTGCTCCGAAGGTCCTCCTTTTATTCGAATGCATTTCCCGCTATTGGTTGCTGGGTGAAAATTTCGCCCGTGAAATGGAAGCCGTAACGCGAGGACTTGGACCTGAAATTCCGGTCATAGGTATGCTTTCTTTTGGAGAGATAAGCAGTGTGTCCGGGACTCCACTGTTCTATAACAAGACTATTGTGGCGGCCGCGGGGTGGTAGTGAGTGTCTTTTGATATTGAAGAGATTTTGATTTTATACGAGATAGCAAATTTTTCCTTCCCCGAAAGATATGAGGACCTGATACAAGAGATAGCGGAAAAGGGAAGTCGGCTTCTGGGCATACGCCGGTTGGCCATCCTGCTGGAGGAAGGCGGAAGTCTTAAATGTTTAGGGCGGTGGGGTTTTAGAAAAGATGAAGAATTTACCGCCAGGCTCCAAAACCCCGGCGAAAAGGGGTTTGTTTATTCCATGTCCCACGGAGTGCGGGGTTGGATATTTTTGGAGGCAGCGGCGAAACTATCCGGCCGGGAGAAAAGGCTGTTCCGCATTTTTGCCCGACGTATTGAAGATATAATTGCTTTTAAACAGGAGACTGCCGAACGACAACAGGCGGAAGAGGCGTTTCGGACGATTTTTAACAGCGTTCATGATGCTATTTTTATACATGAGCCGGACGGGAAAATACTGGACGTTAATCAAACCATGTTGCGCCTGTATGGGATGGCTTCCAAAGAGGAGGCTCTAAAACTTTCTATCGCTGAGGATTATTCCAGCCGCGAAAATCCTTTAGAAGAACTTAGCCAGTGGTGGAGAAAGACGCTGGAAGGGGAAAGACCACGGTTTGAGTGGAAGGCTCGGCGGCCGGCGGACGGTACGGTTTTTGAGACGGAGGTGTGCCTGGAGAAAATAACTTTATCCGGCCGACCGGTGATATTGGCCACCGTGAGGGACATCACCGAACGTAAACGCGAAGAGGAACTGCTGCGGAGTATTTTTGATCGCTCGCCTATAGGGATGTACATAGTCAGCGGAGGAAGATTCCGGCTGGTAAATCCCCAGTTTGAGAAGCTTTCGGGTTACTCGCAGGAAGAGCTGATCGGGAGGGAAGCCTTGAGCCTGGTATATCCTGAAGACAGGGAGATAGTGCGGCGCAAGGCTATCAAAATGTTGAAAGGCGTGGCGACTCAGCCTTACGAGTTCAGAATTCTCACCAAGCAGGGGGAAATCAGGTGGGTCGCGGAGACGGTGGCCTCCCTGCGGCACGAGGGCCGGACGGTGACGCTGGGTAACATAATGGACGTAACGGAGAAGGTAAAGTTTGCCCAAAAGCTGGAATATATCAGCGTTCATGACCAACTGACGGGCTTATACAACCGGGCCTATTTTGAAGAAGAGCTAAAACGTTTGGGTAAGAGCGATAAATATCCCATCAGCATAATAGTGGCCGATGTGAACGGCCTTAAGCTGGTTAACGATACGCTGGGGCACCATAAAGGGGATAAGCTCCTGACTTCTTGTGCTCACCTCCTTAAAAAAGCCTTGCGGCCTGCGGATATAGTTGCCCGGGTGGGGGGAGACGAATTTGTCGCTCTCTTGCCCCGCACCGATGAAGCGACGGGTTCGCGTATGGTGCAGCAGTTGCGCTTAGCCATCGAGCAATATAATCGCCGGCACCCCCAACTTCCTTTGAGCGTCTCTTTTGGCCTGGCTACAGCCTATAATTCTGAGGAATTACTAAAGCAGACGTATAAAAGAGCCGACGACCTTATGTACCGGGAAAAACTCTATTTGGGCACCAGCGCTCGCAGCAAAATAGTCAATGCTTTGCTCACTGCGTTGGCCGAGCGCGACCACCTTACCGAAGGGCACGGCAGGCGGCTACAATATCTCTGCCGCATTTTGGGAGAAAAGATGGGACTTTCGCCGCAGCAACTGGCCAACCTTTCTCTTTTGGCTCAGGTCCACGATATAGGCAAGGTGGGTATACCCGACAAAATACTTTTCAAGAAAGGCCCCCTTACAGAAGAAGAATGGGAGATTATGCGCCAGCACCCGGAAAAAGGCTACCGGATCGCTCTGGCCTCACCGGATTTGGCGAGTATTGCCGACCTGATACTTAAACACCACGAAAGATGGGATGGTACCGGCTACCCTTTGGGCCTCCGCGGGGAAGAGATTCCCATCGAGTGTCGCATTTTAGCCATTGCCGATGCCTTTGATGCTCTGACTTCGGATAGGCCGTACAGAAGGGCGGGAACGGTGGAAGAAGCCTTGCAGGAAATACGCCGGTGTGCAGGCGCGCAATTTGATCCCCGGCTTGTGGAAATATTCTTAGAAACCATTCCTTCTATAGAACTTTTTGCCGGCAGGCCCCGGGTAGCCAATTGAGTGGGGGAGGTATCTCCCTTATCCATGGGGTGAGAATAGCCCTGCAAGCATGGCTCGTTCAAACGGCAGGGCCTAGAGGCGAACACCGGCTGCTATAAGACCGGACCGCCGACAGGGGCTTTAAATGGATTAATACCGGTTTAATAGCGTTTTTTAGCTATAACCTCGCGGATCTTCTCGATGGCCTGGAGACTCTCGTCTTTACGCAGCAGAGACACTCCTACGATGATGGCGTCGATGAGGCATAATTGGGCTATGCGGGCGGCCGTAGCCTCGCTTCTAAAGGTGGTTTCTCGGGCGGCTATGACCAGCTTTATGTCGGACACTTTGGTAATGGGCGATTTCATAAAGCTGGTGATGCAGATGGTGGTGGCTCCCGCTTCTTTGGCTGCCGCCAAAGACTCTATGGTGTCCTTCGTGCTTCCGGAATGGGAGATGCCTACGGCCACATCCTTATCGGTAAGAAAGCGGGCGGAGACGATCTGCAGGTGAGGGTCGGTATAAGCCGCGCTCAAAAGGCCGGCTTTAAACATTTTGTGGTGGGCATCCAGAGCTACAAAACCGGAGGAGGCTACGCCATAGAAGTCCGTTTTCCGGGCGAAAGCTATGGCTTGGATGGCCCGTTCTAGTTCATGGTAGTCGAGTATCTTCAAGGTATCGGCCAGGCTCTCGGCTACGCTGTGGAAGACTTTATGGGTCATAGTGCGGACATCATCCGTCGGCAGAACCTCTTCATGAATGCTCTTTATGGGCTCTACCAGGTCCCTGGCCAAAGAGATCTTTAGCTCTTGGAAGCCGCTGTAGCCGAGTTTCTTGCAGAGCCGGACTATGGTGGCTTCGGCTACCTCGCATTTCTCCGCCAGCTCGGTAATGGACATGTGCATGATTTCCTGCGGATTGGTTAAAATCCACTCTGCCACCCTGGCTTCCGCACTGCGAAGCGAAGGATGGATGCTCCTCAGCTTAACCAAAGTTCCGTCCAAATGAGAGGCAAAGTTTCTTGCGGAAAACAGCATACCTGAAACCCCTTTCTTATTATAACGCGGTTTGGACCGGAATAAAAGGAACTCCTCGAGTTTCGGAGGGAGCTCAGATACCACAAAGTTTCTGAAAGACAGGATCAGTTGCGGCTAGAACTTCTCTACCGTATGTTCCGGCCAGAAACCAGAGGTAATATAGTTTTACTCCCGGCGGTGCAGCCACAGGATGGTAACCGGAGGGGATAAGTACAGTATCCCCATTGCGTACAACGTAAGCTTCTTCCTGGTGACCATCTTCTGTATAAGTTATTTGGACACCGAAGCCCTCGTCGGGGAGAATGCGGAAATGATAGACCTCAACCAGCTCGTTTTCCTCCGGGGGAGCATAGCGGTCGTGTTTATGGGGTGGGAAGCTGGACCAGTTACCCGGGAAGCTAAAGGTTTCACCCAGAATTATCTTATCAACGCGCCCGCGCCCGTTGTTCCCGATAATATCATGTATTTCCCTTTCACATAGGCTGTTCCCCCGATGAGAGACCGTCACTTCCTCAGGCGTGACTACAAAAGGCGCATATTTGCGGTCAGCCTTTACCTGGCAGAGAGCTGCTTCGACCTCGCCTTTTGGAGCTTCAACGCTAAAATTTGTTTCCCGGGGTATATAAACGGCGGTAGCGCGGCCGGAAAAAACGTCCGTTCTAGCGCCCAAATTCCTGAATTCACCGCCTTCGACCGTTACATCAGCTATTCCGCCCAGCAGCACGATAACTATTTCGTACGGACCGGAATTTCCCCTATAGGTTTCTTTTTCTCTAAGTTTTAACAGGCTGAAAGCCACGAGTCCGTGTTCATGCTCGTTTATGAGGTCGAGGCGCCCGTGATCTTTAGGGTAACGGTAATGTAACCCCATCCCTTACACTCCTCTCAAGCCCATTCGTAATCTTCCTGTAATCTTCCCCAAGAATATTGCAGGGTACTACCAGAATGAATGCATATATAACAGCGATTCGACACAGGGGAAAAAACTCCTGCAAGCATATTAAGATATTTTCTTTTTTGTACAGTAACAAAGTGAAATAAGCTTGGCATTAAAATAAAATTAATTTCGGATAATTTCAGTCTAACTTGGTTTTCTTCTATGGCTCCTTTAATGGATTTTGGTAGAATAGCGAACGTCTTAAATATTGGTTGTTAGTGCTAATGGGTTTTAGCAATTAAGGTGTAGGGAAATCAAGAAAAAGAGCAGACAAAGATTGAGCTCATTACAGTAAATAAATTTTAGTTTACATGAAAGAAAAAAGAAAAATTCATTTACCCAAAGCAGGATTTTTATTCTTTCTGTCGAATTATTTTTTCATAAATTTAGGGAGGTGATGAAAATAATAGTATGGTTTTGCAGCCTTAAGTGAACCAGAAGAAGTATACGAGGAGGGATATTATTAAATGTTCTTTCGAGAAAAGAAAATGTTAACATTGGCTTTTTTACTGGTTTTAGCAATAGCCTTATTTGTACAGGGATGCAGCAGTCGTCAAAGTCAACCATCAAAGCCGGCAGCTTCTGACTATCCCAATAGGCCGGTGACCATGATAGTGGGCTGGGCAGTGGGAGGAGCGTCGGATTTGCTGGCCAGGGCATCCGCCCAGTTTTTTCCTAAGTATGCCAACAATCAGCCGCTGGTAGTGCAGAACATTCCTGGTAGCGGTGGGGTCCCGGCTGTTATGGAATTCACCAAGGCCAAGCCGGATGGCTACACTATTCTTCATTGGAACACGGCGCACGTTATTAAGACTCACATGAGCAAGGTGGAATATGAGGCCACCTCCTTTGCGCCTATAATCATGATGACCAAGGACTACAACTATCTGCTCGTAAAAGCCGACTCCCCCTATAAGAACTTAAATGATTTCATCGAAGCGGCTAAAAAGAAAAACTTGAGCATAGCCAATGCCGGTGTGGGCGGTGGAAATCATTTGGCAGCGTTACTGTTTGAGGATTTTGTTAAAGTGCCCTTTAAGCACGTGCCTTTCGACGGGGGAGGCCCGGCGGTATCTGCGTTGCTGAGTGGCGTAGTGGACGCTTCTATGAATATCGCCCCGGAAGGTTTGAGCAATGTTAAGTCAGGCCAATTGCGAATTCTAGCTGTTTTTTCTGAACAGAGAATAGATTTGTTGTCTGACGTCCCGACAGCCAAGGAACAAGGCGTCGATCTAGTTCTCCCTCAGTGGCGAGGAGTGGTTGCCCATAAGGACACGCCGGCAGATATTCAGAAGCGCTTGCACGATATATTTGCCCAAATAATGAAAGATCAGGAATTTTTGGCCAAGATGAAGGAATTGGGTTTTGGCGCCTTCTACATGGGGCCGGAGGAGTTCGGGAAATTCATTCAGGAAGATAGCGCCAAATATGAGCGGGTCATTAAAGAACATAAACTGGGGGATCGTTATCCCAAATAATTCCCGATATGGTGCTCCGGAAAAGGCCGTTCAGCTTAAGGCTGGGCGGCCTGAAACTGAGATTTTGCGCGTCTGGCGCGGGCTCAGGGTGGGGGTAGTGGAGTGGGCTCGTGGCTAGTCTCAATCGAGCGGAAAGTATAGAGGGGGGTCCGCTGATTTGACACGGACGGACTTTTTTACCGGCATTGGTATAATGATTTTTTCTGCGGTCATATACGTGATAGCTCTTAATATGCCTAAGGTTTCAACAGGTTTAGGCCCTGGCGATTATCCCCGGTTCATTGCCGCCGGACTGTTTGTGTTAGGTGGCATTCTGGCGGTAAAAAGCTATTTGGCCGGTCTAACGGATTCAAAGAAAATCTATGAAAAGAGTGGGGTAATCCGGGTTGCAATATTAGTAGTTTTAACCTTTGGGTACATTCAATCTATGGGATATTTGGGTTTTATGTGGGCTACGATTCCTTATTTAATAGCCACTATGTATTTATTTGGAGCCAGACGGCCTGTTTTGATGGTAACAGTCAGCGTAGGTTGTGCTGCAGGTATATACTTGATTTTTAGATACCTGTTTCAGGTTATGCTGCCTACATTCTCATGGTTTTAGTAGGGAGGGTCGGACAAGAGTATGGAGCATTGGGTCAATGGCCTTATCTCAGTACTCCAGCCCACTTCGTTTATGTACCTGGTGCTGGGGGTGTTGGGGGGGATTATTGTTGGTGCGTTGCCGGGAATGTCGGGCTCCATGGGTATAATCCTTCTTTTGCCTTTCACTTATTACCTGGACCCCGGAACGGCTCTCGTGATGCTGGCGGGGATGTTTTGCGGTTCTATGTACGGGGGCTCCATTTCGGCGATTCTGGTGAGGACGCCCGGCACGCCTTCGGCGGCCGCTACGGTTATTGATGGTTACCCCCTGCGCGAACAGGGTAAGTCAGGCAAAGCTATAGGGATATCCGCAATTTCTTCCTTTTTGGGTGGGCTATTCAGCGCCGTATGCTTGGCATTTCTAGCACCCCAGCTAGCCAAGGTAGCCTTGAAGTTTCGACCCCAAGATTATGCTATGCTGGCCATTTTTGGGCTGACTATCATGGCCAGTACCTCGGGAGAGAACTTGCTTAAGGGCTTGATCTCGGGATGGTTCGGGCTCTTACTCGCTACAGTGGGTATAGATGTTCTGGTGGGCATGCCGCGCTTTACCTTTGGGGTGCCTAATTTAATGAGCGGCTTTCCGGTTGTAGTGGTTCTCATCGGTGTGTTTGCCCTCTCCCAGGTATTAGCTGAGGCTGAGATTGGGAGAAGACAGGATGCGGTGGTAGACCAGAAGATGATGGGTGCGCTTCCTACCTTGCGGGAGATCAAGTCGGTGCTCAAGGCTGTAAGCTTGGGGTCGATTATCGGCGTAATCATAGGGATTATACCTGGAACCGGAGGCTCCATCGCCTGTTTCTTGGCCTACAACGAGGCCCGGCGCTGGTCGAGGGAAAAGGAGAAGTTTGGCCATGGTTCTCTCGAAGGAGTAGCGGCTCCTGAGGCGGCTAACAACGCGACTACGGGAGGGGCTCTGATACCTTGCCTTTCTTTAGGTGTTCCTGGAGATGTAATAACTGCGGTTATGCTGGGAGCGTTAATGCTTATAGGAGTGCGTCCCGGACCCATGCTTTTCTTGGAGCGTCCTGATATAGTTTATACTTTATTTGCCGGTTTCTTTGTGGTTCAATTTGTGATGCTTTTTTTGGGGTTGCTCGCGGCCAGGTTCTCTACGTACATCCTGCGGATTCCCTACGACATTCTTATGCCGATTGTTGTGGTGTTGTGCACAGTGGGGGCCTACACATTGAACAACAATATGTTTGACGTGCTTTTAGCTTTGATTTTCGGGGTAGTAGGCTATTTTATGAGGAAGTACAATTATCCCACTGCCCCTTTAGTCCTCGGTATCATTCTAGGCCCGATGGCCGAGACAAATCTAAATAGAGCATTACTGCTTTCTCAAAACAATTGGTCGGTGTTTATTACCAGCCCGATTTCGCTGGCTTTCTTGATTTTGTCCGCGATCTCTATTTTCTTAGCTCTGTATACTTTAAAGCCCCGAGAGGGGAAAAGTGAAGCCCGTACGGCATAAGACCGGCTTTAATGTTGGAGGAAGGAGGTTTGTTTACTTTGGAGCGTTTTGAAGAAGTCCAAATCAAGTTGACTAGGGTGAGGAACTTTCTTGAAGAAAAGAAATTAAAAGCGGTATTGCTCAAAACGCAGCCCAATTTTTCCTGGTTAACTGGCGGCGGTCTGAATATGGTGGGTGTGGTTACCGAGATGGGAGTGACGTCGCTACTGATAACGCAGGAAGCCCAATATGTGATCGCCAATCGCATAGAGGCTAAAAGAATGATGGTGGAAGAAGGGCTGGAAGACCTGGGGTTTACTCTGTTAGAGCATGAATGGTATGAGGACCGGGAGTTAGACCTGGTGAAGGAAATTGTAGGAGACGCGCCGGTGGGGTGCGATGTGAGCGCCTACGGGTTTATTAATATCGGAGCTCAGTTTAAGCCCCTGCGCTATGAGCTGACCGCAGCGGAGATTGAAAGGTATAAGTTCTTAGGGGAAAAGGTGTCTACGGCCATCGAGAGGGTGCTGCTGAACGTCAAACCTGGCGATACCGAGGCAGAGATCACCGGACGGCTCAGCGCCGAGCTCTGGAAGGACAGGATCGATCCCGCAGGCTATATGGCTGCTGCGGATGAGCGGGCCAGATTATACCGGCATCCCATTCCGACCATGAACAAGGTGCAAAAGTATCTGATGCTTTGTATCAATGCGCGGTATAAGGGTTTGATAACTACCATTACCAGGCTGGTGCATTTTGGGCCGGTGCCCAGTTCTCTGCTAAAGCAATGCCGGGACAATGTGGAGATAGAGTGTATAATGATGGCCCATACCCGTATCGGTGAGGAAATGAGGAGGCCTTTGCTGGCTGGTATAGAGGCTTATGCGAGAATGGGGTACCACGAAGAATGGAAACTCCATCATCAGGGAGGCCCCATGGGCTATTATGCCAGAGATATAAGAGTTACTCCTGCAACCTCGGAGCTGGTGCGGGAAAACCAGGCATTTTGCTGGAACCCCACTATTAGCGGCACCAAGTCGGAGGACGGATTCATCGTTACCTCACAGGGAATCATAATGATTACCAAGCCGGTTCTTTTCCCCACCCTCAAGTTGGAAGTCGAGGGGCAGGAATTTGTAAGGCCGGGTATCCTAACCTTGTAAGGAGGGTGAGTATGAGCCGGAAGCAGTTAGGCATCGCGGTAATAGGCTGTGGTATGATCGGCAAGTTTCACCTCAGAGCGCTACAGGGAATATCGGAGTTCAACATTTCCGGCGTTTGGGCTGCCAACCCAGCTCTGGCAAAGGAAGTGGCCCGGAGTTATGGTACTAAAGCCTACGAGGCTTACAGTGACGTGTTGGCAGACCCTCAGGTTCAGGTAGTAGATATCTGCCTTCCCAGCGGACTACATGCCGAATACGGGTGCCCGGCCGCTGCGGCCGGTAAGCATGTTATAGTGGAAAAGCCTATCGACGTTTCCGTAGAAAACGGCCAGAAGTTGATAAATACGTGCCGGGACAACGGCGTCTATTTGGCGGTCATTTTCCAGAACCGTTTTGCTGCCGCTGCCCGTAAAGTCAAACAGGCCCTCGAAGAAGGGATATTGGGGAAGCTGTACGCTGGTGAAGCCACTATCAAGTGGTATCGGGAGGAGTCGTATTATACCAGCAGCAGGTGGAAAGGAACTAAGAGTCTGGACGGCGGCGGCGCCCTCATAAACCAGGGCATCCATACTATTGATTTACTGCTGTGGTTTATCGGGAGCAGGCCCAAGCAGGTGGCCAGCCTGGTCAGGACGGTACGTCATCCGATAGAGGTGGAGGACTTGGCCATGGCCCTGGTGGAATTTGAGAATGGGGTTATGGCTACTATTACCGGTTCTACAGCCATGAAGCCGGGATTCCCGGAGCGTATAGAGCTTTATGGTGAAAAAGGGTCGATTGCCTTAGAGGCAGGACGGGTGGTCAGGTGGAAAGTAGACGGTTATAACGAAGAGGACTATGTAGACAAGGGTTTCCTGGGCTCCGGCAGTTCCGATCCGGGCGGAATTCCTTTAACGAACCACCAGGAACAGCTCCGGGCAATTGGGAGAGCCATTCTGGAAGGGCAACAGCCCCCGGTTGTAGGAGAAGAAGCCCTAAAAGCGCTGGATCTTGTACTTAAGATATATGAGGCTAACGGAAAATGGGTTACTACAGGCTGAGGAGTGCCCGGCAAGGTGCCATTAAGCTGTGATTTAAGGGGGTAAGAATTAAGGGGGTGTAAGAATACCCGGAGCCGCCACGGACGACCGAGCGGTTCCGGGTAAACCTTTTTGCTGCTATCGGTGCTTCCTGAAAAATAACTATCAAGTTAGGGTCGGACAAAAAAGGAAAAAGCAGTAACTTATGATAGTGAAGATATTTTCCTAAATAATATTGCGGATAACTAAAGTTAGCTCAAGATTTTACCCAGGGTCCGAAGCCGGCTTCCTGCTTTTGACCTCGCAGCTTTGTTTTCCAGGTAGAGAGAAGACGAGCGAATATACCGCTAGAGATAGTGAGCTGATTTTATTTTTTAAGAGATAAAAAAGAAAAAATATGCCGGAGCAAGCAGGAATTATTTTTTCTGCAACGAATTAATTCTCGTGCTGTGCACTAAGTTTAAGGTGAAGGATGGAGAGGAAGCTATGGAAATCGGATTCTCGTATCCAGACGTTCCCCGTCTAAAAATAGCGGATGAGAACTTGCTGGGGGTTTTCCAGCCCCGGGAACTGGCCCTGGACAGCAGCGAAGAGGAGCTCCTTCTTCGGGCGTTACTTCAGCCTATAGGCACTCCTTCCCTGGCCGAGATGGCCCGGGGTAAGAAAAGGGTTCTTATCATCGTGGACGACAATACCCGGCTTACGCCGGTGCACAAGATACTTCCTTATGTACTGGAAGAGCTGAAAAAGGGGGGTGTGGCCGAGGAAGCCGTTCGGATACTCATCGGCTTGGGCACCCACCGGTTTATGACCGAGGAAGAGATAAAGCAGAAAGTGGGAGAGGAGATATGGAAGAAGTTCCCGGTAGATAGCCATGATTGGAAGAACCCTGAGGCGGTAGAATTTTTAGGATCTACCCCCAGCGGTACGGAAGTATGGATCAACAGAGAAGTGCTCCGTTCCGATCTGGTCATCGGGTTAGGACATATAGTCCCGCACCGGGTGGCGGGTTATAGCGGCGGCGGCAAGATCATTCAGCCGGCGGTCTGTGGTCCCAAGACCACGGAGCAGACCCACTGGCTGAGTGCCCGGTATCCGGGCAAGGATATTATGGGTCATGCGGATAATCCTGTGCGGCGGGAGATAGAGGCGGTAGCCAGGCAAGCGGGACTGGATTTTATTTTCAATGTGGTCCAGGACCGCAAGGGGCGCATAGTGGGAGCCGTGTGCGGGGACCTGATGGCGGCCCATAGGAAAGGTTGCGAGATATCCCGGCAGGTGTTCGGCCTCCGTATCCCGGAACCGGCGGATATAGTAGTGATAGACTCTTATCCGGCCGACGTGGAGATGTGGCAGGCAGCCAAGGGTATTTACTCTGCGGACTTGGCGGTTAAAGAGGGCGGGGTGATTATTCTTATTACTCCTTGCCCCGAGGGAGTAGCTTCCCAGCACCCGGAGATAGAACGGTTCGGCTATCAACCCTTAGCCAAGGTGAAGGAGCTGGTGAACAGCGGAGAACTAAAGGATCTGACGGTGGCGGCCCACCTGGTCCATGTAGGAGAGGTTATCTGCAAGAAAGCTTTGGGCATATTGGTCTCCTCCGGCATCGGCCGGGAAAAGGCAGAAAAGATCGGTTTTAGGTGGGCGGCCACTCCGCAGGAAGCGTTGGAGCAAGCCTTCAGACTCAAAGGGAAGAAGGCCAAGGTGCTCTGTTTTAAGCATGGGGGAGAAATACTGCCGTTGGTAGATTAGACGTCCACGCCACCGGTGCGGCACGAGCAAAAAGATGAAAAGAGCCAAGGACTATTTTCGGAGTAGACGCTCATGCCGCCATTGCGGCATCACCAGAAGGATGAAAATGGCAAAGAGCGCATTTTCGAAGTAGAGAGGGCCGGAGGCCCGGTGGGCTCTATCATAGCCCCATAAGGGCCAACGGCCTCGGTACGGAAGGGAATTTATCAGGGGATATATCTCCTGCAGGGGAGGGCGTAGAACTTGGAGGACCTGTATTTTCTAGGGCTGGATATAGGTAC
Organism: Neomoorellaceae bacterium; assembly: GCA_049701195.1. GTDB lineage: Bacteria > Bacillota > DSM-521 > Neomoorellales > Neomoorellaceae > JBNATU01. The sequence goes on from JBNATU010000007.1 coordinate 62,765, forward strand.
CGGAGGGTGCCGGGCGGCCCTTTTTGATCTCCGGGGCCGGTTAGTGAGCCTCGCGACCGGCGAATACCCTTTGCTTCAACCCAGGCCGGGCTGGGCGGAACAGGAACCGGAAAGGGTGTTTCAGGCGGCCTGCAAGGCTCTGAAAGAATGCGTGCAGCTCTCGGGGGTAGAGCCTATCAGGATAGCGGGATTAGGATTGAGTTCCGTTTTTCATAGCCTGGTTCTCTTGGACCGTCACGGCAATGCTCTCAGCAACGCTCTGATATGGGCCGATAACCGGAGCTTGAAGCAGGCGGAGTTCCTCAAAGGCAAGGATGATGGGTTTGGCCTCTACAGCCGTACCGGATGCCGCGCGCATCCCATGTATCCCTTGGCCAAGATATTGTGGTTTAGAGAGGAAACTCCGGATATATTCGCTAAGACAGCTAAATTCGTTTCCTTAAAGGAGTACGTGGTATTTCGCCTTTTAGGGAGGCTGGCCGTGGATAAGGCTCTGGCTTCTACGTCCGGCCTCCTTAATATACATTCTTTGCGCTGGGATGGGGAATGTTTGGAGTTGCTGGGTATCCAGGAGGAGCAGCTCAGCGAGATAATCCGGCCTCAGGAGGTGGTGGGAAGGCTTTCCCCAGATACGGCGCAGGAGCTGGGATTGCCGGCGGGCTTGCCGGTGGTCATAGGGGCCGGGGACGGTATGCTTTCCAACCTGGGTTCAGGCGCTTATGGCCTGGGTCAGGTGGTGGCTATGGTGGGCACCAGCGGGGCTATAAGGGCGTTCTCCGAGAAGCCACTCACCGATCCCCAGGGTAGAACCTGGTGTTATGCTTTTACTGATGACTACTGGATCGTAGGAGGAGCTATAAATAATGGCGGAATAATCTACCGCTGGTTCCGGGACAACTTTGCGGAGAAGCAGGTAGAGGAAGCCCGGCGTAAAGGGGTAGACCCCTATGAGATCTTGAATGAATTGGCGGCCAAGGTAGGACCCGGTGCAGGGGGGCTAATTTTCTTACCCTTCCTGGCCGGTGAGCGCAGTCCTTATTGGAATCCCGAGGCGCGAGGGGTAATCTTTGGGTTGGGCTTGCACCAGAGCAAAGCTCATCTGGTGCGAGCGCTGATGGAAGGCGTTATTTATCGTATGTATAGCGTTTTTGAGGCCGTCTTAGAACTGACAGGAAGCCCTCGGGAAGTCAGGGCTGCCGGTGGATTTACCCGTTCTTCCCTGTGGTGCCAGATTATGGCCGATGTGTTTGGCTATCCGATAAAGGTTCCAGAAGTGAGCGAGGCTTCGGCCTTCGGTGCGGCGGTGATGGCCATGTGGGGGCTGGGGTATATTGAAGGGCTGCAGGCGGTGAGAAACATGGTGGCAGTAAGGCGAGAGGTAATGCCTGATGAAGAGGCCCGGCAAGTTTATGGTGAAATCTATAAGTTGTACCGCGAGTTATACTTCGCTTTGAGAGAGTACTTTCCCAGGGTAGCTTCCTTCCAGAGGCAGCATTCTTAGAAGTGTAACGCGGGATGGAGGAGGTAATTGTCGGCTGTGAACAAGCTCAACGGGAGGGTATTTGTGTCTGCACTTTCCTTTTCACGCTATTCTCCGGAGCCCAGGAGGCTTTTAGAGGAACACGGATTGGAACTGTTTTTTAATGATAAAGGACGGCCTCTGAACGAAGAGGAAATGAGGCAGGCGGTGAACCTCTATCGGCCGGAGGCCCTCATTGTAGGGGTGGACCCTGTGACGGCTCCGGTAATGGAGGCGGCCGTCGGCCTCAAGATCATCGCCAAGCACGGTGTAGGAGTGGATAATATTGACGTTGCAGCGGCCAGAGAAAGGGGCATTGTAGTAAGCAATGCTCCCGGAAGCAACGCTCAAGCCGTGGCCGACCTGGCTTTCGGTTTGCTCCTGGCTTGTGCCCGCGATCTGGTGACGGCCGATAGGACTACCCGGCAGGGGCGGTGGGACAGGATAGCCGGGTGCGAGTTATGGGAGAAGGTGATAGGCATCGTGGGTACGGGACAGATAGGACTGGCGGTGGCCCGGCGGGCCAAGGGCTTCGCTATGCGCATTTTGGCTTATGATCCCTGCCCCAACGCTGAAGCGGCTGCTTCGCTGGGAATAGTCTATACCGATCTGGACAGCCTGTTAAGGGAGTCGGATTTTGTGAGCCTGCATGCTCCTCTGACCGAAGCTACTTATCATCTTCTGGACGAAAGACGCTTAAAGCTCATGAAAAAAGAAGCCATACTTATAAATACTGCCAGGGGAGAGCTGGTGGATGAAGACGCCTTGTACCGGGCGCTTAAGGAAGGATGGATCAAAGGAGCGGGGTTAGATGTTTTTAGCGCAGAGCCGCCGGTGGGCAGCCCCTTGCTGGAGCTCAGTAATGTAGTAGTTACTCCTCACATAGGTGCTTATACCCGGGAAGCCAACTGGCGTATGGGTATGGCCGCAGCGAAGAGCATCCTTAAGGCGTTACAAGGAGAGAAGGTAGAGTTTGAAGTCGGTTGAAACCGGGCGCGGGGTAAGGTTCTACAAAGGATTCAGGTTGTGCGGAGGTCACCTCGGGTATAGCGCGTATAGGACAAGCTTAAGCTTTTAGGGTGTGAAGGGAGGGGGCGTAAAGTGCAGGTAGGCCTGATAGGTTTGGGCAAAATGGGCCTGAATTTGGCCCTTAACATGAAGGAACACGGGCATGAGGTCTGGGGGTACGACCGCAGCCCGGAAGCCGGGGAAAGAGCTCGAAAAGAAGGTATAGAAGTTGTCTCCAGCCTTAAAGACCTAACGGATAATCTCTCCGTTCCCCGGCTTGTATGGCTTATGGTCCCGGCGGGAGGCGCCGTGGATGCGGTAATAGATGAGCTTCTGCCCTTCCTTGCGGCAGGCGATATTATCGTGGACGGTGGAAACTCTTGCTATCGGGATACGCTGCGGCGATATGCAACCTTGAAGTCTCACGGCGTGCGCTTGGTAGATGTAGGCACGAGCGGGGGAATAGAGGGCGCCCGCAAGGGGATATGCGCCATGGTAGGTGCCGAGGAAGAGGTGTTTCGCTGTTTGGAACCACTGCTTAGAGATATAAGCGTGCCTGGAGGGTATCTGCGTACCGGGCCTTGCGGCAGCGGGCATTTTGTGAAGATGGTCCATAACGGTATCGAGTACGGGATGATGCAGGCTATAGGAGAGGGCATGGAAATACTGGCCAAAGGGCCTTTTGAACTCGACCTGGCGGCTGTGGCCTGGGTATGGAGTCACGGGTCGGTTATCCGGGGCTGGCTTATGGAGCTTACGGCGAGGGCTCTTTCTAAGAATAATAATTTGGAAGGGATAAAAGATATTATTCACCATTCCGGCGAGGGCCTGTGGACGGTGGAGGAAGCCCTGCGGCTGGGTGTTCCGGCGATGGTCATATCCACGGCTTTGATGGTGCGGTTCCGTTCGGAGCAGGAAGAAAGCTTTGCGGGTAAAGTGGTTGCCGCTTTGAGGCAGGAGTTCGGCGGCCACCAAGTAGAAAGGTATGGGGAGCGTGATTGAGCTGATTTCATTTTAAATAGAGGAAAAAAGAAAAAAATTATCGGGTTCTGGCAGGAGTTCTTTTAATAACGGCGAATTAATAACCGTAGTATGAGGCCATACTCGGGAGGAGAAATAGCCAAGGGATCGGAGATTCTTTCATTGAAGGGGTTAACAATTTGCTGGATAGAAGAGAAAATTTTTGTCGAAAACGTATCTTAAGAAGAACACAATTTCCGAAGGTTGTATAGGAGGTGATGGTTGCCGGGGCGCAGTAAGGGTATAAGACTGTGTTATAGTTTAAGGAGGACTGGAGGAAAGAGAGCTTCTCATCACAACCGAAACAGGAGGGGTCTGGAAGTGAAACTAAAACGGAAAATAGCTGTTTTTGTGGCTATTGTGATGGTTCTGCTCTTTACGGCGGCCTGTTCCAAAGCTCCCTCGAGCGGGCAGAGCAGTTCTTCAGGCGGAACGGGCAAGCAGCAGTACGTATTGAAGTTCAACCACGTGCTGGCTCCCACCGAGCCCTATCATGAAGCTTTTTTGAAATGGGCTAAGGCGGTAGAGGAGAAGACCAACGGAGGGCTAAAGATTGAAGTTTACCCCAGCGCCCAACTGGGTGTGGAGGAAGACATAATCGAGCAGATAAAGTCCGGGGCCAACGTGGGACAGAACACCGATTCGGCCAGGCTGGGCAACTATGTGCCGGAAATCGCGGTGATGAACGCGCCCTATTTCGTGGAGAGCCTCGATGAGGTGGCCAAACTGAAGAACCTCCCTACAGTTAAAGGCTGGCTGGACAAACTGGAGAAAGATTACGGCATGAAGGTACTCTCCTTCGAGTGGGTCCAAGGATTCAGACACTTCCTAACGAACAAGCCCGTAAGAACTCCCGATGATCTTAAGGGCCTGCGCATCCGGACTCCCGGCGCACCTATATGGCAAGAGTCGGTTAAGGCCCTGGGAGCTACTCCGGTGGCCCTACCCTTTGGGGAAGTATATCCAGGCATACAGCAGAAGGTCATCGACGGCGCTGAGCTGGTCTACATGAATGTTACCGGTGGCCGCCTGTACGAAGTGGCTAAGTACCTCAGTGAAACCAAGCATATATTGCTTATTAACTTTGAAGTTATCAGCTCCAAGTTCTTTAACAGCCTACCGCCCGAGTACCAGAAGGTTTTGGTGGAAGAATGCGACAAGGCCGGCATGGAAGTATCCAAGCTCATAATGGATAAGTTGCAGGCCGAAGCCAAGCAGCAGGTCAAGGATAAGGGTATGACCATCATAGAGGATGTGGATATGGCCGCCTTCAAGCAGGCCGGCGAAAAGGCCTATGAGGCCTTGAAGCTGACCCAAGTGCGGGACCAGGTTTACAAGGAGCTAGGTAAGAAGTAAAAAGAAGGGAAGAAGAGGGCTATCCCGGCTTCACACTGCTAAATCTAGGGTGGGGATGGCCCTCTGTAAATAATAAAGTTTTGCCTTGAGACATTTCTTCAGGGAGTGGCCGGGAGGGAACGCTAGTCTAGTGAGGTGATGGGGTTACGTTATGAAAAGGTTCTATGAAATAGTTTGTTGGCTGGAAGGTCTGATAGCCCGGGTCTGTTTGGTGGTCATGCTTATCCTGGTGTGTGCCGCGGGTATTTTGAGAAGTTTCGGCCACCCTATAAACTGGGCTATGGATATGGCCACTTTCCTCTTCGCCTGGTGTTGTTTCTTTAGCGCTGATGTGGCTTGGAGGAATGATAAGCTCATAACGGTGGAGGTCTTCATAAGGTACCTTCCGGAAAAAGTAAGGAGAGGTGTGAAGCTCTTTCATCATTGCCTCATAGTGGTCTTTTTGGTGTATCTCATAGGCTACGGTTTTCTTCTTTCCTACACTACCAGGGTCAGGACCTTCCAGGGGATCCCGGGTTTCAGCTATACCTGGGTTACCCTCAGCATGCCGGTGGGAGCCATCCTGCTGCTGGTAACCACTATCCTCAAGATAAGGAAGGAATGGGCCCACGGATAGGCGGGCCGAGAGGCTGGCGTTTGCTAAAGCTCAGCTAGAGTAGGAGGATATAGAGAAGATGCTACTGGTCACTATTGTATTTATGCTCCTCCTATTTACGGGGATGCCGGTGGCTTTTGCCATAGGTATATCCGGAAGCCTATTTTTCTTACAGCATCCGGAGCTACCCACTACCATCCCCGTGCAGCTTGCCGTAACCCAGACGCAAAGCTTTGCTTTGCTGGCCATACCTATGTTTATGGCTGCGGGCAATCTAATGAACGAAACGGGTATAACCCAGAGGCTTCTCAATCTGGCGTCAGTGCTTACCGGGCACATGCGGGGCGGCCTGGCGCAGGTAACGGTGGTGCTGGCGGCCCTTATGGGGGGCGTGTCCGGTTCGTGTATTGCCGATGCTTCCATGGAAGCGCGCATCCTGGGACCGGAGATGATCAAAAGGGGCTACAGCCCGGGCTTCGTATCGGCCATCGTCAGCAACGCCTCCCTTATCACACCTATCATTCCTCCGGGGATCGGGTTTATTCTCTACGGGACGGTGGGGAACGTTTCCGTGGGCCGACTGTTTGCGGGCGGACTGCTCCCCGGCTTGCTCATAACCCTGTCTTTGATGACCGCGGTTTCCTTCTATGCTAAAAGACGTGGTTATCGGCCTGAAAGGGAGAAAAGGGCCACCATAGGCGAGATGCTTAAAGCCTGCGGCAGCAGCTTTTGGGCTTTGCTTTTCCCCGTTATGCTGCTTGTATTCCTGCGCTTCGGCATATTTACGCCTTCGGAGGTAGGGAGCTTTGCGGCGGTATATGCGGTGCTGGTCGGGCTTCTCGCTTACCGGGAACTTACCTGGGAAAAGTTCAAAAGGGCATTGGAAGGAAGCATTATGGATATAGGCGGGGTTATGTTTCTGATCGCCCTTTCCGCCATCTTCAGCTACGGTATAGTGTGGGAGAGGGTTCCGGAGGCCATATCCAACTTTATGCTGGGCATCTCCGGTAATTATGTTTCCTTCCTGCTCATAATTATCGCCCTGTTGCTGGTGGCGGGCATGTTCATCGACGGCTCGGTGCTCATTCTTATGCTTACCCCCATATTTTTGCCCATTGCGCTGAAATTCAGCCTGGACCCGGTACATTTCGGGCTTATCTTCGTGCTTACCATCACCATAGGCAACGTTACTCCGCCGGTGGGGTCGGCCATGTACGCTGTGTGCACCATCTTAGGTAGTTCTATAGAAGAGTATACCCGAGAAGCGCTTATTTTTATGTTAGTGGTGGCTCTGGTGGCCGTCATACTTATCTGGTTCCCGCAGCTGGTGTTGTTCCTGCCCAACCTTATCTTCGGCAGGGGTTAAGGATTGCCGTTCGTCGTAATGGTATTGGGCGTATCGGTCTGGATTACGCAAGTTGTGAGAAATGGAGGTAACCTGGAGAGGATAATTCGAAAGCACCTATAGAGAGCACTTAAAAAGGTTTTGGGAGGCAGAGAAGTATGCGTTTTGACGGTAAAGCAGTGCTTATTACCGGCGCCGGGTCCGGCATTGGTCGGGCTACGGCGCTGGCCTTCGCCCAGAAAGGCGCCAGGGTGGCGGTAGCAGATATTGCGCGTGAAGGTGGCGAGGAGACTGTACGGCTGATTCGGGAAGCCGGGGGAGAGGCCGTATTTATCCAGGCGGACGTTTCCCTGGAAGCCGAGGCGGAAAAGATGGTAAAGGCGACGGTTGAGGCCTTCGGCAAGCTGGATGTTCTGGTGAATAATGCCGGGATAGTGCTCCCGGGCCGGGTGGATAACACCTCTGAGGAAGATTTTGATAAGACGATGAAAATAAATGTGAAGGGCGCTTTCCTGGCTTCTAAGTATGCGGTACAGGAAATGAAAAGGACCGGCGGAGGGGTTATAGTCCATGTGGCCTCGGTAGCCGCGCTAAAAGGAGTAAAGGACAGGGCGGCTTACAGCGCCTCCAAGGGAGCTCTGGTAGGGCTCACCAAAGCCATGGCCATCGACTATATAAGGGACAACATCCGGGTGAACGCGGTATGCCCGGGTACCACTTATACGCCGGCCATCGAGGAAAAGATAAGGACGGCTCCCGACCCGGAGGCCATGAGGGCGGAATTCGTTTCCCGGCAGCCCATGGGACGATTGGGAAAGGAAGAGGAGATAGCCTTCGCCATAATGTTTGCTGCCTGCGATGAGGCCGCGTATATGACCGGAAGCCTGATCACCATCGACGGCGGCTCTAGCTTATAGTGACGCGAAGGTAAGATGAATAAGTGGCGCTTCCGAAACGAGTATGGTTTTCCTGCGGTTGAAGTTTTGTCCCTTAAGATTTTTCAGGCTTTTAACTCGAGAGCCTATCAGGAGCCTGACGTCGGCGCTCCGACTTGGGGAGTGTTTCGGAAGCCTCGATTAGTTTTGGGAGGCGGAGAGTATGGATTTAAAGGTTGAACTTTCCGACAAAGTAGCCGTAGTGACCGGTGCGGGCGGGGTGCTTTGCTCCGCTATGGCCCGGGCTCTGGCCGGACAGGGGGCCAAGGTGGCTCTACTGGATTTGAGAAAAGCTGAGGCGGAAAGGGTAGCCGAGGAGATCCGGAAGGAGGGCGGGGCGGCCCTGGCCCTGCAAGCGGATGTGCTCAATAGGGAATCGCTGGAAGAGGCGAAAGATGCGGTGCTAAAGGAGTTCGGTACCGTAGATATACTAATCAACGGCGCGGGCGGTAACAGCCCGGAGGGTTCCACGGGTCCGGATAAGACCTTCTTTGATCTCTCCCTGGAAGGCTTGCAAAAGGTCTTGAACCTCAATTTCCTGGGCACCGTCATCCCCACCCAGGTTTTCGGCCGCATAATGGCCGAGAAAAAGAGAGGCGTAGTTATTAACATTTCTTCTATGGCCGCTTATAGCCCGCTTACCAGAAATATTGCCTATAGCGCGGCCAAAGCCGCGGTGAGCAACTTCACCCAGTGGATGGCCGTGTACTTCAACCAGGAGTATTCTAAGGACATAAGGGTGAATGCCATCGCACCGGGATTCATCCTGACCAATCAGAACCGGTATCTCCTTATAGATGAGGAGACAGGCCAGCCTACCCGGAGGGCGCAGAACATATTAAACAAGACCCCCATGGGCAGGCTCGGTGCGCCTGATGACCTTATAGGAGCGGTGCTTTTCCTGTGCTCGGAGGCCGCCTCTTTTATTAACGGCGCAGTAATCCCGGTGGATGGAGGCTTTCTGGCGTATTCGGGGGTCTAAGAGTGCGAAGCCGATGGTATTGGCAGGAGAGTTTTTTTAGTAGCCCATTTAGCTGTATTTGCGCCGGCGGTAAGGCGCATGGAAATCAAAAGATCATGGAGGATTTTCAACGGTCACTCCTACACTTGCAAGTGCCGGTATTCCCTACAGGCTGATCGGTTCTCGTCGGGTTTCCAGCCTCCAAGGGTTGCCGATAGGGACCATATAAAATGGCGGTTCTATCCTAAAAGTAGGGGACTCTCCCCAATAGGAAGAACCGCCTGCGGCCCCCGGAGGTTTCGCCACTTTATTGGTAGGATTTTTAGTACGCAAATAGCCCTCAGCGCTATTTTCATAAGTGGTTGTGCACTTCGGGCATGGCCGGTTAGTCGGAATCTCCCTTCTCTCGATAGAGCCGGAAGACCACGGTGTTGCCCGGATCGGGGCAGCACCAGAGGGTGGGTTCGTCCGGGCGGGCCCAGGGGAAGTGCCCCCCGTTAAGCAGTACGGCCGTAGGGGCGAGCAGCGCTCCCAGAGCCCAGGGGCAAAGCGGTGGCGTCTTTTCTTTGGTAAATACCAGCCGCTCACCCACCCGGTGTCCTGCCGAACACCGGCCTTCACCCCGGATCTCGATTATTTCGGCAATCACCCTCTCCACTTGAACGCCACCTCCTTAAATGAAATATAAATAAGGCCCACTGGACTCCTCATTACTAGTGCCCCTATTAGTACCCCTGTTCAGCAGGGTAATGGGACCCTTTCCTTCTGGGCGGGCGCTTGCGGGCCAAGGTAAAACTTTAGCCGAAACGGTAAGACACCCCAAAGGTCGCCCGGGGATAGCCCCAAGCGATACCTTTATTTTTGCACATTACCCTGCAGGTCCCGCACTCCAGACATCCGGCGTGGTCGAAGGTTACCTCGCCGTTCTGGTCGAGGCGGTATAAGCCTGCGGGACAGACCACCAGGCATGGTTTGTCCGGGCACCGGCCGCATATTTCCTTGTTCAGCTTTATGTGAGGCTCTTTTTCATCCACGTTGAACTTGTTGATGCTCAAGAGTTCAGGGGTATCCATTATACGTATGCTCATTTTAGATCTTAAGCCCCCTAAGACCATCTTTAAAAATCTGCCACCAGGATAGCCCGCTCTCTCTTAGGGCCGCCTTAAGCTTTTCTTTTAGGCTCTGCGGAACATTTTCCTCCACGGTGAACACCTTCCGGAGGAGACTGAGAATCAGGTGAGGATACTGGGTATATATCCGCGGCAGATCCAGGAGCCCCACGTAGCCCTGTACCGCCTTCATGGTGGGGAGCACTTTGAGGTTCTCCAATTCTTTCATGTAAGCGGGACCCAGGAGCTCGGGTTTGGGTTCGGACAACACGGCCCGGGCCGCGGCTACACCGCTCAAGATGGCCAGATCCATGCCCCGGATGGTGTAGCCCAAGTTTATAACGAAACCGGCGCTGTCCCCGATGACCAGAAACCCGTCCCGGTAAAGCCGTGATGGTACGCCGCGGTACCCCGCCTCGCTGACCAGGTGGGCCGAGTATTCCACTGTTTCCCCACCCTCGATCAGGGGATAGACGGCCGGGTGCATTTTGAGCTCCTGGAAGATCCGGTGCACCGGTTTTCCGTGCCGGGCCACCTCTTCGGGCGATACTACACACCCCAGGGATAGACTCTCCTTATTGGTATAGAGAAAGCCGCCGCCTTTCAAGCCTTCGGTGCACCCGAGCATAAGGAGGGCAGCTCCTTCCTCCCCCCTGACATGAAAACGTTCTTCAATAACTTTAGGGGGAAGGGATATGACCTCCTTAACCCCTACGGCCACATTGTGGGCCGGTATGTCGCCCAGGAGCCCGGCCTTTTGGGCCAGCAGGGAATTCACCCCGTCCGCCGCGATGACTACGTCGGCATAGACTTCGTCTTCGCCCGCCTTTATCCCCGTTATGCGGCCGTTCTCCTCAATGAGTTCGTCTACCCTAATGCCGCAGGCTACCACCGCGCCGGCCTCTTCGGCCTTGCCGGCCAGCCAGTTGTCCAGGACGGCCCTCAAGACCGTATATGATTGGGGCCGGCGCCCTTCCTGGTTAAAAGAAGGATCGTAGTACTCTATGGTAACGGCGCGGTCGCCTGCTAGAACCATGATCTCTTCACGGGTTACCCGCCTTTCGGCCGCCGCCTCCCATACGAACTCTTCCCCTAAAACCTCCAAGGCATGGGTATATAGCCGGCCGCCGCTAACATTCTTAGCTCCCGCCGTATCTCCGCGCTCGACCAACAGCACCGCTTTGCCTTCTTTGGCCAGGGTATAGGCGCAAGCGCTGCCGGCCGGTCCGGCTCCCACTATCACTACATCAAATTTGTCTTCACCGCTCAAAACCAATCTCTCCTTTGAGATCAAGCGTTCTTAAGCGCTTCGGTTAGCAAGGGCACTACCTCATAGAGGTCGCCGACAATGCCGTAATCCGCAGCCCGGAATATGGGAGCATTTTCATTAATATCTACGGCCACTATAAGCTTGGCATCCCTTATGCCCACCACATGCTGCACCTGACCGGATACGCCCAAGGAGAGGTAAAGCCGTGGCTTAACCGTGGCTCCGGATATGCCTATATATACGTCGGTGGGCAACCACTTGCGCTCCTCGGCTACCCCACGGGAGCAACCGATCTCCGCCCCCAGGACCCGAGCCAGGTCTTCGGCCAGCTTAAGGTCTTCTTTCTTGGCCAAGCCCATACCGACGCACACTATTTTCTCGGCTGCGCTCAAGTCTACCCCCTGTTTCTCTAAGGGCGCTCTATCTAACAGCGAGACCCGGGCATCAGCCTGTACTTCTACCGTGACTGTTTCGGCCTGCTTTTCCTGGGCGGACAAGGGCTCAAATTTTCCCGCCGGTACGGTGACCACCGCCGGCAACCCGACTTTCTCTTGTTGGACTACTGCTCCCCCGTACATCAGGCGCTCGGTCACCAGGGCCCCTTCTTCATATCGGAGGGAGGACACATCGCTTATCATAGGCCAGGCGAGATAACCCGCCACTTTGGCGGCCAGCTCTCTTCCGCGCACGGTGGCCCCTACCAGGAAGGCTTCGGCCCCTTCCCGGGTCAGCATCTCGGCTATGGCCCGGGCATAAGCTTCGGGCAGATCTCCCGTGCCCTTGAGTACCAGTATGCGGTCCGCGCCGCCGCGGGCCAAAGTCTGAGCGGTATCCGGGTCTAGTGCCAGGGCGCAAGCCCGCTTTCCCGCCGCTACGGCAAAACTTACGAGCTCCAGGGCTATAGCCGGTTTATCCGAGTAAACGAAGAACGTTCCCGCCATCTTAGATAACCCCTTCCTTCTTCAGGTAAGCGACCAGTTCTCGGACTTTGGTAGAAATATCGCCTTCTTTAAGGATGATGTTCTTGCGGTCCATGACGTAACCTCGAATATCCACTACTTCCGTCCGGGGTAGTATATCCTTTTCCTGCAGACCCAAGGCCTCCAGGGTGAATTCTTGGGAAGGTTTTTTACCGGCGGCCAGTACGGCCTTAAGGCTGGGAACCGGCGCCTCGCAGATTTCGGGAAGCACGCTCACCACGGCCGGGAGACTTACTCTTACTTTTTCCGTGCAGTCTTCCAGCTTGCGGGTGGCGACGAGCGAATCTCCTTCAACTTCCATAGCGCACACCGCCGTAACTACCGGGAGATCCAGCACCGCGCCCAGCCGCGGTCCTACCTGCCGGGCGTAAGTATCGCTGGCGCCTTCACCGCATACTACCAGCCGGCAGTCACCTATCTTTTCCACGGCGGCCGCCAATATTCGGGCGGTAACGGCGCCGTCCGCCCGGTTGGCCAGAGGGTGGTTGACCCAATATACGGCCTCCAATCCTCTAGATAGGGCATCCTTTAGAGACTGTTTGGCCTCCGGCCCGCCGAAGGTGAGTCCCACCGGCTGGCTACCTAACTTGCCGGCTATTCTTACTCCGGCTTCGATGGCATTCTTATCGTACTCGCTTATCTTGCGCTGGGCCTTGGTCACGTCTATGGTGCGGTCCGGATTTATCCGGATGTCCTTCTCGTCTATTACCCACTTGTAGCAGACTATGACTTTAGGCATGTCGTTCCCTCCGAAATTCGTGCAAGATGGTTTGGGCTTTTATAGCGGCAGGGCCGGGGGCAGGACATGCTTTTCCTACCCCCGGCGCTAAAAGGTATATGCACCTCGCTCCCGGGTAAAACCTCCTTAAGCTAAAGCGTTTTCGGCCACCAAACGCTCGGGAAGTTCCAGCAGGCTGTCCGCAATGAGAGCGCCTTTTACATCCCGGAAAAGCCTTTCCACTATGAGGTCTTGGCTGTAGCCGTATCCTCCGTGTACCTGGATGGCATCTATGCAGGCGTTCTGACCGGCTTTGGCGGCCAGCATGTGCACTACCGCCGCTTCCACCTCAAAGGGTTCTCCTTTATCCACCAGGTCGGCGGTGCTGTATACGGCCAGCTTCATCAGGTGCAGGCCGGCAGACATATCGGCTATCATCTTCTGAACGGCGGGGAACTGGGCGATAGGGCGTCCGAACTGTACCCGATCCTTGGCGTACTTTACGGATTCCTGAAGGGCGGCCTGGACTATACCGGCTATCTGAGCGGCGGCGGATATTCTCTCCAGGGCCAGGGCTTCCTTCAATACGGCCAGCGCCCCGTTTTCCGGCCCCAGGAGAGCATCACGGCTTACCTCCACTCCGTCGAAAGCCAGTTCCGCCGTCTGGAATCCTCTAAGGCCCATCTTTTCGATCTGCCTCACTACCGAAAGCCCCGGTGCGCCCTTTTCTACTATAAAGGCGCTAAGCCCTTTAAGGCCCTTTTCCGGGTCGGTCAGGGCGAAGGTTATATACACATCCGCGACTCCGCCGTTGCCCACGAAGTACTTCCGGCCGTTTAAGACGTAACCTTTATCATTCTTGGTGGCCACTACTTTTTGTTCGCCGCAACCCACGGCCGCCCCGGGCTCATAAAGCGCAAAGGCCCCCAGTTTTTCGCCCCGGCACAGGGCCGGGAGGAAGCGTTCTTTTTGCTCCGGCGTACCCCACCGGTAGAGGGAGTAGGCGGCCAGGGAGCAGTGGTTTATAAGGATCGAGCCCACCGAAGCACTGGCCCGGGAGATCTCCTGTACGGCCAGAACATAACTTAAGAACCCGGCTTCCACACCGCCGTATTCGGCGGGGAAGGGGAGACCGAAGAAGTCATGCTCGGCCAGTTTCTTTATTATATCTTCAGGGTGCGCACCTTGGCGATCTATGTTGGTAGCCTCAGGTTCCACGTATCTTTCGGCAAATTCCCGGGCGTTCTGCTGTATTAGAAGCTGCTCCTCAGTGAGTGGATACCGCATAAAATTAACCCCCTTTAGGTTTAACCCCCAACGGAAAAATCACCGGGAATCACCCTCTGAGCAGGTGATTGGCGATAACTATCCTCTGGATCTGGTTGGTCCCCTCATATATCTGGGTGATCTTGGCGTCGCGCATAAGCTTTTCTACGCGCGAATCTTTACTGTACCCGAGCGCGCCCATGATCTCCACCGCCTCGGCGGTAACCTCCATGGCCACATCGCTGGCATAGGCCTTGGCCATGGCCGATTCCTTGGAGTAGGGCAACCCGGCCTCCTTTAAGGCTAGAGCCCGGCGTATCAGGAGCCTGGCGGTCTCCACCTTTATGGCCATATCCGCCAGCCGGAACTGTATGCCCTGATCGGTGGACAGGGATTTGCTGCCATCGGTGCGCGATTTGACATACTTGATGCACTCATCCAGGGCCGCCCGGGCCACACCCACGGCGATGGCCCCCACGATGGGCCGGGCCATGTCTAAGGTCTGCATGGCGATCCGGAAGCCTTCCCCTTCCTTGCCCAGCAGGTGATCGGCGGGTACCCTCACGTCTCTAAAGCGCACTTCTACCGTATTGGAAGAACGTATGCCCATCTTGTGCTCTTCATGGCCTATGGATATACCTTCGCGGTCGCGTTCCACGATAAAGGCGCTTAGCCCGCGGTGCTTAAGGCTGGGATCGGTGGTGGCGAATACGATGAACACATCGGCCATGGCGCCGGTGGTAATGAAGCACTTGGTGCCGTTGATCACGTACTCGTCTCCCACCCGCTTGGCCGTAGTGGAGACTGCGCCAGCGTCGGAACCGGCGCCCGGCTCGGTCAGGGCAAAAGCTCCTAATCCCCCGGGGACTAAAATACCGAAATAGAGTTTCTTCTGCTCTTCCGTTCCCGCGATGAGCACCGGGTAGGAGCTGAGGCCGTTTCCTCCCAAAGTAGTGGCCACGCCGGCGCAGCCGTAGGCAAACTCTTCTACGATGACGGAGATGGTTAGCGAGTCTAGCTCCGGCCCTCCATAAGCTTTAGGAGCGACCATGCAGTTTAGACCGATCTCTTTCACCGCTTTCACTATAGGCCAGGGAAACTCCCCGGTTCGGTCGTATTCGCTGGCCACCGGGAGAATGTGCTCTTGGGTGAACTTGCGGGCCAGCTCTTGATATTTCTGCTGTTCAGGAGTTAGCAGGGCATCGATCATTTCCCTCACCGACCTCTCTGTTTAGCTTCGATGATACCGCGGAGCTGCCCCCACTCAGGCTGGAAGATCTCCGGAGGCATGCTCTTAAGGTTAGGCGATATACGAGGCTTGAATTCCATCTGCGCCAGGATATCCCTTTCCAGGTCTATTCCGGGCGCGATTTCTATCAGGGTGACTTCCCCCTCCTCTAAGGTGAAGACCGCCCGCTCGGTTACGTAGAGCACCGGCTGTTTGGCCTTCTGCGCGTACTTGCCGCTGAAGGTGATTTGATCGACCTTGTTTATAAACTTTTTGGTTTTGCCCTCCTGCTCTATAGAAAGCTTTCCACCTTCTACTTTAACTTTTAAACCGCCGGCCGTAAAGGTCCCGCAGAAGACTACTTTTTTGGAGCTCTGGCTGATATTTACGAAGCCGCCGCAACCCATAACCCTTCGGCCGAACTTACTGACGTTTACGTTTCCTTCTGCATCCACCTGGGCCTGGCCGAGGAAGGCCACGTCGATACCGCCCCCGTCATAGAAATCGAACTGCGCATGGTGCTCAATAATGGCTTCGGCATTGTAGGCATGTCCGAAGTGAGGCAGGCTGGCCGGAACGCCGCCGATGCTCCCTGCCTCGGTAGTGAGCACGATCAGGTCTACGGCTTTTTCTTCGGCGGCTACGGCGGCTACATCCGAGGGCATGCCTACTCCCAGGTTTACGATGGCCCCGGGTATTAGCTCCATAGCCGCCCGTCGGGCTACTATCTTGCGTTCGTCCAGAGGCAGGGGAGGAATGGCTTCCAGAGGCACCTTGATCTCGCCGGCGAAGGC
Organism: Neomoorellaceae bacterium; assembly: GCA_049701195.1. Taxonomy (GTDB): domain Bacteria; phylum Bacillota; class DSM-521; order Neomoorellales; family Neomoorellaceae; genus JBNATU01. The sequence goes on from JBNATU010000007.1 coordinate 78,869, forward strand.
CGGATTGTAGTATGTCCCCTCGGTCTGATAGTGGTATTCCGGATCGGTGCACACCACTATATAGTCTACCAGTATGCCCGGTACCTTCACGTGTTTGGGGTGCAACGTACCGGCCTTGGCCACGTACTCTACCTGGGCGATGACTATGCCGCCGCTGTTCTTGGCCGCCTGAGCCAAGGGTAGAGCCTCCACCAGTATGCCTTCTTTATCCATGGTGAGATTGCCGTTCTCATCGGCTACTGTGCCCCGGATAAGGGCTACATCCACCGGGAAGGCTTTGTAGAAGAGATACTCTTCGCCTTCGAATTCGACTACTTTAACTATATCCTCGGTAGTCCGGGAGTTCATCTTGGCTCCGTCGATGCGAGGGTCCACATAGGTACCCAGGCCCACCTTGGTGATTACCCCCGGACGTTTGGCCGCTATCTCCCGCCAAAGATGGACTATTACGCCTTGAGGCAGGTTGTAGGCCTCGATTTTGTTTTCTTCTACCAGTTTGCACATATTGGCCGAGGAACCTATATGCGCTCCTATCCATCTTTTGATGAGCCCTTCGTGTCCCAGACGGGTAGTGCCCTTTTCCTTCCAGTCGCCGGTGGCCGAGCCGTGCACTAAAGTGAGATCGCGCGGGTGCCCGGTGGCCAGGAATCTCCGCTCTATGGCCCGGGCTATCTCTTCCGGCCATCCGGCCAGCCCGAAGGCGCCGGCAGCTACGGTAGCGCCGTCTTTAATGAGGGCCGCAACCTCATCAGCGGTTCTGATTTTGGACAAGATATATCCCCCCTGCTCCATATTCTGGGTTATAACGGGTAAAGCGTATTCGGCAATTACGTTTTACAAGCAAATATTGTGCCAGAGCTTGAAAGAAGCAGGAGAAGAGGTTTAAGACCCGCTGTACGTACCGTTTAGGGAACATTCACGGTAAAATCACGGCCCCTGATGTACCGCTACGGGTACATAACCTGTCGTATACCCACTTTTGCTTCTAGGTTTGCTGGGGTAGTAGCTATCGGTTAAAGGAACGCTGGCTTGAGGGGAATTTATCAACCGGCGGACTCTGATTAAAAATTTAGGAGAGGTTAAAGGAATTATGGAAACTCTTGTCGAAATCCTTCCTTGTCCCTGTTTTGATCCTGTTTTGCTGGCGGTTGCTCCCCCAATCCTCGCAGGTCAAACTCAGGTCAAGCTAGCGTTTGGGTTTACTCGCTCGCTTAAAAACCTAAGCCGGCCAGCCGGTCTGGGATAAGCTGGAAGCATAGAGGAAATAAAAAGCCTGGGAATTTTGGTACGAAGATAAAAAGCGAGAATTTAAAAAGGGGAAGGCAGCGTGTTTAAAATAGGCAAGAAAGCAGGTTTTTTAGTAATTTTATCCGCGGTGATAGTTTTACCTTTCTTTTATCTTGGGGCAAAGCCCTTGAGCGTTCCTCCTAAACCTTCGGCTACTCTGGAAGCCTCGCCATCCTCGGGACAGGCTACTTTGAACTTCGAGGCTGCATCTCCAGAGGCCGCCCCTCCGAAGGCTACGCCTCAAGCCGTAGAGTCCGAGGAGAACGGAGCTAGGGCGATTTCCTCCGGCGGTTTTGTCCCCCCTAAAACCGGCTACTGGATAGAAGTAGCGGTTGGAACCCAAAAGATGCGCATCTATTTGGACGGGGAGCTAAAGAAGGAGTGGACGGTCTCTACCGGCAAGCCGGAAACGCCTACTCCTTTAGGTGTTTTTGCGGTACAGAACCGCGGGGAGTGGTTTTTCAGCAGCAAATACAAACAGGGGGCTAAGTGGTGGGTCTCTTTTAAAGATTGGGGCGTCTACCTTTTTCATAGCGTACCCATGGATGAGCAACAGCGGATCATAGCCGATGAGGCCCGCAAGCTCGGCACCCCGGCTTCCCACGGTTGTGTCCGTCTGGAGGTAGATAACGCTAAGTGGGTATACGATAACCTCCCCCAGGGAACTCCGGTATACATTCATGAATAACGCCTATTCCGGCACCGCAAGCCGGAATAGCGGTAGCAGGGCGCTCCGGCACATATTGGCGTGAATAACCTTTATAATAAAAAAATAGTTTCCCACTATCCCGCCCTCACCGGAAAGCCGCTAGCGCCAGGTAGTACACTTTTCGCAGTTCACGATACGCGTGTACCCAGTACACAGTACCCTTTCACCGTCAGAGTCGGGGCCTGACTCCCCAACGTAAATATCGGCCGATCTACCCCTCGGCCCGGGGGACGCTCTCGGCGGCACCTCCGGCTACACCTTAAAACTACTTACCTTTAGTTAATGTCTTCCACCAAATCGTTCGACCAGTTGGCCGCTTGGATGGCGGCGTCCAGCTCCCGGTACTTCTTAGCGTACTCGTCGGCACGGCGACGCCATGTGGCTACGTTTACCGTCGGTATGAACTTAATCTCCGACCTGGTGACCCGCCACTCGCGTGCACCTACAGCCGCATCGGCCACATCTTTGGCCGTGTCATGCAGGAGCTTAAGCATATCGCGCTCTACAACGGCCTCCATCAGCGTCCGACCGTCAGGTAACTTCACGACTGTATTGGTTTTGTTGATGGCAATGGTTATCCACTGGAGTCTCTCGACCAGTTCCCAGATTTTCATCCTAAGCTCCTCCGGGTCTTCAGCCGGCTTGTCGCCTTCTTGAACCCTGGAATCACGTTGGACACGCTCACGCAAGGCTGTAATTTCTTCCTTTATCCTCTTTCTCTCCAGCAAAGCTTCGGCAAGCTTCACGCGCTTTACCCTCCTATAAAACCTGTTGGATAATTCCTGTACGGTGAGCATCAAAGTAGCCCCCTTTGGTAGTATTCTATAGCGTTTTACTGCCAACGTCTATAGATCATTTCCGTATTAAAGCTTATCCAGCTCTACTTGAAAGCAATTTTGCTCCCCCAATGCATGGTAACTAGCCGTGAGGTGTTTGAACTTACGGTATCTGTTTTTCTGGGTCACCAGGTACTATCTGCTTAAGGGATGATTCAACTGAGCAATATCCCATAATAAAGATATATATAGACCATAGACATTGGGCGGGATTACCGCCCTTGCTTTTTAGCAAAGCTATAATAAGCTCTGCAGGGAAGTAGATATTTACCCGGGAATGAATTATAATATCCTTAGTAGGACTTTCCCACAAGACATTCATGCCGCCATGGCGGCACCAGCAGAAGGATGAAAATAGCCGAGTACTATTTTCAGGGTAGGGGGTTATAAAAGTGGCTAGCACTAAACAGGTGGCAGTAAAGATAGACAACAAAGGCCGGGTCACTCTACCGAAGAGGATAAGGGAGGCCTTGGGGGTGAATAGCGGCGACATTGTGTTCCTCAGATACGACCCGGAGAATAGACAGGTGCGGCTGGCCAGGGCTTTAAATCCTTTTGATGTTTTGGCTGAGCAGGCCATTAAAGAATACCAGGAAGGACGGACCCGGACAATAGAAGAGTTTGCCAGGGAGCACGACATTGGGTTATGAAAACCCCTTTTGAGGTACGCCTGACCAGGAACGCAGAAAAAGACCTTCTGAGGTTGCAGGACTTGACGCAAAGGGCTACCAAAGAGATCCTGGCCCTCAAAGAAAACCCGTACAAAGGACATCCGCTTAAAGGTAGTCTTCGTGGAGCCCGAGCATTAGAATTCTCCCTCAAAGGCGTGGCCTACCGAGCAGCCTACGTAGTACTGGAAGAAGAAAAGGTCTGCCTGGTATTCATGGCAGGGCCTCATGAGGGTTTCTACGAAAAGGCCGAACGCCGGATGAAGGCGTTGAGGGGCAGAGGATAAAATACTGAAAAAGGTACGTTCACTAAGTAACTAAAGAGCGAGACCTCCATAAGGGTGATATCCGTCCCGGCTTCGGTGATGGAACTGCTGAAGCAATACAAGGCCTACCGGGCCGAGAAACGCTTCAAGGTTGGCGACCTCTGGGAGGAGGAGATTTTTATTTTTGTGTCCAGTTTGCTCCCCAAAAGCTTATTATTATGAAGATTATCCAGGGAAAAGTAAACGCCGCAAACCCTTGCGGCGTTTACTTTTCCCTGGAGCTGATGGTGGGATTCGAACCCACGGCCTGCTCATTACGAGTGAGCTGCTCTACCCCTGAGCTACATCAGCAAGACTACCCGAGTGGGATTATAACACTCCCGGGCTAGGGAGGTCAAGGGAAGTCGGTTCACTTTTACTATACAATTTGTTATAATGAGCCTATGGATAAGCTAACCAGAGGGGGGTCGGGTTGGAGAAGATGCTGGCTACGGTGCTGATCAACTCGGCCCTGCAGCGGATTTTGCAGCCTTTGGTGTACGAAGTGCCGCCTGATTTGGCGGAAGAGATACGCTTGGGTTCCCGTGTTATAGTGCCCTTGGGTAAGAAGGAAGTCGAGGGCGTGGTAGTAGATTTCCCTCCCGAGGCCCCGGTGCAGAAGATCAAGCCGGTGCTCGAGGTACTGGATGAGGAGCTCTTGCCGCCTTCCCTGATAAAATTATTGCTTTGGGTAAGCGAGTATTATTTGTGCCAGCCCGGAGAAACACTGCCCTTAGTATTGCCCCCCCGGCTTAAGCAGCGAAGTTACTCCTGGTACTGGCTGGGCGAGAAAGGATGGGAGCCGGACGCGGCTTCTTTTATCTGCCCCTTGTCCCGAGAGTTGGCCGCTTATCTGGTGAAACGGGGAAAAATAAGCAGGCGGCAGCTAAAAAAAGGCTGGCCGCAGCAGGAGGCCCTGGCGGCGCTTAAGGAATTGGAACAGCGAGGCCTGGTGGAAAAGAGGTACCAGGCTTTAGGACCGGAGAAGAAGCTTCTTCTTTCGCCTGAGGTAGGCGTAGAAGTTACCGGAGAGACGGAAGTGCCAGGGCCGGGTGACGCCATAATTTTAACCGAGGAGCAAAGGCGAGCTGTAGCCGGTATCGAGGAAGCTCTGGAGAAAGGGCAGGGTAGCTTCTTGCTTTACGGGATAACGGGCAGCGGTAAGACCGAGGTATACATCCACAGTATCGCCGCGGCGTTGCGCCGGAATAAGGGGGCCATAGTTTTGGTTCCCGAACATTCTCTGATCCCCCAGATGTTCGAGCGGCTTTGCCGGGCCTTTGGGAATCTGGTGGTGATCATCCACGGGGAAATGGCTGCGGGTGAGCGCAGCGTTAACTGGCAGAAGGTGCGTCAGGGCCAAGCTCAGGTGGTGGTAGGTACTCGTTCCGCCCTTTTTGCTCCTTTGCCGCGTTTGGGCCTGATCATTATAGACGAGGAGCATGCGGCGAGTTATAAGCATGAAGCGGCTCCGCGCTATGATGCCCGGGAAGTGGCTTTGCAGCGAGGCCGGTTAGAAGGGGCGGTGGTGATTTTGGGGAGCGCTACTCCCAGCACAGAAACCTTCTTTCTGGCCGGACGCGGACGGCTGAAATTGCTGGCCCTCCGCCGGCGGGTGGGCGGAAGCAGCTTGCCCCGGATCAAGATAATCGATTTGCGCGAGGAATATCAGAGCGGCAATTCCGGTTATTTGAGCAGGGAATTACAAGCGGAAATAAAGGCCACACTAGCGCGGGGAGAGCAGGTATTGCTTTTTCTTAACCGGCGCGGGTATGCTCCTCACGTAGTTTGTCGCTCCTGCGGGTATGTACCTACTTGCAGCCAGTGCGCTGTGAGTCTGACTTATCATGCGGACGGGAAAATGCGTTGCCATTATTGCGGGCAGGAGAGAAAGTGGCAGGGGACCTGTCCGCAATGCCAGGGGGTTTTGGCCCTTCTGGGGGTAGGGACGCAGAGAGTGGAGGCAGAAGTCCGAAGTCTTTTTCCTCAGGCCCGGGTTCTGCGGGCGGATAGCGACAGCACTAAAACCCCCCGGCGCTGGGCCGAAATCTACCACCAGTTTGCCAGCGGCCAGGCGGACATATTGATCGGCACCCAGACTATCGCCAAAGGTATGGATTTTGAAGGCGTGACTCTGGTGGGCGTGGTGAACGCCGATTTATCTTTATTTCTTCCGGATTTTCGCGCTCGGGAACGCACCTTTCAACTTCTGATGCAGGTAGCCGGACGAGCCGGGCGAAGGGCGCGGGAAGGCAAGGTGCTGATACAGACTTTTAACCCGCAGGACCCGGCTATTATTTTTGCTGCGGGGCAGGATTACTTGGGTTTTTACCGGGCCGAAATATCTGTTCGCCGCGCGTTACGTTATCCGCCTTTTGTAAAACTGGCGCGGGTGGGGCTGACAGGGCTATATGAGGGAGAAGTTATCAGCGCAGCCTATGCTTTGTCTAAGGCCTTGTCGGAGACAGGAGCCGAAGTTGAGGTTCTGGGTCCTGCTCCGGCGAGTATTGCCAGGATTAAGAGGCATTACCGGTGGCAGTTGACTTTGAAAGCTGCCGGTTGGCAGCCATTGCAACGGGCGCTGACGCAGGCCCTAGAGCATTACCGGTGTCCCCCGGGCGTCAAGATAATAAGGGAGATAGGGCCGGTAACTATGTGGTAAAGGGAGGTTTCGACGGCGGGTGGCGGTTTATAAAATCATAACCCTGGGAGACCCCATCTTGAGGGAAAAGGCCCAGCCGGTAAGAAAGATAACTCCTAATGTGCTAAAACTGCTGGATAATATGGCGGATACTATGTATGCGGCGCCGGGAGTGGGGTTGGCGGCTCCGCAAATCGGGGTGAGCAAGCGGGTTATTGTAGTAGATGTGGGAGACGGTCTGGTGGAATTGATTAACCCCGAGATAGTGGCGGCCGAGGGCCGGGATGTCGGCCCGGAAGGTTGTCTCAGCATACCCGGGGTCCAAGGAGAAGTACCTCGGGCGGCCAAAGTAGTAGTGAGAGGGCTCGACCGTCACGGGCAGGAGAGGGAATATAGGGCTGAAGGTCTTTTTGCCCGAGCCCTCCAGCACGAAATTGATCACTTGGACGGGATCCTTTTCATAGACAGGGTGGTCCGGTGGTTGGAAGGCCATCCAGGGGGGAGATAAATCCTTGCGCTTAATTTTTATGGGCACGCCCCAGTTTGCCGCGATTTCTCTAAAGGCCCTGCTGGAGAGCAGGCATGAGGTAGTCGGTGTAGTCACCCGGCCCGACCGCCCGCGGGGCCGAGGGCAGAGGGTGGTTTTTTCGCCGGTGAAAGAGCTGGCTCTGAGCCGCGGCTTGCCTATATTACAGCCTAATGACCTGAAAGACCCGGAATTTCTGGACGCCCTAGCCGGCCTGGGTGCCGAGGTGATAGTCGTGGTGGCCTTTGGACGGCTTCTGCCGCCTGCCGTATTACATTTACCCCCTTTAGGATGTATTAATCTCCATGCTTCTTTACTGCCGCGGTACCGGGGAGCTGCTCCCATACAGCGGGCCATCATCAACGGAGAGCAAGAGACGGGCGTTACTACTATGTACATGGTGGAACAACTGGATGCGGGAGATATAATTTTACAGGAACCGGTGGCTATTCGGCCGGAGATGACCGCGGGCGAATTGCACGATATACTGGCGGCTGTAGGTGCCAGATTATTGGTGCAGACCATAGATCTAATAGAGGCGGGTATGGCCCCGCGACATCCTCAGGAGGAAGCCCTGGCCACTTATGCCCCTCCGCTTTTGCCGGAGGAAGAAGAAATAAGCTGGGAGCAGGAAGCGGAGAGAATAGTGAACCTGGTGAGAGGTTTGAACCCTTTCCCGGGAGCGTATACCTGGTGGGAGGGCAAGCGCTTAAAGATTTACCGGGCAAGAGTGGTGGGGAAAGCCGAAGAGGCCGGGGGCCGGGCTGTTCCAGGGGAAGTGGTGGCCGTCCGGCCTCAAGAGGGTTTCGTAGTGCAGGCAGGGCAAGGTCAGGTACTGGTTACCGAGGTGCAGCCGCCGGGTAAAAGGATTATGGCGGCGGCGGAGTATTTAAGAGGCTATCCCCTTAAGGTGGGTGAACGGCTGGGATGCGCATAAAAAAGCGCCTGTTCTTAGGGCTATTGATCTTAAGCCTGTTTTTTCTGCTCTCTTGTTTCTTAGGGGGCTGGTATGTATTAACTCATCGGACAGGCTTATGGAACAATTTATTGCTGATCCTGGGTGCGGTTACCCTGTCCCTGATATTTTTAACCGTAACCCTGGGAACCGGGGGATTGGTACTCATCCTCTGGCGGCATCGCCATGTCCCCTTTTTGCAGCGTTTGGGGCTTCTGGCGGTCAATCTGTTGTTTCCACTGGCCTTAAGCCTGGGTAAGATGTTCGGCATTAATCCGGATACCATAAAGGCTTCTTTCATCGAAGTAAATAATCAACTGGTGCGTCTCCGGGGAATAAAGGTTGAGCCCGGAGAGATACTTTTGCTGGCGCCTCATTGCTTGCAACGCAGCGATTGTCCCCACAAAATCACTATCGATGTTTACAACTGCCGGCGGTGCGGCCGCTGCTCTATCGATGCTCTGCACGGCTTGGCGGAAAAATACGGCGTGCGCCTGGCCGTAGCTACGGGGGGCACTTTGGCCCGACATTTTGTAAAGCTTTACCGGCCCCGCGCGGTGGTGGCCATAGCTTGTGAAAGAGATTTAACCAGCGGCATTCAGGATACCCAACCCTTGCCGGTATTGGGGGTAGTCAATTTGAGGCCTTATGGCCCGTGCCTGAATACCGCGGTCAATTTGTCGCAGGTGGAAGAAGTTATACGCTTCTTTTTGGGCCTGGAAGCGGAAACGGCGGCCAAATGGGCCGGAACCTATCCGGGGCTGGAGGCCTAGTTTGAGTGGTCGGTACCGCCCGGCGGCCAGGGCAGTATTTACAGGGAATTAGGGGCATACTATAATTCCTGGTAAGGGCAGGCTGTACTAGCATTTTAGGAGGACTGATTATGTTTTATCTAGGGGATCCCACCTTCGTCTTGCTGCTTCCGGCCATTCTTTTATCGCTGTACGCCCAATTCAAGGTCCAATCTACCTTTGAATATTATTCTCATATAGCTTCTCACCGCGGCTTGACGGGCGCAGAAGTAGCCAGAAGTTTGCTCGACCGCGCCGGACTCCACTACGTACGGCTAGAAATGGTGCGGGGTTTTCTTACGGATCATTATGATCCGAGAGGGAGAGTATTGAGATTATCTCCTCCGGTCTACCAGAGTAATTCGCTGGCTGCTTTGGGGGTGGCGGCCCACGAAACCGGTCACGCTCTCCAGCACCGCACGGGCTACTTGCCGCTCCGGCTTCGCTCTGCCCTGGTGCCGGTGGTATCTTTGGGTTCCAATCTGGCGATTCCTTTGTTGCTTTTGGGTCTGGTTTTCGGTCTGCCTTCTTTAGCCCGGCTCGGAGTCTATGCCTTTATGTTAGCGGTAGTTTTTACGTTGATCACCCTGCCGGTAGAATTTAATGCCAGCCGCCGGGCCCTCGCTTTGCTGGAAAGCGGCGGGTATTTGACCGGGCAAGAACTGGTAGGAGCGCGCCAGGTGCTTAACGCGGCGGCACTGACCTACGTGGCAGCCGCTTTGACGGCCGTTTTGAATTTGATACGCCTGATGCTTTTAGCGGGGTTTTTCGGTCGCCGTGACGAGTAGAGAGGCCGCCCTTCATATAGTATACCGGGTGCAGGAAGAAGGGGCCTTTGCCAATTTGGCGGCTAAGGAGGTCTTAGGGGCTACCGGTTTAGCCCGCAGGGAAAGGGCCTTGGCGACCGACATCGCTTATACGGCCATAAAAGCCTGGAACCTCATAGACTGGGCCCTAAATTTATGCTTGCATAAGAGAAAACTGGAAGAACTCCCGCCCTGGATACGTTGCGTGCTCAGGGTGGGGGCTGCGCAGTTGCTCTTTCTGACGCGCATTCCGGCCAGGGCGGCTATTTACGAAGCCGTGGAGCTGGCCAAGAAATACGGCCACCGGGGTACGGCCTCGCTAGTAAACGCTGTATTGCGACGATTGGAGACTTATAAAAGCCAGCTACCTTACCCGCCGTTGGAAGAGGACCCGGTAAATCATATTGCTCTGCGGTACTATCACCCTTCCTGGCTGGTGGCCAGATGGCTGGAAGAGCTTGGAATAGAAGAAACGGTTAAGCTCTGCCGGGCTAACAACCAGCCCCCTCCTGCGGTCATAAGGGTAAACACGCTAAAAATAAGCGTTTCTTCACTGAGAGAACGCTTGAGCCGGCAAGGTATAAAAGTCTACCCGGCCCGCTATGCGCCGGAAGCTCTGGTAGTGGAGGAGGGGGCGGTGGGCGAAGAAAGCGCCGATTTCCGGCAAGGGCTGTTTTATATACAGGATGAAGCCTCTATTCTGGTGGGACATGCGGTAGCTCCCGAGCCGGGTAGTACCGTAATAGATGCCTGCGCGGCTCCGGGCGGAAAGACAACCCATTTGGCCCAGATGATGCAGGACAGGGGGCGTATTTGGGCCGTGGATATCCATGCCCACAGGTTGCAGTTGATTCAGGAAAACTGCCACCGCCTGGGGGTTACCTGTGTGCAGACGGTGCAGGCCGATGCAGCCGAACTGGGGCGCCGCTTTGCGGGAACGGCCGATTATCTGTTGCTAGATGCTCCGTGCACGGGGTTGGGAGTATTGCGTCGGCGGCCCGACATCCGATGGCGAAAAGACTTACAGCGTTTGGAAGAGCTGAGCCGATTGCAGCTCTCGCTGCTATCCGGCAGCGTGGAGGCGCTTAAACCGGGCGGAGTGCTGGTGTACAGCACGTGCTCCCTGGCGCCGGAAGAAAACCAGGAAGTGTTGCAGCGATTTTTGCAGGAAACGCCGGGAATGGTTTACGAGGATCTTTCAGGTTATCTCCCCTCTCTGCCGCCCGACCTAAAAGAACAGGCAGCAGCCGGTCAAGTCCAGTTTTGGCCCCACCGTCATGGCACGGATGGTTTTTTCGTGGCCAGGCTCCGGCGGACGGCAGAAGGGGAAAGGTGAGAATAAGGGTACTAGTGTGCCTAAAAGATACCGGTACGGCGTCCCGTAGGGGAATAGGGTGAGAAGGCCGGATTTTAAGGGGGAGTTTAATTATGGACTACATGCCCTGGCAAGCGTTGGTGTTTCAATCCATACCGGAGGGTATTATTCTGGTGAGCCTCGGGCTGGGCTTGATGGGGGTTCTCCCGCCTTTCAGGAAGGTAGTCGTCATCGGGACGGTTATTTCCCTGCTTTCTTTTTTCCTCAGAAGACTGCCTGTGGTATTCGGCGTACATACTTTGCTGTATATCTTACTTTTGGCCTTGTTATTAAAGATAGGATTGAGGGATATGGAATGGTGGCGTTCCATTGCGGCCGGGCTCCTGCCTACAATAATTCTGGGCTTGGTAGAGGGGGTGTCTACGCCTTTAATGCTCCGGCTTACGGGGATGGATTTAACCCGGGTTTTGCACGACCCTTGGCTGCGCGTGTTTTTTCCTTTACCCAACGAGATCCTTTTAGGAGTGTTGGCCTACTTGATTTGGCGTTACCGTCTGAGCCTTCTCTCCGGGAAAGGGGAAGTAAGCAGCAGAGAGGAACAATAAGAGCTATGTTGCAAAAGCCCTGGGTCATAGTCATCTTCCTTTTAATCCTGCTGGAAGCCTGCTTGGCAGTAATATTAAATTTGAGTATTATCAATGCGCCAGTTTTTCCTATTTTTAGAATAAATATCAAAACTACAGAGCATATAGTCTGCACTTTATTGATACTCACTTCCCTGGCACTGACCTATATGCTTTTCAGGTATACGGAAAAAGAGATCGAGGTTAATAATCAAAGGGTTTACATAGAGAATCTCAAGCTAAGCTTGGATCATTTGCGGGCCCAGCGGCACGATTTTATCAGCCATTTGCAGGTAATCCTCGGATTTATGCAGTTGGGGATAATAAACGAAGCCCGCGAGTATGTTCAGTCCCTATGCGCCGAGATCAGCCAGCCTACGCGCATCATCTATGTTAATCAGCCGGCACTGGCGGCCTTGCTTCAGAGCAAGATGGGTTTGGCCGAGAGCAGAGGTATCTCCTGGCAGTGTGAGATAAATACCGACCTTAAAGAACTTTTGGTACCTGCGGCGGATATTACCCGGATTTTCGGGAATCTGTTGGATAATGCCATTGAGGCCAGCCTGAAAATGGGCTCCGGAGAAAAGCGTATTTGGTTGCGCATCTACGAAAAAAACCGGTACTATATTTTTGAGGTGGGCAATACGGGACCGGTAATACCCCTGGTCTGGCAGGAGAAAATTTTTCAACGCGGCTTTACGACCAAAAAGGATAAGGAAGGCCACGGCCAGGGATTGTTTATTGTTAAAAGCCTGGTGACGGAGTACGGGGGGCGCATAACCGTGCAGAGCAGCAGCGAAGGCACGGTTTTTATCGTCAGTTTTCCGCGTTTTCGTACCGGGTAAGAGGTTAAATTCGGTAAAGCCAGAAGGATTTTTTTTGTCGAGCTAGAAATATTTAGTATGCTCAGCATCCATACCTTGGCGAGCACCATAGCGCGGCATATATTGTCTTGCACCCACTGGCCGGGCGCCGCCCCGGATGAGGGGGAAAAAGAGCGGGCAGAAATAGTAGCTTACGGGCTGGAGGTAGCCCTGGGAGCTATAGTGGAGGTTTTAGCCATAACCGGAGGAGCTGCCGTTTTGGGTTTGCTTCCGGAGGTGACGGTTGCTCTGCTGACTCAAGCCCTGTACCGGTTCGGCTCCGGCGGCGCCCATTGCCGGGCTTATTATCGCTGCTTGGTGAGTTCGGTCATCTTTTTGCTTCTGGTGGGTTACGCCGGAAGAAGGCTGGAGCAATTTTGGGGGGGAGGGTTTCCTCTTGGGTTCTTCAGCCTTCTGGCAGCAATTTCAGGTGTCCTCGCAGTACGGCGTTGGGCACCGGCGGACACGCCGGCCAATCCTATCCAAGATTTGCACCGGCGTCGCCGGTTGAGGAATTTTTCGCTAGCTTTTTTGTTAGTGTGGTTTTTCTTCACCCTTGCGGCCGCGGGGAAAATAAGGCTCAGTTACCTGTACGCTTCGGTTTTGGCGGTAATTATGCAGACTGTTACCATCACGCCCCTGGGGTACCGGCTGATGGATAGGCTGGATGAGGTGTTGTGTCGGCTGATACCTTTGGAGGGAAGGAGGTGAGACTTATGTGGAGAAGGGCGGCAGCCTTGCTGGGTTCTTGGATCGTCGTCCTGGCCGTCTTGGTGGCCCATAGCAGCATGTTGCCCAGCAGCGTTTTAACGTGGTACCAGCCGGAGGTTCCCCGCGGTTTGAGAAAGTAAGAATCCCAAGGATAGAATAGGCCTACCAGGGGCTATAAGTGTAATGAGGGAGCGGTTACTCCCTCTTTTTTTGCACCGGGTACGGACGCTGGCCTGGTATATCCCTGGTATATCATGGAACGGCTTAAGCTATACTAGTGGCAGGCCTGTTATAATATTAGATTCGGGGATAAACCGATGAAAAGTAAGACTGTAATTTGGGACATGGAATTGGAAGAACTGCGGCAGGCGCTTCGCCGGTTAGGGGAGGCGGACTACCGGGCGGTGCAGTTGTTTCGTTGGGTGCATACCCATCAGGTTACGGATTGGGCGGCTATGACCGATTTACCCCAAAGTTTACGGCAGAAATTGGCGGAAATTTTTCTTCTGCCCGAGCCCCGTATTTTGCGCACTCTGGAAGATGCGGTGGATGGTACGGTTAAGCTCCTGCTGGAGCTGTCTGACGGGGAAAAGATAGAGTGCGTGTTGATGGCGCAGGAAATGCAGGGGGAGGGGAAGAGGTATACCGCCTGTCTCTCCAGTCAGGCAGGCTGTCCGGTGGGGTGCAGTTTTTGCGCTACCGGCGGGGCCGGTTTCCGCCGCAATCTTACAGCGGGGGAGATAATCCTGCAGGTGATGGCTTTGCAGCGCCGTTTGGGTCCGAGAAAACCGGGGAACCGCATAGGCAATATAGTTTTCATGGGCATGGGCGAGCCGCTTTTGAACTATGAAGCCGTCCAGAAGGCTCGCCGCATATTGATGGACCCTCAGGGGTGGGGTATCAGCCACAGACGGATCACTCTCTCTACCTGCGGCGTGGTTCCCCAGATAAGGCGCTTAGCCCTGGAAAAGCCTCCCTGGGAGCTGGCGGTCTCCCTGCATGCCACTACCGAGGAAATGCGCAGCCGGCTGGTGCCTCTCAACCGGCGCTATCCCTTAAGTGAGCTCTTGGCCGCTTGCCGCTATTATGTAGCTACTACGGGCCGCCGGGTCACCTTTGAATACGTTCTGTTAGACGGAGTGAACGATACCCGTGAGGATGCTGAACGCCTGGCCGGCCTGGTAAAGGGTATTCTCGCCTACATAAATATATTGCTTTTTAATCCGGTTCCCGGCGCGGACTTCCAGGCGCCCGAACCGGAGAGAGTACAGGCTTTTGTCCGCCGCTTGAGAGAATTGGGCCTGGAGGTGGCCGTAAGGGATAGCCGGGGCTGCCGGATTGCCGCAGCCTGCGGGCAGCTACGCGGCCGGGAATCCTAGGAGGTATCGCCGCCTATGGGATGGCTGGAGAGTATGGAGAGTTTGGGGAGACGTTTTTTTGAGGGTTTGTTCCGGCGGGATAAGGAAGACCGGCTCCAGCCGGTGGAAATTGCCAAAAAGTTGTATCAGGTTATGCTGGCCCACCGTTCGGTGAGCGTAAACCGGGTGTACGTGCCCAATGTGTATCTGGTCTACTTACCGCCGCGGGACTATGAGAATCTGTCCATGTACCGGAAGGCCTTGGCGGAAGAGCTGGCGGCTTACCTGAGGGAGCGGGTAGAGGCCAAGAACTACACCCTGGTGGGAAACTTACGGGTGGAATGGGAACTGGATGAAGAATTGCCACCCGGCGAATTGCGCATTCACGCCCGCTTGGAAGAAGAATGGCCGGCCGAAGGGCAGGAAGACACCCTAATTTATCCGGCGCTAAGAAACGGCTCCCGGTCGGGGAAACAGGCGCCGGAGGTTTGTCTGGTGGTAATAGAAGGACCAGACCAGGGCCGTAGTTTCCTTTTGCACCCGGGAAGGCAAGTGCTGGGCCGTAATCCGGCTTGTGAGATTGTATTGACTGATGAGCAGGTTTCCCGCCAGCATTGTCTGGTGGAAGTAGAAGAGGATAAGATTATAGTAGTAGATCTGGGCAGCCGAAACGGCACCTCGGTGAACGGAGAACCCATAAAAAGAGTTTTGCTGGCACCGGGAGACCGCCTCCAGCTCGGCCGCACCGTCCTAGAAGTGCAGGTGGTGTGAAGATGTGGGCCGCAGTCCTGCTGGTATTGCGCTTTGGAGTGGTTATCCTTATTTATTTGTTTCTGTTTCACGTTCTGCGCTTGATGTACCGGGATCTGGGACGTGAAGTTTCGTGCGCGGGGCGGCGCGAGGGTTGGCCACCTAAACCTCAATCTAAACTTCTGGTCGGAGGAAGAATGGTATTATGGGTGCGGGAAGCCTCGAACAGGAGTTTAAAAAAAGGAGATTTTTACCCTCTTGGCGAAAGTATCCTAATCGGCCGGGAGGAGACCAATGATATTGTGCTTAAGGATACTCATGTATCGGGGCACCATGCCGCCATCACCCGCCAGGGGCAGAGGTGGCAGATTCGTGACCTGGGCAGCACTAATGGAACTTTTGTAAACGGTAAGCGGATCGAAGGGCAGGTAGATTTGTCGCCGGGAGATGAAGTGCGTATTGGAGGCGTTATTTTTGAAGTGAGGTGGGAGAATGCGGGCCGAGGCGCTCACTCATACCGGGCTGGTTCGTACCGACAATGAGGATGCCTACATAGTAGATCTGGATTTGGGCCTGCTGGCCGTGGCCGACGGTATGGGCGGCCATTTAGCAGGGGAAGTGGCCAGTTTTCTGGCTTTGAAGGCTTTGTCCGAAAGGTTGAAGGAAGGTGACGGCCGCGAACCTTTAGCCCGCCTGGTGGAGGCCGTGCGTTTCGCCAACGCGATCGTTTATCGTTCTTCTTGTAGCACTCCGGAGTACCGGGGGATGGGTACCACGTTGACGGTGGCCTGGATAGTAGGGGGCGAGGCCTTTATAGCTCATGTCGGGGATAGCCGGGCCTATCTCTTCCGGAACGGCGATCTGGAGGCCTTGACTCAGGATCATTCTTACGTAGGGGAGCTGGTGCGCAGCGGCGATTTGACCCGGGAGGAAGCCCGTCTGCACCCCCAGCGCAACCTGTTGACCCGAGCTTTGGGCACAGAGGCCGAAGTGGAGGTAGACAGCCGGACGGTTCCACTGCAAAAAGGGGATGTTTTGCTACTGTGCACGGACGGTTTGCCGGAAGTGGTACGGGAGGAGGAGATAACGGCGGTACTGAGCGGCAGGCAGGATTTGAGGGAGATCCTGGAAGCCTTGCTCCAAATGGCCTTAGACCGAGGGGGACCGGACAATATTACGGTGGTGCTGGCAGCCTATGAATAAAAGGCGGCGGGAGCTGGCTCTGCTCCTTTGGCCTGCGCTGGTCCTTGGGACGGGGTATGGGTACGGTGCCGTACTCAAGGGACCGTTTGTGTTTTTGGGCAGTTATGAAGTCACCCTCTTAATAGCCGGCTTTTTCGGTGTGCATTTTATTTTGGAGGTCAGCGGACACCAGGGGGATGAGTATCTTTTTCCGCTGGCCGCCATGTTGACGGCCGTGGGCTTGGTCTTCCTCTTCCGCCTGGACCCGGCTCTGGCCAAGAAGCAGGTGGCCTGGTGCATGATAGGTCTGCTGGTGCTGGTGGTCACCGTAATTGGGGGGCGCGATTATGAGAGGTTGACCCAGTACCCGTACTTTTATCTGATTTTAGGGCTTTTTTTTCTTTTGCTGACCGTAGTGGCGGGAACCCGTATCGGCGGTGCCAAGAGCTGGCTGACCTGGGGTTCCTTTAGCCTGCAACCGGTAGAGGCGGTCAAGGTTTTGGTGATCCTCTTTCTAACCGGTTTTTTAGAAGAGAAACGGGAACTGTTGGTGGAACAGACGAGCCTACGCTCAACGTGGGGCCCCTTGTTCACGGCGGTGATCTTATCGGTATTGCTGCTGGTGTTACAGCGGGATTTGGGTTCCGCGTTAATCTTGTTGGTCGTCTTTCTGGCCATGATTTATCTGGCCACCGGGCGCAAACGCTACCTGCTCTGGGGCGGATTTCTGTTCGCTTTGGGGGCGGCAGGAGCCTATGCCCTTTTCCCCCATTTGCGGGTCAGGGTGACCGTGTGGTTAAACCCCTGGAAGGACCCTCAAGGAGCGGGTTACCAGGTCATTCAGGCTCTCATAGCTTTAGGAAGCGGAGGACTGGTAGGCACGGGGGTGGGCTTGGGTTACTCCCAGATTATCCCTGCGGTAGCTACGGATTTTATTTTTGCTACCATGGCAGAAGAGATGGGCTTTATAGGTAGCATGGGAGTAATTGGCCTTTATCTCTTGTGGGGCTACCGCGGTTTTCGGGCGGCTCTGCTGGCCCCCGAAACCCAGGGTACCATGCTGGCCGCCGGTCTGACGGTATTAGTCAGCTTCCAGGCTCTTATTATTATGGCCGGGGTAAGTAAATTGCTACCTTTAACGGGTGTCACCCTGCCTTTTATCAGTTATGGAGGGAGTTCCCTGGTGATAAGTTATTTAATTTTGGGTCTGCTGCTCAATGTGAGCGCTGCTCGCCGGCAGGTGTAAGTACTGTGCTCCAAGCGGTGCGGCATTTAGCCTTAGTGTGGTGCTGTGCGCTTCTGCTGCTGATATTGAACCTGACTTACATCCAGGTCTGGCGGAGCGAGGACTTAAGCTTAAACCCCCTCAACCCGCGGTTGCGTATGCTGGAAGAGAAGACCTGGCGGGGCCAGATCTTGGACCGGCGCGGTCAGGTTTTGGCCCGTTCCTACCCGTTTCAGGGAGGGTTCCGTCGGGAGTATACTTTGGGCCCGGCCGGAGCCCATATTGTGGGATATGTGAGCCCCCGGCTGGGGACGGCCGGACTGGAGGCGGCCTATAATCGCGAACTTTTGGGCCTTTCCGGGTGGCCGGCTTTGGTGAACCAGGTACGAGAGCTGCAAGGCTCTCCCCGGCGGGGAAATAACCTGGTGCTGAGCCTGGATGCTTCTCTGCAACAGTTGGCCTTTAGCGCTTTGGCGGGATACCGGGGTGCCGTGGTGGCCCTAAATCCGCAGACCGGAGAGGTGCTGGCTTTGGCCAGCAGCCCTTCCTTCAACCCGGAGACCGTGGAAGAAGAATGGGAATCCTTGAACGATCCGCGGCGGGAAAGCCCCCTGCTCAACCGGGCGTTGCAAGGCTTGTATCCTCCGGGATCTACCATGAAGCTGGTGACGGGTGCGGCGGCGCTGCGCCATAATCCTGGGGTCAGGGAGCGCCACTTCTATTGCCCGGGCTATATAGAAATTGAGGGCAGGAGGCTGACTTGTCCGCAGGTTCATGGTAATATAAATTTTAATGAGGCCTTAATGTATTCCTGTAATGTGGCTTTTGCTCAATTGGCCTTGGAGACCGGAGCCGGGGAATGGGTGAAGGCAGCCCAAGATTTCGGTTTTACTCAGAATTTGAGTTTTGATCTGGATTTAGCCGTGTCGCGGCTCCCGGAGGTTTCTCAACTTAATTCGAATGCTCTGGCGGAAGCGGCCATCGGCCAGGGGGAAATGTTGGTCACGCCTTTCCAGATGGCTTTGGTAGCGGCTGCCATCGCCAACAACGGGTTGCTCATGCAGCCCTATATGGTGGACAGGGTGGAGGGTCCTGAGGGAGGGACGGTGAAGGTAACCCGGCCGCAGTTGTTAAGGGTGAGCACCAGCCCGGGGATAGCGCAAGTCCTCAAGCAGGCTATGGTAGAGGCAGTAAAAGCGGGTACGGCCCGGAGCGCCGCCATACCGGGCGTACCGGTGGGCGGCAAAACCGGGTCGGCCCAAAACCCCCAGGGAAGAACCCACTCCTGGTTTGTGGGCTTCGCTCCGGCAGATAATCCTCAGGTGGCGGTGGCGGTAGTCGTGGAAAATGCGGGGGCCGGCGGAGCCGTGGCCGCGCCCATAGCCGGCAGAATTATGGCGAAAGTCTTGGGACGGTGAAGATATGATCGGCAAGATATTGGACGGCCGTTACGAAATCAAAGAAGCTCTCGGAGGAGGCGGTATGGCCCTGGTATATCGCGGTTATGACCGCCTGCTACACCGGAGCGTTACTATTAAGATTTTGCGGGAACAGTTTGCCAGCGATCAAGATTTTGTAGCTCGCTTTCAGCAGGAGGCTCGGGCAGTAGCCCGGCTGTCGCACCCTAATGTGGTGAGTATATATGATGTAGGCCAGGAAGACGGGTTGCACTACCTGGTTATGGAGTATGTAGAAGGCCGTTCCCTTAAGGAGATCATTGCCGAAAGAGCTCCTTTGCCGGTGTCCGAGGTTATAGAGATTGCTCTGCAAATCTGCGAGGCCTTAGAGCATGCCCACGAGAACGGGATTATTCACCGGGATATAAAACCGCATAACATTCTTATTACCAAACAGGGGAGAGTAAAGGTCACCGACTTTGGAATCGCCCAGGCAGTCAATGAATCTACTATGACCTACGACGGGACTATGATCGGTTCGGTACACTATTTGGCGCCCGAACAGGCCCGGGGCGAGCCCACAGGTGCAGTGGCCGACATTTATTCTTTGGGTGTAGTGCTATATGAAATGGTCACGGGGCAGCTTCCCTTTAATGGAGAAACGCCGCTGGCCATAGCTTTAAAACACCTGCAAGAGGAGCCCCGGCCGCCGCGGGATTCGAACCCTGAAGTGCCGCCGGCGTTGGAGCGTATTATCTTACGGGCTTTGGCCAAAGATCCGGCCCGGCGCTATCCCAATGTAGGTTCCTTGAGAGCCGACCTGCGGGCCTTGCGCAGTGTGCTGGCGGACGAGGATTTTGCTACCCGGGAGCTTCCTGCGGCCCTGGCCGCCGAGGTGCCCAGGGAAAATAAGAGCAAACGGCGCCCACGGGTGTGGGCCTGGGCCTTGCTGATCTTGGCTTTTCTGGCTCTGGCCGCCGGCGGCCTCTGGGCGGGGTTTCGCTACTATTTGGCGGTGGGCGAAACGGTAGTGCCCGCGGTGCAAGGGTTGCCGGAAGCCGAGGCTTTAAGCAGGTTGGCGGCTGCCGGCCTTAAAGGGCAGGTAATAGGGCGCAAAAACGATGCGGAGGTACCGCAGGGGTATGTGCTCTCCCAGGACCCGCAACCGGGCGAACAGATAAAACGCTCACGGCCGGTGCTGCTGGTCATTAGCCTGGGGCCGCGGCTGTATGAAGTACCCAATGTAATTGGTGATCCCGAGCGCGTGGCCCGAACTAAGCTGCAAAATGCCAAGTTTAACGTGGCCATCGATCCTAATGATGTTTATCACCCCACTATTGCTGCGGGTTCGGTGGTCAGTCAAGATCCGCCGGCCGGAACTTCCCGCCCGGAGGGCAGTACGGTACGGATTGTTTTGAGCAAAGGGCCGCAGCCCAAATATATTAGCACTCCCACCCTGGTAGGGCTTACGTTGCTGGATGCCCAGCAGAAACTTAAAGATAACGGTTTGCAGCAGGGGACCGTTACTTACCAGCGGAGTGAAGAACAGTTTGCCGGGATAATTATCGGGCAAGATCCTCAGCCGGATACCCAGATCCTCCAGGGCAGCGCGGTGAACTTGACCATCAGCCAGGGACCGGGGCCGTCGCGGCAGGAGGCGGTAGTCACCATAGAGCCCGCCGGAGACGGGAAGGAACATACTATACGCATTTTGGTCACCGACGCCAAAGGCCCGCATGAAGAATATAACGGGGTACAGAAACCGGACGAAAAGATAATAGCCGTAGTGCCTTATTACGGCAAGGGCAAATTGCAGGTTTTCCGGGACACGGAGGTCATATTCGAAGGACAGGTGCCTACCAAAAATATTTTGGTACCCAAGAAGCAGGCTAAAAGCCTGTAGGGATTTAAATGTTGGTGAAGTATGCGCTGCCGCGTTCCGGTACCGGTAAGAAAGAGAAAAGGCTTTAGGTTGGACTGAAAACGAGCGTGGAGTGAGGTATAGGGAAAGGCAGGTGTCAGGGACTAAAGTTGTGCGGGAAGGTGTACTTATCAAGTGCGTGGGAGGATTTTATTATGTGTCGTCTGAGGGGATAGTGTACGAATGCCGCCTGCGGGGGCGTTTCCGCCGGCAGGAGGAAGAGATCGTGCCCGGAGACCGGGTTAGGTTTCAAGAGCTGGCCCCGGGTCAAGGAGTGATCGAAGCCCTTTTACCCCGGAAGAACCGGCTGGAGAGGCCG
This sequence comes from Neomoorellaceae bacterium, assembly GCA_049701195.1. Classification (GTDB taxonomy): domain Bacteria; phylum Bacillota; class DSM-521; order Neomoorellales; family Neomoorellaceae; genus JBNATU01. The sequence continues at coordinate 100,057 of JBNATU010000007.1, forward strand.
ACGGTGGCCAATGTAGATCAGGTGATAATTGTATTCGCCTTAAGCGAGCCGCCGCCCGATCTGGAGCTTCTGGACCGGCTTCTGGTTTTAAGCCTGGCCAACGGCACCGAGGCCGTTATCTGTTGGAACAAGGCCGATATAGCTCGCGAGGAGTTCTGGGACCTACCCGGAGTTTACGAGAGGCTGGGGTACCGGGTGTTGGTTACCAGTGCGCGGACGGGCCAGGGCGTGGACCTGCTGCGGGCAATATTGAGGGACCGTATAAGTACCTTTGCCGGGCCGTCAGGGGTGGGAAAGTCTTCCCTGCTGAACGCGGTGGAACCGGGTCTTAATCTAAAGACAGGTGAAGTGAGCTCTAAGAAAGGCCGCGGACGCCATACTACACGGCAGGTGGAATTGTTATGCTTAAAGGAGGGCGGTATGGTGGCCGATACTCCCGGTTTCAGCCGCCTTTATTTGCCGGAAATCAGGCGGGAAGAGCTGGCGACCTACTTTCTGGAGATGGCTCCTTATGAGGGACACTGCCGATTTCACTCCTGCTTGCACCGTGCAGAGCCCGGATGTGCCGTGCGGCTGGCCGTAGAGGAGGGGAAGATCCCGCAACATCGATATGAACATTATCTCAAGTTTCTGGCAGAAGTCATAGAAGCAGAAAGGAGTTACTAGCAGGATGGCCATCATCGCTCCTTCTTTGCTGTCCGCCGACTTCGGCAGGCTGAGGGAGGAAGTAGCCGATATAGAAGCCGCAGGAGCCGACTGGCTGCATCTGGACATCATGGACGGGCACTTTGTACCTAACATAACCGTAGGGCCGGCGGTGGTGGCTGCTCTTAGGCCGCACAGCAGGCTGATTTTTGACGTTCATCTGATGCTGGCCCGGCCGGAGGAATATGTGCTCCCCTTTGCCCGGGCCGGCGCTCAATGGATAACCGTTCATGCCGAGGTGTGTACCCATTTGCACCGGGTGATCCACCAGATCCGGGAAGCAGGCTGCCGGCCGGCGGTAGCTTTAAACCCGGCCACCAGCCTGCGGGCTTTGGACCACATCTTGGAGGACGTGGATATGGTCTTGCTTATGACGGTAAATCCGGGATTTGGAGGACAAAATTTTATTCCCTCCATGCTGGCTAAAATAAGAGAACTTTCCCGAGCGGTAAGCGCTTTGGATAAAGAAGTTTTGATCGAGGTGGACGGAGGGATTACTCCGGATAACGCGGCCGCGGTGTGCCGCGCGGGCGCCCGCGTGCTGGTGGCCGGCTCGGCGGTTTTCGGTGCGCCCGACCGGGAGGAGGCCATCCGCGCGCTCCGGCAGGCGGCGGAGCAGGGGGAGAGGGAGCGTTCCCGGCCGCAGGGGTGAGGTTCCCACATAACAGCTTCGGAAGGGAAAAATGAGAAAGGGTTAATATGAGTCCTGACTTATAATATCATACATCTGTTTAGTAAAAGCCTCTATTTCCTCGCGAAAACGTTGATCTACCTGAGGTAGTCTGGCGAGCAAGGGCTCAAGCCTTTCGGGGATAAGATTAAACCCGTAAATATTGCGGACCAGATGGCGGAATTTACGATATTCGTCAAGATAAGTAAAAGTTTCCTGACTAATTACCGCCGGCCTTATACCGTTAATTTCTAACTTCATCTGCAGGAGCAAATCTTTATGCCACTCTTGACCGCTGGGGAGGCTACCGTCGACGGTTTTGGCTATTTGTTCAAATATGTTTTCTACCGCTGTATAGTAATCAAGAAGTACCGAAGCCAGGGCACGCAAAGTAAACTCGTCGCTATGGCGGAGTTTCGTCTTAGAAGTAGTAGACCAGAAGCCCCTATCCTTAAGGCTTTTTTTAAGTCGTTCCAAGTTCTCTACTTCCTCTTTTATCCTCGCTTCTAATAAAAGGAGATCACGCATTTTCATGTTAACCTTATCCCCTTTGCCTTCACTTTCCTCCACAGAGCTGGCGGTACCTCTTCCTTACAAAGCAGATTGAGTTCAAAAGGCCTAGCTATGTTTTCCGCACCCGATTGCATCTGCCAGTAATGCTCTTTGTCTTTAAAGCCCTGTACCAAGATGTCGATGTCGGAATGCTTACCAAAGCCCCCCCAAGCTAAAGAGCCATATAAGTAGACATCTTTTATAGTATAATTCTCCTTTAACCATTTAGCCACGGCTTTAGCTTTGCTCAGAGCTTCTGTTCTCCACTTCTCCTCCTCCCTCTTCTCTTCTTCCAGAACCTTGCGCCGCATCTCTAGAAAGCTCTGATCAAACAAGGGCTGCTCACTCTCCTTTTGATTTAGTTTTATTATAGCATAAATCACCAGTTTAGCACTAAAATAGCCCTCAGTGCTATTTTCATAAGTGGTTGTGCCTCCAGGGCATGGCCGGTTAGTTTGGCGCTTTTCGCGGTTGTACTGTCCTTGACGTTTGGCTTGCACCGGTGCTATAATCGAAATGACGTCTTCGGGGTTAGGTGAAATTCCTTACCGGCGGTGAAAGCCCGCGAGCTGCCCCAAGGCAGTTGATCCGGTGGAACTCCGGAGCCGACAGTGAAAGTCTGGAAGGGAGAAGGCGTCGGAAAGTGAGAGCGTTTTTTTGCCGGCCCCGAAGATTATATTCGGGGTTTTTCTTTTGTAAAGGGTGCGGGCAGATATGCGAGCAGATATAGATGAATTCTTTATGCGCCGGGCTTTGGAGCTAGCCCGCTTGGGCTTGGGAAGGACGAGCCCCAATCCGGCGGTAGGCGCGGTGGTGGTGCGGGACGGCAAGGTGGTGGGCGAAGGGTATCACCGTAAGGCCGGAACGCCTCACGCGGAGATACATGCTCTCGGGGAAGCAGGAGAACAGTCCCGGGAGGCCACTCTTTACGTTACCCTGGAGCCGTGCTGTCACTACGGTAAGACGCCGCCCTGCACCGAAGCGATCATCGCCGCAGGCATAAAAAGAGTGGTGGCGGCTATGCTGGACCCTAATCCTAAGGTTTCCGGGGGTGGGGTAAGGCGGCTGCAAGAAGCGGGACTGGAGGTAAAAGTAGGAGTGATGGAAAAAGAGGCCCGGCGTCTCAATGAAGCATTTATAAAATTCATCACCACCGGCGTGCCCTGGGTGACTTTGAAGATGGCCATCACTCTGGACGGCAAGATAGCCACCCGCACCGGAGCCTCGCGCTGGATAAGCGGTGAAGCTTCGCGGCTCAAAGCCCATGAGCTGCGCGACACTCACGACGCAGTACTGGTGGGTATCGGCACGGTATTGGCCGATGACCCGGAGTTGACCACCCGTATACCGGGAGGCCGGGATGCGGTGCGGGTGATCCTGGACAGCCGGCTGCGCCTGCCCGAAAAGGCGAGGGTGGTAAAGGTGAGTTCGTCGGCTCCTACTCTGGTAGCCACTACGGAAGAGGCGCCGCGGGAGAGGCGAGAGAAGCTGGCCCGGGCGGGGGTAGAAGTGATGGTCTTACCTGCATCGGGAGGAAAGGTATCCTGGCCGGCTCTCCTTCAGGCCTTAGCCCAGCGCCAGATAACTAGCGTTCTGGTAGAAGGCGGCGCGGAAGTAAACGCCTCCGCCCTGGCCGAGGGGGTAGTGGATAGGGTGGTGGCTTTTATTGCTCCTAAAATTTTTGGAGGCCGGGAGGCGCCGGGACCGGTGGCGGGGTTGGGGGTAGCCCATCCGGACGAGGCTTGGAAGCTAGAAGAGGTGGAGATGGAGCCTTTGGAAGAGGATGTCATGATTACGGGCTTGCTACCCCGAAAATAGTCCTCGGCTATTTTCATCCTTCTGCTGATGCCGCACCGGCGGTATGAATGTCTACCCCGAAAATAGCTCTTTTGCTATTTTCGTCCTTCTGCTGGTGTTACGCTAGCAGTATGAAGGTCTTAAGAGAAATGTAGTTTAGGAATGGGCTTAAAGAAAAGCTGAGGGGAATAGGAGATTATGTTTACCGGATTGGTGGAAGAAATCGGCAGAGTACGGCGGCTGGAGATCGACGGGCAGGGTGCTAAGCTAACCGTGGAAGCCCGAAAAGTGCTGGAAGGGACCGGGATCGGCGACAGCATCGCGGTGAACGGAGCCTGCCTTACGGTAGTGGAGGTTTTGCCTTACGGGTTTACGGTAGAAATAATGGCCGAAACCTTGCGGGTGACCAACTTGGGACGGTTGGCGCCGGGAGATGGAGTGAATTTGGAGCGCGCTTTGCGCTGGGGCGACCGCTTGGGAGGGCACCTGGTCAGCGGGCATGTGGACGGGGTGGTCCGTGTTTTAGAGCGGCGTCGGGTGGGCCTGGCGCTGGAGATGGTTTTCAGCTTGCCGCAAGAGTTGAAGCCTTATGTGGTGCCTAAGGGTTCGGTGGCCCTGGACGGTACCAGCCTCACGGTGATCGCCAGCTACGGAGACCGGTTCAGTGTGGGGCTTATCCCCCATACTCTCCAGGCCACGGTCCTGGGCCAAAAAAAAGAGGGAGATGAGGTTAACCTAGAAGTAGACCTTCTGGCCCGCTACTTGGAAGGATTGTTAAGGGCCGGAAGGGGGGCGGCACGGGAGGGAGGCCTGACATGGGAAGTTTTGGCAGAACACGGATTTCTTTAAAGGTGGACGTCAGGTAAGCATTTCAGATAGGCGGCGCAATCAGCAGGGGATTTCGGCAGAGAAAGCCCGTGAGCAAAGCACGGCTTTTAGCTATGGACTTTTATTTACGGAGGTTCTGTCGCAGCCCTGAAACGCCATCGAACCGCTGAAGAGGAGGGATGGGGTTGGCGGAGGAATTCCGGTTCAACACCATTGAAGAAGCTATTCAGGACATTAAAGAAGGTAAGATGGTAGTAGTGGTGGATGATGAGGATCGGGAAAATGAAGGTGATGTGGTGGCCGCGGCGGAAAAGGTGACGCCCGAAATAATTAATTTTATGGCCACTCATGCCCGCGGACTTATATGTATGCCCGTTCACGGCAAGCGCCTGGATGAGCTGGAGCTGGGGCTGATGGTGAGCGACAATACCGAGACCCAGGGCACCGCTTTTACGGTGTCGGTAGACGCGGCCGAGGTCACCACGGGCATTTCGGCTTATGAGCGGGCTTTGACCGTAAAAAAGATCATCGATCCGAAAACCAGGCCTCAGGACTTGAGGCGTCCGGGACATATCTTCCCTCTGCGGGCCCGGGAGGGCGGGGTGCTGAAACGGGCCGGGCATACTGAGGCGGCGGTAGATTTGGCCCGGCTGGCGGGCCTTTATCCGGCAGGCGTGATCTGCGAGATCATGAACGATGACGGGACCATGGCTCGCGTGCCCCAGCTTATGGAGTTTTGCCGCCGCCACGGGCTGAAGATAATCACCATCGCCGATTTGATCCAGTATCGCCGGCGTACCGAAAAGCTCATCCGCCGGGTGGCCGAGACAAATTTGCCCACCCGTTACGGCCATTTCCGGGCCATAGCTTATGAGGATATATTGGAAAAGCAGGGTCATCTGGCCCTGGTTAAAGGCCAGGTGGACGATGGCCGCCCGGTCCTGGTGAGGGTTCATTCGGAGTGCTTGACGGGAGATGTTTTCGGCTCTTATCGCTGCGACTGCGGCGAGCAATTGGAGCGGGCTCTGGCCATGATCGAGGCCGAGGGCCGGGGGGTCGTGCTTTATATGCGCCAGGAGGGACGGGGTATAGGTCTTTTGAATAAGATCAAGGCTTATAAGCTGCAGGAGGAAGGGAAGGATACGGTGGAGGCTAACGAAGCCTTGGGCTTCCCTGCCGATCTGCGCGATTACGGTATTGGTGCCCAGATATTGGTAGATCTAGGGGTTAAGGAATTAAGGCTGCTGACCAACAATCCCCGCAAGATAGCGGGTTTGGAAGGATATGGCCTCAGGGTGGTAGAGCGGGTACCTCTGGAAATAAAACCCAACGGGATCAATCAGAGGTATTTGGAGACTAAAAAAGCCAAGCTGGGACATTTGCTGGAGCTAAAAAATCTTAGTTAGGAGCGGGAGGGGAAAAAGGTGCGTACTTGGGAAGGCAGGTTAGTTGCCGAGGGTTTGAAGTTCGGCATAGTGGTCAGCCGGTTTAACGAGTTTATAACCAGTCGGCTGCTGGCAGGTGCTCTGGACGCTCTCCAGCGCCACGGTGCTTCGCCGGAAGCCGTGGAGATAGTCTGGGTACCCGGGGCTTTTGAGATACCGCTGACCGCCCAGAAGATGGTGGGTCGGGGATACGATGCTATCATCTGCCTGGGAGCAGTTATTCGGGGGGCTACGCCCCATTTTGAATATGTGGCGGCCGAGGTGACCAAAGGCATTGCCCAGGTAGCCCTGTCTAGCGGGCTGCCCGTTATTTACGGTGTAATTACGGCCGACAATCTGGAGCAGGCCATTGACCGGGCGGGCACTAAGGCCGGCAACAAGGGTTTTGAAGCGGCGGTGGCGGCTATCGAGATGGCCAATCTCTTCAAACAGTGGAGTTAGTCAGGGGAGTCAGGCTCCGTAGCCGGCGCTGGCGCAATCGAAGGCCCGGGCTTTGCTTCTCCGCCCGGGCCTTCAAAATCCGGATTTAAACGGCGCGCTGAACCTTTCCCGCCCGCAGGCAGCGGGTGCATACGTAAATACGCTTGCGCGAGCCGTCGACGATGGCTTTTACGCGCTGCAGATTGGGGAGCCACTTCCTTTTGGTCCGAATATTGGAGTGGCTGACCTGGTGACCCACAGCAGCCTTCTTCCCGCAAATACTGCAAACGGCCATGTTAGTTTTCACCTCGCTTTAGACTCCCACGCGCCTATTTTACCAGAGTTACCCGCCGGATGCAAGGACGGCCTGCTCTGAGGAAGCTGTCAAGTGTATCTAGGTAATTTTTTTGATTTTATTTCCTCCAATGGT
>JBNATU010000008.1:0-98081 GCA_049701195.1 Neomoorellaceae bacterium
GAATTCATGCGCTATGAGCCCCTGCCGCCTCACAACAACGTCTACGACGTGCCCGACGAAGAACTGGACAAAGTTTACGGGGAGCTTTAAGCAGTAAGGGCAGGGCTGCTTCCGGCAGCCCTGCCCCGCTGAAAGGGGGAAAGAGGTGAGTTTGAGAATCACCGTGCGCCTTTATGCCACCTTGAGCAAATACAGCCCTGGAGGGCCGGAGGCTCGCCAATGCACCTTAGAAATCGAGCCCGGGACCACCTTGCACGAGCTTTACGAGATACTGCGGATACCTGCGGGAGAGATAAAACAGGCCTTTGTCAACGGCCGGAGGGTGGAGCCCGACTACGTATTGCAGGACCAGGACGAAGTGGGTGTCTTCCCTCCCATAGCAGGGGGGTAAAAAGAGGGGCCTCAACTAGAATGGAGGTTAACCGGCCTTGAACCAACGACTTGCCTATAAAGAAGAAACCGAAGGCGCCACCATAATATATCGGCCCCTGCCCGATCTTCGGCGCCTTTATGTAGAAGCTACCAACCGGTGCGATGCAGGTTGCATCATGTGCGTACGCCGCACCTGGAGAGAAGCCGAAGGGGATCTAAGCTATGAGCTATTTAAGGGTTTAATGGAGGAAGTGCCCCGCTTTCCCTGGCTGGAATGGCTTTACTTCGGCGGTTTCGGAGAGCCTCTGCTCCACCCCAGATTGCCGGACATGATAGCGGAAGCCAAGCGGGCAGGCTTAAAAGTAAAAATTTCTACCAACGGGCAATACCTGCCGGCTTTCGCCGCGGAGCTGGTGAGGCTGGGGGTGGAAGAAATAATAGTGTCCTGCGACAGCCCTCGGGAAAACACCTATACTTCTATTCGGGGAAGTTCCTGGGGAAGGCTGGAAGAAGGGATACAGGCGCTAAACGAGATAAAGAGACGCCACGGCAGTCCTTATCCCCGACTGGTGCTGGAATTTGTAGCCATGAAAAGCAATCTGGAGGAGTTAAGAGAGCTCCCGGGGCTGGCCGCTCGGTGGGGGGCTCTGTCCTTGCTGGTGACCAACCTGCTTCCTTACAGCGAAGCTCTTAAGGAGGATATACTTTATTCCTGCGCCGACACCCGCAGGGTGCTTCGGGCCGGAGGGTTTGCCCCGGAGAAGCCGGCGGACATAGCTTCGGCAGTATGGGAGGCGGCGGCCAGGAAATGGTTTACCTGGGGAACGGTAAAACTGCCCCGGATGGTGTGGGGCGCGTGCCCCCAGTGCCGCTTTATCGAGACCTACTCTACAGTAGTGACCTGGGAGGGAGAGGTCGCGCCTTGTTATGCCCTGTCCCACTCCTACTCTTGCTTTGTCTTTGGCCGCCGGAAAGAAGTGCAGAGATATTCTTTCGGGAATCTCCGGCGGTCCGGCCTTTACGCTATCTGGACCTCCGAAGAATACGTGCGGTTCCGCGGAAAAGTGAGATTCTTTCGCTTCCCCTCCTGTGTGGACTGCGAGCTGGCCTACACCTGCGATTATCCGGCTGCCAATCAAGACTGTTGGGGACATGACCCTTCTTGTGCCGATTGCCTCTGGGCCCAGGACATAATTAAATGCCCTTAAAGCCGGGCTAAAACTAAAGGCGGCCGCAATTGCTGATCGGGCCGCCCTTTTTTAAAGCATGGCCTCTAAGCCTGCCGGCCGCCTCGGTTGTCGGTCGTCGGGCTATCTGTACCCCGGGCCTTCTTCTGCCTTTCGCTAAGCTCAAGCTTTCAAGCCTAAGCAGGCCTCCCCGGTAGAAATTGGGGATACGCCAGTTAGCTTGCGGCTTGACGGCGCACCACCAGGACGTTCGACCCTAAGGGAACGCCGAAACGGGAAGCTATAGGACGGCATTTGGCCCTCAGTATATAAACCACGGGGGGATTAACTTTACATTCATCCAAGGCTTCAAAATTGGCCATGCCTTTGCATACGACCACGTCTACGGAGTCCAATTTCCGCTCCAGGTTTAGAGGCAAAGGTCCGGTAGGGAAACCGAGAGCGCCCGGGTTAAGCAGTATTATTTCCTCTATCAGGTTGGAGAAACCGGTGGTCTCCAGGTCTTCCGGAATGGCATCGTTGAGGATAGGGGTGGCATTCACCACGACGGAAATTCTTACCCCGTAATGTTCCTTCATCCACGCGGCCAAGCAGCGGTCGAAGACAATTTCTCCTGCATTATCCAGGAGAAAGAGCACTTCGTTGGCTCCCCGCAAGGCGGCCTCGAATTCTTCACTGTGAGGCTCCACAAAGCCTTGCTCAACCGCTTGTCTTACTTTGACCATGGATTCTTCCACGTTGGTCTCCAAAGCAAAATCAATAGCATTGCCCGCAGCGGCTAAAAGGCTCACCTGTTCTAAACTTGCGGGCGGGTTGGTTTGTATTATTTCGGCCAGTATGAGTTCGGCCAAATTGTTGCTGGCTTTTCGGATGGCCCGGTACGGGTCCTTTTCCCCGAGTGCGTCATAGAGGTCGTATTGTATTTTAGTAGCCAGCATTCCCGGGGTAAGGGTAGGGCTAAAAGAAGTACGGAGCAAATCCGCCAGAGGTGCTACGTATTCCGGCCACCTGTCCTGGGCCACCAGTTCCACGGTGCGCAGGGCAGTATCTAGGATACAGCTAATACAGGGGGGATGGATCTTCATGCCCGTACGGCTCCTCTCCACGTCTTTAGATGATTTTCTCTTTGAGGTATCCTCATTTTTGATTTCAGGCCTGCGGGGCTTAAATCTCGCTTCATAAACCCTCGCAGGCGGGACTTGGGCTTTAAGGCAGGTTTACCTTGCGCTTCTTCAACAGGAAGGATTTTATTCTAGCTACTACCCCTTCCAGGCCGAATCCCAGCTTCTCATAAACCTCCGGATACGGAGCGCTGGCGCCGAAGCGGTCAATGCCTATCACCTCATCCGCATATCTTTCCCAGCCCAGAGTAATCCCGGCTTCTAGGGCCACCGTGGGGATTCCGTCGGGGAATACAGCCTTCTTATATTCCTCGGGCTGTACCTCAAAGGCTTCCCAGCAGGGCATACTGATCACGCGAGCCCTTATCCCTTCTCGGAGAAGTTCATCTTTCGCCGCCAGAGCAAGATGCACCTCGCTCCCCGTCCCCACCAGGAGGACCTGGGGATCAGGGGCCTCGGAAAGAACATAGGCACCCCGCAATACCCCTTCGGCCGAGGCGTATAGGGAAGCTCGGTCCAAGACGGGCAAGGCCTGCCGGGTAAGGATTATAGCGGTAGGACCTTCCCGCCTTTGCAGGGCCAGTTGCCAGGCGTAAGCCGTCTCTTGCGCATCCATGGGCCTTACCACCCATAATTGGGGGATAGCCCTTAAGCTCATAAGGTGCTCCACCGGCTGGTGGGTAGGGCCATCCTCCCCCACGGCTATGGAATCGTGAGTGAAGACGAATATGGTGGGTATCTCCATTAAAGCGGCCAACCTGATGGCCGGCCTCATGTAATCCGAGAAAACCAGAAAAGTTCCGCAGTAGGCCCGGTATCCGCCGTGCAAATTTAGGCCATTAGTTACGGCCGCCATGGCGTGTTCCCTTACCCCGAAATGGAAGTAACGGCCTAAAGGATTTTCCGGAGAAAAGTCCTCTACACCCCGGGGCCGGGTGTTAGTGGAAGCGGCCAGGTCGGCAGACCCTCCTACTAATTCCGGAATTTTGGCCGCCAGGCGCTCCAGCACCATGCCGCCGGCGGCGCGGGTGGCCATTTTTTCCTGAGGGCTAAATGAGGGCCGGAGTTCCGACCAAGGCAGCTCTGCGGGGAGGTCACCGTTGGTCCTTCTGGTAAATTCCGCCGCCCCAAGGGGATACTCCCTTTGATAGGCCAGAAACATCATTTTCCATTCTTCATATTTTTGCCGTCCGGGGGCAGTCGTTTGACGGAAATGTTCGTACACCTCCGGAGGTATATGGAAGGGCGGATAGGGCCAGTCGAGTTTCGCTTTGGCCGCCCGTAGGGCTTCTGCGCCCAGCGGTTCCCCGTGAGCCTTGGAAGTATCCTGTTTGGGAGTCCCGTAGCCTATATGAGTGCGCACGGCGATAAGGCTGGGCCGCGGATCCTTTCGGGCTTCCTCGATAGCGGCGGATATAGCTTCTAAGTCTTCTCCGTCCTCTACTCTACAGGTGTGCCAGCCGTAAGCCCGGTAACGCTTTAATACGTCTTCGGTAAACGAAAGTCCGGTAGGCCCGTCTATAGTAATGCCGTTATCATCGTAGAGCACTATGAGTTTGCCGAGCTTCCAATGCCCGGCCAGGGAAGAGGCTTCCGAGGAAACGCCTTCCATAAGGTCGCCGTCGGAAGCTATTACGTAAGTGTAATGGTCTATCAAAGTGTAGGGACCGCGGTTGAATTCCGCGGCCAGTTTTCTCTCGGCCAGGGCCAAGCCGACGGCAGTGCTTATACCCTGCCCTAGAGGGCCGGTGGTGATCTCCACACCCGGCGCACACCTGTATTCCGGGTGACCAGGAGTCCTGGAACCCCACTTACGAAATTGTTTCAGCTCCTCCAGGGGAAGATCATATCCGGTGAGGTGTAAAAGCGCGTAGAGGAGCATGGAGCCGTGTCCGGCAGACAAAACAAAGCGGTCCCTATCCGGCCACCGGGGATCTTGCGGATTATGTTTTAAGAAGCGGCTCCAAAGTACATAAGCCATGGGAGCCGCTCCCATGGGCATACCCGGATGGCCGCTACGGGCGTTTTCTACCGCCTCGGCAGCCAGGAATCTAAGGGCATTAATGGCTTTTTCCGTTATTGCTTTCTGTTCGTTCATATACTGAACCTCCCTGCCCCCAATGATGTACCGCCATTACTGCTTTGCGCGGCAGTAGGCCATGGCTTAAGGGATCATGGCCTATAGAGAGGCTATAGCAAAATTTGTGCCAGCAAGCGTGGAATTTCTCGGACCCTGAGGGGGCTCTTCTGAACCTCGCTTGGGATTAACCCAAGGTCCCGGCGGGCTGCACCGTCTTACCTGCGAGCCTGCACAGGCTTGGTATTCCGTGTTCTAATGTATTCTTGCATTATTCCAGGCTTTTGTAGCGGTTCAGCTTCCTTACGATAGTGGATTGGTCTACTCCCAGCACTTTGGCCGCTTTATAGGTGCTCCCGTATTCATCGATGGCCTTTTCGATGAGCTGCTTTTCCACCAGGGCCGTGGCTTCCCGTAAGGGCAGCAGTTTGGATACGATGATTTGAGAGGAGGCAGAACGAGAATGGCTATCCAGCAGCAGTTCTTCCGGAAGATCCTCCCTTACTATTTGTTTATCGTCGGACATGACCACGAGTCTCTCTACCACATTCTCCAATTCGCGTACATTTCCGGGCCAGGGATACTTGAGCAGTCTCTCCACTACTTCTCGGGTCAGTTCCCTGCTTTTATGATATTTACGGTTGAATTTTTCCAAGAAATAGTAAGCCAGAATGGGGATATCTTCCGGCCTTTCCCTTAAGGGAGGGATCACCAGCGGGATTACGTTTAAGCGGTAATACAGGTCGCTGCGGAACTTGCCCTGCTGTACCAGCTCTTTTAAATCCTTATTGGTAGCCGCCAGTATGCGCACATCCACCCTGATGGGCTTTACTCCACCCACTCTGATAAACTCCCGCTCCTGTAAAAACCGCAGCAATTTGACTTGGAGAGAAAGGGGCAGCTCGCTTATTTCATCCAGAAGCAAAGTGCCTTTATCCGCCGTCTCTATCAGCCCCGGTTTTCCCTCGTTTCGGGCCCCGGTAAAGGCCCCTTTTTCGTAGCCGAAAAGCTCGGCTTCCAGGAGATTCTCCGGAATAGCCCCGCAGTTGATGCGCACGAAGGGCCCTTTGTTGCGGTCGCTTATACTATGGAGGTACTTGGCGATTACCTCCTTGCCTACACCCGTCTCTCCGTAAATTAAGACGGTGGAATCTACCGGAGCGATCTTGTTTATTTTTTCTACCAAAGCCTCCATGCTTTTACTGCGATAGACGAAGTTGAGGTTTTTTTGCTGCTCCAGGCGGAAACTGGCCAGCTCTTTTTCATAGCGCTCGATAATGGTTTTGGTCTTGGCCAATTCCTGCCGCAGTTTTTCTTCATCGGTTATATCCTTAGAAATACTGACCACCCTTTTCACCGCTCCGGACTCGTCGAGAACGGGTATGGCGTTCACCATCAGCTTTCTGCCCGTTTTAGTCGTCTGGACGATGGTAACTTCTTTCTTTTGCTCCAGGGCCAAGCGGGTGGCGGAAGGGAAGTAGATACCCAACCTTTCCACATCTTTTATGTTCATGCCGATTAAATCTTCCGCCTTGAGTCCGTACAACTGCTCGCAGGAGGAGCTGATGCGGGTTTTGAACCCTTTGGCGTCGGTAATGCAAACTAAATCCTTAGTAGAGCTCAAGAAAGCTTCCATGTCGGTTTTTACCCGCTCTAACTCTGAAGATAATGAAAAGCATGAATGAATGAGATAACTGAGTATTTCTCTGCATCCTATCACGCCCAAAATCTCGGTGCGGGTATCCTGGGTAACCAAAAGAGGGAATGCCGTTTTGGAAACATCTAGGGTTTCCCCCGTGAGGGTAGTTACCGTCCGGAACTTGGGGTAATAAACCTTGTCCCGCGTGGAATATATGGCATTAGGAGAACCGGCGGAATTCAAGAAAACTATATAGTCATAATCGGCACTCGCCTTCATAAGGCGGTCCTTATCCTCGGCGGGAGCCACCATAACCTGGCGGTTTAAAAGTTCTTCGATACGAGCGCTAACAGGTACTTGATCCGTGCTTCTCTTTTTCGGCATTCTTATGCCCCTCCCCGTAAGGGTGTACTCCTCCAACATACCTTTTCCTAAACTTCTAAGCAATATTATATCTTATCTCCCGCCCTCTTTTGAAGCCGGAAACAATTTTCTGTACTCCCTGCCGCTTGCTCCCCTACAAACTGGGGCCGGTTATTGCGGAAACCCCTGGGAGGCAGGGGAATAAAAGGGGGTTGCCAAGGCGTGCGAGGTGCAGTAACCTGGTATTGTATCCTTGGTGTACCCCCGGCAACTTTCTTCGACCTGCGGTGTGCTTGCAGGTCATCGGGGGTAGTCTTCCATGAGGGCAGGCGCCCTCTCCACGAACCATAGAAAATTGAAAGGCCCTTTTCGGAGGAGCTAATGTAGACCTGCATGGGGCTTAATGTAGGGATGCATTAAGCGGGGCCGGTCGGGAAAAAAGCGGCGGCCCCTTAGAAGGTCCATTCTCAGTAATGGAGCGTATTTCAGACTTTTCTACAAGGTCGGCTCGGCAAGCTCGGATGGCATGAAAATTGCTATATTATTTTAACGGCTATGCTAAAACGGCTGTACGCTTTTTGAAGGGGGTGAGGCCGTCGGGTTAGGGAGCGGAAAAGAGAGCCCCAAAAAACAGGCGTAACCAATCCCAAAACCAAAATCTCAAGGAGGGTAATTTTTATGCCGATTGTAGTACGCGGTACCGAACTTACACCTAAGACTCTGGCCAAGATGATCGATTTCTCCATTTTGCACCCGTATACCACCGAAAAGGAAATATTAGAGGGGATCGAGATTTGCAAGAAGTACGAGTTCAATTCTTTCTGCGTCAATCCCAATTATTTGTCTTTAGTAGTGGAAGGCCTCAAAGGCACCAGCGTAGAGCCCAGCGTAGTCATTGATTTCCCTTTCGGTACGGGAACGCCGGCCATGAAGCTCGCGGCGGCCGAAGACGCGGTGAAACGGGGCGCCCAAGCTCTGGACATGGTCATAGACATCGGGGCTTTGAAGGACAAGAATTATAAATTGGTCACGCAGGAGATTAAAGATATAGTGAAGGCCGCGGCCGGGGCCAAGACCAAGATCATAATCGAAGTAGCTTATCTTACGCGCGAGGAAATTATAGCGGCCTGCAAGTGTGTAGAGGACGGAGGTGGGACTTACGTAAAGAGCTCTACCGGCCGTGCCGATAGAGGGCCCACTCCGGCGGAAGTAAGATTGATGCGGCAGAGCGTTTCGCCGCGGGTGGGAGTAAAAGTGGCGGGTACCGGTAGCTTCTGGACCAGCCAAATAGCCCTGGGCTGCATTTTGGCAGGGGCAGACCTGATAGGAACCCGCAACGGCCCGCAGATTGTAGACGATCTACCGCTGCTGGAAGAAATGTATAGCCAGATGAAAATTGTATAAACGTCCCCATATGGGGAAGTGCCCCGGGGAGGAGAGAGATAATGGCCCTAAAAGAAAAGAGCAAGTATTTGGTCGGGGTGGACGCCGGTACTACGGGGGTACGCTGCGTCATCTTTGATATTCACGGAAACGAGATCGCCAGCTCTTATCACGAAACACCTACTCAATATCCCCGGCCGGGCTGGGTAGAGCAGCGCGCCGAAGATGTGATAGCCCTCGCTTACCAGTCTACGCGGGAGGCTATAGCCAAGGCCGATATCCATCCGGGGGACATAGCCGCCATAAGTTTCACCAACATGCGTTCTACATTTGTTCCGGTAGACAAAGATGGGAATTTTCTCCATCCCATCTTTGTCTGGCAGGACATAAGAGGAGCGGAAATGCTGCCCTGGATGCGGGAAAAGCTCGCGGAAAGAGGGATGAGCGAGTCCGACCTATATCGCATCACAGGTTTTCCTCTGGGTGTGGTATGGCCTTCCTCCAAGGTGTACTGGTTTAAGAAGCACTACCCCGAGCTGTATGACCGGACTTACAAGCTTATTATGCCCCAGGAATTGCTGGTGAAGGCCTTCGGCGGGGAAGATTATTACGGAGATCTTCCCGATGCCGGCTGGTGGCAGATCGTCAACGCCGATACCTTTGAATATGAACCCGAGCTGGCGGAGATTTTTGAGGTGGATTTAGAAAAATATCCCCGCAACGTGGATCCGGGGACGGTAGTAGGGAAGGTAACACCGGCCGTGGCGGAAAAAACCGGTTTGGCTGTGGGCACTCCTGTAGTGGTGGGATGCGGAGATCAGCAATGCGGCACGGTGGGTGTCGGAGTGGCCCGGCCGGGTATGGCCTATGTATGTCTGGGGACGGCGGGGTTGTGCATCGCCTATGCGGATAAGCCGGTGCGCCACCCGGCGGAGAAGATGCATATACTGGGGCACTGCGGCACACGTCATTGGGAAATGGAGGGGCACGCCAGCGCGGCCGCCAGCAGCTTCCGGTGGTTTAGAAATACCTTCTGCCATCTGGAGAGGACTGCCGCCGGCCTGGTGGGGACGGATACCTATGATCTGCTTACGGCCGAAGCAGCTCAATCGCCCGTAGGGGCGAGGGGGATAGTTTACTTGCCCTGGCTGGCCGGAGCCGCCTGCCCTTATTATGATGCCAATGCGCGGGCCGCTTTTATCGGTATGACATTTGCCCACACCAAGGCCGATATGGTGAGGGCGGCCATGGAAGGTATCTGTTTTGAAATGCGGGATATGCTGGAAGCCTTAGGTGAGGCCGGATTTCCGGAGTTCACTCTATATCGGGTGACCGGCGGCGCGGCGCGTTCGGCTCTTTGGAACCAGATTCAGGCCGACATATATGGGAAACCGGTGGAGACGGTCAAGGTGAGCGAGGCTACGGCGTTGGGAGCTGCTATGTGCGCGGCCATAGGGGCCGGTATATATAAGGACATCCACGAAGCCATAGAGCACATGGTGCACCCGGATAAGCGCTGGGAACCTATTCCGAAAAATGTAGAAATATATAACGAGCTTTTTGAAATTTACCGCGAAACTTATCGTGCTCTAAAAGAAAAAGTGTTTCCGGATATCAGCACTTATCAGAATAAATATTGAAAATAAGTGGGAGGAACAGGTGATGCCTTTAGAAAGCCAAAGGTTAGCGGGGAATGTAGCCGTGGTCACGGGGGCGGCATCCGGCATCGGCCGGGCCGTGGCTTATAAACTGGCCATGAACGGGGCCGTAGTGGCCTGCGCGGATATCAACAAGGTCGAGAATGAGAAGACCGTGGCCGTGATCCGCGAGGCGGGGGGCGAGGCATTCCCGGTATATATGGATATCAGCAGCTCACAGTCGGTTAGAGAAGCTATGAAGTATGTTTATGAAAAGGCAGGTAAGTTGACCATTCTGGTCAATGGAGCTGCGTTGATCAAATTCAGCCCCATTGAGGAGTGCAGCGACGAAGAGTGGGAACAGGTTATTAGGGTGGATTTAACGGGATATTTTTACTGCTTGAGGGAAGCGTATCCGTACCTCAAAGCCAGCGGCGGGGGCAGGATAGTGCAATTCTCTTCCTCTTCGGCCAAGAGCGGCAGCAGTTTCGGGGGGCCGCACTATACGGCGGCCAAAGGCGGGGTAATAAGCCTGACCAAATATGCGGCGAGAAGGTGGGCTAAAGATAATATTTTAGTTAACACCGTGTGCCCCGGTTTCACCAATACTCCTCTGGCGCATCACCCGGAGTCGCCTAAGGGGGCCGTGGAAGAAGCGATCAAGAATATTCCCTTAGGTCGGTTGGCCGAGCCCGAAGATATTGCGGGCGCCGTGCTGTTCCTGGTCTCCGAGGAGTCCAAGTATATTACCGGCATTACGCTGGACGTAAACGGGGGACGGTATGTTTACGGTAACTAGGTGAACCCGGCGGCGGAGGAGAGGGGGTGAAAAGTATCTGCTAAGCAACTCAAGGGTTCTAAGCTTTATTTAGCAGAGGCAGGGAGCAGGAGGAGACAGAGGGTATAATGGATGAGTTTTCCATAAGATTAATTTTAAGGGAGGAAAGAGATAAATGGGTAAATTTACAAGAGTTTTAATTGCTCCCAGCAGGTATGTTCAGGGGCGCGGGGCCATCGAAGAAATCGGAGAGCATGTTGCGCTTCTAGGGGACCGGGTCCTGGTCATCGGGGGAAAAACCGGCCTGGCCGTTACCAGGGAGGGCCGCAATAAAAGTTTTGCCGAGAAGGGGATAACTCAGGTAGAAGAGCTATTCGGCGGAGAATGCTGTGACAGCGAGATCAACCGGCTGATGGAAGTGGCCAGGAAAGAGCGCTGCAATGTGATCATGGCCAGCGGCGGCGGCAAATCTATCGATACGGCCAAAGTAGTAGCGGGAGAGCTGAAACTTCCGACCGTCATAGTCCCGACCATCGCCTCTACCGACGCGCCGTGCAGTCGTCTGTCCGTCATCTACGACGAACACGGAGTCTTTGTGAGATTCTACTTCCCCCCGAGGAATCCCGATCTCGTGCTGGTGGACACGGAGATAATCGCTAAATCCCCGGCGCGGTTGCTGGTGGCGGGTATGGGCGATGCCCTGGCGACCTGGTTTGAAGCGGATGCCTGTTCGCGCTCGTGTGCGCCTAACTTGCCGGGCGGTCAGCAAACGGCCACCGCAGTGGCCATTGCCCGGCTCTGCTACGAAATACTCCTGGAGTACGGCTTGCAGGCCAAGATCGCGTGTGAACAGCAGAGGGTTACGCCGGCTTTGGAGAAAGTAGTAGAGGCCAACACGCTGCTCAGCGGTATAGGCTTTGAGAGCGGTGGCTTGGCCGCAGCGCACTCCATGCAGGACGGCTTCACCGTGCTGGAAGAGATCCACGCTTTTTATCACGGGGAGAAAGTGGCTTTCTTGACCCTGGTGCAACTGATAATGGAAGAGCGGCCGAAAGAGGTTCTGCAAGAAGTATATAACTTCTGCCATAAAGTGGGTCTTCCCACTACTCTGGCGGACCTCAATATCGACAAGGTGGGGCCCGAGCGCTTGATGGAAGCCGTAAGGCTGTCCTGCCTGCCGGGCAAGATCATGTACAACCACGCTTTCCCCATTTCCGAAGAGATGGTCTACGATGCGGTCATAACCGCGGATGCCATGGGCAAGAGGGTGAAGGCCGGGTTGCCCATCGTGTAGCTCGGTGGAGGAGAGAGGGTGCCGGGAACTCCTTCCTGGCACCCGTATATGCTGGTGAGTGGTAAGTAAGGGGAAGGGATTATAGCCTCAGGGAAACACAGTATAAAATATTAGACTTTTATTAGACTTTACTCATAGTCAATCTTATTCATAAGTGCTAAATAGTTTTATAAACTCTCAAAGGAGGATCGAGTTCATGGACCTGTTAGCCCTGCTTTTCTCTTTTTGCGGCGGCGGCCTGGGTGCGGCCATGGGCGCGCTGGTAGCCTTTGTTTGGGTGGGCTTCGGAGCCTTATACGGCATAGTCTCCGGCATGGCCGGAGTGAATTTTGACTGGCTGGGCCTTATTCCCTTCGGCGTCTATTTCGGGCCGGATATTTCCTTTGGAAGCGGTTGCTGCGCCGCGGCCTATGCAAGAAAGAAAGGATATATGCCGGCAGGAAAGGACATTATCAAGCCGCTCATAAGTTTAGGGAAACCGGATGTGGTCCTGGTAGGAGGTATTTGGGGGATAATAGCTTTCCTTATCCGTTATGCCTTGATTAAGGCGCTGCCCGGCAGGCTGGACGCGGTGGCCGCCACTGTATTTTTGCAAGCGCTCATCGCCAAGGTAGTTTATGCGGAAGAGGGAGGATTGCTGGAGAGGGCCTTCGGGAAAGTCCCGGAGGAGACCCGTAAACTGGGCGGAAGGTTCAGCGTGTTTGCACCCCAGGCCTGGCTGCCCTGGCAGTGTAAAGCCTCTCAGATGACCGTTCTTAGCATCGTAGCGGGCGGGTTGTCGGCGTATACCACTTATTTGATGCTGCAGAACCCGGCCACCAAAGCAGTGGCGCCTTTTGTAGGGTTTGCCATCGGCGTGGCGAGTTTTGTCTTCATGCTGGCGGGGCACCAGATACCCGTATTTCACCACATTTCAATATGTGCTTCTTATGCAGTAGTGCAAAGCGGAGGCAGCCTGCTGTGGGGTCTGGCCGGCGGGCTGATCGGGGCCTTTATAGCCGAGTGGATGTCCCGACTGTTCTATTGCTACGGCGACTGCCATGTAGACCCGCCGGGAATGACCATAGCCGTTACCTCTTTCCTCCTTTTCACTATTGTTCCGGCGACAGGCCTCTATGCAGACAAGACTATAACACCGCTGATTATTATTGCCTTGGCTGTACTCTATAGTCTATATCAAGAGGCAGCCATCAGAAAGCGGGAGTCTCAGGTTTCCCCGTAAGATATTTGCGGCCTGATTGGTAACTGTGCAAGTATTTAATGCAATATTGCAGTTAATGTAAGGTCGGAGATTATTGTTAAAGGGTTAAATAAATCGAGTAAGTGCATCGAACTTTCTTCCAAACGGCTTGGGCAGCCACATTTACGGCTCTTGCTTTAAAAGCGAGAGCCGTAAATTGTGGCACGGAAATTGCAAAGTCAACCTGTAAAAGGAAATAGAGCTGGGGGAGGAGATCTCTTTGAGTTGCGGTGGTTGTCGAGAAAGCGCTATGGAGAGACTGGCTCAGACGAGCGAAACCATGGAACTCTGGTGGGACGCCAATCCGCTGATATACGAGGCCTGGTGCGCAAGAGTTTTGGAGGCGGCTCCGGCGGATTTAAAAGAGCAACTTCGTGCCCAGTTGAAAAGGTTGTGGGATGAAAAGCTCGACCCGGGCGATTGGGTATTCAAGGGAGTTACCACCAATCCGCCCCTTACTAAGGCGGTGTTTGAGTACTGCAAAGATGAGGGGTTTTCTTTGCTGAAGGAGATACACCGCCGGTGCCCTTCGTTAAGTGCGGGCGAGATCGCGTGGGAGGCCTATAAAGAGGTTTCCCGCAGAGGGGCGCGGCGCTATTTGCCCCTTTTCGAGAGTTCCGGTTACCGTTACGGCTTCGTCTGCGCTCAGGTTGATCCCAGATTGTGCAGGAACACTCCGGAGATGGTGCGGCAAGCCCTGGAGCTGTGGAACCTGGAAGCCAACATGATGATCAAGATCCCGGCCACCCGGGCCGGAGTGGCCGCCATGTACTTACTTACCGCTATGGGCGTTCCTACTAACGCCACTTTCTCCTTTACTCTGCCCCAGATCATGGCGGTAGCCCGGGCGGTGAGCGAGGGCCGGAAGCTGGGGGAGAAATTGGGCGTCGACTATTCCAGGTGGCGCTCGGTGATCACCTTTATGATCGGCCGCTTTGAGGATGCGAAGACCTTCCAGGAGCAAGCCGCGCAAAAGGGCATTCAGCTCACCGAGGAACTGAAGAGGTGGTCGGGAATAGCCGTGGCCAAAAAGGCCGCTCGCCTGCTGCAGGAGAAGGGGTATCCCAGCAAATTGCTTATAGCTTCCAGCAGGGTGGGGCCGGAGGTGGAGGGACAGAAGCAGATATGGCACATAGAATATCTGGCCGGCGGGGACCTGGTATATACCATGAACCCCGAGCTCATCCAGTCGTTCCTGCTGCTATATTTCGACCGGCCGCTGACCGCGAGGATGGAGGAACCGGTGCCCGGAGCCGTTTTGGAAGAGCTTTTGCAGGTTCCTTACTTTGCCCGGGCCTATCTGGAAGACGGCATACCCGAGGAAGAGTTCGAAACTTTGGAGCCTTTTACCACGGCTTACGAGCAGTTTTCCAGGGCTATGACGGATTTGGAATCCTATGCGCAGGGTATAATGAGTACCTGAGTTGGAGGCTGGGCTACTACGTAAAATCCAGAGAGAAATCCGGCCGGGCGAACTAAAGTCCGGTTGGCCGGGGATAAAGCTGGGGAGAGGGCTTCTTTTCCCCGGTAATCAGGAGGCCGAGAAAACGGTGAGTGCCATCAGCGATCTTCAGGTCCAAGAAATTCAGCAAGCTGCCAGGCAAATAAGAAAGGATAGCATCTGGATGAGCACCAGGGCGGGCTGCGGGCATCTGGCTCCGGCTCTTTCCGTGGCGGATATCGTGGCTACTTTGTATAAAGGGGTCATGCGGCACCGCCCCCATCAGCCCGATTGGCCCGAGAGAGATAGGTTTATCCTCAGCAAGGGGCACGGGTGTTTGGCCCTCTACTCTATACTGGCCCAGACGGGTTATTTTGACCGGCGGCTGTTAAGCGAGTTTTGTTCCAGGTACGATACTCCGCTGGCCGGACACCCGGAAAGAAAGCTGCCGGGGGTAGAGGCCAATACCGGCTCTTTGGGACACGGTATAGCGCTGGGCATGGGCATGGCCCTGGGAGCGCGTCTGGACGGGCGCCGGTACCGGGTGTTCGTACTCACCGGGGATGGGGAGCTGCAGGAAGGGAGCAACTGGGAGGCGGCCATGAGCGCCGCTCGTTATGGGTTGGATAATCTGGTGGTAATCGTAGACCGCAACCGGTTGCAATTGGGCGGCTTTACCGAAGAGATCGGCCGTTTGGAACCTTTAGCCGATAAATGGGCGGCTTTCGGGTGGAGCACCAAAGTGGTGGACGGACATGATGTGGCTGCGCTGTGGGAGGCCCTGCGGGAGATCCCTCGGGAGGAGGGTAAACCTACCGCGGTCATCGCTCATACGGTCAAAGGAAAGGGGCTCCCGATAGCCGAGAATAAAGTGGAATGGCATTACAAAGTGCTTACCGTGGAACAGTATGAAGCTCTAAAGAAGGAGCTACAACTGGGGGAACTCTATGATGACTACCCGGCATGAGTCTACCAGAAGCGCTTTCATAGATGCTCTGCTTCAAGCAGGAAGGGCCAACCAGGACATAGTGGTGGTGGCCGCCGATTCTCATTCCCGGTACGGCGATTTTGTAAAACAGTTTCCGGAGAGAAGCTTTAATGTGGGTATAGCCGAGCAGACCATGATCGGCGTGGCGGCCGGGCTGGCCCTGACCGGTAAAACGGTGGTTACCACCGCTTATGCCAACTTTTTGACCTTCAGGGCCCTGGAGCAGATAAGGGTGGATATAGCCGCGGAAAAGCTTAATGTCAAGCTGGTCGGCACGGATACCGGCTTTTCGGCAGCCTGGTCCGGCTATACGCATTTGGCTCTGGAAGATATGGCGGCCATAAGGGCTTTGCCTTACATCGTAATAATAGACCCTGCCGACGGCAGGGAGGCCTTTGAGGCTACCGGCGCTATGCTGGAATATGCAGGTCCGGTGTATATACGGCTGCGCGGCAGGCAGGAAGAGCCGCTCTTGCCCGTCTACGCCGGGCCTTTCCGTATAGGAGAGGGGAAGGTGCTGGTAGAGGGGAAGGATGTGCTGCTTATCGCCTGCGGCAGCGCGGTATACGAGTGCCTGGCGGCCGCCCGGCTACTAAAAGAGGAAGGCTACAGCGCTACAGTAGTGAATATGGCCACCGTTAGACCGCTGGACGCGCCACTCCTGCTCGATCTGGCTTCCTCTATCCCCCGGGTGGTAACCGTAGAAATACATAGCGTAACCGGGGGGCTGGGGACGGCCGTGGCGGAGCTTCTGGCGGAAAAAGGCCTGGGGGCCCGGCTCTTAAGGCTGGGTTTGAGAAACAGGTTCGGCACCGCGGGCTCGGAAGAGATGCTTAAAAAAGCATTCCGGCTGGACGGCGAAGGCATAGCCGCCGGCGTAAAAGAGTTCCTACATGGGGGGGAATAGGATGAAAATTGTCATCGGCGCCGACCACTTAGGGTTTGAGCTGAAGGAAGTCCTAAAGGCTTATTTGCAGGAGAAAGGGATAGAGGTGGTGGACGCGGGGACCTACAGTACCGAGCCGGTAGATTATCCCGACATCGGTCTGGCGGTAGCGGAGAAGATAGCGGCCGGAGAATTCCCCAGAGGTATTTTAATATGCGGTACGGGGATAGGGATGGCTATCGTGGCCAATAAGGTGCCCGGCGTCCGGGCGGCGCAATGCCATGATGTATATTCGGCGGAGAGGGCGCGGAAGAGCAATAACGCTCAGATAATGACCCTGGGGTCCCTGGTGGTGGGGCCGGAATTGGCGAAAAAGTTGATAGACGTATGGTTGGAATCCGAATTTCAAGGAGGTAGATCTTTACCTAAGGTAGAAAAAATAGATAAAATAGACATGAAGTACCGTAAAGCTTCGGAAGAAGTTACGGAAGAAGTGGCTGAGGAGAGGAAAAAGTGCGGGTAAAAGCGGTAATTTTTGATCTCGACGGCACGTTGGTGGATTCCAGGAAAGATATTTCCCTGGCGGCCAACCGCACTTTAAAAGATCTAGGTCTTCCCCCGCTGCCGGAAGAAACCATAGTCGGCTTCATCGGGGGAGGGGTGGATGCTTTAGTCAAGCTTTTTTTAGGTGCGGAAAACCTGCACAGATTTGAGGAAGCTCTGGCTCTATACAGGCAGCATTACGCCGAGGGATGTACGGGGCATACCGTTCTTTACCCCGGAGTAAGAGAGGCGCTGGATTTTCTACGATCCAGGTATATTCCCCTGGCATTAGCTACTAATAAGTCCTTATTTTTTACCCAAAGAATCTTACAGCACCTAGGGGTAGACGGTTATTTTTCTATTGTAATGGGACCGGAGCACGTGAAAAACCGCAAGCCGGACCCGGAGATAATTAACCTCATTTGTCAAAAGCTGGAAATATTGCCCGAGGAAGCTTTGTACATCGGCGATTCCGAAGTGGATGTGGAATGCGGGAAGAGGGCCGGTACTTGTACTTGTGCCGTTACTTACGGTTTTACCCCGTTGGAACCGTTAGTCCGAGCTAAACCCGATTTTTTGCTCTGCGACTTAAGCAAACTGTCCCTACTTTTGGCTTAAAGTGGGGGTTAAAACCGGTGAACTTAAGACCGGTGGGCTGCATTTGGGGCCTCGGTCTGCATCAAAACACCCGGGAGGTGTAAGGGGAATGGATATCCAGAGATATGCGTGTGACCTCCACTGCCATACCACTCGCTCTGACGGGAACGACACACCGGTGGAACTTATAGAGCATGCGGCTGAAGTGGGGATGAAAGTGGTAGCCATCACGGATCACGACATACAGCCCCCTTTAGCGGTAGAGATTGAGGGGAGGGAAATGGATATTCGCTCCTTCGCTAAAAGGCGGGGTGTGGAACTAGTCTTGGGTTACGAGTTTTCCTGCGATACCTATGTAGACGACGTGCATATATTAGGCTATAAAATGGATTGGCATAATCCCGATCTGGCTAAAGAAGTGGAGCGCGCCCGCCACAGTAAGACGGAAGCCTACCGACGCTTATGTGAAGTTCTGACTTCTAAAGGTATGGCCATAGACTTTGAAAAAGATGTCTTGGAGTACGTGGATGAAAACAACGAAAAAAAGTACCGGGACCCTGACGAAGTAGAAAGGAAACATATTTTCGAAGCCATGGCGCGTAAAGGTTATGCTCCGAGCTGGAAGGAGGCCAAACTACTAGTTAGGGATGATCCGGAGCTGAATATAAAAAGGCGGAAGATAGATCCCTTCGAGGCCATAGACTTAATTAAGGCCTGCGGAGGAACGGCGGTTTTGGCCCATCCCCTTTTGATAGACGAATTGATTCATTATCCCGACGGCCGGACCCTGACGCGAGCCGAGTATATAGAGCGGCTTATTGTTCACGGCCTGGACGGCATGGAAGCATGCTACCCTTACAGTAAGACCAGCTACAAAGGGCATTGGTCGGACGTGG
This sequence comes from Neomoorellaceae bacterium, assembly GCA_049701195.1. Classification (GTDB taxonomy): domain Bacteria; phylum Bacillota; class DSM-521; order Neomoorellales; family Neomoorellaceae; genus JBNATU01. The sequence continues at coordinate 18,443 of JBNATU010000008.1, forward strand.
AAGCGGAAAAATATATTCGGGAAGAGTACCGGGCCAGAGTAAAATTTTTTACCGGGGGCTCGGATTATCATGCGGACGCCCGGAAGGGTATCAGTAACCCCAGGTATATGGGCGAAGCAGGTATTTCGCTGGAGGAGTTTAAGGTTATCCGGGGATTTTTAGTAGAGAGGTGATATAAGTGCCGTTGGTAGACAGCAAGGGAATGTTAATCTTTGCCTTAGACAATCGCTTCGCTGTAGGCGCTTTCAACGCTTACAACCTGGAGATGGCTCAGGCGATTGTGGAGGCGGCGGAAGAGGAAAAGGCTCCGGTGATTGTGCAGATAAGCCAGGGTGCCCTGGAGTACGCGCCGGAGCAGTGTTATGCCGGGCTGGTACGGACTCTGGCGGAGGCGGCTTCCGTACCTGTAGTCTGCCACCTGGACCACGGAGTCAGCTTTGAGGTGGTTATGAGGTGCTTGAGAGCGGGTTTTACCTCCCTCATGTTTGACGGCTCGGCCCTGTCTATGGAAGAGAATATCCGGGTTACCCGAGAGCTGGTGAGAATAGCGCACGCGGTCGGGATTCCCCTGGAAGGCGAGATAGGGAAAATACCGGACGCGGCGAAGGGCCCCCTGTCCCCGGAGGAAATGCGACAATTTATGACCACTCCGGAAGAAGCTGTACAATTTGTGGAAGGCACCGGGGTAGATGCTCTGGCGGTGGCGGTGGGCAGTGCTCACCGTATGCGGGTGCAGTCGGCCGTGCTGGACATAGAGCGGATTGCCCGGATTCGCGAGAAAGTAGGGTTACCTTTAGTCCTGCACGGTGCTTCCGGAGTGCGGGATTCCTCCGTTAAGGAGGCCATACAGGCGGGGATTGCCAAGATCAATTTTGCTACCGAGCTCAATAAGGCCTTTACTTCGGCCCTGCGAGAAAAGCTGGCCCAGGACCCGGAGGTGGTGGATGTCCGGAAGTACGGCGCGCCGGCCAGGGAGAGAGTCAAAACGGTGGTGAAGGAGAAGATCCGTATACTGGGTTCTGCGGGTAAGGCAGGGGAAGTTTTACGTTATCTCGGTCTCTCCCCCGGGGGGCGTACCGCTAAGGAGGCTCCGGAAAATCGGGAGATCGTGGAATAAGGTAGAAGGGGTTTTGTTTCGGAAGACCTGAAACTTTCCGGGAGGGAGGATAAGAATGGAAGTCAAGGTCAGCACCATCCTGGACTTGGCTCAATTCTTAGGTACCCGGGAGCTGGTGGTATCTGTGCCGGATAAGGCTACCGTGAGGTTGGTTTTAGAGCAAGTTAAAGAGCTCACCGGGAAAGATATTTTGGGAAAGATACTGGAGCCGGAGACGGGAGAGCTGAAAAGCTTTATGCGCATTTTCTTAAACGGCCGGGATGTGCGCTTCCTGGGAGGGCTCGCCACTCCGGTGGGTCAGGGGGACACCGTACTTATCCTCCCGCCCGCGGGGGGAGGATAGAAGACGGCCTGCCGTACGTGATTTTGCTCGCCTTTGACCGCAGGGCGGCGGTCCCGAAAAGCGGAGTGTCGCCCGGCAATTACTTCTTTAAGACAAGAAATTATGAAAGTTCTCGGTTCTGAAGCTGTGCAAAGAATTCCGCCGGTCTCAATATTTTTACTCCCTGGTACTTCTTCTTTTCGCGCCACGCATTAATCAACCGGGCCGGGATACCGTTGGGGCTGATGAGGCCAGAAACCAAGACGTTAGTGTCAAGCACCGCTTTGAGCATTTCTGCCCTTCCTTGTCTCCTTGACTGCCTTAGCAACGTCCCTCGCTACCGTATCAGGGTCGACCTCCCGGTTCGCTTCCCATACCTTATATTATATTTAATTGTGAATTACAGAACAAGAGCGGAGTAAAAGCGGAGAGAGTCCGGACAGAATGCGGATTTGGCCGGTTAACTATGATTTAACGGCAAAGACATCTTACCCACGGGTCCGCAAGGGAGGCCTTGGTTTAAAGCTCTCTCCCCAAACCCTTGCGGGTTAAACTGGCGTTTGGCTTAAAGACGGGAAGAGTAGGCTTCCCGACAGGATTTAAGCATCCTGCCGCAATTGCCGGCCTCGGACCTCCCAAAAGTTTCGGGCCTGCCTTTGCCTTTCGCTAAGCTCAAGTTTGGCTAGCCGCGAAGGCTTGTTCGCTCGCTTCCAAGCCCAAGCAGGCCTGCTCTGTAAAGAGTGGGGATACGCCATGCCTGGGTCTTCTTGCACACTTCGCCATTATATGATAATATTGACTTTACAGTAGCCATGGTAATATGTACAAATATATACATCTTAGGGGAGGATAGTCCATGAAGATACGTTGGCTTGGCCATGCAAGCTTTTATCTTACTACACCTGCAGGGGTGAGGATAGTAACCGACCCTTACGGTCCGGAGGTTTCGCCGTCGGCCCAAACGGTAGATGCCGATATAGTGACGGTGAGCCATGAGCATTGGGATCATAACTACCTGGAAGGGGTAAAAGGTTATTCCCAAGTCTTGCGCGGTCTTACGGCCGAAGGAGAAGAATGGAATAAAGTGGACCTCACCTTTAAGGATGTGCATATTTATACCGTACCCACCTACCATGATGATGTGCAGGGGGAAAAGCGGGGAAAGAATGCGGTTTTTGTTTTGGAAGTGGGAGATATGCGGCTGGCGCACCTGGGCGATTTGGGCCACCTTTTGGATGCGGAAAAGTGTGAGAAGATCGGGCCGCTGGATGTATTGATGGTGCCTGTGGGCGGTTATTTTACTATTGATGCTGCGGAGGCCTGGCAAGTAGTGGCGAGTTTAAGGCCCCGCCTGGTATTGCCCATGCATTATCTGACCTCCGGGATGCGCGGATTCCCCATAGCCGGAGTGGATGAGTTCACCTCCGGTCGGGCTAATGTGCGCCACCTAGGCCGTAGCGAAATAGAGGTAGATAAGGAGGCTTTGCCGCCGGAAACCGAAGTGTGGGTTTTGAGCCTGGGGGAGGGCGGCTTTAACCTGTAAGTAAGCGGGATACGCTCCCGCGTGGGAAAGAGCAGGGTATGATGAATAGATGGATAATGGATAAAGGAAGGGATAAAGGAAAGGCGCCGGCGAAGATAGAAAGGGCAGAAGCGGTATTAGAGACAGAGCACGGTAGCCCAGATCGCTTCTTTACCATAGCTCGCCAGGCCGAGGTGGAACTCAAGATCGAGCGCTCTTTGTTTATCGGCTGCGCTCAAGAAGTAACGACAGAAGAAGAAGCGCGGGAGTTCATCGCTCTACGGCAAAAGGTTCACCGTCAAGCCACCCATAATTGCTTCGCCTACCGTTTGGGGGTGCCACCCGGGGAAATAACTTATTATAGCGATGCGGGGGAACCTACGGGTACGGCGGGGCGCCCGATCTTGGGCGCCATTTTAAGTGGGGGTTTGACCAATGTGGCCGTGGTCGTGACGCGCTACTTTGGAGGCAAAAAGCTCGGTGTACGAGGGCTTATCGAGGCTTACGGCCAGGCAGCGCGGCAGGCATTGGAAAAAGCGGGTCGTAAGGAAAAGGTGCTTACCCGGATGGTCGAGCTGGTGTGTTCTTATCCTAATTTGGAGCGAGTGCTTTACCACCTCAATGCTTCCGGTGGCCGGCTGGTGACTGCGGATTACGGTCCTTCAGAAGTATGTCTGCGGGCCGAGGTACCGCTCTCCTTGCACCGGGAATTCTGCGGGAAAGTAGGCGGCTTGGCCAAAATTAGAGAGCAAAGATATGATGGCCGATGACGGTGGTTTGAGGTCGGCTCCAGACCCAAGGGCTGGTGGCCGTAGCAGGGTTAAAGAAATAGAGGGCGCCCCCGCTGGGGTCCCAGTCACTCAAGGCGTCTAGGCTGGCGCGGTAATCCTGCTCGTCTACCGCGGTTTCCCAAAAGGTGCCGTTCGCTACGCTTTCGAAAGCCCAGGGTTCAAAGATGACCCCGGATATGGTGGGAGGAAAGCCGGGGTGGCGCGTGCGGTTTAGAACTACAGCGGCTACGGCTACCTTGCCGGGATAGGGTTCGTCCCCGGCTTCGGCAGCTACGAGCCGGGCAAGCAGGTTTATTTCGTCGCTTTTGACGGGGGAGGGGAGCGGTTTTTTCGCCGGGGAGGGCCGGAAAGGCTGGAACTGGACGCCGGGAATAAGTAGCACCAGGAGCAAGAGGAGAGCCAGAGCCGGTGCTCGCCAGTACCGATAAAGCAGTTTCCGGACCCCAATCTGGACTATATGGGACAGCGCTTGTAGCTTTGACCACCTGCTCAAGGTTCTATTTTCCCTCACCGGAAAGCCCCCGAGTTTTTAAGCTAGCTACTCAAGACTAGGGAGTACAACTACCTAATGAGCCACCTAAATGAAAATAGGCCCGAAGGCTATTTTTATACTAACCGCTATACTAACCGCCCATGCCGTGAAGGTACTGCCGCTCAGGCAAACAGGGCGGTTAGTCTTCTCTTTCTATGCATGGTTGTGCCGGGCGGTGTAACCGGCATGGCCGGTTAGTACGGAAATAGTCTTGGGGGTTATTTCCATTTATGTGATTGTACCCCTTGGGTATGGCAGGTTATAAGTTACACGAAGCCTCGTTAAGCATCTGCCCGAACAGCCCACGTATGGCAGGTTAGTTAATAATAGTAAGTTACCCTCCGGGCTGCATTTTTATCCTCAACGTACGCCAGAGCAGGTCAAGAGCACTTTGACTGGCCCGCCATTTGACTTCTTCTCTAGAGGCTTGGAAGAGTTCGCGCCGTACTTGGGTTTCACCTCGCAGGTCTACGGCCAGATATACCAAGCCTACGGGTTTAGTAGGCGTACCTCCGCCGGGTCCGGCGATGCCGGTGATTCCTACGCCTACATCAGTTCCGGCCAGGGCTCGTACTCCGCGGGCCATGGCCAGGGCTACTTCGCTGCTCACCGCACCGTGGAGCGTCAAGTCCTCAAGGGAAACGCCTAAAAGCCGGGTCTTGGCCTCATTGGCATAGGCCACTATTCCTTGCCGGAAATAGGTCGAACTCCCCGGTATGTTGGTTAAGCGGTGGGCCAGGAGGCCTCCGGTGCACGATTCGGCCACGGCCAGTGTCCAGCCCTGGGAAGCAAGTAGGCTACCGACCGCACCCTCCAGGGTATCCTCGTCGCTTCCAAATATATAATCCGCCAGCCTGTGGCGTATTTCTTTTTCCAACGGTTCTATTAAGGCCAGAGCGGCTCGAATATCAGGGGCTCGGGCCGTCAAGCGCAGGTGGATTTCCCCGGTCTTGGCCAGGGGGGCCAGGGTAGGATTGGTGTGGCTGAGTAGGTCCTGCACCTTCTCTTCTACCGCGGACTCTCCTAGACCCGTAATCTTCAAAACCCGGGAAAAGATCACTTCACGGCCGGCGCCGTAAGGGGTCAGGAGTGGTAAAAGCTTCTCTAGCAGCATAGCGCGGAATTCTCCAGGGGGTCCGGGAAGGCAAGCGTATAGTTTGCCTTTATGCGCCAGAAAGAAGCCGGGTGCTGTTCCTAAAGGATTTTCTAATATTTGGGCACCGCGGGGGATGAGGGCTTGCTTCAGGTTTTGTGCCGGCATGGGGCGGTGGCGTGCGGCGAAGAATTGCAAGATATGTTCCCGCGCGCCCGGGTGCTCCTCCAGGGGCACCTCCAGGGCTGCCGCCAGGGCTTCCCGGGTGAGATCGTCATCCGTAGGCCCCAAACCGCCGCAGACGATAATGAGGTCGGCCCGGGCCTGGGCTTCTAAGATGGCCTGCTTTATACGCTCCAGATTATCGCCTACCACTACCTGACGGTAGAGGCTGATGCCCGCGGCGGCCAGGTGACGGGCCAGAAAAGCGGCGTTGGTATTCACTATCTGGCCCAGCAAAAGCTCGGTACCGGTGAATATGGTTTCGGCGAGCAAAAGTAGACACCTTCCTTCGTCAGGCAGTTAATGCCGGTCGGTTTCCACATGGCCGGCCACGGGCCCGTGGCTTCCTTGACTTTCGCCGAGACTATTTATGGCGGTCACGGTCAGGCCCAAAGCCAACCAAAGGATTAAAAAGAGGACGAGATAGCTTTTTTTCATGCGATCACCCCCTCGAGGCTCAGTATAGCAGAGGCAGGCGGGCGTTGCAACGGGTGGGGCGGAACCATTTCTTAATGTCTTCTCAGGCTCTTTGTAGTAAAATAAAAAGTGAAATCTGACTAAGGAAGCGGCAATATCAGGTGTGTTTTAATCTGCAAAACGGTTGCCGGGGGTTATCGATAAGTATCGCTAGGCATAGATTAAGGATGGTGCTTTTGCAACAAGTATGATTTTCCGGCGGTTAAAGCTTTGTCCCTCAAGGTTTCTTGGTCTAACTACAGGCTTTAGCCCGTAAGCATTTGCCAAGTTTTGCTTCGGAAGCATCGATAAGGATGGAGGAGGGTGAACAGTTATGTATGAGCGTGGAGGAAGACGCACTTTAGGTCTGCTTCTTATGGTGGTGTTTTTGGCCGGGGTAGCCGTGGCGAGTTTATTTTTTGTCTTGGGTGGGACTTCCCGAGCTTTTGCTTTGCCACCCCAGAGCGCCACGGGGGAGCAGGTGACCGCCAGTACGGCTGCGGCGGCCAGCGTGCCGCCGGGTTTGGGACCGGAAAGCATTGCCGATATAGTAGAAGCGGCCAGTCCGGCGGTGGTAAGGATCGATACCGTGACCACTACTAGTATGAGTTTTCCTTTTAATGATCCTTTTTTCCGCCAGTTTTTTGGGTTGCCTTATGAAGGGCAACAGCAGGAAAGATCGCTGGGCTCCGGTTTCCTCATTTCTTCCGACGGCTATATTTTGACCAATGAGCACGTAGTAGAAGGGGCTCAGGAAGTGGAAGTCACTATAGCGGGTTTTGAGCAGCGTTTTAAGGCCAAGGTGGTGGGGGCGGACCGCGACCTGGACTTGGCCGTGCTGAAAGTTAATGTGGGCCAGCCTTTACCCTATCTTAAACTGGGGAATGCCGACCAGGCCCGGGTCGGGGAATGGGTAATCGCCATTGGCAATCCCTACGGGCTGGATCATACGGTAACTGTGGGCGTCTTGAGCGCCAAAGGTCGGCCCATTGATACCCAGGATCGGCATTACGAAAACTTGTTGCAGACCGATGCTTCCATCAACCCCGGCAATAGCGGTGGTCCCCTGCTGAACCTGCGCGGAGAAGTTATCGGCATAAACACGGCCGTAAAAGTCGACGCTCAGGGAGTAGGCTTTGCTATTCCCAGCACTACTGTCCAGCCGGTGTTAAACGATCTTATGACTAAGGGCAAGATCAGCCGGCCGTGGTTGGGAGTGGTGCTGCAGGAGATAACCCCGGACATAGCGGATATTTTGGGCATGAGCAAGGCCGAAGGCGTGCTGGTCCGGGAAGTGGTCTCCGGAGGTCCGGCGGCCAAAGCCGGGGTTAAGAGGGGCGATGTAATCTTGCAGGTCGACGGGCAGGCGGTGAACTCCGCCAGCGAGCTGGTCAAGATTATTCAAAGCAAGCAGGTAGGACAAACTGTGCAGCTTTTGCTTTTCCGCCGGAGCGGCCAGGTTAGTATCACGGTAACCCTGGCAGAAAAACCCTCTTCGTAGCTGCGATTAGGCGGAGTCCTCGGCTGAAACCGGAATTTTGTACGGAGAGATATAAGGGAGCCGGAAAGGAAATTTTCGGCTCCCTTGCTATTTATAGCAGCAGGAGAACGGCTGATTTTGTCGAATTAGCCCTGGTAAGGGGGCTGCTAATGCGGGGAAAAAAGTGGCTGCTTCTGGTGCTGCCGGGCCTGCTGCTGGCGATTTATCCTTACATAGCTACGGCTTTTTCTTTTTCGCGTCCTGGAAGTAAGGGCGCGGTGCTCCTGGTGAATTATCGCCGTATACTGCTGGACCCGCCACCGCTAAAGGTTCACGGTGTGATAGTAGTACCGGCAGGCCGATTTCTGGGTAGCAATAGTGTCTACCTTCCCCTGTCCCACGCGCTGGAATTACTGGGCTTATCCTCCGCCGACCGGTCGTCCGGGGACCTAAAGGTGCCGGTATGGGGTAACGATAGTTCCGGGCAATCCCATTACCGTTATTATCCGGTGTATAACCTCAAGGCTCGCCTGGAGCCGGAAGACAGGCGTATTGAAGGTCGGCTTTTTTTGGCCTATCAGAATCCTTATTTTTATCCTTTGCGAGATCTCCAGTTCAATCTCCCGGCAGGCAGCCTGGCGGGGGTCGAAGGCGGGCTGGCCGTACATCAGGTTTGGGTAAACCGAGAAGAAGCCCCTTTTCAAAGCCAGGGGTCCCGGCTCCTGGTTCCTTTGCCCCGGCCTCTGCTTCCCCAGGAGACCGTGGCGGTAGAGATGGCCTTTTCCACCCGGTTGCCCATGAAGGCTGCCCGGCTGGGTTTTTTTGAGGGCGTTACCATGGCCTCCGGCTGGTACCCCCTGCTGGCGCCGCGGCAAAAGGGGGTTTGGCAAGGGATGGCGGACGGAGTAACCTTTGGCGACCCTTATTTCAGCGATGCCGCTTATTACACGGTGGATTTGGAAGCACCTGCCGGGCAAACGGTAGTAGCCAGCGGCCGCCTTATAAGCCGGGGGGAAAAATCCGGGCGAGCGGTCTGGTCTTTTACCAGCGAACACCCTATCCGCGAGTTCGCTTTTGCAGCGGCTCCTGACTGGCAGCTCTTGCGCCGGAAGGTAGGGCTTACAGAGCTGGTTTGGGCTACCCGACACAAACCTTCGCCCGCTGTTGAGGAGACGGCAGCCCAGGCTTTAAGCTTTTTTCAGGATTATTTCGGGACTTATCCTTTCTCTTACTTATATTTGGCCGAGGTTCCTTTGCAGGGTTTGGCGGGCATGGAGTATCCGGGCCTCATTTTTTTGAGTTCGCTGGAGAATTACGGTTCGTCGGTAGTAGTGCATGAGGTGGCCCACCAATGGTGGTATAACCTGGTGGGGAATGATAGCATCCGGGCGGCCTGGATAGACGAAGGGCTGGCCGAGTACAGCACCATGCTCTTTTACCGGGAAGTCGATCCGGATTTTTACCGGCAACGGGAGGCCGCTTTGAGGGCGGAGGGAGGGGCGGGCGATCTACCTGAGGAAAAACCTTTAACCGGCTATGCCTCGGAAGAGGAATATCGCCGCGCCGTATACCGCCAGGGAGCTCTGTTCTGGCTGGACTGGGAGGGGAAAATGGGCCGGGAAAGCTTGCAAGAAGCTTTGCGCTATGTGCAGGAGTATTACCGATTTGAAAGAATAGAAGCTTCTACACTAAAACAAATTCTGGAGTTTTATAGGGAGCCGCAGAAATATCTTGCACCTTGGTTGTAAATCAAAGTATAATTAAGGCGAAATTAACAGAATTTCCCCGAAAAGGCAAACCCGTCGAAAGGCGGGGGCGCAAAGCCGCGGGCCTAAGGCTCTGAGCAGAGTTAGGGCAGCCGGGCTGCCGGGGTGGAGCGGGGCTACCCCAGGGGAATGTAGCCTCTTTTTTTGTGATTTTTACGCAGGGGCTAACCCGAAAATGTGCTTTTTGCCATTTTTATCTTTACTGATGGGGCCGTAATGGCGGTATGGGGGTCTACCCCGAAAATACGCTCTTTGCCATTTTCATCCTTCTAGTGGTGCCGCATCAACAAAAGGGGCGTTTATACGTTTATCTACATTATTTTTTGCTATTACTTTTTGCTTATCTATTCTTTCTTACTCAATATTATATTCTTATTTTCTTACCCAATATTATTCCCGCTTCATATTTTGGAAGGAGGCAGTAAAAGCATGAAAGGGCGCCGATTTTGGCCGGGAAGGAGACAGGAGGCTGAGGAAACGCCAAAAAAAGGGGGGAGTAATTCGGGAGCGCGGAGGGGCGTTGATTTCCGGTTTTTCCAGAGGCTTAAGCTGGGTACCAAGCTCATGGGCGGCTTTTGTTTGGTAATCGCCATTTTTGTGGCCGTAGTCATTATTGTAAATATGAATTTGCAGAGCATTCACCAACTGGCCCAGGAGGTAATTAAGCTGCAACAGGAAAATCAGTTATTCTCGGAAATGTCGGTTTCTATATGGGAGGGTTACCGCCGGGCAACGGACTACATAGTTAATGGTTCACAGGCTAATGTGGCGAGTTTCGACGATGCTTTAAGGCGCTTCCACAGCGCTAAGGCGGAGCTGGACAGCCAGGAGCTAGACGACAAGATGAGAGGCTTTTCCTTTGCTATGGAGCAGGCTGCCAAGAACTTTGAGAGCACTTTTAAAAACAGTATTGTAAATCTCAGCCAGGAAGACCGTATGCTGGCCCTCCCTATTTTGAGCTTTCAGATGGGGGCCTCGATAGACAATATCAATAATATAGGAAGTACATTGAAGCAGGAAATATCCCGGCAGCGGGAAGAGGCGCAACAACAGCTTTATGCCGCCGTAATCTATGCCAAATCCACTCTGCTCTTCGGCCTGGTTCTGGCTTTTTTAATGGGACTTCTGGTGGCCTTGTTTTTTACCCGCCTGATCGGCCGACCTGTGGCTCAGATAGTAGCTTATGCTAACCGCGTAGCCGCAGGGGATTTGACCGGAGAGCCGGTGAAGGTCCGATCCCGGGACGAGCTGGGTCAATTGAGCAGCGTCTTTAACGCTATGGTGGAAAAGCTGCGCCAACTTATCGGACAGGTGCGCGATCTGGCGACGGAGGTGGCCAGGTCCAGCCAGGAATTGGCCCAGATGTCCCAAGAAGTAGGGGAAACTGCCCGGCAGGTAGCGGTTACGGCCCAGGAGATGGCGCGCGGTGCCGAGCATCAGGCCCAGCAAGTGGGCGATACGGCCCAGGCTATTGAGGCGCAGGCTGCCAGAGTGGAGAGGGTGCACCGGCAGGCGGAAGAAATGGCTGCTTCTTCCGGCCTGGTGCTGGAAAAAACGGCTGAAGGCGCCCGCACCGTGGAAGAGGCCAACCGCCAGATGGAAGCTATCTCCCAGCGCATGTCCGGCTTGGCCAAGATAGTAGAAGAATTGGGCCAGCGTTCTCTCCAAATAGGCCAGATTGTGGGCGTAATCTCCGGTATTGCCGAACAAACTAATCTGCTGGCGTTAAATGCGGCCATCGAAGCCGCCAGAGCGGGAGAACAGGGCCGCGGTTTTGCGGTAGTGGCCGAAGAGGTGCGGAAGCTGGCGGAACAGTCCGCACGGGCCAGTGAGCAGATCGTAAGCTTAATCAACGAGATTCAGCAGGAAACGGGGCGGGTAGTAAACGGGATGAAGGAAGGAGTCCGGGATGTAGAAAAAGGTACGGAAGTGATGGACCGTTGCGGCAGATCTTTTGCCGCTATTGAGGAGGCCATCAACCAGCTCACAGCCAAGATTGAGGATGTTACGGAAAGAGCGGAGGAAATGGCGGCTGAAGCCGGTAGAATCAAGCAGGCGGCCGAAACCCTGGCGGCAGGCACGCAAGAAGCGGCTGCCGGTACGGAAGAAGTGTCCGCTGCCGCCGCCGAACAGACCACCGCGGTGGCGAAAATCGGTGAGGCCGCAGGGAAGCTGGCGCGGGCGGCCCGGGAGCTGGAAACCGCCGTCGGCCAGTTTAAACTGTAACCCTACAAGCGGTAATTTTTTTGCCGTGTCAGCAGGGATTTTAGGCCCTGAGAGGGAAAATATTAGTATAGTATGCCGGGACGAAAACAGCCCTTGGCCCCACGGTTATACTTTTATAAGCGGTGATGCCTGGCAGGCATGGCCGAAGTTTATTTCCCTAAGTGACTGTGCTCCGGGCATGCCTGGTGGGTAGGGCAACTGACTTCTGGTAAATGTTTTTTCCTGAAGGGTTGTACTTTATTCCTGTGGTCGGGCAATTTTTAGTAGGTAGGTTAGGTATGGGCTGAATAGCCCGGGAAAATCTCTTCTCAAAAACAGGTGCCGCCCGGCGGCATGAAGGTCTACCCCTTGCTGGTACGCACCGGCGACATGAGCGTTAACCTTAAATTTAAGGGAGTGCATATTTTATGGAACAGTTAGTAGTTTTTCAGCTGGCGGGAGAAACTTACGGCGTGGATATTGCCCACGTGCATGAAATCATCCGCTTGCAGCCCATTACGCAGGTGCCCAGGACGCCGAGCTTTGTGGAAGGGGTCATAAATTTGCGCGGGAGAATTATCCCGGTAATCGATCTACATAAGCGTTTCGGCCTGCCCTTGGCGGAAGCCACCAATAATACCCGTATAATGGTAGTGGAGGTAAACGGGATAACCGTGGGCATGATCGTGGATGCGGTGCTGGAAGTCCTCCGCCTCCCGGAGGAGAATATCGAACCGCCGCCGCCCATCATTAAAGGGGTAGATGTGGCTTATCTGCGGGGTGTGGGCAAGTGGGAGGACCGGCTGATCATTCTTTTGGATTTGGACCGGGTGTTGCGGGAAAGCGAACAAGAGCAGCTTAGAGAACAAATGGGGGCAGGGGTGGCCGAGGTATGAACGGCTTGGATATGTCCCAGTATTTGAGCCTCTTTCTGGATGAAGCAGAAGAACAGCTACAGCAGCTCGATGAGGCTATAGTTCTGCTAGAGCAGGACCCGGAAAACCGGGAACTGCTCAACCGCATTTTTCGCGTAGCCCATACCCTGAAAGGTTCTTCGGCTTCCATGGGCTTTGAAAGGATGGCTACCTTAACCCACCGCATGGAGAGCGTACTGGACGCCCTGCGGCAGGGGAAGCTGGGGGTAAATGCGGGCATTATCGATCTTCTTTTGGCTTGTCTGGACAAACTGCGGGAGCTCAAAGAGCAGTTAACCACCGGTCATGAAGGGGAAGTGGACGCTTCGGCACTGGTGAGGCGTTTGGAAGAGGTGCTGGCTCAAGAAGGGGATGAGGGGAACAGAGTCTCTTCGCCTGCTGATTTACCCCTCGAGCTAAATGAGGTGGAAGAGAATGTGGTTCGGGCAGCGGAAGTCCGGGGGTATAGGGCGTACGAAATAAAGGTGGAGCTGGAACCGGATTGCCGTATGAAAGGAGCGCGGGCTTTCCTGGTCTTCAATAACCTGAAGGATTTGGGGGAGATCATTAAGAGCGAACCGCATACTCAGGAGCTAGAAGCCGAGAAGTTCGAGAACACCTTCCGCCTCGCTCTGGTGAGCAAGGAAGACCCGGATACCGTGGCCAATGTCATAAAGTCCATCTCCGAAATAAAAGAGGTAACCGTAAGGCCTCTTATTTTGGAGGAAGATAGGGTAGTAGAGGCCAAGCCGGAGGAGGGAGAGGGCGGAACAGGCGGCCAGGTGCCTGTTCCGACGGAAGCCGGGGCGCAGCGTAGTATGGACCGCAGAGCCGCACAAACCGTGAGGGTAGATGTACAGCGCCTGGAGACCCTTATGAACCTGGTAGGGGAGCTGGTTATTGATCGCACGCGTTTGGCAGAAGTTGGTAACAATCTAAAGCAAAAGTTGGGAAGCGAAGAACTGGTGGAAGTGCTGGATGAAATTTCCCTGCATATCGGCCGGGTAACGTCGGACTTGCAAGAGGAGATCATGAAAGCCCGCATGTTCCCTATCGACCAGGTGTTCAATCGTTTCCCGCGTATGGTGCGAGACCTGGCCCATAAGGCAGGGAAAGAGATAAACTTCGTGGTGGAAGGCCGGGAGACCGAGCTGGATCGTACGGTCATCGAGGAGATAGGGGATCCTTTGATACACCTTTTACGCAATGCTATTGATCACGGCATCGAATTGCCCGAGGAAAGGGTACGTATGGGCAAACCGCGTTACGGCACTATTGCTCTTAAGGCCTTTCACCAGGAGAACCAGATCGTCATCACGGTGCAGGATGACGGGCGGGGAATGGACCCGGAGCACCTCCGGCGTCGGGCGGTGGAAAAGGGGTTGCTTTCTCCCGAAGCCGCGGCTCGTCTGAGCAAACGGGAAGCGCTGGACCTTATTTTCCTGCCGGGCTTCTCTACTTCCGAGAAGGTGACCGATGTTTCGGGCCGGGGAGTGGGTATGGACATCGTTAAGGCGCATCTGGAAAAAATAAACGGTACCATTGATATCCAGACTACTCCCGGTGCCGGTACCTGCTTTACTATTAAACTTCCTTTAACTTTGGCCATAAACCGTTCGTTGTTGGTTACCCTGGAGGACCGGGTTTATGCTTTCCCGCTGGCCAATGTGGTGGAAATTATTGAGGTAGAAGCCGAGCAGGTGAGGCGGGTCCAGCACCAGGAGGTAACTGTGGTGCGCGGTCAGGTTTTACCTCTGGTGCATTTGGCTAAGGCCTTGGGGTTCCCGGGCGAATGGCGTCTGGACCAAGGGAAGGCGGCGGTGGTCATCGTCGGTCTGGCGGAAAAGCGCGTGGGCTTTGTGGTAGATGCGCTGTTGGGCGAGCAGGAGATCGTGATTAAGTCCCTGGGCAGCTATATAGGTAAGATACCGGGTATCGCCGGAGCCACCATATTAGGAGACGGTCGAGTAGCGCTGATCTTGGATGTGCAAAGTCTGCTCAATCACCTGCGGGCGGAAGAAGAGGAAGAGCTGGCCAGCTGAAAGGGGTTTTAAGAGGGGCTTTAAGGTGGTCTGGGGGGTTGTGTGGGGGTTGCGGGCAGCAAAACCGTACTTTTGAGTATCCGCAAATCCCCAATTTTGGGTGCCCGTCCTGCCCCACCAATCACTACCCCGAAAATGCGCTCTTTGCCATTTTCATCCTTCTGCTGGTGCTGCCAGGGCGGCATGAGGGTCTACCCCACCAATCACGGCCAGGTTCGCGCTGCCGAGAAGTTCCGAGCCGGTGAGAAACCCTAAATCGGATCGCAAGGATAGGACCTACTCAAGTTCGGCAGCCGGTTGACGATTATACATAACAGGAACATCATGCTGAAGATGAGCTGACCGGGAGTGATGGGCTTGAAGATTTACGGGCAGGGGCCGCTCAGTATATCTCAAATCCTTAGTACCTACAGGCGCCCTGCGGGAGTGGGAAGCAAGGAGAACAAAGGCGGCTCCGACCGCGCGGAGATTTCTGCGGCCGCGCGGCAGTTACAGGAATTGTTGCGCCTGAGCTCGGAGATTCCGGACGTGCGGGAGGACAAAGTGCAAGAGCTACAGGCTCAGATTGAGGCAGGCACCTATAAGGTAAATACGGAGGAATTAGCGGAAGCCCTCAGGCGGGAGTTAAGATCATGAGGTCGCTTTTGGCGGAAGTTCTGCAGCGTGAGCTGGAATTATTGCAAGAATTGCGGGAGGCTTGCCGGAGAGAGCAGGAGTGCCTGCGGCGGGATGATCTGGATGGAATAAGGGAAGGGTTATCGGTTAAGGAGCAGATTATTCAAGAATTGATGAGACTGGAACAGCACCGGGAGGAACTACACCGGCAGGTGGCGGCGGAATACCGGGTTTCCCCGGAGGCCGGGGTGAAAGGGCTGTTGGCGGTAGAGGCACTGCGGGATGAACTGGGCGAAACCGTGGAACGCCTTCAGGCGGTCCTGCGGGAACTTAAGGAGATAAATGAGACTAATACTCTGTTACTGCGGCAATCTCTAGCTTATGCCCGCAAAATGCTCAGCCTTTTAACGCGCCACTTGGAGCAGCGTTGCCTGCGGATAGATCGGAGTGTGTGAGCAAGTGATTCTATCTTAATACCTGCGTGCTGGACGCAGGTTTGCCCTCATCCTTAGACGGAAATTTTGCTTGACCTTATGGCACGAGATTAAGAGTGAGGTTCTTTTCCCGAGCGACGGGTACAGGCTTAAATAGGGGACGAAAGCACAGAGCACATAAGCTGCATTATATCTTATAACGTTAAGGTCCTGGCGGAAAATAAGCAAGCGAAAATGCAGTAGGTTAAATTTGGAGAAGTAAATCTAGGAGAAGTAAATCTAGGTAAATCTAGAAGTCTAAAATAAAAAATTAATTAAAGAGGGAAAACGTCAGGTCCTAGATCCAGCAGAGAGGAGAGGTAAGGGTTGGCGGGAGGCACGTTCTTCGCCCTAAATACGGCCTTAAGAGGGCTCATGGCCCAGCAGAAAGCTTTGCAAACTACGGCCCATAATGTGGCCAATGCCAGTACCGAGGGCTATACCCGCCAGCGGGTGGTCATGGCGGCTACTTTTGCCTATCCGGTGCCTTCTATGAGCCGGCCCGGCGGCCAGGGCTGGCAGGTAGGCACGGGTGTGGAGGTACAAGAAGTAAGGCGCATGAGGGACGAGTTTCTGGACGGCCAGATCCGCTACGAGACCCATACCCTCGGCGCCTGGGAAGTGCGCCGGGATTTCTTGCAGGAGATGGAAGAGGTGTTCGCCGAGCCTTCCGATACGGGCCTGAGCACTCTTATGAGCGACTTCTGGGCGGCCTGGCAGGAGTTGGCCAAGAACCCGGAAAGCTCTCCTGTACGGACTACGGTGGTGGAAACGAGTATCTCCCTGGCCGAAGCTCTCCGGCACACATATCAGCAATTGGAGACTATTCGCGAAGATATCAATCAGATGATGGAGATCAAAGTGGTCGAGGTAAACTCCCTGGCCCGGCAAATAGCGGACTTAAATAAACAGATAAAGGCTATAAAGCTCGCCGGGGATCAGCCCAACGATCTCATGGATCAGCGGGACAAACTTCTGGACGAGCTGGCGAAGATAGTGGATTTCCAGGTGGAGCCGGAAACGGTAACGGTTAACGGAGAGGAAGTGGACACGGGCGCCATTAAGGTGTTGATAGATGGCTCTAATATTGTAGAAGTGGACAGCGGTGGGAATTTGGTGCGAACTCTTGAGACCGAACGAGACGGGGATGGGAATACGGTCATTAAGTGGGCGGACAATACACCGGTGACCATCAAAAATGGTGTCTTAAAAGGTCTGCAGACAGTCCGCGACGAGCAATTGAAAAACTTCACCGAGGATTTAAATAAGCTGGCGCAAACGTTGGCGAGCAAGATTAACGAGATCCATAAACAGGGTGTGGACTTAAACGGTAATACAAATTACGAGAACTTTTTTGTCTCCCTGGACGGACAAGAAATAACGGCTGCTAATATTGACGTTAACTCCTCTATTCGCGAAGACGTGAGCCGCCTCGCCGCGGCGCAATCCGCCAACCCGGGCGACGGCAGCAACGCCCTGGCCATCGCTCAACTGCAAAGTACGGTTATAGAGGAATTAGGAGCTACTTTTGATAATTATTACAAAAATTTCACCGCCCGGCTGGGGGTGGCGGCTAATGAGGCAGACCGCATGGCCACTAACCAGCAATCCTTAGTGGACCAGCTCACCAACCGTAAAGAATCTATCTCGGGGGTTTCCATCGACGAGGAAATGTCCTATATGATCCAGTTCCAACACGCTTATGAAGCTGCGGCAAGAGTGATGACCACTTTGGATGAAATGTTGGATACTTTAATTAATCGTATGGCGGTTCACTGAGGGGCTAGTTGGGTAGGGGCAATTCTAGGGTTTTTCAGGAGCAATTCTAAGGTTTTTAAGGTGTATTTAAAGGTGCATTTTAAGGTGTATAAAAGGGCTTATTATTTATAATTTAGTACATTTGGTGGGGAGCGAGCGCATTTTCTACGGGGTTAGCCGGCCTTATGTGGTAGAGTGTCTTATGTGGCAGAGTATATAGGTAGAGGATAACCAGTGGGGTGGGTGAAGGGTATTTATGCGAGTGACCAACAACATGCTGATAAGGAACGTGCTAACTAATATAAATACTAACCTTAAGGCCATGAGTAAGAGTCAAAACCAGATGTCTTCCGGAAAAACGGTAAGGCGCCCCTCAGATGATCCTATTGTGGTAGCCCGGGTCCTCTCTTTTAAGACCTCTCTGGCCTCTATGGAGCAGTACGACAAAAACCTCCAGGACGCTAAGGGTTGGGTGGACGCTTCGGAGAGCGCTCTCAGCATGGCTACGGATACGCTCCAGCGCGCCCGGGAGCTGGCCGTATACGGGGCCAACGGTACTTTACCGAAAGAATCTATGCAGGCTTTGGCTTATGAGATTGACCAGCTTATAGATGAGCTGGTGCAGACGGCCAATACCTCTTATGGCGGCCGTTTTCTCTTTGGAGGAAGCCAGACAACCGAGTCTCCTTTTGTGCGCTCCGCCGACGGCAAGGTAACCTACCGAGGAAATACTGACAGTCTGGAGTGGGAAATAGCCCCTTTGGTAACCATTACGGTGAACGAGAGCGGAGAAAAAGTTTTTGAGAAGGCGGTGGATACCGACGGAGATGGGCAGGGAGACATGAGTGTTTTTACGTTGCTGGGCAATCTATACCAGGCTTTATATGACGGGGATAATACAGCGGTGGCCGGTACGCTGGATCAGCTCGACCAGGCTATCGACCACCTGCTAAATATAAGAGCCAGCCTGGGGGCCAGAAGCAACCGGTTGCAGATGTCCCAGGACCGGGTTTTTGATTTTAAAATAAGCCTGACGGAAACCATGTCCAAACTGGAAGACATAGATCTGGCAGAAGCGGTAATGAACTATAAGAATCAGGAAAACGTATACCAGGCGGCCCTGGCTACGGCAGCCATGGTGCTCCAGCCCACCCTAATCGACTATCTAACATGAACCCATCCCTGTAGGGAGCCTCGAGGACTTAGGGGAGGGAAACCATAGGTGAAGTTAAAAGAAAAAATCCTATGGCTGCTCGTAGTGTTAGCAGCTTTTTTCTTCTTTGGAGATGTAGAGCCGGCCTGGGCTGCTGCGCCTCAGATCAGTAGCGTTTCTCCTTCCAATGGCCCGGTTACGGGAGGTACTACGGTTACTATAACCGGGTCCAATTTTGTTGCCGGAGCCACGGTTTATCTGGGGAACACTGCAGCTCCGGAGGTTTATTTTATAAGCAGTTCCCGGCTGGAAATACGCACGCCGGAGACCTCCGTTTCCGGCAAAGTAGATGTCAAAGTAATAAATCCCGACGGGCAGCAGGCGGTTAAGCTGGAAGCTTTCCGGTACGATCCGGTGGTTACCGAAGTGGAGACACCGGAAGAAGGCCGTACGGGGAGTACGGTAGGCGGCCAGCCCATTACCGTCAAGGGCAGGGGCTTTCAGAACAATCTAACTCTGTATATCGGCGCCAATACGGCCACTAATGTGAGCGTCAGCCCGGACGGTACCACTATAACAGCCCTGACGCCGCCGGGAACTGCAGGTAAAGTGGCGGTTAAAGTGGTAAATCCCGATGGGGGTATCGGAATCCTGCCGGCTACCGACGCCCAGACCTTTGAATACCGCCTGAGCCAGCCGCAGATTACCGGGCTATCTCCCGGTAAAGGTACCTGGCTGGGGGGCACCGAGGTGGTCATTAGCGGCAGAGAACTGAGCCCTACCGGGACGGTGCGCTTCGGCGGCGTGCCGGCCACCGTGAAGAGCGCTTCGGTGGTCTGGAATGCTACTACTAAGGAACTGGTATCCGAGCTGGTGGTGGTTACCCCCAGGGGGAGTGTGGGGGCTCAAGATGTTACCGTTACCAATGCGGACGGGCGCACGGCGACTCTGAGCGGGGGCTTTACTTATTTCATCACTCCGGTGGTGGATTCTATTACGCCCAACTACGGCAGCCCCAACGGCGGAACCGAAGTAACTATAATCGGCAGTAATTTCCCCACCGATCCGGCCGACGTGGGGGTGATGTTCGGAGGGGTGGCTATAGAAGCGGACCAAGTTCTTGAGGCGGCGGCTAACAGCCTTAAAGTGCGCACTCCTCCCGGAGCGCCCGGGCCGGTCAACGTAACGGTGTATTACAAGTCCGACCCGGAAAAAGCCTATACCGTGTTTCAAGGTTTCACCTATGTCAGCGAGGTGAGCCGACCTACCATCAGCTCTATAGAGCCCAACTCCGGCAGCCAAGAGGGAGGGACGGAAGTCACCATAAAGGGTAGCGACTTCCGTTCGGGCATCGAGATGCCCCTTAAGGTCAAATTCGGCAGTGTTTATGCTACTCAGGTGACGGTCAAGAGCACTACGGAGCTTTTGGTCATAGCTCCGGCCAGCCCGGTTACCGGGCCGGTGGATGTCACCGTGGAGAACCCCGACGGCGGGAAGTATACTTATGCTAACGGCTTTACCTATCTCGCGCCGGGACGGGTGCTTTTGATTACCAGTATAACCCCCAACGAGGGCTCTATAGAAGGGGGTACGCCCGTAACGGTAAACGGGGCCAATTTTGTGGAGCCCGATGGGGTCAACGTTAAGGTAGAACTCACCATTGGCGGGTATGCGGCGTACAAAGACCCGGTGACCCAAGAAGAAGGCGTCATCTGGGACCCTAGCACCAAGGCTTATAGAGCGTATACGCCGCCCGGAGCTCCCGGACGCCAGGATGTAGTACTGCTGATCAAGAAAAAGCAGGGAGAGACCTGGGTCATCACCGAAAAAGCCGTTTTGTCGGGAGGCTTTACTTACCGGGTGCCCGAAAGCCACCCGGTGATCACGGGTGTGGATCCTTCAGGGGGGCCTTTATCCGGCGGCACTTTAATCACCATTTCGGGTAGCGACTTTCGGGCCCCGAAGGAAGGGGAAAGCGTACAGGTTTTGCTGCGCAACGCCGCAGGTCTGGAGCTGGCCGCCACCCAGGTACAGGTGGTGGATAGTGCAACGATTAAGGCCGTTACTCCTCCTTCGACCAGCACCGGCTTGTTTGATGTTATTGTAATAAATCCCGATCTGGCCACGGCAGTGTTTAAAAACGGGTTTACCTACCTGGCCAGCACCATGACCGTGGTGAGCGTCACCCCGGACAGAGGACCGGTGGATAAGCCTACTCTGATCACTATCACGGGCGCTAATTTTGATCAGGATAAAGACGAAGCGGGTAACGTGTATATCGTGGTGGAGCTGGGAACGGTAGAGGAGGGTTATCTGCCTGCCGAAGGAGTTACGGTTAGCCCGGACGGGGCTACCATCACGGCCTGGACGCCCAAGTTCACCGCCGGTACCAAGGATGTGGTGGTGCGCAACCGCTTCGGCCGGGCCACTTTGCCCCAGGCTTTCACTTATTATGTACCTTCAAGCACTCCGGCGATTACCGGCATAGATCCCGCTTCGGGGCCCACGACAGGCGGAACGGCCGTTACCATTTACGGTGAAAGGTTTCAGGCCAAGGCTCAGGTGACCATAGGAGGTCGGGAGGCCGCCCAGATTCAGGTTTTGGACCCGCAGACCATTAAGGCGGTTACGCCGGCAGGACAGCCCGGGCCCCAGGATGTGGTGGTCACCAATCCCGACGGGGGCCAGGCGGTGCTGGTAGGAGGCTTTACCTACATAAGCCACCCGGTGATTACCCGTGTATCTCCCGACCGGGGAAGCCGGCTGGGGGGCACTATCGTAACTCTTACCGGTTCGGATTTTTATCCCGGTATGCAGGTGTATGTGGGCAGTGTAACCGAGGTGGTCTACGGCCCCCAGGGTCCCCAGGTCATCGGCGATGTTTGCCTGGTGCCGGAAACCGATGTCCTGGTTCTCGACCCGCAGACGGCCAAGGTGCGTATACCGGCTTGGCCGGGGAGCGTAGACCCGGAAAACGGTTTGCCGGTGGATATGGTGGTGGTCAATCGGGACGCTTACTTGAGCCGGGACGGTGGCTATGCCGTGAAGGAGAAAGCCTTTACCTACCGGGAGCCCAAGACGTCCCCTTATATCCGGCAGGTAACGCCCGACTTCGGACCGACGCAGGGAGGTAACGAAGTCCTGATCACCGGCGGCGGTTTCCAGCCCGATGCCCAGGTGTACTTCGGTTGGGCTGAGGCGCAAGTCCTGGAGGTCACCCCGGAGCAGATACGGGTAAAGGCTCCGGCCAACAGCGCCGGGTTTTATGATATTACAGTGGTAAACCGGTATGATACGGGTACCTGCATCAAGGAAAAAGCTTATGAGTACCGCGAACCTTTGACTTCCCCTCGCATCACGGGAGTCTTCCCTTCCCAGGGGCCGGCTAAAGGCGGTACTCTCCTGGTCATAAGCGGGGAATATTTCTGGCCCGGAGTAAAAGTCTTTATAGGCACCCGGCGGGCCGGGCTTTATGTAGACGGCAACGGCAAGATAGTTCCCCCGGAGCAGGGTAGCCTCGGAGAGCCCCTGGTAAGCGCCGACGGCCGAACGGTGTGGGTCCATACTCCCGAAGGCCCCAAAGTAGGAGATACTTATGTGGTGGGTCCGGTAGACATTACGCTGGTGAATCCCGACGGCGGGAGCGCTACCTTGCGCAACGGGTTCACTTATAAGTTGCCGGACAGCCAGCCCGCTATTACTGCTGTAACCCCGGCGGTAGGCACCACTAAGGGCGGCACCCCGGTGACTATCGCGGGCAGCGACTTCCGGCCGGAACTCAAGGTGTATTTCGGCGGAGTAGAAGCTACGGTAAAAACTTATACCTCTACTACCATAGTGGCAGTTACGCCGGCCCATGACCCGGGGATGGTAAACGTTACCGTGGTAAATAAAGACGGCGGAGTGGCTACGGCTTACGACGCCTTTGAATATCGCCTGCCCGGAAGCGAACCGGTGATAAAGAGCATTACGCCCAATGTAGGCAGCGTTATAGGCGGCACGCAGGTCACCTTGACGGGTGAAGATTTCCGCCAGGGCGTGAAGGTGTATTTCGGCGGGAGCGAAGCCTTGAATGTAGTCCGGGTAGACTATCAGACCATAACCGCCCAGACTCCGCCCGGCCGGCCCGGAGCGGTGGACGTTACGGTGGTCAACCCCGACGCCGGTTCTTTTACCTTCGCCAAGGGCTTTACCTACCAGAGCTCGGTACCCAAGATCGAGGCGGTGGTGCCGGATAGAGGGCCGCGGGACGGAGGGATCCAGGTAATCATAAAGGGAGCCGATTTTGTCCCCGATGCTTCCGGGTCGGTACAGGTCTTCTTTGGGACGGCGGAGGCTACGGGAACGGTTATAGAGGGGGGAACCATGGTACAGGTAACCCTGCCCCCTGCGCCGGATGGCCGCCTGGGAGCCGTGGACGTAAAGGTGTTAAACTACGATGGGGCTCAGGCGCTTAAACCCAAAGGCTTCACCTACGTGGTGCCCGAAAGCCGTCCCCAGATAAGCAGCCTGGATCCGACTTCGGGAAGCACCCTGGGGGGCAATTGGGTGACCATCACCGGCGAGGATTTTCGTGAGGGAATCCAGGTGTTCTTTGGAGGGCAGCCGGTTTTAGCAGTAGTGCTGGTGGACAACTCTACCTTAAGGGTAAAAGCGCCTCCGCACAGCGAAGGCACTAAAGATGTTACGGTCACCAATTACGACGGTGGTACGGCGACCTTGCCCCGGGCTTATACTTATAAAGTACCGGAAAGCGAACCTATTATTAAAAAAATAGAACCCAACCGCGGTCCCCAGGTAGGTGGTACGGCTATCACGGTGACCGGTCTGGACTTCCGCGAGGGAATAAAGCTCTTTATCGGCGGCGCGCCTGCGCTGGAGGTTAAGCGGGTGGATTACCGCACCCTTACGGCGGTGACTCCTCCGGGAGAGGAGGGGCCTGCCGAGGTGACGGTGGTGAACCCGGACGAAGGTACTTATACCTTGGAAAGGGGATTTACCTATTATCATGTAGAGGTGCCGGTTATTCAAACGGTGACCCCCAATGAGGGACCGGCTACCGGCGGCACGGAGATCACCATCAGCGGGAGCAGGTTTGCCAAGGGGGTACAGGTCTTCATAGGAGGCCAGGAAGCCCGGCAGGTAGAGAGGGTGAGCGATACTCTTATTAAAGCCGTGACGCCGGCCGGAACCGTAGGATGGCAGGAGGTGCGGGTGGTTAATCCCGACGGCGGCTGGAGCGCTATAAGCGAGGGTTTTAAATACTTAAAGCCCCGGGGAGCGCCGGATACGCCTTCGGACTTTACGGCCAGCCGGTGGGACTCTTACACTATTAAATTGAGTTGGGAGGCGGCCGAGTTTGCCAATTATTACGAGATATGGATAAGTGATTCCTCTGAAGGGCCGTATCGTTTTTTGGCTCAGACCAAGGCGACTACTTATTATATAGACTCCTTACCCCAAGGGGGCCGGTATTATTTTCGCGTCCGGGCGGTTAATGAGTTGGGCTACTCGGAGTTTACCGCGGTTGAAACTGCCCGGGTGAAAAAAGAGCAAACCTCGAGCGTAGTAGAGAGCGGTATGCAGGTGGTGACCGGCAGGGAAGGGGTGGAGGCCGTATTGCAGGGGGAAGACCTGCTGGAGGAGGATTATGAAGTTGATTTTACCGGAACTTCTTACCGGAAGGCCGCCCAATTTACGGTAAGGATGGCCGGGTCTACGGCCCGGAACTCCCAAGGGACTCTGACGGTTCTGGCCGGGCAGGATTTGCGGCTCTCTTTAAGCTCTTCGTCTCTTTACGAGATTTACCGTCAGGCTCTCCGGGCAGAGGAGGGGAACGACGCCTGGATAGAGATCGTCCTGGAGGATGCCGGTCAGGCGGAAGCGGAGGCTTTGTTAAGAGCGCTGCCCCAGGGCTCGAGAGTCCTATCTCGCGTGTGGAACATAAAACTTCAGGTGAGGAACGGCCGTTCTGTCTATCCCCAGGCGCGTTTCCCGGCGGGGTGCCTTTTAACTTTGAAACCGGTCGGCGCCGGGGCCCGGTCTCCGGTCATGTACTACTTGGGTTCTTATAGCCCCTCCTGGCGCCCGCTAAGCAATTATTACGGCGCCGGGAGCGCTCCTTTGAGCCTGCCCGGCAAATATGCACTGGTAGACTATGGGGGTTGATAGATGATGAAGAAAGGGTACACTCGGGCCTTATTATGGGTTACATTGCTGGTTATTTTGTGGTCGGGCCTGGTCATAATAGCTCAGAAGGGCGCCGCGGCCCAGACCGTTTCCCCGCAGACCGGAAGCGGCCAGAGTACAGGGACGGGAGCGGGGGTTTTAGATCTGGTCACCGGGCAGATTTTTTACGGGCTGCCGGGCATAGAACAGCGGTTAAACACCTTGGATTTTGCCGATATGCGGGGGCACTGGGCTTTTTTGCCCGTGCTGCGCCTGGCCGCCCAGGGTGTGGTTGGGGGGCGCAGTCCGGGTGTGTTTGCGCCGGAGGAGCCGGTGACCAAGGAGGAGGCCGTAACCCTGCTGAAGAAGGCGGCCGGAGCCGGAAGCAGTAGCAGTACCGGCAGGGCGGGGCAAAACCGGTTTAATCTTACGGTTAACTTCACTTCGGCTCAAGCCTCCCAGCCGGCCCAGCGCCAGGAGGTAGCCGCCTGGTTGGCCCAAGTGTTGGGGCTTACTCCGGTTGCTCAGGGCGTCTACCCGTTGCTGTCGGGCTTTACAGATGGGGCACAGGTGGCTGCCGAATGGGCTCCGTGGGTGGAGGCGCTGCTCCGCGAGGGTTTGCTGTCCGGTACGACCTATGGAACCCTGGCGCCCGGGGCACCGGTTACCAGGGCGGAGATGGCTGCTCTGATAGACCGGGCGGACGGTTATTTGGCGGCTCGCCGTGGGGTAAGGCGGGTGGAAGGGCAGGTGGTAGACAGGACCGTAACTACGGGGGCCGACGGGGGAATGATTTATACTCTGCGGGTGGCCACTTTTGCCGGACCGGTCATCAATTTAGAGATTAGAGTTACGGCCGGAGGAGCCCCCTTGCTGGATTTTCCTCTCTACCGGAGGGGATCGCTGGCCTTGGGGAGAGAGCTTCTCCCGGGCGATGCGGTCAGGTTATTTCTTCAGGGGGAGCAGGTGCTTTGGGCCGAGAGTTTGGGGGAAGGGCAATACCGGACGGGATGGGTTATAGCGGCTTATGGGCAGGAAATCTGGCTGGTGGACGACAAAGGAGAACAATATCGTTTGGCCTTAAGTCCCCTGGTAAGCCAAGAGGTGGTGCCTGGTCAGGAGGTAAATTTTGCCGTTCAGGGTGATTTGGTCACCCAGCTCGTTCCGGTGGATGTAGCCAGCTCTCCCGCCTATTCTTACCAGGAAATAAAGACCGTAAGCGGGCAGGTGCGCGAGATAAGAGGGGACACCCTGGTGGTCGCTACAACCTATGGGGAAGAAGAGATCCGCGTATCTTCCACTACTTCCATATCCCGGGGAGGCCGCAGCTTGGAACTTTCGGATCTGAAAATAGGTGACCAAGTAAAGGCCCGGGTGGAACCCGGCGGCCTGGGTGTAGAGGTTCAAGTGGGAGCAGGAAACGGGCGGATTGCCGGTGTAATCTGTGGAAAGCTGGATAAGGCCAACTACCTGGATGGGCAGGTGGTCCTGCGGGATACCCAGGAGTTTTACTACGGACAGTGGTTGCCCGGGTCAGCCTTACGCAGTTTAAGTATAGCGCGCGAAGCTTGGCCTAGCTCTGCAAGTCCCACCTCTCTTTCTTGGTCGCGGCCCAATCTTTCGTCGGAGAAAGTTTTGGTGGCTCTGGCTCAGGGGCCCCAGGGACAAGAAGGGGTGAGACTGGTAAGGGTAGGTGAACATACCCGGCTTTATGAAGGCTACCTGGATTCCGTCTCTCTGGGAGGGAAGAAATTATGGCTGGAGGTCGACGAAGAGCCCTTCTTGCTGGACGGAGATTATATCATAATCAAGAATGGACAGATGGCCGCTCCTGAAGACCTGAAACACGGCGATTACGTGTTTATGGTAGCCACTCCGGGAACAGACGGACGTCGGATAGCCCTGGTTTTCACGGAAACGCTATTGCCCCCGGCTTGGAGATTATACCGGGGAGAGATATACTCCATTGCCAAAGAGGACCTGGAACTGGACGAGGTTGAAAAGCTGGGAGGAGGCGAGGACCAGTATGATTGGTCGGAGGCAGAAGACGATACTAGGGAATTCGAACTGTCCTGGGAGCCGGTAATTCTATCGGGCGGAAAAACTTTAAGCCGGCAGGAGTTTATTCAAAGCCGTTTTAGCGAGGATTTTTACGATTATCAGGCTTATATGGTATGTAGGGACAAGGAAGTGTGGGGTCTGTCCCTTTACCCGCCCGGAACCTTAGAGGTTACCAAAATGAGCCTGGGAAAGGTAAAGGAAGTAGACTATAGTTCAGCCAAGATGACGGTAGAGGCGGTCCGGGACTGGAGCCCTGGATACCAGTCGTGGCAGACCAATGACTTTTCCCTGGATCTCTCCCTGGAGAACGCCCTGGTGCTCAAGGGTCGCCAGATGGCTTCCTGGAAGGACCTGGATGTGGGGGACACCATTTACTTCGTCCACGATAACCGGCGGGCTTTGCTGGTGGTGGTGCCCGATTGAGAACCCGATTGGAGAGATGGTTTATTTCTATATCAACGGTACTGACGGCGGCAATTGGCATATTAGTATTTTCCCGGCCGGCTGCGGCCCAGGAATTTTATCGCTTTGAAGGGGGCATCAAAGGCGATAAGGAATATGCCGAAGTGCTTTTTATTACCGGTGAGCCCGTGGTAGTGACCGGAACGGTGAGGGAGACGGTCGGACGGGGCCGGGGTAACCTGACCACCGGCAGCGTTACCTTTACCTTGGAAAACAAAGACAAGGGGATTAAACTATCGCGGAGCTTGAGTTACTCGGTAGAATCAGAAACGGCCGGTCGGCAGGAAGTAGCCAGCATCCGAGTGGAGCGCTTTTCCGAAAGCATAACCGTGGGCAAGGACCGGTATACGTTAAAGGAGTTCCAATTTTCCCGTTCGGAACTTCTGGACCACCAGCCGGCAGTGCTGTACAAAAGCGGGAACTGGACGGCGCGCAAAGTATACAGCGTTAACAACGACTTGGCCAAAGTGATAGTAGAGACCTGGGGCCACAATGTAGGCTACCAACATGCCTGGGGCAGTACCGAGAGCGCTCGCGAAGAAGGTACGGTGTTTTTCAGCGGCCAGGTGGCGGTAGACAAGAAGACCTATGTCTCCAGCGAGTGGAGCGCCAGTTTCCGCCGGGATCTGTCTTACCACCGTTTGCGCTACCTGGAATATCAGGAGAACGAGCCTGTGTCCATAAGCTTTCCCGGCGGTTACGTGGAGAATACTCAAACGGTAGAGACTTTGTACTACAGCGGCAGCTTCCCCGATTTGTCAGAAGGTCAGGTGCAGAGCGACCGTTGGCAGGCCAAAGAGGGGAGCTATGAGCTCAAAGCGGTGCCTGCCAAGCGCTGGCTCCCGGTGGCGAAATGGAGAGATGTACGCGGCCACTGGGCGGAAGCGGATATTTTAAAACTCTACGGTCTGGGAGCCCTGGAAGCGGGGGGGGATTATTTCTACCCGGCTCTCCCTTTCTACCGGGGACAGTTCGCCCGCGCTTTGGCCCAGGTGTTGGATCTACCTTTGCCGGAAGAGGCGCCTTCCGGAACCAGAACCGGGGGGCTGCGGCGAAATCAGGTGCCTCAAGAGAAGCCCTTATTTGCCGATGTGGCGGTAACCGACCCTGCTTATAAGTATTATAAGGCGGTGTATGAGGCCGGTATAATGAGCGGCATCGGGGTAGGTATTTTCGGCGCCGCGGAGCCCCTCACCCGAGCCCAGGCGCTGGTTATTTTGGTACGTGCCCTGGGCCTGGAGACTCTAGCTCCGTCTAAACCTCCTTCCACTGCTTTCCTTGACGACTGGACCATTCCAGCCTGGGCTAGGCCGGCCATTTATGTAGCCTATAAAATTGGTCTGGCGCGCGGAGATGAGTATGGCTATCTTAGGCCCAACGAGGTGCTTACCCGTGCGGAGGCCGCGGCTTTCCTGAACCGCTTTATACGGTACCTTCAGGAGGAGATGACCGCCGACTACCGGGAGCGAGTGTTGAACTTTTAGGAAGGAAATAGTTTGAGTGTATTTCCATAAAGTGGTTGTACCCTACCGGGAATGGTCGGTTAGTTTAGGGGAAAGAAAGTTAAAGAAAGTTTATTCTGTGATGAGGTGTTTCCGAAACAGGTATGATTTTCTGACGGCTGAAGCTTTGCCCCTCAAGAGCCCAAGCGCCCTCGGGCTTGAGGAGAAGGGGGAGTCAAGCGGGATTTAGTCTGGCGTATCCCCAGTTTTGATCCTAGGCCTGCTTGGCTTGCACTCGCTAAAGTTTCCCTCGCGGGCCAAACTATCATTCAGCCTCAGAGCTTGAGGCGGATTTCCCGGCAGAATTTAAACATCCTGGCTCAGTTGCCGACCTCGGCCATCCCTGGCCTCGGGTCCGCCTCCGCTTTCGGCTTCGTTAAGTTTGGCTACCGCGAAGGCTTGTTCGCTTACTTCCAAGCCCAAGCAGGCCTGCTCTGTAAAAAGTGGGGATAACGCAGGGATTTAGTCCGTGAGCAGTCGCCGAGTTTTGCTTCGGAAACACCGTAATGAGGCGAAAGGGAGATTAATAGGGAATTGAAGGGCACCAAAGTAGCTCTGAGGCTTTAAGAGGCCGTGGCCGACCATCTTCTTAAGTAAGCCTTTGAGCCCGAATGAGGTCTTGGCCGTGGTGGTTTGGGAGCTAGTTGAAATTCAGCTGGTCGTTGGTTAATAAGAAGTAAGGTTTGTTCAGGACCATTGATGGCTGAAAACTAATTTGATATGATTAGGGCACAGTAAGAGTGTAGGTAATAGGCGAAGTCCGGTGGAAGGGAGGGAAAGCTATGCAGGTAGAACACCTACAGAGAAAACTGGAAAGGGCTTTCATACCGGAGCAGGCAGCAATCCTGGCAGAGGTCATTCATGAAGCCTATAGCGATCTGGTTAAGACGAGCGATTTCAACGAGCTTAAAGAGATCGTCCGCCATTTGGGCCAGACCATGGAGGAGTTGGCCGAGGCGCAGAAGAGGACAGAGCAACGGGTGGAGGAATTGGCCGAGGCGCAGAAAGAGACACAAAAGGAAGTCGGGCGGCTGGACCGGGCTTTGCAGGAGCTGGCCGAGGCGCAGAAGCGGACAGAGCAACGGGTAGAGGAGCTGGCCGAGGCGCAGAAGCGGACGGAACAGCGGGTGGAGGAGTTGGCTGAGGCACAGAAGAGGACGGAGCAGCGGGTAGAGGAATTGGCCGAGGCGCAGAAGCGGACGGAGCAGCGGGTGGAGGAGCTGGCAGAGGCACAGAAGAGGACGGAAGAAGAATTGAGGAAACTTATTGGTGAGCACAACGAAACGAGAAGACAATTGGGCGGCCTGGCCATGACCGTGGGATACCGGTTGGAAGACGAAGCGTTCAAGGCGCTACCGGAACTCCTTCAGAGGGATTACAGTCTTAGGATTAAAGGCAGGCTCAAGAGGGCGTTCGTCCGCGACAATCAGGGACAACATATAGAGGTAAATATAATCGGCGTAGGAGAAAGAGATGGCCAGACTTATACTATTGTGGGAGAGAGCAAGAGCCAGCTCTCTAAGAGAGATGTAGACGATTTTATTAGGAAGAAGGTCAAGCGGCT
Source organism: Neomoorellaceae bacterium (assembly GCA_049701195.1). Classification (GTDB taxonomy): domain Bacteria; phylum Bacillota; class DSM-521; order Neomoorellales; family Neomoorellaceae; genus JBNATU01. The sequence continues at coordinate 48,661 of JBNATU010000008.1, forward strand.
GGAAGGAGTATTTCCCAGGCTGTTCCCTCTCTTAGTGACCTATATGACTAGCCAGCCGGAGGTGGAGGAATACGTTCGGGATAAGGGTATAGCCCTCTATTATTCCTATGATTTTTAGAGGGGTAGCCTAAGCCTCCGCATTTTTAAAAGGTTTTTAAGGCCTAAGTTGCATTTCGAGGGGAAGACGGGTTTTTAGGCGTGTGTATGCATAATTTTTAGGGCGGTCTGGAACCTGTATGGAATATGTAAATTTGCTAGCCTTCTTCCTTCAAGCAGGCCCGCTTGGTGCAGGACAGGCCGGATCTGAATTTTATCCCTTTTGTTTTGCCAATCGTGTGAACATACTTACCGTAAGAGAGGGGGATAGCTTTGCCTGAACAGCAGGGGCAAATTTTATTTTTTTCCTGCGGACTGCCGGGCCTCCCACCGGAACTGACTAGGTTTGAGCTCTTTTCTCTAGCCCCGGATTCGCCTTTTTTCTTTTTGCAGAGCCTGGAGGACGAAAATGTGGGGTTTATCTTGGTGAACCCCTTTTTCTTTTTTCCGAATTATGAATTCGAATTACCCGAGGAGGAAGCGACGGCTCTGGGGCTTGCCTCACCTGAAGGAGTGGCTGTGTTTTGCATCGTAAACCCCAGCCGGGGATGGAAGTACGCCACGGCGAACTTACTGGCCCCGGTAGTGGTCAACGTGGCCACCGGAGAAGCTCGCCAGGTGGTACTGTCTGACCCGCGCTATGGACTGCGTCACCCGCTGTTTTTGGGGTGTGAGAACCCGAATCCGGGCGAGGGGTGCTCGAACCCGGAAAGGGAGGGGTGTTAGGTGCTGATTCTCACCAGAAAAGAGGGACAAGGGGTGATCATCGGTCCCGGTATTCGGGTGGTAGTGGTGGAAGTCAGCGGCGGATATGTGCGTTTGGGTATCGAGGCGCCCAGCCAGGTGGCCGTGTACCGGGAGGAGGTCTACCGGGCACTGGAGGAGGAGAACCGGGCCGCCGTGACCCTGCGTCCGGCGGTGGAATACTTTACCGCATTAACCGAAGTGTCTGGAACGGAGGGGAAACTCCGGCTGAAGGAGGAGAGAAAGAAGGTTTAAAGAAGGTTTTAACACCGGACCTCAAGTAGGTAGCGCGGCAGGCCGATATATTAATGTAAGGTGCTATTACTAGGCGAAATGAGGTGGCTCTGGATGGCGAGTACCATCAGCACGTTAAATCGCGTAGGGGGATTGGTTTCGGGCCTGGATGTGGATCAGATCGTGTCCGACCTTATGAAGGCGCAGCGGTTGCGGCTGGATAAAATTAAGCAAGAGAAGCAAATCTGGCAATGGAAACAAGAGGACTATCGTTCCATAAACTCCAGCCTATTGGCCTTAAGGAACGAGGTCTTCAACCTGAAACTCCAGGGTAGCTTTACGGTGAAGACGGCTGTTTCCACCAACGAGAGCGTAGTTACGGCTACGGCTTCCGGCAGTGCGCCGGCCACCGTTTATCAAGTTAAAGTGGCAAAGCTGGCCGGTGCGGCGACGAGTATTAGTATTACTGATGAAAATGGAGAGTTAATCTCAGCTTCCGACCAAAAAATCGACCCGAGCCGGCCTCTTATGGAGCAAATAGATAAGTTCAGCCAGTTAGGGCAGCAATTTTTAAACAGTTTAAGCGACGGCCAGTTTAAGTTTACCATAAACGACCAGGAGTTTACCTTCAACGCCAATACCGATAGCCTGAACACCATCATCGCCAAAGTGAACGCCAACAAGGCTGCAGGAGTAACCCTGTTTTACGACTCCACGGCCGACAAGGTGGCTGTGGCTACCACGGCGACGGGTTCTACGGCCCAGATAGAAATCAGTGGAGATTTCCTGACTCAGGTGCTCCATTTAAGCTCAGAAACCCAGCAAGGGCAGGACGCCGAATTCGAGATCAACGGGCTTCAGCTCACCAGCCATACCAACTCCTACACGGTAAACGGAGTCACCTTCAGCTTTAAGGGTATCACCCCTGACGGCTTTAGCGGAACAGCCGCTACGGTTACCGTCTCCACTGACGTGGATGCCGTGGTGAATACCATAAAGAACTTCGTCAATAAATACAATGAGGTCATCTCCACCATCAACAACAAGCTGAGCGAGGAGCGTTATGCGGACTACCAACCCTTAACCGAGACAGAGATAGAAGAAGGCAAGCTTACGGATAAACAAATCGACGAGTGGCAGGCCAAGGCCAGGAGCGGGCTGCTGAAAAACGATCCTCTGCTCCAAAATGTGTTGAGTTCTATGCGGCAGGCGTTATCCAGCGTAGTTGAGGGTTTGACCGACACGGTGACCGTGACCACCACCGGTGGACAGAGCAGGACGGTAGTCGCCAACAGCCTCAGTGTTATCGGTATAACCACGGGGCTCTACACGGAGAATGGCAAGCTTTATCTGGACGAAAGCCGTCTGCGGGAAGCCTTGCAGTCCAATCCCGAGGCTGTGATGCAACTTTTTACCAGGAACAAAGATGCGGACGGAAACGAACTACCTACGTCGCAGAAGGGATTGGCCGTACGGCTGTATGACGCCATCAATAACGGTATTTCCCGCATCACCTCGCAGGCCGGTTCTTCAAGCGCACTGGTGGATAATAGCTACATAGGCCGCCTGCTGAAAGATTATGACCGGCGCATCAGCGATTATGAGGAACGGCTGGAAGAGATTGAAGATCGCTACTGGAGACAGTTTACGGCTTTGGAGACCGCTATCAGCCGTATGAACCTGCAAAGTAGCTGGTTGTCCCAGTTTACTTCGGGAAGCCAGCAATAAGGGTGTCTAATCAAAGGTTGGACTCTAAACTTTTATAAACTTTGGCAAGCTAGAGGGACTGCTACCTACCCCGAAAATAATCCTTGGCTATTTTCATCCCTCTGCTGGTGCCGCCAGGGCGGCATGAGGGTCTACCCCGAAAATATATGCCGCACCGGCGGCATGGACGTTTTAGGGGAAAATGCCCATGTGAAAAAATTGGCGCTATAGGGCTTAAAGCTTTTGGATACCGCTTTTAGACCTGCATCTGGAGGCAGGAAGAAAGCAGGTCGGGCCCGAAGCAAAATTCCTGGGGTAGGGAAAGAGTAACGGCAGATTTTAGGCAAGGGAGATAGACTGTGGGTACTATCCTTCATGAGCTGCTCGAGCAAAAAAAGCGTCTCTGGGAAGAGTATTATGCTCTTACCCTCCGGCAGCGGGAGTTTCTTACTCCGGATAGGGTAGAAGAACTTCATCAAGTTTTGGATAGTAAAGATGACCTAATCCGGCGGCTGCGGGATTTGGAGGAACGCTGGGAAACTCTGACCCGGGGAGGCGGTCTGCACCCGAAAGAGTTGGAAGAGGAAGAGCTTAAAGACCGGGAAAAAGCCATCCAGGAGATTATACTTCGAGTTCAAGAGACGGAAGAGCTGGCTTTACGGGAGGCACAGGAGCTGTTGTCTAATTTGAGGAACGAGATAGAACGATTTAGCCGGGTACGAGAGGCAGCTCGGAGTTATGGCGGTCGCCGGCAGGCAGTGCACGGCGCTTTTGTAGACCGGAGCCGCTGATACTACTTTCAAAATTTGGCAGCCAATTTGGCAGCCAGCTTCGGGTCGGAGCAGGCCGCCGGCGACTCCGAGTGAGGGCCCGGGGAGGCGCTCTACTTCGGAGCGGTGTAGGGCAACAACTAGAGCAACCATAGGATAGGACGGGGTCTAGGTGGGGTGGAGGGAATCTGAGTGCGACATCAGGTGTAGAGAGGGTATAGAGAAGGTAAAAGTATAAAGTATAGAGAAGATATAAGATATAGAGAAGATGAAGAAACGATAAAGACAGCAGCCTAAGTGACGATATAGAGGATTAGCGAGGGTCAAAAGCCCAAGGAGGCCATAAGGAGGGGGAAACGGAGTGCGGGTAGAGGGCGTAGACCCGTTGATACTGAATCAGGTCCAGAGTCAGACCTCTACGCAACACGTCCAGACTACCAAAGGCATAAGGGTAAACACGGAGCGCAAGGAACAGCAAGGGCAGCAAGAAACTGGTGGATACTATTACGAAAAAGTGGCCAGGTCCGTGGAGCAGGTTAACAAGGCGGTAGAGGCCTTTAATATCCAGCTCCGGTTTGAGGTGAACGTAGAAAACGAGGAATTATACGTATATGTGATAGATTCCGAAGGCAAAGTTATTCGGCGGATACCTCCGGAGAGTATCCTAGAAGTAGCTTCCCGCATGCAGGAGATGGTGGGGCTCATTTTGGATGCACTAATCTGAGGTTCTGTGTAATAAAAGCGAGGTGGTGGGTTGTGACTAGCAACCCCTATTCGGCTTACCAGATGAACCAGATTTTCACCGTTCCCCAGGAAAAATTGGTTCTTATGCTGTACGAGGGTGCCCTGCGCTTCTGTCGCCAGGGAGAAATAGCTCTGGAAAAAAGGGATTATGCGCAGGTCAATGAGAATCTCATCCGCGCTCAAGAGATTTTAGGGGAGCTTATGGCCACCCTCAATTTCGAGGCCGGAGAGATTGCTCAAAACTTGTACCGGCTGTACGAGTTCATGCGCTGGTACCTTATCCAGGCCAATGTGAAAAAAGATGCTAAGATCATTAGAGAAGTGATCGAACTGTTACAGGACTTGCGAGATACGTGGGAGGAAGCCACCAAGAATTATCACAGCCATGATTACCGTACGCGTTTTGGGGAGTTGACCTGGCAGGGTTAATGGGACGTGAAGAGGGAATATAGCGGAGGAGGACTGACAAAGCCGGATTTAGAAGCCATTTTTAGAGGGTGCGGCTATACCGAGGTAAGAGGTAACATTAGAAGGTGGAGTTGCTTTGTTTGCGGTCTGCCCAACTCAAACTTAGGCGAAATACCGAGGTAACGTTAATGCTGGGGTTTACCCGCTTTGGGCCGAATGGGAGGTAAGAGGAAGTGAGCAACTATGTGGCCATTACCAGGCTTTCCAGCAGAGGACAGATTGTGATACCCAAAGAGGTAAGAGAGTCCCTGGCCTGGGAGGCGGGGGACTATGTGGCGGTGGAAGTGCAAGGGGATAGGGTGGTATTGCGGCGTTTGGTATTGGAAGAGACGGCTGCTGGGTGTTCATCGCGCTCCAAGTCGGTTAAAAGCAGCTGGGCGGAAAGCCGCATCACCTGAAGCCGGGAGCGAGTTCAGGCCGCTTGACGGATCGGGTCGAGAAATGTTAAAAATATAGCATGAGAAACTTAGCAAGGGAGGCGCGAGGGCTTCCCTTTTTTAGTGTTTGAGAAAGGAGGATATTAATGGACCTAAAAGAGGAGCTCGCACGCGAAGTAAGTGCGGAAACAGGTATAGAGGTCACCGGTCGGGATATAGAGGAGATTTTGTCCGGCCTGCTGGTTACCCCACATTTTTGGGAAGTGATTTGGCTGGCCCGCTTGCCCTTCAGTGTGGTGGCCAGAACCATAAATCTTCTGGTCCGCAAAAATCTGGCGGAGGTGGCGGGAGAAGGGGAGATCCATTTTACCCCTTACGGCAGAGAGATAGTCTGGCGAGAGGGGATAAGGCCCCGAAGGATGTATACTTGCCGCACCTGTGAGGGACGGGGCGTAGCCTTGAGGGGCTTAGAACACCTTTTGCACAGGTTTGAACAAATTACTCTCGACCGACCTCAGCCCATCATGGAGTATGACCAGGGTTTTGTAACGCCGGAGACTACGGTGAGCCGGATAGCCTTGATGGCCAACAGGGGAGATTTAGAAGGCAAGAGGCTTTTGGTTTTGGGGGATGACGATTTGGTGAGCCTGGCCGCCGGGCTTTCGGGGATGCCGCAGGAAGTAGTGGTACTGGAGATCGATACGAGACTTATCGAGTTTATTAATACCGTAGCCGGGAAAGAAAACCTGCCGGTGACCGCGCACAGGTATGATTTCCGGCATAGTCTGCCTGAGGAATATGTGGGCCGGTTTGATACCTTCATTACTGACCCGCCGGAAACGCTGGAAGCCCTGGAGGTCTGCCTGGGCCGGGGCCTGACGGGCCTAAAGGGGGAAGGATGTGCCGGTTATTTCGGTTTAACCCATGCGGAATCCTCCTATCGGAAATGGAACCTACTCCAGCAATTGCTGGTAGGGAAGTTCCAAGTGGCCATTACGGACATCATCGAGGATTTCAACCACTATGTTAATTGGGATTACCTCCTGCCCAGCCTTAAAACCGATTTTTCTTTCGTCAAGGTGGAACCACGTTTAAATTGGTACCGCTCCGCTATGTATCGCATCCAGATTCTGGCTCGGATCGAAGGCTTGAATAACGAGCCGGCGGATTGCGAGCTGTATGTTGACCAGGAAGCGTTGATATACGGGGAAGAGGCCTCCTAAAATTTTTGCCTAAATACTGGTGAACCATGCAGGATTTTGTTATTTCGTGTTGAATCTTTCCTCCAATACGGTAAAAAATTCTTACTCGGCGCTTTGTGTCAAGGGCAAGCTCCCCGAAAGGGGATGCGCGCAAAGCCATGGGTCTAAGGCCTGAGTATGATGTAGAAATCAGGAGATGCCAGGCTAGGATTGCCAGGCTGCCGGCGCCGGAGAGGTCTAGGATGGGCCCGCCCTTGCTCGGAGCGGGCTTTTTTGCGGGACCAAAGTCCTCTAAAAAATGGGGACCGCGGACCTATACACATTTTGTCGATATACCATTAGAATATACAGGAGAAACACGAAAAAAGAGGAAAAAGAGGAGATTATAGGTGTTTTGGTCGCCGGTGTTGGAGGTTTTAACCCGCGCCCTGGAGACGGCTGCCTTGCGGCAGCGCACTATTGCCCATAATATAGCCAACGTGAATACTCCGGGCTTTAAACGCTATTACGTTACCTTCGAGGAAGATCTGCGGCGTGCTCTGGATATGCAGGGCGGGTTGTCCCTCTATCGCACCCACCCTCTACACTTGCCGCAGAGCGACGTAAGGGTAGAACCTCAGGTAGAGCAAGAACGGGGTACCTCCATGCGAGAAGACGGGAACAATGTGGATATTGACCGGGAAATGGTAGAGCTGGCCATGAACAGCCTCAATTATAATCTTGCCGTACAGCAGCTAAATGGCCGGTTAGGCATGCTGCGGTATGTGATAAACGAGGGGAGAAGATAAAGGATGGAATTGTTTCCTGCTTTGCAGATCAGCGCTTCCGGCCTGACGGCCGAACGCTTGCGCCTAGAACTGATAGCCAGCAATTTGGCCAATATCAACACTACCCGGACGCCTAGGGGGGGACCGTATCGGCGCCAGGTGGCCATCTTTGCCGAACGCTTGCGAGAAGCCCGAGGGGAAAGCGGCGATACTTTGCCGGGCGAAGGAGTGCAAGTGGTAGCCATCGCCGAAGACAATACACCTCCCCGAAGGGTGTATGATCCCTCTCATCCCGATGCCGATGCCCAGGGTTATGTAGCCCTACCCAATATCAACGTAGTTAATGAAATGATAGATATGATCACTGCGGCGCGAGCCTATGAGGCCAACGTAACGGTGTTCAATGCGGCTAAAGCTATGGCCTTGAAGGCTTTGGAGATAGGGCGAGTATGACTCCTCAAGGAAACTCTACCTGCCGCCAGTGTAGCGCCAGCGGGAGAAGGAAAATGGTAGCAGTGTTATTTTTTAGGGGAGAAAGGGGACTAAGTTCATGTTGCCGGACGTATCTATGCTTTGGCCTGTGACAGCCGCCCCGCTTCGGGATCTTCAGGAGACCCCAAAGGGCGGAGCCTATGAGCTGGCCTCTTCCTTCCGGGAGGTGCTGGCGGAGCAATTGAAAGCCTTAAATGAAAGCCAGCAGCAGGCCGATGCCCTTACCCTCAAGTATTGGTCAGGCGAGGTGCGCGATCTTCACGAGGTCGTGCTGGCCTTGGAACAGGCTAACCTCTCTTTACAGTTAGCCGTTCAAGTGCGCAACAAATTGCTGGAAGCCTATCAAGAAATTTCTCGCCTGCAACTGTAAGGGGCTTAAAGGATGAAATGGCAGGAAGTACCAGGTAAAATTGCAGCCTACTGGTCAGGTCTCACGCCGGCCAAACGCTCGGCCTTGCTGGTGGTGACCCTGGCTACTCTGGCGGCTACTGCATTGTTGGTCAACTGGCTCTTGCAGCCTGATTATGTTCCCCTTTTCAGCAAACTGGATCAGCGCGACGCGGCCGCAGTGGTGGAGAAGTTAAAAGAGATGAAAATTCCTTACCAGTTGGCCAACGAAGGGACGACCATCTTGGTACCTCAAGATAAGGTTTACGAAACGCGCTTGAGCCTGGCCAGTGCGGGGGTACTGGGACGCAACAGCCTGGGCTTCGAGCTTTTCGACCAGAATAAGCTGGGCATGACGGATTACGAGCGCCGTATAAACTACCAGCGCGCTCTACAGGAGGAACTGCGGCGCACTATTATGGCGCTAGAAGAAGTGGAGGACGCCAGGGTGCATCTGGTGTTACCCCAGCCCAGTGTCTTTTTGGAAGAAAAGGTTCCACCCTCAGCTTCTATTGTACTCAAATTGAAGCCTTTGGCGCGGTTGCAGCCGGACCAGGTGCAGGGCATTATGCAGTTGGTGGCCGGGAGTGTAGAAGGGCTAAAGCCGGAAAACGTACATATCATAGATACCCAGGGCAACGTCTTGAGTGCAGGATTGGCGGACACGGGCAATCCTCCGTTGGGGGTACAGCAGCAACGCCAGCAAGAACTCAAGCGGGCGGTGGAAAAAGACCTGGAGCAGAGAATACAAGATATGCTCACCAGGATTTTGGGTCCGGGGCAGGCGGTAGCCATGGTAAATGTGGAGCTGGACTTCAATTACCAGGAGGTCACGCGCCGGGAGTGGGGCAAACAGGGGGCTTTGAGGAGTGAGCAGGTCAGAACTGACCAGGGTACTACCGCCGGTGTCGGCGGCCCTACGGGAGATCTCAACCGGGAACCCACGGGCTATGCTGCTACTACTCCGGGCAACAGTACTTACAATAAATCCGAGACTATCCGCAATTACGAACTGGATGAAACGCAGACCCGGACGGTTTACGCTCCAGGGCAGATAAAAAGGGTATCCACTTCGGTAGCGGTCAACGGACCCGTAGATGCGCAAAAGGAAGACCAGATTCGCCAGATCGTGGCGGCGGCGGTAGGCTTTCAGCCGGCCCGGGGCGATCAGATCGCCGTTTTAAGCTTAGCCTTTGACGATTCGCTGCGCCAGAGGGCGGAGGCCGAGATGGCCCAGGCGGAAGCTGCGGAAAAGCGCAGGCAGCAGATACGCCTGTACGTTACCCTGGCGGGAGCCGGTTTGGGCTTGCTGGTAATGCTCATCTTACTCCTGATCCTCCGTCGGCGACGGGCGGCCCCTGCTTTGGAAGGGCTTCCTGAAGTAAAGGTGCCGCTGGAGCAAGTATTAGCGACCGAGGAGCAGGTGGCGATCAGCGAAGAGGAGCGGCGGGAAGAGATGGAGCGGCGTGCCCGCCAGGAGAGGATGCGGGAACTGGTGCGCCAGCACCCGGAAGAGGTAGCCCAGCTGCTCAAAGCCTGGTTGAAGGAGGAGTAAAGGAGGAAGGTGGCGCGTCAAAAGGAGCTTACCGGTTTGGAAAAGGCAGCCATTTTTCTCATCTCTTTGGGCCCGGAACTGTCTTCCGCCGTGATCAAGCAGTTGCCCCAGGAGGATATGGAGCGGGTCACTTATCAGATAGCCAATACTACTTTGGTGGATCCGGCTGCCAAGCAGCAAGTTATGGAGGAGTTCTGGGAGTTATATGAGGCTCGCCAGTACATCTTACAGGGAGGCATTAAATACGCCAGAGAGATATTAGAGAGAGCTGTAGGTCCGGCCAGAGCGGCGGAGATTATCAAGAAGCTCATAGCCACTTCCAAGATACGTCCCTTTAACAATATTCGTAAAGCCGATCCCAAGCAACTGGTGAACTTTCTTTATAACGAGCACCCTCAGACTATAGCTCTGGTCCTGGCCTACCTGGAGCCGGAACAGGCTTCGGTAGTTTTGAGCGCCTTGCCGGAGGAAATGCAGGCCGACGTGGCCAAGCGGATCGCCTTAATGGAGCGGGCTTCACCGGAAACCATAAGAGAGCTGGAGCAGATATTGGAGCAGCGTCTCTCTTCGGTAATGGGGCAGGATTTTGCTATGGCTGGAGGAATCAAGGCGGTAGTGGATATCTTGAACCGCGTCGACCGGACTACGGAACGCACTATCCTGGAATCCTTGGAACAGGACGATCCGGAACTGGCGGATGAAATCCGCAAACGCATGTTCGTCTTCGAGGATATCATCACCCTGGATGATAATTCCATACGGCGCGTTTTGCGGGAAGTGGATATGAAAGATCTGGCACTGGCCTTAAAAACCGCCAGCGAGGAAGTGGCCAACCGTATTTACCGCAACTTATCCAAGCGGGCGGCAGAGATGCTCCGGGAAGATATCGAATACATGGGTCCCACCCGTCTGCGGGATGTGGAAGAAGCCCAGCAGCGCATCGTGCAGATTATCCGGCGGCTGGATGAAACCGGCGAGATCATTATAGCCCGGGGTGGACAGGATGCAGTGGTGGTCTAGGGTCATCAAAGAAGTAACCGCTGCTCGGGAAGAGTGTCCGGTTCCGGTGAGGGAACTGGCAAGCTGGAACGGCGGGCAGACGGTGGAGGCGGCGGCAGAAGAGGTAGAGGACGGCGCGGGTGCGTTGGCCGGGGCTATACTGGAGCAGGCGCGTCGGGAAGCCGAAGCATTGCGGCGAGCGGCGCAGGAGGAGGTAGAGCTGTGGAAGCGCAGGGCTTGGGAAGAGGGGTATAGCCGTGGCCTGGAGGAAGGACGACGGGCCGGCTGGGAGGCGGGGGCCGCTGAAGCCCGAGCCTTACGGGAAGAAGCCGAAAACTACCGCTTGGAAGCCAGACAGTTGTTGGAAGAGGCCGGCAAGGCTTACCGCGAAACCATCGCAGCCGCCCAAGAGCGCCTTATGGAATTAGCCCTGGAGATAGCCGCCAAAATCGTCGGCCGAGAGGTAGAGCTGCATCCGGAGACCGTACTGGACATCGTCCGGCGGGCCGTACTTCAGGTGGCGGAAGGGCAGTTTTATACCATTTATGCCGCTCCCAAGGATGCGGAGTTTTTGCGGCAACACCGGGAGGAGATATTGAAAGAGCTGGCGGCCGAAGTTCGCCTCCAGGTAGTGGCCGATGCAAGCCTTAAACCAGGAGGGTGCCGGGTGGAGACGGAAAACGGCTTCGTAGATGCCACGGTAGATACCCAGTTAGAAGAGATAAGGCGCCTTCTTAAGGCAGGTGGCCCAGGATAATGGAAGATCGCCTTCGGTTGCCGGAAGCAGTATATCAGGCCGACCTTTGGAAACGGGGGGGTAAAATAACCCGAGTTACGGGGTTAACCCTGGAAGCCCGGGGCCTTAAGGCCGCTATCGGGGAGGTATGTCACATATACAGCAACGGCCGGGCTCCTGTGGTAGCGGAGGTGGTGGGCTTTCGGGAAGAAGTGACCCTGCTCATGCCTTTGGGGGAGCTGGAGGGCATCGGCCCCGGCTGTCGGGTTATGACTACGGGACAGGGGCTTACCGTAACCGTAGGCCAGGGACTTTTAGGCCGGGTGTTGGACGGCCTGGGGCGCCCCATGGACGGCGGCCCTCCTGTACTCGGGAAACGCTATCCCATCAATAACGCACCGCCCCGGCCTTTAGAGAGGCAACCTATACGGGAGATATTGACTACTGGAATAAAGGCCATCGATGCTCTGCTTACCTGCGGCTACGGGCAAAGAATGGGGATCTTTGCCGGCAGCGGAGTGGGCAAAAGCACCCTGTTGGGCATGATCGCTCGCCACAGCACGGCGGATGTAAACGTCATCGGGCTCATCGGCGAGCGTGGTCGGGAAGTGCGGGATTTTTTGGAGGATAATCTAGGGCCGGAGGGTCGGAGGCGTTCGGTAGTAGTAGTGGCCACCTCGGACCAGCCCGCTCTGGTGCGGATTAAAGGAGCCTTCGTGGCTACGGCCATTGCGGAATACTTCCGGGATCAAGGCTTAAAAGTTCTGCTCATGATGGATTCGCTCACCCGCCTATGCCTCGCCCAGCGGGAAGTAGGGCTGGCCATAGGCGAACCGCCCACCACGCGGGGATACACACCTTCGGTTTTCGCTCTGCTGCCGCGGCTGGTGGAGAGGGCGGGCAACGGTGCGCGAGGGTCCATTACAGGCCTTTATACCGTGCTGGTGGAGGGAGACGACTTTAACGAGCCCGTGGCCGATGCAGTGCGGGGGCTTCTGGACGGACATATAATCCTTTCCCGTCACCTGGCAGGCCGTAATCACTACCCGGCCATAGACGTTCTGGCCAGTTTAAGCCGCCTTATGCCGGAGATCACTTCGCCCAAGCAGCAAGAGCTGGCCGGAAGACTGCGGGAGCTGCTGGCAGCTTACGCGGAAGCGGCGGACCTCATAGAGATCGGCGCCTATCAGGCCGGGTCCAATCCCCGGGTGGATGCTGCTCTGAAATATTATGAGGCTATTCAAGCCTTCTTGCGCCAGGATAGAGAAGACTATTTTTCTTACGAAGAAGCGCTTGCCGCTTTAGAAGCCGCCTTAGAAGGGTTAAACTGAAAGGCTAAACTGAGGGGGTAGCCCAATTGCGGCCCTTCCGTTTTTCGCTGGAAAAAGTACATAAGTTCCGCCAGGCTGTGGAGAAACAGCGTAAAAGAGAATTGGCCGAAGCCCGGCAGCAGCAAGAAGAGGAGGAAAGGCTTCTAAGGCAGTACCGGGAAGAGAAGGATAGATTCCAGGAAATAGCAGACAGATCTGGGGAAGAAACAAAGTTGGGCGATCTTTGGCAGAGGGAGCTCTATTTGCAGGTACTCGAGGCAAAAGTAGCCTGGCAGGAAGAAAAGGTAGCTCAGGCCGTTTCTAAGGTTCAAGAGCAGCAGGTCTTGGCCCGCACCGCCATGCAACAGAGAAAAGTGTTGGACAGCTTAAAGGCGCGCCAGCAGGCCGCTTATATCTATATGGCGGCGCGGGAGGAGCAGAAACATCTGGATGATGTAGCTGCGGTAAGGTACAACCACAAAGCAGATGAGCCGTTAACTCAAGAGAGGAGGTGAAAAGGTGAGAGCAGGAAATGTAGCTTTTTGGCCTTTGGCCGCTCGAACTCGTCCCCGAGAAGAAAAGCGCCCTAAGGGAGAGGAGGCTCCATTTTTTGCCGGTTACTTAGAGGGCTTGTTGCAAGTAGCTAATAACGGGAAGGGCAAGGAGCCGGAAGCGGCTGCTTCCGATGTCCGACAAACTTCCCCGGTAGCAACAGCGACCGTGGCCCGGCCGGGTGACGGGGAACGGGTCCCAGAGAGCGGGGGTAAAGAACTTCCGGGCGAGGAGACCCCGAGAGTCGGCTCTAACCCTAATATCGTCCTCCAAGCGATAGACGGGAACGCTTCTGCGGCGAACGGCGCTATCGCGGCTGCGGTGACCTCGCAAAACATGGGGACGGTGCAGACGCCGGGCGGGATCACAGTGCAAGCATTCACTCTTATAACTACCCCGGGAGAGAACGGGGCGGGGTACATGGCCCCAGATAACTTGGCAGGTAATGGTGAAGGAATGGGTCCGGAACAAGTTTCTCCCCGACCTAGTGGACAAGTTACGGCCGGCGGTTATCCGGCGTGGAGCCTGCCCGTGGGGGAGGTTCGGGAGAGCCTTTCCCCAGAGCCGCCTACAAGTTCCGCTCTTCAAGTGGCTAAAGAGTATCCGAGAGTTAATGTTACTAATGTTCCTGAAGGAAGCGAGAGCCAGACCCTTCCTAACGGCTCAAGCCTGCCACAGGCTTTATGGACGCCTGAGGGCTCCTCGAGCACAGGGATTCGGGAAATACGGTCTACAGAGCTCCGGGTAGAGGCAACGGCAGGTGCTACAGGTAGAAAAGCCTCAGTAGGGGACACCGTTGCCGGGTCCAAGGGGAGATCGGTAGTCCTAACCGCTCTGCCTGTCGGAGAAAAACTACCGGATTTTTCCGCCATGACGGCTGGCCAGACGGAAGGTACCGCAAGGTTGGAAAATCTGAAGGAACTAGCGGCCCGTATTCTATCTCTGGCCCGCTTAGAGAATCGGGACGGCCGACAAGAGCTGGAACTTCAGCTACGTCCCGAGGGACTGGGTAAAGTTCGCTTACATACCGTTTTGGCCGACAATCGTCTGTCCGTGCAGATGCTGGTAGAAACGCGGGAAGCCGGGAGGATCTTACAAATGTCTCTCCCGGAGCTACGGCAGGTACTCCAGAGCCAGGGACTGCAGTTGGACCAGTTGCAAGTGCAGGTGGACCAGGGCTATGGTGGCAGGCAGCAGGAATACCGCGGCCGAGAAGAAAAGTCTCTGGCGGATCGCGGGATTCCTAAGGGGTCGGACGCAGGCCCTCTGGACTTGGTCACTTTAGGTACCGGGTTCTTAGATTATTTCGCCTGAAGGCGAGGTGAAAGCGGTGGCGCAAGTAAGCAGTGTGAGCGGTGTGAGCAGCAGTGCTTCTTATGAGGCCGGAGCCAGTGCAAAGAGCACCTTGGATAAGACCGACTTCTTGAAATTGATAGCCGTACAGCTTCAATACCAGAACCCTTTGGAGCCTATGAAGGACACGGAATTTATAACTCAGCTGGCCCAGTTTACCGTGCTGGAACAACTATACGAAATGATAGAGCAGCAGCGCTATGCTTCCTTTATCCAGGCCCAGGGGCTTATCGGGAAAGAGGTGACAGTGGCCTCGGGGGAGAAGAACGTAACGGGGACGGTGGAAGCCGTACGGCTACAGGGCAACGATATACGCGTACAGATTCAGGGGCAGGAGTTTTCTTGGACCCAGCTAGTGGAAATCCGGGATGGCCAAACCGGGAGTTAGAAGGGGGTTAATTTACCATGATGCGTTCTCTGTTTTCCGCCGTAGCGGGGTTGCGCACCCACCAGACGCGCATGGACGTCATCGGCGATAACATCGCCAACGTAAACACCGTGGGCTTCAAAAAGAGTGCGGTAACCTTCAAAGATGTTTTTTACCAGACCTTAAGGGGCGGTTCCGCGGCTACTGAAGATACCGGCGTAGGAGGCACCAATCCCCAACAGATCGGCCTGGGGGTTACTCTGGGAAGCATCGATGTCATCCACACCCAGGGAGCGGCCCAGGCTACCGGAAACGGGACGGATCTGATGATCCAGGGCGACGGCTTTTTCGTAGTCACTGACGGGCAGAACGTATATCTTACCCGGGCAGGCGCTTTTCATTTCGACAATGAGGGTAATCTGGTGACCGCAGATGGCCTGAAAGTGGTCAGTAGCGGCAACGCAGATGAGACCGGGATAAGCGTGGACGACACCGTGAAAATCGATCCCGAGGCCCAGAGCTACAGTATAGATAGGACGGGGAAGCTTGTTTATGTGGATAAGGACGGCAATGTAAGCCAGGACGAAATCCGGATTTGGCTGGTGAAGGTAGTGAATCCGGCCGGATTGGAAAAATACGGCAGTAATTTATATCTTTACAAACCAGCGGCCGGTACGCCGACCGGTGGATATGCCGGGGAAGATACCTTTGCCAACACTACCATTATTCCCTCGGCCCTGGAGATGTCCAACGTGGAGCTGGCTCAGGAATTTACGGACATGATCATTACCCAGCGGGGTTTCCAGGCCAATGCCCGGACTATCACGGTTTCCGATGAAATGCTGCAAGAACTCGTAAATCTGAAACGGTAAAAGCCATACTGAGCGGCGGCGCGGACCAGAACCCAGGAAGCAGGTGAGAAGATGATTAAGGTCACCACGCTGGACAAGCGGGAAATCCTCCTCAATGCCGAACTGATAGAGAGGGTAGAGAAGGTACCGGAAACGGTTATCACTTTAAGCAACGGGAAGAAAGTGCTGGTAGCGGAAACACCCGAGGAAATAGTACAACGAGTGATCGCCTATCGGCGACTTATAGCGCGGCCCCTGGAGAGCCAAGATGAGGTGAACCCGGAATGCGGCGCCTAGACATCATGACCATAGCCGGGATATTGGCGGGTATTGGGCTGCTGGGGGGCTCTATGGTTCTGGGAGGTAATCCGGGCATTTTTTGGAATGTCCCTTCGATTATGGTCACGGTAGGCGGCTCTGCGGCAGCCATTCTGATCAATTTCGGCTTTGAGGAAGTAAAGAACGTTTTCGGTACGGTTAAGCAGGCCTTTACCACCGAGCTGATGGACCCCCGAGAGCTGATCCAGATATTTTCGGAGTTGGCCCGGAAGGCCCGGCGGGAGGGGCTGCTGGCCCTGGAGGATGACGTCCACCGTTTGAACGACCCCTTCTTTGCTAAAGGTATTCAGCTGGTGGTGGACGCTATGGACCCCCAGATGATCCGGGAAGTTTTAGAAACGGATATGACCTTCATGGCCCAACGCCATGAGATCGGGCAGCGCATATTCAAGACCTGGGGGAACCTGGCGCCGTCCTTCGGTATGATAGGCACCCTGATCGGGCTGGTGCAAATGCTGGCCAAACTGGACAAACCCGAAGCCTTGGGTCCCAGTATGGCTTTAGCTTTAATCACCACTCTGTATGGTGCCCTTATGGCTTACATGTTGTTCATTCCCCTGGCGGGCAAACTGGCGTTGCGGAGCGAGCAGGAAATGCTCCTCAAACAGATGATGCTCGAAGGCATCATCGCCATTCAGTCCGGCGTGAATCCCCGCATTCTGGAGGAAAGGCTGCACTCCTTCCTACCCCCCAAGCTGCGCCAGAGCAAGAGCAGAGAGGGGAGCCGGGAGGGATTGGGGGAAGAATATCCGAGTACCGGACTTTAACTTGAGTTGCACCTATGCGCTTTTGTAAATCACTCAGGGAAGGAGCGGAGCCCGGTTCGACCTTAGGCTGGCGGGCCGCAGGCAAAGTATATGCTGAAAAAAAGAAGAGGCGGCGAGGAGCAGCAGGAAGGAGCTCCTACCTGGATGATTACTTACTCGGACCTGATGACCCAGTTAGTGGTATTTTTTGTGCTCATCTTTTCTTTCTCCGTGCTCAACGTGCAGAAATTCCAGCGTTTTTTGGCCTCCTTCCAGGGTACGAGCATCCTGGATGCGGGAGTATCCATCTTAGAGCAAGGAGAACCGTCGCCGAATACCGGCCAGAATCCCATGGCTATGCCTCTGGAAAACGAGGCCTTGGCCCTGGCCCGGGAGATGATGGAGACCTACCAGTCCGTCCAGAATTTTTTGGCCCAGAACGGCCTGGAAGATACGGTGGAACTGCGTTATGAAGAGGGAGGCGTGGCCCTGGATATCAAGGAGCGCATTCTCTTTGATTCGGGGAAGGCGGACCTGAAGCCGGAAGCCATGCAGGTTTTGGATAAGCTGGCCGGCTTGCTGAGCCAACTGCCTAACACTATTAAGGTGGAAGGCCATACCGACAACCGTCCTATAAATACGCCGGAGTTTCCCTCCAACTGGGAGCTGTCTGCAGCTCGCGCCATAAGGGTGGTGCGCTATTTCATAGAGAGACACAGGATGGACCCGGCGCGTTTTACGGCGGTGGGATACGGGGAATACCGGCCCCTGGTGCCTAATGACTCTCCGGAGCATATGGCCCAGAACCGGCGGGTGGTCATACTTATTGGCAGCAAGCGTGGGCAGCAATAGTTAGCGCGTTCAGTCGCCGGTGTGTGAGGTGATGCAAAAGTGGCCGTCAGAAGAGGAAGAACAGAAGAAGAGGAGACGCCTAAAGGGAAGGGAAAGGGGAAAAAATCCTGGCTGACCATACTTTTGGTGGTCGTAGTACTTCTGATAAGCGGCGGGTTCGGTTACTTTTATCTGAGCGGGAACCGTTCCACCGCCGGAGAAAATTCCGGTAAAGAGGTACGCCAGGCGGAGATTCACAAACTGACCTTAGAGAGCTTTGTGGTCAACCTGGCCGATCCGGGTTTGCGCCGCTACCTGCGAACCAAGATCACTCTGGAGTACACCAATCCTCGCCTGGAAGGCGAGCTCAATGAAAAGCTCCACCGCATTCGCGATGCCATAATAGCGGTTTTGCGGAGCAAAAAAACAGAGGAGTTGAGCCAGGAAGAGGCTCTTAAGCGGGAACTGCTTACTGCAGTAAACTCTCAGTTGGAGAGCGGACAGGTACGCGCTCTCTATTTTGAAGAATTCATAGTCCAGTGAGGTAATCGAGGCTTATGCCGCTGACAGAAGAAGAAATCCGGCAGTTAGTACAGGCCTGGGAGGCAGCCGAAAAGCCGCGCATCCAAAAGGCTACGTTTTCCCCGTTGAAGCCGGTAGATAAGCCCGGGAGGGGCACTACTCTGGACAAACTTCTGGATGTTCCGGTAAAAATTTCTGTAGAGCTGGGGCGGACCAAGCTGAAGGTCCGGGAGATATTGGACCTGAAGGAAGGTTCGCTTATCGTGCTCAACCGGCTGGCCGGTGATCCGGTGGACATCCTGGTCAACGGCCTACCGCTGGGTCAGGGTGAAGTAGTAGTGATAAACGAAGCCTTTGGAGTGCGTTTGGATTCCCTGGCCGAAGTTCCACAAGAGGAGACTTGAGGGGTATGGAAAAAGACTTGGCCATGGCGTGGCTGCGCCTCTTTATTTTCCTACCCCTGGTTCTGCTCCTGGCTTACGTTACTGTGAGATACGGTCTGGGTCGGGCTTACTTTCCCGGGAAGGGTGGAGGGCGGCTACGAATAGTGGATAGGCTGCCTGTGGGCCAGAAAAGCGCCCTCCTGGTGGTGCGCTGCGGCGAGCGCTATTTCCTCATAGGAGTGGGAGACGGGACCCCGGCCCTGCTGGCGGAGCTCCCCGATTTTGTAGAGGGCGAGCAAGGCGAGCTGGGTGACCTGGAGGAGATGGAAGGGGCCGGGGAGAATTGGTGGGAAATGTGGCGGCAGAGGTTCCAGAGATGAAAAAGCGCCGGTTTTATCTAGCAGTTTTTGCTCTTTGGATAGCCGCTCTATTGGTGGTGGGCTGGGGTTTGACCGCCCGACAGGCTTGGGCCCAGCCTTTGCCGGGGTTAGACCTCCGGTTGACTCCTACAGAGGAGCCGGCCAAAGTAGTAGATACCTTGCGACTTCTTGTTCTGCTCACGGTGTTGGCCCTGGTGCCGGCCCTACTTTTGCTTACGACTTGCTTCACCCGGATTATCGTGGTGTTGAGTTTCGTGCGCAGCGCCTTGGCCACCCAGCAGGTACCTCCCAATCAAGTATTAATAGGATTAGCTTTATTTCTCACGTTTTTTATCATGGCCCCGGTGTATAATCAGGTTAAGGCCCAGGCTTTGGACCCTTACTTGGCGGGACAGATAAGCCAGGAGGAGGCCCTGGCCAGAGGTGCTAAACCCTTGAGGGAATTTATGTACCGGCAGACAAGGGAGAAAGACCTGGCGCTTTTTGTCCGCATGTCGGGAATGCCCGAACCCCGCAGCCGGGATGATGTTCCCCTGTATGTTTTGATACCGGCTTTTGTCATAAGCGAGTTAAAAACCGCTTTTCAGATGGGCTTTCTCATATACATACCCTTTTTGATCATCGACCTGGTGATCGCCAGCACTCTGATGGCCATGGGCATGTTTATGGTGCCGCCGGTAATGATCTCCCTGCCCTTCAAACTAATGCTTTTCGTTTTAGTAGACGGCTGGTATCTGGTGGTGAAGTCCCTGCTGGAAAGCTTCTAGCGGCTATTCAGATGGGTCTCCCCAGAAGGGGCTGGTACTCTCTCCACGAACCATAAAACCACACGACTTTTTGGGGGAGGTGTCCAAGTTCGATGTCGCAGGAAATGGTGCTTAGCCTGGCCCGAGATGCTCTGACTACCGCGCTGCTCCTTTCCGCGCCGGCGTTGGCTTTAAGTCTGGCGGTGGGTGTAGGTATAAGTATTTTGCAAGCTACCACCCAGATCCAGGAACAGACGCTCACCTTTGTACCCAAGATTGTAGCCGTACTCCTATCCGTACTCTTCCTGGGCCGCTGGATGTTGGGCGTCCTCACCCAGTTTGCCGGCCAGCTTTTGGGTAACCTGGGGCCTTTGGTGCGTTAAAAAGCCCACTGAAATATTCAACTGTCGTAGTATGCTCAAGGTAACCTGGGACCCTTAGGGTGTTAAAGAGGAGGCACCGCGGAAGTGGGACTGCCTTATCTAGAACGGGCCGAGATGTTCTTCTTGGTATTTGTGCGGCTGACGGCTTTTATGGCCGTGGCCCCGTTTTTCGCCGCCCGCAACCTACCGGCCCTGGTCAAAGCCGCTCTGGGCCTTCTGGTAGCTTTTCTCTTGTTTCCTACCATTCCCGGCCCGCAGACCGGCGAGACCTGGGCACATCCCCTGGGATATGCTCTGGCGGTCGCCAACGAGGCTCTGGCCGGCCTGGCTTTGGGACTTATAGCCCAGCTTATTTTTAGCGCGGTTATAGTGGCGGGAGAGTTTCTGGACTTACATATGGGTCTGGGCATGGCCAACCTCTTGGACCCGCAAAATGCTACTCCGGTTACACTCTTGGGCCAGTTCTGGAGTCTGCTGGGCCTGCTGCTTTTTCTCCAGATGGACGGACACCATGTCCTGCTCCTGGCCTTGCGCGAAAGCTTCAGATTCTTGCCTCTGGGAAAGGTAGAGTTTAAGGGATTACTGGTTTGGGAAGTCGTACGGCTCGTAGGCAACATGATGCTGTGGAGCCTACGTCTGGCAGCACCGGTTATAGTGGTTTTGCTGGTGGCCGACCTATCCTTAAGTTTGATGGCCCGGACGGTACCCCAGCTCAATGTGTTTATTCTGGGCTTTCCCTTAAAGATAGGACTGGGGCTTATCATAATCCTGGCCGTTCTACCGCTGGCGGTTACGGCCGTGAGCAATCTCATAACGCAAATGGAAAGCGACCTGGCCTCTATATTGCATAGCTGGATGCCTTAGAGGAGGCTATACAGGAGGCTATAAATGGAGTTTTGGGACCTACAACGCTTCGCGGAGGAAAAGACAGAGGAAGCGACGCCGCACCGCTTGCAGGAGGTGCGGCGCAAGGGGCAGGCAGCTCGGAGCCATGACCTCACCACCGCACTGGTGCTGCTGGCCGTGATTCCCTTTCTATATTTGCGGCGGCAGGATTTCGGCAACAGCATGACCCGGATGCTGACCAAGTTCATTTCCTTTCCGCGCCGGGACCTAGATGCCGACACCGTAGGGGCTCTCTTATATTCGTCCCTGGCGGACGCAGGTCCCCTCCTGGCTGTCTTGTTCGGTCTGTCGGCCGCCGTGGGCCTGCTGGCTAATTTTGCTCAGGTGGGCTTCATCTTAAGCGGCGAAAACCTCAAGCCGCGGTTGGAGAACCTGAGCCCGGTCAAAGGTTGGGGGCGGCTTTTTTCCCGGCGGAGCCTGGTGGAATTAGGTAAAGGGCTGCTCAAGGTACTATTGAGCGGGGCGGTCGTGTGGCACATAGTGCGCGGGAAGATTTATGATCTGCTCCTGGCCCTGGATACGGGGTTGGTGCAGGCCATAGAACTGGCCGGGCGGATAACTTTCCAGGTGGCCCTTAGTGTCCTGGTCGTTTTTTTAGCTTTAGCGGTGGCGGATTATATTTTCCAACGGCGGGAGTTCCTGCGGAATCTGCGGATGACCAAGGCCGAGCTTAAGGAGGAATTAAAGCAGACCGAAGGAGATCCCCTGGTGCGCATGCGTTTAAGAGAGAAGCAGCGCCGGCTGGCGCGGCACCGCATGATGCATGCCGTTCCACATGCTACAGTAGTGATAACCAATCCCACCCACCTGGCCGTAGCCCTGCGCTACCGGGAAGAAGAGGCGGCGCCTCGGGTGGTGGCCAAAGGGGCGGGAGATATTGCGCGGCGTATCGTCCAGGTGGCCCGGGAAAACCGTGTACCGGTGGTCCATAACCCGCCTGTAGCCCAGGCCCTTTACCGCCGGGTCGAGCTGGGCCAAGAGATACCGGTAGAACTTTACCAGGCGGTGGCGGAAATTCTGGCGTATATTTATCGTTTGCAGGGGCGCTTTTAAGGATGCTTAGTGCTTGCAAAACAAGTATGATCTTCCTCCGATTGAAGTTTCGGCAAAAATCCTTCCAGGAGGTGAGGGGAAAAGATGGCTCTGCCCGGGAGCCCCGGCATGCTGTCCGCCTTGAGAAGACTCAGTCCCTTTAATGACCTCTTAATAGCCGGTCTGGTCTTGGCTATAGTTATGCTCATAGTTATCCCCGTCACGCCGCTTCTTATGGACCTGCTGCTGATCATCAATTTGGCGGTCAGCATGGTTATCCTCCTCACCACCATGTTCATTACCCATAATCTACAGTTTTCCGTCTATCCTACTTTGCTGCTGGTGGTGACCCTATTTCGGCTGGCTTTGAACATTTCCTCCACGCGGCTTATTTTGAGCCAGGCCAACGCGGGCAGCGTTATCCAGGCCTTCGGTAGTTTCGTGGTGGGTAATAACTACATAGTAGGCTTTATCATTTTCTCAATAATCACCATTATACAGTTTGTAGTAATCACCAACGGCGCCCAGCGAGTGGCCGAGGTGGCGGCGCGTTTCACCCTGGATGCCATGCCGGGAAAGCAGATGAGCATCGATGCCGACTTGAATGCCGGGATAATCAGCGAGGAAGAGGCCAAGGAGCGGAGGCGGCTCTTGCAACGGGAAGCCGATTTTTATGGAGCCATGGACGGCGCCAGCAAATTCGTAAGGGGAGACGCCATTGCCGGCCTGGTGATAACCGTGATTAACATCCTGGGGGGTCTGGCTATCGGTATCTGGCAACTGAACATGCCTTGGGACCAAGCCCTGCAAACCTATACCCGCCTGACCATCGGAGATGGGTTGGTGAGCCAGATCCCGGCCCTCCTGGTGTCTACGGGTACCGGTATTCTGGTTACCCGTTCCGGCGCCACCGCCGACTTTGGGAGCGAAGTAGTGCGCCAGGTCAGCGGTTTTCCCCGGGGCATTGCGCTGGTGGCGGCGGTATTGTTCCTGTTAGGGCTGGTACCCGGGCTGCCTCACCTGCCGTTCTTCGTGCTGGCGGTAGGAGTGGGATATGCCGCCTACGTTCTTGATCGCGAGCAAAAAGCCAAGGAAGGGGAGCGCAAAGAAGCAGCAGCGCGCGCCAGAGGGGAGCGGCGGCAGCCGGAAAACGTCTTGGCCCTTTTCGAAGTGGATCCCTTGGAAATAGAGATCGGCTACGGTTTGGTACCCTTGGCCGATGAAAGCCAGGGAGGCGATCTCCTGGATCGCCTGGCCGCCGTGCGCCGCCAGTGCGCGTTGGAACTGGGCATCTACGTCAAACCCATTCGCATCCGGGATAATTTGCAACTGCCGCCCAACGCCTATGTTTTTAAGATCCGGGGAGTAGAGGCTGCGCGCGGAGAGCTGATGCCGGGGCATTTCCTGGCCATGAATCCGGTGGGGGAGGGAGAGGTGCGGGGTATTCCTACCCGGGAGCCCACCTTCGGCCTCCCTGCCTGGTGGGTTGCTGCCGATGAGCGCCAGGAAGCAGAACTTAAAGGTTTCACCGTAGTGGATTGCACTACGGTGCTTATTACCCACCTGACGGAGTTTATCAAGGCCCATGCTTATGAGCTTCTGGGGCGCCAGGAGACCCGAGAGCTGCTGGACAAAGTGAAGGAAAGCAACCCGGCTTTAATAGAAGAACTGGTGCCCCATCTCTTGACTTTGGGCGACGTCCAGAAGGTGTTGCAGAGTCTTTTAATGGAAAGGGTGCCTATTCGCGATTTGACCACCATTCTGGAGGCCTTGGCGGACGCGGCACGGGTCAATAAAGAACTGGATTTTCTCATCGAGTCGGCGCGCCGCGGCCTTTATCGGGTGTTGAGCAAGATGTATGCTCCCCAGGGCAGGCTTACGGCTATCACCCTGCACCCGCGCCTGGAACAGGAATTGGCGGAGGCGCTACAACCTACGGCCCAGGGGCAGGTTCCCGTGTTACCGCCCGAAAGAGCCCGGGATCTGGTGAACAAATTGGGCCAAGCGATAACGAAAGCGGCCCTTCATACTGCGCAACCGGTATTGCTCTGCTCCGGGCGCATCCGGCTTCCTTTGCGCCGTTTGCTTCAGCGATCCTTGCCTCACCTTCCGGTCCTTTCCTACGGCGAGCTGGATCCCGGATTGGAGGTAGAAGCATTAGAGGTGATCAGCTTAAATGAGAATTAAGCGCTATCTGGTTAAGGATATGCAAGAAGCCTATGTGGCCATCCGGAGGGAACTGGGCCCCGACGCGGTCATCGTATCCACCAGACGGGTGCGCCAGCCGGGCATTAGAGGTTTATTTCAGCCGCCCCGACTGGAGGTTACGGCCGCCTTAGAAACCGGCCCGGGAGCCTCAGCTAAGCAAGAAGAAGGGACACTGCATCGGGAACTGGCCGAGATAAGGAAAACGTTGGAGAAGCTAACCTCGTCTTCGGTCGGAGAAGCCGGGCCGCTCGCCGAGTACCGCAGGCTCCTGCTGGCCCAGGATATAGGCGAAGACCTGGTGGAAGACTTATTGTCCGGTATGGAGGACGGAGCCGGGAAGGAAGTGCTGGCTCAGGCCATTTTGGCCCGTCTGGCCCAGCATCTTGCGCCTTCTTCGTCAAAGGAGAAAAAAGAGCGCATAAAAGCGCTGGTAGGGCCTACCGGCGTGGGCAAAACCACTACCCTGGCCAAGCTGGCGGCGCACTTTAGCCTCTACCGGCACCAGAAGGTTGGACTTGTCACCCTGGATACTTACCGTATAGGGGCGGTGGACCAGCTAAAAACCTACGCCGAAATCATGCGTCTGCCTCTAGAAGTGGTCATGACTCCCCGGGAGTTCAAGGAAGCCATTGCCCGGCTGGACCAGTGCGATGTAATCTTGGTAGATACGGCCGGACGGCCTCCGGAAAACCGGGCGCAGCTGGCCGAAGTGAAGGGATTTTTGTCCGCGGTACAGCCCATGGAGGTTTACCTGGTCTTAAGCAGTACCACCCGGGGCACGGACCTCCTCCGGGCGGTGGAAGCCTACCGCCTGCTCAACTTTAACCGCCTTATCTTCACCAAACTGGATGAAACCGCTTGCCCGGGAGTGATAGCCCGCGTGGTCCGGGCCACGGGAACCCCGGTAGCTTATGTGACTACGGGTCAGACCGTACCTGATGACTTGGAAGAGGTTGAACCTTATAATCTCGCCCAGCTTATCTGGAAAGCGGTGGTCCAAGATGGATCAAGCAGCCCGGCTGCGTGAACTGGTGGCCCGGGGGCCGTCCGGAGAAGGTCGCGTAATAGCGGTGGCCAGCGGGAAGGGCGGGGTGGGCAAGACGAGCATAGTGGTGAATTTAAGCCTGGCTCTGGCCCGCAGGAGGAAGCGCGTGCTCCTGCTGGATGCAGATTTAGGGCTGGCCAATGTAGACATCCTGCTGGGCTTAGTGCCCCGTTGGGATTTGAGCCAGGTGGTGCGAGGAGAAAAGGAGATGAAAGAGATTGTAATAGAAGGTCCCGAAGGTATCCGCCTTATTCCCGGCGGTTCGGGAGTGCAGGAGTTGGCCGATTTGACGCCCTCACAACGCGAACACCTGATCCGGAGCCTCGGTCAGGTGACGGAGGGAACGGACTTTTTCCTGATCGATACCAGTGCGGGCATTTCCCGCAATGTCTTGAGCTTTGCGGCGGCGGCCGGAGAGGCGATAGTGGTCACCACTCCCGAGCCCACCGCCATAACCGACGCTTACGGGCTTATCAAAGGGCTATCCCGGCTGAAAGTAAAACTGCACCTTTTGGTGAACCGGGCAGCCACTTGGGCCGAGGGGAGAGAGACGGCGGAAAGGCTGCGCTCTACGGCCAGGCGTTTCTTAAACCTGGAGGTTGCCTGTTTGGGCGTAATACCGGAGGATAAAGCGGCAGGTTTAGCCGTGCGGGAGCAAAAGCCGCTGTTGGTGAGCTATCCCTCTTCGGCGGCAGCTCGGGCCATAGGTGAAGTGGCGGACCACCTTTTGGGGGTACCGGCCTTTTCCGGCCGCGGCAGCGGCGGTTTCTTGCAGCGCTTAGGATGGCTCTTAGGTGTTAGAGGAGGAAAATAATGCCTCGCTATTCCTTCTTGCGGATCAACCGGAAAATCACTATAACCCAGCCCCGCAGCGGCAAGTCTTTCTCTACGGTGATCCAGGATGTGGCAGAAGAGTATTTTGCCGTGCTGGCTCCCGAGGTGACCGAGGTAGTCTTGAGCATCGGGGAAAAAGTCAAGGCAGTAGTACCGGCACCGGATGCCAAATACGAGTTTGAGACCACCTTGGCTAGACAGGCCTTCGACCCTGTTTTCCTTTACTACTTTCATACCCCTCAGGCAGTAAGAAGAATCCAAGAAAGGACCTTCGTAAGGGCCAAAGCCGCCCTGGAGATAAGCTATACGGTTCTTACAGACCCTTCTTTGGAAGAGTTGCCTGTGGGGATGCTCTTGCCCGATAAAAAAGCGTACACCGTGGACCTAAGTGGAGGCGGCGTACAGCTTATCCTCAGAGAAAAACCGGAAATAGACAGCCTTTTACTGTTAAGCCTGCCTCTTCCCGACGGCCAGGAAACGCCTCTTCTGGTAAGAGGCCGCGTTAAGCGAGCGGTACCGAGAGTGATCAAGGGGCAGGAATGTTATGAGGTAGGCGTAGCCTTTGAAGGGCTCACCTACAAGGAAGAGGATCGCCTGGTCAGCTTTGTTTTCCAGCGGTTGCGTGAGGAAAGACAGCAAGAGAGGTAAAAGCACATGGCTGTCAAAGATGAAGAGCTGTGGCAAGCAGTGATAGCAAGGGGTGACGAGCGGGCGCGCCAGGAGCTGGCGGTAAGATACCTGCCGTTAGTGAAGTACGTGGTGGGCCGTCTGGCGGTAAAGCCCCCTCCCTCTCTCGACCAGGAGGATTTGATAGGTTACGGCATAGTAGGGCTGATGGAGGCCCTGGACCGGTACGATCCTTCACGGGGAGTAAGTTTTGAGAGCTATGCCGTACGTCGCATTCGCGGATCGGTATTGGATGCTCTGCGGCGGGCCCACTGGGCACCCCGGACCCTCATAGAGAGGCTCAAACAAGTGAGCGCCATCTATCGCCGCATGGAACAGGAACAGGGCGCCGAGCCTAAAGATGAAGAGGTAGCGGCAGCGGCGGGATTGGAGCTGAGCGAGCTTCAGGATTTGCTAGAGAGGGGCGCCCAAATGGCCGTAATCTCCCTGGAGGAATTCCTCCTGAATGAGGACAGAGAAGAGACCATCACCCGGGGAGAATTGTTGGCGGACCCCCATATACCCGCGCCTGAACAACGCCTGGAACAGGAAGAACTGAGCCGGGCTTTGAAACGGGCCTTAGAGAGATTAGGTGAGAGGGACCGGCTTATCTTGAACCTTTATTATAACGAAGGCTTGACTTTTAAAGAAATAGGGCAAGTGCTCCAGATCTCCGAATCCAGGGTGTGTCAGTTGCACGGGAGAGCCCTGCTCAATTTGCGACGACTTCTGGCCGATTATCTCTAAGGGGGGATACCTACGGCTTACGTCTTTCTCTTTCTCGGTACGATTTTGATCGTTCTCTTCTGGCGGAGAGCCTGGCAGCAGCTAGACTATGCGCTCATGTTTTCCGCCGGGCAAACGGCAGATAGCCTTCCGGCCAAAGAGGAAGGCGGGAAAACAGGAAGCCTACCGGCAGCCGGCGGCTACCTTCCGGGAGAGGGTTTTCAAGAGTACCTTTCCCGCGCCTTGAAGGCTTCTGATAAGCTGGCTACTGAAAGGTTAGAGGAACCGGAAGAAGAGAGCCGGGTCCTTCCCTGGGACGCCATTCAAGAGGCTCTGGCGGCGGGCGAGAGTATAGAAAGCGTAGCCCGGCGGTTCGGCCGGGGAAAGGGGGAGATAGAATTAATCTACCATCTAAGGCGGGCCCGAGACTGACCGTGTACCGGCCCTATCTGGCTTTGGTAGGCTTGGGCGTGGGCATAGGCTTTTTTCTGGCCGGGCTCTTGCTGCTGGTCTTTGCCCCTTCCGGTCCGAGCCGGGAGCAAATAATTAATGAAGCGCGTAAATACGGCATGGTCTTTCGGGAGGAAGTGGTACCTTTCTCCTGGACCTCCGGCCCGGCACAGGCAGAAAAGACCCCCGGGAATACACCACAGGATGCCGGGCCAAAGCCGGAAGAAAAGCCTGAAGAAACGAAGCCCCCAGAAATACTGGTAACTATACCCGCAGGAGCTACTCTGGAAGAGATCGCCGCCCTCTTGGAGCGGCAGGGTGTAGTACCGGCAGCGGCATTTGAAGCCGAGGCCCGCAAGGCGGGAGCTACAGGGAAGATAAAAGCCGGCTCTCACTACTTGCCCAAGGGCGATGTGGGGGCCGTGCTGAAGCGGCTGACCGAATAGGAGGGCGTTCAGGAAAGGGGGTCCACCCATGTTACGCGGATTACATTTGACCGCTACCGGTATGGTAGCTCAACAGTTACGTCAGGAAGTGATAAGCCATAACCTGGCCAATGCCGACACCCCGGGTTTTAAGGCCGAATTGGCCCGATTAGAATCTTTCCCGCCGTTTCTGCTGTCCAGAATGGCAGGGCAGTCCGTGGAGGCGAATATAGGCGATCTTTACCCCGGCGTAATGGTGGACACGCTGGTGACCGATTTCCGCCCCGGTCCTCTGGAAGAAACGGGCCGGCCTACCGATCTGGCTCTGGTGGATAACCCGGAAAGCGCACCGACTTTTTTTGCGGTTCAGGTGGGGGAAGAGGTTCGGTACACGCGGGACGGAAGTTTCCGCCTGGGGCCGGAGGGCATTCTGGAGACGAAGGACGGCTATCCGGTACTAGGGCAAAGCGGACCAGTTAGGGTGGGCGAGGCCGGCTGGCAAGTAGACGCCCGAGGAGGGGTATGGTTAGACGGCGCCCTGGTGGACAATCTCCTGGTGGTCACCTTTGCAGACCCTCAGAGACTGCAAAAAAGCGGAGACAATCTCTTTCAGGCGCCTCCTGATTTAGAGGCTACCGAGGTTGCGGAAGGGACACAAGTGAAGCAAGGATTTCTGGAAAAAAGCAATCTGGACGTCGTGCGGGAAACGGTGAACATGCTAGCCGCCCTGCGGGCCTATGAGGCGGGGCAGAAACTCGTACAAGTGCAAGACGACCTGTTGGGTAAAACCGTAAACGAAGTCGGCGCCCTTCGTTAATCTTTGGCGCCGTCGGAGTGGCCCTACGGCCGGTTTTCCCGCGAATTGCCTATAGTCAGGCTTGTATGGTCGACCTAACTAATCGGCCATACCGGTCGCCTTCTCGTGCGGCACAACCATGCACGAAAATAGTCCTGTTTTCGCACTGACCGGCCATGCCGGCCACCTTATATGCGGAAACAACCGCATATAAAAGATGTATTAAGGGTATAGAGCTATTTCGTACCGAAGGAGGTGGAATACATGATCCGCGCTCTAGAGAACAGCGCCAGCGGTATGGCGGCCCAGGCCGCCCAGGTAGACATTCTGGCACATGATCTAGCTAACGTAAATACGCCGGGCTATAAGAAGAGCTGCACCGGTTTTGCCGACCTGGTATATCGGGCCGTAGAAGAGAGAGGAATGCCGGTAAGCCGTCCGGAAGAGCCGGCGGTGGGGTCTGGTGTCCGGCTGTCTGCGGTGGAAAAGGATTTCGTCCAGGGAGCTCTGGTGGAGACGGGAAATCCTCTACACCTGGCCATCCAGGGACAGGGTTTTTTCGCTTTGGAGGGACCGGCAGGAGAGATCTATCTTACCCGGGACGGCTCGTTTCACCTTAACGAGTTAGGCGAGGTAGTGCACAGCTCCGGCTACCGCCTTCTTCCCCCGGTTATGCTCGACCCCGGCGACCGCAGCTTAAAATTTACTACCGACGGGCGGGTGCTGGCCGTGACCGAAGCGGGCGAAGAGGTATATTTAGCCGACCTGGATCTGTATATCGTTCCTAACCCCGCAGGACTAGAAGCGGTGGGAGACAACCTCTTCCGGATTACGGCGGCCAGCGGAGATGCCGTGCCTGTACGGCCGGGCGAAAGCGGTAGCGGATATGTGCGGCCGGGTTGGCTGGAAGCCTCCAATGTGGACTTGGCCGAATCCCTGACCAAGATGATCCTGGCCCAGCGAATTTACGCCGGCAACTCGATGGCGGCCAGAGTAGCCGATGAAATGTGGGGTATGGCCAACAACCTGCGGCGCTAGCTGGCGTATCCCCAGTTTTTGCAGAGGAGGCCTGCTTGGGCTTGAAAGCGCGCGACTAAACCCGAGCGGCTAGCCAAACTTGAGTTTCGGCCGAAAGCGGAGGTGGGGTCGAGGATAGGATGTCCGAGACCGGCCCATCGGCAAGGATGCCGATTGGGCCGGGAACCCCGCCGGAGCTTGAGGCCGAGCGCTAGTTTGGCCCGCGAGGGTTTCCGGAGCGAGCGCAAGCCAAGCAGGCCTGGAACAAAAACTGGGGATAACTCAGGCGGCGCTAGACGTTGTATTCTTCCTCGGAAAATGCTAAAATGTGGATTATTAGCCAAAACTGATTTGGGAGTACAGAGCAGTGGAGGAAATCAAAGTTGGAATAGGGGAATGGAAACTGGCGCATAACCCTCACCGGTTGATAACGCTGGGCCTGGGGTCTTGCGTAGGTATTGCCCTTTATGATCCCCGGACTTCTCTAGGCGGTCTGGCCCATATCATGCTGCCCGACAGCCGGCAGTTTCACGAGATCACCAATCGGGCGAAATTCGCCGATCTGGCCATCCCGGATATGCTGGAGGCTATGTTAAAACAGGGGGCCAAGCGCGGAAGCATCACAGCCAAACTGGCCGGCGGTGCTCAGATGTTCGCTTCGCTCGACCGCCATTTGACCAGCCTAAACATAGGCGAACGCAACGTCTCCATGGCTTACAAAGTGCTGGAAGATCTGGGTATTCCGGTGTTGGCCATGGATACTGGAGGGAATTACGGTCGTACTATGATCCTGGACACTACTACCGGCAAAGTATTCATACGCACCATCGGGCAACCTTTGAAGGAGATTTAAGCGAGGGCTGTCATGGATTTCCAAGAATTTAAACAGAAGGTATACAAACATTTTGGGCTATATCTGGAGGGCTACAAAGAGCCCCAGCTCAAGCGCCGGATTGAGAGCCTCATGTCCACTCTTAAAGTACAGACTTACGACGAATATTGGCGTCTGCTCACCGGTGAGCCCGAGCAATGGCGCCGGTTTGTGGACAAGATCACCATCAATGTTTCGGAATTCTTCCGGAACCCGGATATTTTCAGACGCCTGGAAAAAGAAATCCTACCGGAGCTCCTGCAGCAGCGCAAGGTGCTCAAAATATGGAGTGCCGCCTGTGCCGACGGCCCCGAGCCTTACTCCGTGGCCATAATCTTAAAGGAGCTGACTCCCCACGTCCGGCACCATATTGAGGCTACCGACGTAGATGCCGGCGCCCTGGAGGCTGCCAGACGAGGGGTGTATACGCCGCGGGCGGTACAGGCCGTAACCCCGGAACGCCTCCGACGCTATTTTCGGCAGGAAGGGGACTATTATTATCTCTCCGAGGAAATTAAAAGCATGGTATCCTTTCGACGCCACGATCTCTTGAGCGACGCCTTTGGGAAAAACTACGACCTCATTCTGTGCCGGAACGTAACCATCTACTTCACTTCGGAGGTGCAGGACAAGCTCTACCGGCAGTTTTATCAGGCCTTAGCTGCGGGAGGGGTTCTTTTTATCGGAGCCACAGAAAGCATTTTCCAGTATCGGGAAATAGGTTTTGAAAAAATCGCGCCATGGTTTTATCGCCGGCCGGAGGAGGCAAAAGCATGGATGCATGGGAAAAAGTAAACGCCTTTCACCTGGATGTTCTAAAAGAAATAGGCAACATCGGTGTCGGCAATGCGGCTACCGCCTTGGCCACCATGCTGAACCGGCGGATAGAGATGACCGTTCCACGAGCCGGCATATTACCCTTGACGGAAATACCCGGGCTGGTGGGGCAGGAAGAAGAGCCGGTGGCCTGTGTGGAGTTTGAGGTCTCCGGCAGGGCACCGGGAAAGATTCTCTTGTTGTTGGCTCAGGAGAGCGCCTATTTTCTGGTAGACTTTTTATTGGGACAACCTCCGGGTACTACCCAATTTCTAGACAATATGGGAATCTCTGTAATAACGGAAGTGGGCAACATATTGACCGGCTCTTTTTTAAACGCCTTTGCCGATTTCTGTCGCTTAGAGTTTATTCCCTCGGTACCGGCCTTTGCTTTTGATATGCTGGGAGCGGTTTTAAGCTCGGCTTTTTTGGAAGGGGGGTATTTCGCCGAACGGGCACTGGTTATTGAGACCCAGTTCTATGATGCCGAGGTAAAGATCAACGGCCATTTTTTCTTAATTCCGGAAAACGAGGCCCTAGAAGTAATCTTAAACTCTTTGGGAGTAGCTATATAGCCTGGCTTATCTTCAGTTTTTAGCTTTGCCAGGTCTGCTTGGACTTGAAAACGGGCGAGCGAGCTTTTGCGGTAGCCCAAGCTTTAAGCTTTAAATAACCTTGCGGCCGGCAACTGAGGCAGGATGCTTAAATCCTGCCGGCAAGCCTGCCGGAGCCTTTAGGCGAGCCCAAGCCTGTCCGCGAGGGTTTTGGTGGCGAGCGTAAAGCCAAGTAGGCCTAGAGGCGAAACCGGGGATGCGCCGGCTGTTTAGACTAGTGACCAGCTAGAGGGAGAGAGCGGATACATTGTTCTTCTAAGGAGGGCGTGTCCTATGGGCAAGAAAGTTTTAATAGTAGATGACGCAGCTTTCATGCGCATGATGATCAAAGATATATTGACCAAGAATGGGTACGAAATAGCGGGAGAAGCGGAAAACGGGGCCAAAGCCGTAGAGCTTTACAAGCAGTTGAAACCGGATGTGGTGACTATGGACATAACCATGCCCGAAATGGACGGCATTGCGGCAGTGAAAGCCATCAGACAGTTCGACCCCGAGGCTAAGATTATCATGTGCAGCGCCATGGGTCAGCAGCTTATGGTCATGGAAGCCATCCAGGCGGGGGCCAAAGATTTTATCGTTAAGCCTTTCCAGCAGGAGAGAGTGCTCCAGGCTTTACAGAAAGTTTTAGGGCAATAAGGGGAAGGAGATATGGCGGAGGTACTATCCCAGGCGGAGATAGATGCTTTATTGGCCGCGCTGAGCAGCGGCGAGATTAAGGCGGAAGAGCTTACCGAAGAGAAAGCGGAACCCAAGGCCAAAAAATATGATTTTCGCCGGCCCAACAAGTTATCCAAGGACCAATTGCGCACCTTATACATGATTCACGAAAACTTCGGTCGGCTGGCGGGCAACTTTCTCTCCGCCTACCTGCGCAGCAATATACGGGTTAGGATAGCCTCGGTAGAGCAGATGACCTACGAAGATTTCATCGTATCCCTTCCTACACCGACCTTACTGGCCCTTTTTTCTCTGGAGCCTTTAAAAGGTACGGCCATCCTGGAGACCAATTTGGCCTTCGTCTTTCCCATTATTGATCTCCTGTTCGGCGGAAGAGGTGAAGTGCCGAACAGGACACGTGAACTCACGGAAATCGAACTACATGTTTTGAGACGCCTGTACGCCAGGATGTTGGAGCAGCTCAACTACGTCTGGGCCGATGCTTATCAAGTTACCTCCAAACTAGAATCCATGGAGACCAATCCGCAATTTGTGCAGATTGTATCACCCAACGAGATTGTAGCCGTAGTAACCCTGGTCACCACCATCGGCCAGAACGAGGGTCTGATGAATATCTGCCTGCCTTATATCCTGCTGGAGCCGGTCATTTCTCGCCTGTCCGCCACTCAGTGGTTTGCCGCCGAAGTAGAGGAGGGCGAGAGGGCCAGCTTTAGAGAAAACTTGACTAAGATTATCGTGCAGGTACCTGTAGAGATGGTAGCCTATTGCGGCCGCGCCAGGATAAGGATACGGGACTTTCTACAGCTCCAGCCGGGGGATGTCATAAGCCTGGATCGCAGCATTACCGAAGATTTGGAACTCTATGTAGACGGTCTGGCCAAGTTCAAAGCCCAGGCGGGGCTGATGGGGAAACGAAGAGCGGTTCAAATAACGGAGGTAATCTAAATGTCCGAGCTTTTGTCCCAGGAAGAAATCGACGCCCTGCTGAGAGGCGAGCTGTTGCCTGGTTCGCTCCAGGAAGCTCTTACAGAGGCGGAAAAAGACGCTCTGGGAGAGATTGGCAATATCTCCATGGGCAGCGCGGCTACAGCCCTCTCCCAGATCCTTAACCGCAAAGTCCTGATAACCACTCCTCATACCCGGGTGACTACGCCGGAGGAGCTCTTCGCCTCCTTTCAAGTACCTTATGTGATAATTGAAGTGAATTTTACCGAGGGGCTATCGGGCGCCAATCTATTGATCATTAAAGTGCGGGATGCGGCCATCATTGCCGATTTAATGATGGGCGGCAGCGGCCAGGTGGAGAAGGAAGAACTGGATGAGATCCAGAAGAGCGCCGTGGCCGAGGCTATGAATCAGATGATCGGGAGCGCCGCCACTTCCATGTCCACCATATTCAACCGGGCCGTGA
Source organism: Neomoorellaceae bacterium (assembly GCA_049701195.1). GTDB lineage: Bacteria > Bacillota > DSM-521 > Neomoorellales > Neomoorellaceae > JBNATU01. The sequence goes on from JBNATU010000008.1 coordinate 83,200, forward strand.
AAATAACTCCTCCTACAGTTACACCGGTCGATATTACCCTGGAGGGCTTTACTTCTCCCTGGCCCCAGGGCAAACCTATTGCCGTGGTTTCCTTCCGCATGGAGATCGAGGGGCTGGTGGAGAGCGAAATCATGCAGGTAATGCCGGTAGAAATAGCTAAAGAGGCGGTAAACATGCTCCTGGGCGGCTCTTCCGGTGCGGCACAACCGGTGGAAGCTCCGGCGGCCGAACGGACGGAACCCCAAGCTCCTTCGCCGCCCGTGCAAGAGGTTACCCGTCCGCCTCAGGTCTTCGGAGCCACCCCGCGCAATCTGGAACTGATTTTGGATGTACCTCTGGACATAGAAGTGGTCCTGGGTACCACCGTTAAACCCCTCAAAGATATTTTAAACCTGGGCCCGGGGAGCATAGTGGAGTTGGAAAAATTGGCGGATGAGCCGGTGGAGATTTTGGTCAACGGCACCTTGATAGCCCGGGGAGAAGTAGTAGTGGTCAACGAGAGCTTCGGGGTGCGGATTACCAGCATTTTGGATCCTTACGAACGCATTAATCACCTTAAGGGTCAGTGAACCAGTGAATTAATTTATGGGCTTAAAGGACGGACTGCTCAAAGGCGAGCAAGCTTAAAGTTACCGTTTGCCGTCCATATAAGTGGCTGCGCCTCCTGGGTGGGTATATAGAGTCGGTTATGGCCCTATCTTCATGCGCAGTTGGGCCGACCAGGCGGGGCTGTATATTTCGTTTTCATGCGCGGTTTTGCCGGGCGGATGCGGTCGGCGTGTCCGGTTAATACGGAAAATCATCTAGGGGCGTATTCTCGAAATGCCCCCTTCTTTGGACTTGGTCGGTTAGCAGGCCGGCTTTTTTCACGAGAGGGCAGCCGGGGATTACCCCGGCCGGGCGGGCAGCGCTATTACCGCTTATTGACCAAGGCTTGTTCGGCTTTCTCTATGGCCAGGCGCACCAAGTTGCCGCACTGGCGGGAGGGTACGCCCCCCCAGCCTTCAGAGGCCACAATGTCGTACACGCCGAGCTCCTTGGCGAGCTCGTACTTCAAAGCCTCGGACATGACCGGGTTTCTTCTAGCCATGATCCAGCCTCCTTTTTTCAAATAGCGCTGCACCACCTTTTTAAACTTTTCCCTCCCCCGCTTATTTTCATACTGGCAAAATTTAAGCCGGGCTAAGAAGCCCGGCGAGACTAACTCTGTTTACCTTATCTTCTTACCCGTGCGTGCGCACACTATCGGCTCCGTGATCCTTTAAAATGCGAGCCGCCTGATCGGCCCGATCCTGACTACACCGCACCGAGACCAAGATTTTTCCCTGCTTGACATCTTCTTCATAGCGGCGTCCTTCAGCTTCCGGGATGCCCCAATCCACCAGGCCTCCGGCCACACCGCCGGTGGCGGCTCCGGAGAGCAGCCCGGCTATAGGGCCGGCGGCGACCAGGGGCCCCAATCCGGGTACCACCAGGGCACCGGCTCCTGCTGCCAGGCCCAGCAGACCGCCGAGTACGCTACCGGTAGTCACCCCGTCGCTTATACCGGCATCCGCATCCACTCCCATGGTCAGACCGCCGCCTTCACCGCCTCCTCCTTCCCCTCGGCCTTTATCCCGAGCCAGGATGGATATTTCCTTATCGAAGCCCGCCCGGCGCAGGTCGTCCACTGCTTCCCTGGCCACCCGTTCGTTGCTGAACACCGCGATAACCGTCTTAACCACCGGATAAACCTCCTCTTCTAGGTCGTTCTATTCTCGACTTCCAGGCATTATTATTTTCGTTTCATTTAATTTCTATGCTCTTATTTGTGCTTGGGCGTGGGTAGGTCTCTGATACCCTGAATAACGCGACGTAACTGGTTTACCAGGGGCTGGGGGAAGTCTTTTATCTCTTCCAGTAGCTTAGCCAGATCAGGCCGTTGGTTGAGAAGAGTGAGAATACGGTTATACTCTTCAGGCACCAGGTTAGATAACTCATTTTCGTCCAGCAAGAGGTAGGCCACCGGAACTTCGTAGACGGCAGCAAGCATCCGGAGGATTTCCTGCGAGGGCTCACGTATGCCGCGCTCGTATCCTGAGATAGTAGTGGAGTGCAGGCCAGTCATGCTTTCTACCTCTTTAAGGGTTAAGTGCCTCTTGAGGCGATAAAAACGCAGCCTATTGCCCAAATGGGCCATGAACACACCTCCCAAATAAGTAACCCCTAATAGGCAATATGTCGAAAAACAGAAATTTAGTAAGATAAATTGCATATTATGTAGAACTTACGCGCTAACTCGATACTACGGACTTTATCCCGTCTTCATAAGTCTTGCCGCGTAATAGAGAGGTCCTTACAATAAAAAGCAGAAACAGATGGTTAAGGACATAGGTGTGCATCTCACTCCTTCCTTATTTTGCTATATATTATCTACTATACAGCATTTTTGTGCCCTTTTTGAGGAGCAGGGGTAAGTTTATGTTCTGTCGGATAGTAAGGGAGAAGGCGTGCCAGGCGTTTTTTCTGTTGACTTTTGTGAACAGAACTTTAATGAGAGAAAAACCGTGGTCTGCTCGCAGGGGGCGGCCCAAAGGCTGCTCCCTGTCTTATTTTGGTGTCGAAGAATGTCGAGATAGGAGGTGGGTAAGCAAGGATGGAAAAGGCTGTGAACTTTGAGTGATTTAATATTTGAAAGTTTATCTAGCCAGTAATTTTTATTAATACTAATTATTTAAAAAAACTTTAACAATTGCTTAAGGAGGTTCAGTTCTATGGAACAATCAAAAGTCTTAGCACCTTTACCCGGCGAAAAGAGAAGCAATACTCCCTCTAGTACAAGCTATGCTGTAAGTCCCGGTGACAAGAGGCTAGCTGAGGCCAAAAAGAAGCAAGCCCGTACTTATGCGAAACAACAACAGATTGCGGAGAGAGTTGCCAGCGCCAGCGAACAGTTGGCCTCCGGTGTGGAGCAGGCCTCAGGTGCCGTGCAGGAACTACGCGCTTCTATGGAGCAGATCGCCCGGGGTGCCCAGGAAGCGAGCAGTGCCACCCAGCAGTCTTTGACCGCCATACAGTCCATAGCAGAAGCAGCACGGACTTCGGTTAAGCTGACAGGTGAATCCTTGTCTCGTTGTCAGGCTATTAAGGGATTAATAGCTAGAACTACGGAAGATATAGAGGAGCTCATACGCGGAGTGGATGAGAGTACGGCCCGCAACGAGGAATCGGCACGGCTGGTAGCCCAGCTCGAAGAAGAAGCGGAAAAGATAGGTGAAATAGTACGGGCAGTAGTTAAAATCGCGGATCAAACCAATCTTTTGGCTCTTAACGCAGCTATCGAAGCCGCGCGGGCAGGAGAGCATGGCAGAGGCTTCGCCGTAGTAGCGGATGAGGTCCGTACCCTGGCCGAAACTTCTGAAAAAGCGGCCAGCGACATCCGGCAGATAGTGAACAGCATCCAAGAAGATGTTCAGGTAGTTGCTGAGGCCATAAATCGGGCAGCGGAGGCAGCGCGGGGCGAGACGGAAAAGGGTAAAGCCATAACCGCTGAACTGGTCCGTATAGAAGAGGCTATAAACCAGGTGGTAGAGGGCGCAGAAAAAGTCGAACGGCTGGTAGTAGAGGTGGAGAAGGCAATTGCGGAATTTCAGAAGGGCAGTGAGCAGATAGCGGCCACGGCTGAGGAACAGGCCAGCGCTACAGAGGAGGCCCTGCAGGGAATAGAGCAGCAAGCCAAGGCCTTGGCCGAGATCAGCCAGAGCAGCTCTAACCTGGCAGATATGGCCGACGAGTTAAAAAACTCCACCGATGTCACCAAGTCGGCCGAAGGCCTGGCAGCCGCGGCCGAAGAGCTGGCCTCAGCTATAGAAGAGGCTAGTCGCTCGGCGGAGGAAATAAACGCTGCCCTGGGGCAGATAGCCAAGGGTGCCGAACAACAGGCGGCAGCTGCCGAGGAAGCTTCAGCCGCTATTAAGCAGATCGAGAGGTCTATGCAAGTTATAGCGCAAGAGGCGGACATTTCTTTAGATCAAGCCTCTAAACTTTCGCAACTGCTGGCGGCCAATAAGGTACGGGTAACTGAGCTTATCCAGGGTATTTCTCGAGCGGCCAGCACCAATTGGGAAAATTTGAATAAAGTTAGCCAGTTGGAACGAAACGCTCGGCGGATAGACAAAATAGTGGATACGATCGCCAGCGTGAGTATCCAGACCAATATGCTGGCCGTGAGCGGAGCCATTGAAGCAGCAAGAGCAGGGGAGTATGGCAAAGGATTCGCAGTGGTGGCTTCGGATATCCGCAATCTGGCCCAGGAGAGCGCGCGTAACGCTGATCAGATCAAAGAAATGGTCAAAGGCATCCAGGAGCAGGTGATGAACGTTTTGCGGGATATCACCAGTATAGGAGAAGTAATTCGGGGCGAAGTGGAAAAGGCTAAGAAGACCGCTACCGACCTCGATACTATAGAGTCCGATATGCGGGTCGTAGCTCAGGGAGTTAATAATGTTAAAGAGCAAGCTGGCCAGAGCCTTACCAAAGTGGAAGAAGCGTCCAAAGGTGTAGAACAAATTGCCACTGCGGCTCAAGAGGCCAGCGCAGCGGCAGAAGAAGCGGCTACTGCCAGTCGTCAGCAGGCGGAAGGGATGAGAGAGCTATCTCAGGCGATAGAAGAGATAGCGGCCTTGGCGGACGAGTTGCAACAGGGATAGCGGGAATAGAAGGGAGTTCTGGTCATGTACGAGGAGAATGGCAGCCAGGAGAGACAATACGTGGTTTTTCAGCTAGCAGGTGAGAGCTACGGGATAGCTATTGAACACTTACAGGAGATCATCCGGATACCGCCGGTGGTAAAGGTTCCTCTTGTTCCTCACTATATCCGGGGTCTGGCTAATCTTCGGGGCAACATATTGACTATATATGACACCAGGTTGCAATTGGGATTGCCCCCAAGCGATGACCAAGAAAGCAGCCGTGTAGTAGTAATTAAGTACGGAAATCGCCAAGCCGGATATATAGTAGACCGTATTGAGGGGGTAAGGGATATCGACCCTCAGTACATAGAGGAATTCCAGAACGATGATTCGCAAACCGCGAAAGCGAAATTAGTAACCCGGGCCGCTAAGCTGGCAGACAATCAGCTCGTTTTGCTCCTGGAAGTTAAGCGCTTACTAGAGGTGGCAGAACGCCGGGATATGCCGGGGACCAGAGGTAATTATCTCGCGGATCACGTCGTACGGGAAACAGCGGTTCTGGAACAAGAAAAACAACTATTAACCTTCCGCGTAGGCGGAGAAGAGTACGGCCTGGATATAGCCGATGTTAAGGAAATAGTGCACCTCCCGGAACGCATCAACCTCTTGCCCGAGGCTCCACCCTATATTTTAGGTGTAATCTCGCTAAGGCAGAAGGTGTTACCTCTATTAAGCCTGCGGCGTATTTTCAACCTCCCCCATGAGGGGGGTGGACGTGTGATTGTGGCTTACCTGGGCAGCACACGACGGGTATTAGCAGGGATGGTAGTGGACAGCGTAGCAGAAGTGCTCCGGGTAAGCGAGCGACTACTGGAACCCGTGCCCGGCTTACTGCGGGGAAAAGGGGCTGAAGAGGTAACGGCTATTTGCCGCCTAAGCGAGGAGCGGCTGGTGTTCGTACTGGATGCGAGGAAGATGGTGACAGAAGAAATAATGCTGGAAGGAGCCGCAGAAGAAGAAACCCTGGCTGAGAGTAACAAGCACCAACTAGAGGCAGAACAACAACTGGTCACCTTTTACTTACAGGAAGAGGAATTCGCCCTCCCTATAGGTAGCGTTCGGGAGATCATTCGGGCAGGGAAAATTACCGCTGTACCCGGAAGCCTGCCTTTCGTAAAAGGAGTCTTGAATTTACGCGGCAACATTATACCGGTAGTGGACTTGCGCCAACGCTTTGCGTATCCCTCTAAGTATTTAGATGAACAGAGCCGGATTCTTATATGTGAGGGACGGAACACCGTGCTGGGTCTTCTGGTAGACGGGGTGAAGGAAGTCCTCAAAGTCGCCGTTAGCCAGATTGAGCCGGCACCCGAAATCTTAGTAAAAGACCTTGAGCGGCGGTTCGTCAGCGGTATAGCTAAGGTTAGCGCAGACCGGAATATCATAATCTTGGACTCAGCTCAAGTGTTGTCCTGGGAAGAGGAGAAACAACTAGTAGCTCTGGCGGGGGCGGGAAAGCTTGAAGAAGATACGAGTACTGGTAGTCGATGACTCGGCTTTTATGCGGCGAGCGTTGACCCAGATTTTAGAGACCGCAGGCGATATAGAGGTCGTGGATACTGCTAGAGACGGAGAGGAGGGGCTGGCCAAAGCGCTGACTCTTCAACCCGATGTTGTCACCTTGGACATCAATATGCCCAAAATGGATGGACTTACACTTCTTTCGCACTTGGTGGAGAAGACGGCCGCTAGGGTGGTGATGGTTTCCTCGCTTACCCAGGAGGGGGCGCTGGTGACTTTAGAAGCCCTAGCTTTGGGAGCAGTAGACTTTGTAGCCAAGCCTGGGGGGACGGTATCGCTGGGTATAAAGAAGTTAGCTGATGAAGTTATAACCAAGGTTAGGGCTGCGGCGCGGGCACGTATGCGGCCCTTGCGCCGGGCCAAGCCTGCTCCCAAAGGTGAAACCGGCACGCTTTCTTCGGAATTGAGGTGGCTGGTAGTTATAGGTGTTTCCACCGGTGGGCCCAGAACGATAGAAGAGATTCTTCCCGCTTTTTCTTCCGACCTGCCGGCTGGCATAGTGGTGGTGCAGCATATGCCGCCACCATTTACCTCTAGCTTAGCCCAGAGGTTGGACCAGCACTGCCGACTTCAGGTAAGGGAGGCGGAGGAAGGCATGTTGGTGCAGGCGGGGACAGTGACCATAGCCCGGGGTGGTTTCCACCTGGTTTTTCGTCGTCTCGGGCGGGAATTATCTTGCCACCTGACCCTGAAGCCGGAGGAGACGCTTTTCCGTCCTTCAGTAGATGTCACCTTAAGAGCGGCCATAGAGAGCTATCACCCGCAGAGGATTATAGGCGTGATCCTTACCGGCATGGGAGACGATGGTGCCTCGGCTATGGTAGAACTACGGCGACGGGGGGGCTATACGGTAGCCGAGAGCGAGGAAACGGCTATTGTTTGGGGTATGCCGCGGGCGGCCATAGAGCGGGGCGGGGCGGAAGTGGTGGCTCCCAGCTACCGGATAGCCCAAATTATAGAGGAGAAGGTGAGAAACGGATGATCACCGAGAACCGGGAGGAGATAAAACACCTCTCTCAACTGTTAGAAACTTCCACCGATGGGGAAATGAAAATAGAGGCTATAAGCAAGTTGGCTGCTCTCGGAAATGCGGAGGCGGTGTCTATTTTGGCCCGAACTCTCCAGGAGGAAGCAGATCCCCTAGTGAGGGAAGCGGTGATAGGGGCCCTCCTAGTATGTGATACTCGCGCCGTTGTTACCGAGATGGCTCGGCTATTGCGTAGTGAGGACCCGGCCAGCAGGAGCGCGGCTTTTGAAGTGCTGACCTACAAAGGCGAGGAAGAAGTAATGGATGTTTTTATCCAACTTCTCCACGACACGGACCGGGATGTGCGCGTTATGGCGGTACACGCTTTAGGAAGGAGCAAATGTATTAAAAGCGCAGAGCTCCTCCGCCGGGTAATAAAAGAGGATAATGACGTAAATGTGGTAGCAGCGGCCGTAGAATATTTGGGCGAAGTAGGAGAGCCGTCTGATGCAGCGCTTATTTTGCAGGCGTTACCAAGATTCCGGCACCCGTATTTCGAGTGGACGGCGCGACGGGCATGGGAGCGCCTTAAGGGAGACGGCAGATGGGTATGGAACGTTGCCGAACCTATGTCCCAGCCCTAGAGGAGGTAGGAATATTGCGGCAGGCGGATTTTGAAAAACTGAGAGAATACGTCTACCGTCAGACCGGGATCTATTTTGAAGATCAGAAGCTCTACTATGTAGAGAAACGCGTAGAACAGCAGATGGCTGCTAGAGGATTTAAGGATTTTCAGGATTATTTTAGCGCCTTGCGGTTTGACCGAACAGGAAGCTTGTGGCAGGAATTACTAAACAGTCTGACCGTCAACGAGACCTATTTTTTTCGAGAATACGACCAGCTCAAGTGTTTTGCCGAAGAAGTTATACCCCTTTGGAGGCAAAACGGTATTGGCAGACAAGGCATTAAGGTTTGGTGCGCGGGTTGTTCCACAGGTGAGGAAGCCTATACTTTGGCTATCATTCTCAAAGAGATGACCGACGGTTTATACTGGGAAATACATGCTACTGACATCAACACCAGTGTACTGGAAAAGGCGGAGCAGGGTATTTACAACCACTATGCCACCCGCCAGGTACCCGAGGTTTATTTGGAGCGGTATTTTACGCGAGTGGGCGCAAACTACGCCGTATCCTCGCAATTGAAAAAGAAAATAAAGTTTTACCAGGTAAACTTAATGGACGATCAGGCTATGCAGAGAATGCGTAACTTTAGTGCTATCTTTTGTCGCAATGTATTGATCTATTTTGACGATATATCCCGACGGCGGGTGGCTATGTACTTTTACCAGGCTTTGCAGCCAGGCGGATACGTGTTCTTAGGACATTCGGAATCTATGAGCCGCATAAGTACACTTTTTAAGCCGGTGAAGTTCCATCATGCTATTATTTATCAGAAAGGCCACTAGAGTATCGCCTGACCCAAAGGGGGGGCTTGACTTGACCAGAGTGCTAATTGTAGATGATTCCAGTGCAGTAAGGGCCTATCATGCCACAATTTTACAGACCGACGGCTTCGAAGTGGAGGTGGCAGATAATGGCTACGAAGGCCTGGAGAAATTCTTAACAGCAGATTACGACCTTCTCTTGGTGGACGTAAACATGCCGCGCATGCATGGGTATGAACTCATACGGGAAGTACGCCGCTCACCTCGGGGGAAAAAGGTGGGCATAATAGTGATTTCTACTGAAGCCGGGCCCAGGGACCGTTTGGAGGCCTTTAAAGCCGGCGCCGACCTTTATCTGATAAAACCGATAGATCCTCAAGAACTGAGCTGTATTTGCCGCATGGCCACCAGAGGAGCGAAAGGTGAGGGAGTACATGACAGGGAGAAATGACTCCACAGGAGGAGCTACCAGCATTCTATTAGACACCTCCCAGCTACAAGGGAAGGATCTGGGGCCGGTGCTGCTAGAACTCGAGCGGCGAGGCTGGCTGGAAAAGATAGCTGTGGCTGTGGGAGAAGAGGAACTAAAGGTAAGCCTGGTATTACAAGATAACGTGTCCCCGGCTACGGCTTACGAGACTATCCAAGCCTTCCTGCAAGAAACCAATGGGAACCTGGAAACGGCTAAGCAGGTGATGGGTGAAGGCGTAAGGGAAGGAGTAGAAGCTCAAACGGTAAGAATAGAACAGGCCAAGATAGATAAGTTGCTTTCTCTGGCCGGTGAACTGATTATAAGCAGCAACGGACTTATGTATCTCCTTCGCCGGTTGGAGGATCAAGGCCTTTCTCCAGAAACGGTTCGCGAGCTGAAAGAATATTATATCCGGGTGGCGCGTACTAGCTGGGATATACAGGATACGGTAATGGAGATGCGCCTCATGCCGGTAGGGGTGGTGTTCGAGCGTTTCCGGCGGGTGGTACGGGAGATGGCGCAAAGCCTGGGCAAGAAGGTGCATTTGAACGTACAGGGCGAAGAAATCTCAGTGGACCGGAGTGTGGCTGCTGCCCTTTACGAACCTCTACTCCATCTGGTACGTAATGCCCTCGACCATGGTCTGGAGGACCCGGAAACCCGCAGGCTTTGCGGCAAGCCGGAAACGGGTCGGCTTTTGTTGGCAGCCAGCCGCCGGGGAGAAAGAGTGCTAATACAGGTGGTGGACGATGGCCGGGGCATAGATGAAGAGGCGGTAAAGGCCAAAGCTTTAAGCCGTGGATGGCTCACGGAAGAGCGAGCGGCGACACTAAAAAGAGAAGAACTATTCGATTTTCTTTTCCGGCCCGGGTTCAGCACCAAAGAAACAGCCAGCTCCATATCCGGCCGGGGTGTAGGAATGGATGTAGTACGCGAGACGGTGCAATCCTTGGGAGGAAGAGTAAGCCTAAAGAGTGAACCCGGCAGGGGTACAGAGATAACCTTGGAACTTCCCGTGACTATGAGCATCACCAAAGTACTTCTCCTAGAGGATGGGGGCTTGTACGGAATACCGGCAGGAGAGATCAGAGAAATAGTGAGAGTTTCCCGCCGGCGCCTAAGGCAGGTGAAGGGGCATAATTTGGTAGCTCTAAGGGACAATGTCTACCCGGTAGTTAACCTTTCCGGTTTGTTGGGTTCCGGCGTAGCCCAGACAGCAGAAGAAGAGATTACCCTGGTCATTCTTTTGAACGGGTTAGCCGTGGCTGTAGGCAAGATATTAGGAGAGCGGGATGTGGTTCTCAAAAACCTGCCCCCGGAGATAGCCGACGTCCGCTTATTCAGCGGTGTGGCTCTCCTCGGAAGCGGGGATATTGCTCTGATAATAGACGTAACAGCTTTAGGAGGTGCCCGCGTTGAGCCTTGATTATTTGACACTTTTCCTGGAGGAAGCGGAAGAGCAATTAGATTTGCTGGAAACCTTGCTTTTGCAATTAGAAGAGAAAGAGGATCTCGAAATTCTGGATGCTATATTCCGCGTGGCCCATACCCTAAAAGGGTCTGCCGCCTGTGTGGGACTTCATCAAGTATCCGAGTTTGCCCATAGAATGGAGAGCCTACTGGACAAATTGCGGAAAGCAGAAATAGCTCTGGGTCCCCATGTGTGTAGTCTTTTACTCCAGGGGCGCGATGTCCTGCGCTCTCTTATTACGGCGGCCAGAGAGGGAAGCGCTGGGGAAATAGGGGAAGAGGCGGTGAGGTGGGGCCGAGAGTTGGAAGGCGCGGTAAGAGAATCCTTAGAAATCGGAAGGCCCCAAGCCTACAAATACTTGATTCACGTGGAGTTAGATCCTGCTTCCCCTATGCGAGAGGCGCGAGCTTTTGTGTTGTTGAAGCGGTTAGAAGAGCTGGGCAACTTAGAGGCTTCCCTTCCGGAGATCGAGGAACTGCTGCGGGGAGGAAGCAATCCCCAACAGGTAAAAGCTCTGCTGCATACAGAGATAAACGAAGAGGAGGTAAAGAGCTGCTTAGTAGGCTACCCGGATGTAGTATCCGTGGAAGTAATGTATGCCATTAATTTTGATCTAAGCAACTGGGATCGCTGCAAGAGAGAGGCAGAAATACTCAGCGCTTCCGGCAAAAAAGTGGTTTGGAAATTGGAGAGGGGCAGAATAAGATTGGACCTAAGCGGTTTGCACAAGCTGGCCTCCATAGCTTTAAGTGGATATAATATCTGCGCTCTAGATCCTCTATTTGAAGGTTTATTACGGCGCATGGTCTTTTACCGAGTGGAAGACCTGGTGGAGGGGTAATATGAAGTGCAGTGCTTAGATTTTTCTATAGGTTGGGCCTGTCAGAACACAGGCTATCTTCTGAACCAGCTGGCGGTGAAAGACCGTTTGACGGCGGTACATAGCCTCCATGTCGCCAAGGTGGCCTCCAAGCTGGCGGAGGAGATGGGTTTAGATAGCGAGTCGCTATGGCTTTACGAGGCTGGACTGCTACATGACTTAGGGAAACTCTATGTAGCTGACGAGCTGCTCTCTTCCAGAAGGGTTTTTAGCTCTGTTGAGAAACAGGCCATGCAGCTCCACGTATCCTATACCCAAGCCATATTAAAACATTATAATTACCCTGACCATTTGATCAAGGCTTGCTATCAGCATCATGAGCGGATGGATGGTTCGGGGTACCCTAGAGGCTTGAAAGGGAATCAGATCTCCGTGGGCGGCAAGATTTTGGCCGTGGCGGATGTCTTTACGGCTTTGGTAACACCTAGGCCCTACCGCAGTGCCCTTCCTTTAAAACAGGCTCTCCAAATAATTTCGCAGGAAACTGCTCTAGGTAGGCTGGCGGTGGAAGTGGGAAGTTGTTTATTGAGGAGAGCTGGGGAGTATATCCAGTTGTGCCTGCAAAACGAGTGAACCCAGCGTTTTGGTGCTGGGGTGTTACTTTTGGCCCTGAAACCTCAGGGCTGCTGTGTTGAAGTGCGGAAGGGAATTAAGAACGGACGGCGAATTACACGAATCTGGTTAAGCAAAAAGCAGACAGGTATTACAATGTGGATATTAAACCACGGGATTTGCTTTGCAAGGGTCAGTGGGGAAGTAAAAGGAGTGGGCAGAATTGGGAATAAACGGTACAGTTGTACCCTCTGCTCTATATACTCATCTGCTGGACCAATTGCCCATCGGTATTGCTTTTATAGGTCAGGAAGGGGAATTAAGGCAGGCCAATGGGTTAGCCCGTAAGTTGCTGGCAGAAGGAACACTGGATGAGCAGAGTCTGCTGGAGCTCCGCGGGCAAGCGGGGCCTAGGGTTTTTAAGGACCGTACAGGAAGTTACTTCCGGGCTTGGTGTAAGGAGATAGCTCAGGGCGAAGAGAAGGGTTTCCTGGTGGCTTTTATCGACGTAACCTCTGAGTATCAGCTGATGGAAAGAGTGCGACAGGCCCAGGAAGAGGCTGAACTTGCTTTAGCCACCATGCTTCCTGACCAGCGGATTGAGCGACGGCTTAAGGACATTATAGAATACCAGGACGAGTATGATGAGGCGAGCGGCAAGATTAAGATCACGGGCATTATTAAGGATGGCGTCTACCGGCATGTTATCAATATACTGCGCCTGATAGCCGAGGCTACCAGACAGGGGTTAATGGAGCTTCCGGGTATCGATAAGAACACTCTTGTTACGGCAGCGGTGTTTCATGATCTGGCCAAGGTTCAGCCCGTACTTAGCATTGGAGATGAAGTAGATCCTCGGGAGGTGTTTGAACCGGGGTATTTGCACGCTTTTCGGGGGGCGGCTATGGCCAGGGGCATTTACCAGTTAAGTGAAGAAATATGCCGGATTATCCAGTACCACCACACAAGCGAAGGCGAACTCCCACCAGAGTTTCCGGTCCATCTATTGCCTATGTACAGGTTTTTCCGCTTAGTAGATGGGCTTTCCGCCGGTATAACTCGCCGTTATTCTCAAGTGACCTTGAAATTATGCGGTACTACGCTGTGCGTTAAAGAACAAAGCAATTTCCTTCCTTATAACCGCTACCTAGAACTGGACCTATACGCTGGGAGTTCGATCATAAAACCTTTATAGGTTAAGGCCCGATTTTAACCGTAAGTAGAAGGGAAAAGTCGAATTATGTAGAAAACAATACTGGAAAGCACTTGGGAGGATGTGGAGGGACGAAGATTCATGGACATAGATCGCTTAGAAGCGCTCATGGATAAAGTAGCAGGAGACGGCCGGCAGAGGGATTTATGGCGCCAACTCGTGGAGGCGGCTTTGACCGGTGTCCAGGAGGAGCGAGGAGTAGTATTTCCAGCGGGGGAACCCCTGCGTTATTTACTGGAGGAGCTAGGCGAAGAAGTAGTAGCGGACCGCGTAGTAAAGATGGGCTCGGAGTTACCTTCTTTACCGGTGACGGATATGTTACTGGCCATAATAAGGACTGCCGGCGAAATGAGGCGAGAGAGAGAAACCGTGCTGCAGCAGCTTCGCCAGATGCTTTCTGAGCTGGCTACTCCTATTATCCGCATTTGGAAGGATATATTACTGGTAGCCATGATCGGCAACATTGACAGCCAGCGGGCTCAGGATATAGCCGAAAAACTTCTTCACCGGGTAAGCTCTTCCCGGGCTAAGGTGGTCTTGGTAGATGTTACCGGTGTTCCTATGATCGATACCGTGGTGGGCGGATTCCTTATCGAGATGTTCAATGCTATAAAGTTTCTGGGAGCAGAAGTTATTTTGACCGGCATCAAGCCGGAGGTGGCCCATACTCTTGTCAAACTGGGGGTAGACTTCCGGATGGTTTCCATAGCCCGGGACCTGGAGGATGCTCTGCGTCAGGGTATAGCCATAACTATGGAAGAAAAGAGCAGGCGTAGGCAGTTGGCTCTGAGCCTGGCAGGCGATGAGCCGGAGGAGAGCGGTGAAAACGATGGCCTATGAGGATAGGGTGGTCCCAGTTCTGCGGGTGGCCGATTACCTGTTGGTACCCATTCAGATTGATTTGGATGACCGCACCGTAGAGCGGCTGCAAAAGCAGCTCATGGAAGAAATAGAGCGCACCCGGGCTAAGGCAGTAATTTTGGATGTCCGTATGGTAGAAGTGATAGACAGTTACATATCCTATACTCTCTCCGAGACGGCCGCTATGGCCCGTCTAATGGGATGCCGCACCATATTGTGCGGCATTCAGCCTTATGTAGCTTTGACCCTGGCCCAGATGGGTGTGGTATTGCAGGAGCTACTGGTGGCGCGAGATCTGGAGCACGCTCTGGTATTGGCCAGCTCGTATTAGAAGTGGGGTTGAGGGTGGTGGGTGAAAAGATAAATTCCTGGTTGGAGAGCCCCGCTAGCGAGTACGATGTTGTAGTGCGTATCGCTCGTGAGGAAGATATTGCAGTAGCGCGTCAGATGGCCAAGCGGCTGGCCCAGGAGACGGGGTTCTCTCTGGCGGATGTCACTAAGGTAGCTACGGCTGTTTCTGAACTGGCCCGCAATATTTACCGATATGCCCAACATGGAAGGATCATGATCAGAAAGCGGGTGGAGGAGAAGGAGCACCCTTCCATAGAAATAATTGCAGTGGACCGTGGTCCTGGTATCCCCGATGTGGAAGTAGTGCTGGCCAAAGGTTATACCACCTATGAGCGCAGCCTAGGTATAGGTCTTTCGGGGGTCAACAGTGCTGACGCACGAAAAATATATAAAGCCGAAGTATAGGGAGTAAAAGCA
>JBNATU010000009.1:0-17142 GCA_049701195.1 Neomoorellaceae bacterium
TGCAGATAGTTTTAGTCGGCGGCAGCCCCTTTAGGGGCTGCCTAGATTACTTTGTCTGTGAGGAAGCGGGTGAGGTTTAGAAGATGCGGGTGAAACATCTATTGGCCTTGATTTTACTGGCGCTCATATGGGGGCTAAACTTCCCGGCCATGAAAATGGGTAGTCATTATCTGCCGCCCTTGTTGTTTGCTGCGGGACGTTTTTTTCTTGGAGCACTTTTTTTATTCCCGTTGGCCGTAATACGCCAAGGTAGAATATGGCATACAAAACGAGATTTTGGGCCGCTGCTAGTTTACGGCATTCTTCAGACCGTTTTTATGGGGGGCGGACTGCACTTAGGCATAAGCCTTATAAAGAGCAGTATTACCTCCATAGTCCTTTATACCTATCCCTTTTTCTTTACCTTTTTTGCTTATCTCTTGCTGCGAGAACCCCTGACAGGTAAACAGATAGCAGGATTAATTATCGGCTTTGCAGGCCTAATTGTAGTCGTCCACCCCTGGAATATTGCTATCGGCGAGGTCAACTATACCGGTATACTGATTCTTCTGTTGGCCTCCATTGGTTGGGGCCTGGCCAGCGTGTACCTGAAAGCCGTCTTAAAAACTTATGACCAGCTTATAGTTACCACCTACCAGATGTTCTACGGTTCCCTGATATTGTTTATCGTAGGGGCCGTTACCGAGCCATGGAGGCAAGTTTCATGGACTTTACCCTGTCTCGGCATTATGCTATATACCGCTCTTATAGCCTCCGCCTTAGGTTTTTATATCCTTTTGACCGTACAAGTACGCTACCCGGCGAGCCAGACCAGCGTATTTCTGTTTTTAGTCCCGGTCTTCGGCGTCCTTTTCAGCTCTTTATTTTTAAAAGAGGAGCTCACCATAAATGTGATTCTGGGCCTAATTCTGGTGGCGGCCGGGATTATAGTCGTCAGCCTGGGAAGCTTACAGCAGGAGCAGACCCAATACAAGTTGGAAAATAAAATAAAGCCAGGTTGATCTGCATACACAGATTTGTCCATTTCCTTTTAGACCTGTTGTGAGTACGGTTTGGCGATACAAAAAGGTATCGGAAATCAATACAAAAGTGAATTACGATAGGCCATAACTCATCTTAATTTTATCGCTTTCTTTCGCTAACCAATGCAGAGATGTATCTGGAGGTTGATTACGACCCTAGCAGATATGTGGATTCCTGGTTGGCATACTTTTTGCATATGTAAAATTATGCATACGTAAAATCAATGTAATAAAAAACCTTTGTAATATGCAATTATATGCAACTGATTTTGCTTCGGTAGTAGTGGAGAACAGCCAAAGTAAACGGCAGTAAATGAAGGGAGGGATGCACGAAACAGATTGTGAAGGAAGTGCTAAGCCAGCTTTCACTTCGGGACAGATGAAAGGGGGTAACCTTAGGAGTGAAAAAAGTTGTATTAAAAGATGTCAAACCCTACAATGCGCCTAAGCACTACGACATGGTGGCCTTGAGACTGCATGGCAAAGAAGAGACCGGGGTGCAGAAGTTCTGGGTGGGGCTGTCTCATTTCCTGCCTGGAGGAGGGGCGGAGTACGATGAGTCCCCTGTAGAAAAAGTCTATTTCGTTCTGGAAGGGGAAGTAACGGTAATTGACGCCCAAGGGGAAAAATTCGTTTTAGGTCCATGGGATTCTATTTATATCGGACCGAACGAAGGAAGGAAGATCATCAACGAGACCAACAGGCCGGCCAGCATGCTGGTGATAATAAATTATCCGGATGCCTAATCGGACCAGAGGTGAGAAGACCATGGAACAGATGGAGCAACAATTGAATCTAGATCAAGTAAAGAGCATGTTCAGCCTCGAAGGCAAAGCGGCAATAGTTACCGGTGGTGCCGGGGCCTTGGGCGAGAGCATTGCGATGGCTTTGGCGCTTTACGGGGCCGATGTGGTGATTACCGGTAGGACGCTGCGTACGCTGGAAGGGGCCGTAGACCGCATCAAAACAAATACCGGCAGAAAGGTCATGCCCATAACCTGTGATGTCTCTAACGAAGAGCAGGTAGCAGAGCTGGTAAAAAAGACGGTGGATGAATTCGGGAAGATCGATATCCTGGTTACTGCGGCGGGTATAGCCAAGCGTTATCCGGCGGAAGATTTTCCTGTGGAAGCGTTTGACGAAGTTATGGATATTAACGTAAAAGGTACGTTTCTGTGTTGCAAGCATGTTGGAAGAGTAATGATTAATCAGCGAAGAGGGAAAATAGTCACCATATCTTCGGTGCGGGGATTCGCCGGTCATCCGGGCGGATATGCGGCTTACGGGACGAGCAAGGGAGCAGTAAATTTGCTGACCAAACAACTGGCCACGGAGTGGGCCAAATACAATATCAATGTAAACGCTGTGGCCCCCACCATTTTCTGGACGCCGCTTACTAAAGAAGTGCTGGAGAATGAGAGTCTGAAACAAATCTTCCTATCCAGGATTCCCATGGGCAGAGCGGCAGTTACTCAGGACATAGTGGGAGCGGTTGTTTTCTTTGCCTCTCCGGCATCGGATTTCATCACCGGGCAGATATTGTATGTAGACGGCGGCTGCACGGCAGGCTGATACAGATTGCGGGAGCTAAAAATAAGGGGGGAGCGATATTAAAAGGGTAGCTATTGCGGGTTCGGGGATGATGGGCAGCGGGATAGCTCAGGTGTTCGCCTCCAAGGGTTTTGACGTGACGATTGTTTCCCGCGACCCATCACAGTCGACGGCGCTCAAGAGCATCGAAGCGAATTTTAAAGTGCTCATGGAAAACGGGGCGGCCACTAAAGAAGAGCTGGATAATACGCTGGGCCACATCACCCTCACGGCGGATAAAAAAGCGGCTTTTCGAGATGCGGATATAATCATCGAGAACATCCCGGAAAACATGGAATTGAAGCAGGACTTTTTCTATGAAGCGGAACAGATGTGCAGAGAAGATACTATACTGGCCACCAATACCTCGGTGATGAGCATCACCGAAATCGGCGCCAAGGTAAGGAATAAATCCAGGGTAATAGGCACGCATTTTTGGAATCCGCCCTTTCTGATCCCTCTGGTAGAAGTTGTAAGGACGGAATACGTTTCTGACGAAGTGGTAGACAAAACGGTTGCCATTCTGCAACGTGCCGGGAAGCATCCGGTGGTTGTAAAAAAAGACGTGCCGGGTTTTGTGGCCAACAGGCTCCAACATGCGCTGTGGAGAGAGGCCATCTCGATTGTGGAGAGGGGAATTGCAGACGCCAGAACCGTAGACGAATGCATAAGGTACGGTTTCGGTCTGAGATTGCCCATACTGGGCCCCTTAGAGAACGCCGACATGGTGGGGCTGGATCTGACCCTGTCCATTCACGAATACATTTTAAAGTACCTGGAGAGTTCACCTGAACCGTCGCCGTTGTTGAGAGAGAAGGTGCAGAACGGCGAGCTGGGCTTCAAAACAGGTAAAGGTTTCCAGGAGTGGAGCGCAGAAGAGATACAAAAATCCCGCAGGAGACTGTTGGAGTATCTTATCAAAGTCACCAAACAAAATTAAGCATTCGCACCGATTTCGCGGCTAGGACGGCATCTTGCGTTTGGGTGTTGCCGGAAAGGAATATTCCTTAATGCCCTTGATGAATGTAAGATCTGGAACATGGGCTCTGGGACATTCCGAACGCGCCGTTCCGATAAGGCTAAATACTTAAAGGGAGGCTGCTTTTATGGGAAAAATTAAATTAGTAGACTTGAGTCATCCGTTCGGGGACAAGTGCCCGTTGTGGCCGTATTTCGAAGATGTCAAGATCGAACGGGTACACTACATGGCCAAATCTGGGGTGCTCTCCCAGAGGGTAACCACCGTCATGCACTGCACCACGCATACCGACGCTCCGGCTCATGTAGTAGATGGGGCTCCCTACGTACACGAGGTGCCCTTGGAGAGCTACTACGGCACAGGTGTGGTAGTCGATATTCCCAAGAAAAAATGGGAGCTGATCACTGCCAAAGACCTGGAGAACGCCACGCCCAAGATCGAAAGAGGAGATATCGTTATAATTCATACGGGTTGGCACCGTTACTGGGGAGACCGGCAGCAGTATTTCTTGTATGCCCCGGGGCCGTCCGTAGAGGCCGCCGAGTGGCTGGTGGAAAAAGGAGTAAAAGCCGTGGGTATTGATGCCCAGGCAATGGATCATCCGCTATATACGGCTATCGGACCTCACGGTCCTGGTCCTTTGCGCCGGGATGTTTGTAGAGAATACAAAGAACTGACCGGGAGAAACGTAGAGGATGACTTCCCGGAGTGGGAACCGGTCCATAACATATTACTTAAGAACGGGATCGTATGTTGGGAGAATGTAGGTGGAGATATAGAAATGGTCGTAGGGAAGCGGGTTACCATAGCCGGTTTCCCCATCCGGTGGTATAGAGGCGACGGCTCTATTGTAAGGCTGGTAGCCTTCATCGACGAGGAAGAGATAAACAACGTTCCTCCGAGAGTGTATAAATACGGGACGGAGTAGGAGTTGTCTCATTACCTGCATGACCGAATTGCCGTTTGAATAAAAAACCGAAGTTACCTACCCCTTCGCCGAGGAGGGGTGGGTAACATAAAACATTAGGAAAAATAATATAGAGTCCGAACTGAGGTTTTTATGCTATTCTAATGGGGAGTAGCAAAATGTTAGCACATTTATAAAAAAAGCAATTAGGGGGGGGTTTTTGGTGAAATGTAAAAGACTGGTATTTGTAGCATTGATTATTTCTTCCCTACTTGTGCTTTGGGGTTGCGGTTCGCAGAGTGGAAAGTCGGCTTCATCTGGGCCTGCTTCGCCTCAAGGGCAGAGCGCGGCCGACCGGGGTTATATTCTAATTGGTCGTCCCAATCCCACGACCGGCGCGGTATCTGGATTCGGTGAGGGGAGCCCTTGGGTTGAAGAAAGATTATTGGAAGCAATTAACAAAGACGGTGGCATTTATATACAAGAGCTAGGCAAGAAATTACCCGTTAAGATTAAAGTTGTCGATACCGAAAGTGATGCTACCAAAGCTGCCGAAGTGGCTACAAAGCTGATCTTAGAAGATAAAGTAGATCTTATGTTAGTCGAACATACACCGGCTACCGTAAATCCTGTTTCGGCAGTATGCGAGCGTTATGAGGTTCCTTGCATTGCTTTGGATGCTCCGGTGGATGCGTGGCTAACCGGAGGCCCTTATAAGTGGAGTTATTTAGCTTTCTGGACGACGGATTCTGTAGCAAATGTTTTTGTCGGTATGTGGGACGAAGTGGCAGGCAAAACCAATAAAGTAGTCGGCGGTCTCTTTGCCAACGATGCTGATGGTAAAACCTTTTCAGATTCGATCGTTAAAAAGATGACCGAGAGAGGATATAAATTTGTAGATCCCGGGAAAATTCCCACTAACACTAAAGATTTTACGGCAACTATCAACAAATTTAGACAAGAACAAGTAGAGATAGTGGCAGGTAATATGGTGGCGCCTGATTTTGCTACTGCGTGGCGGCAGTTCCATCAACAAGGGTTTGTGCCCAAACTGGCGACCATTGGAAGAGCTATACTCTTCCCGTCTGATGTTAGCGCATTAGGCGGAGACTTGCCTATGGGGTTGACTACTGAGGTATGGTGGTCGCCTTATCACCCGTATAAATGTTCTATTACCGGGCAGACAGCCAAAGAATTATGTGACGCTTGGACCCAAGCAACCGGCAAACAGTGGTCGGCACCACTAGGATTTAAGCATGCAGGCATAGAAATTGTTGTTGATGTACTTAAGCGCGCCCAGTCTTTGGACAAAAACAAGATCAGGGAGGCTATTGCCCAGACACAGTTGAATACAATCATCGGCCCGATCAAATATAACGAACAGCATTATGCGGAAACTCCGGTAGTCGGCGGCCAGTGGGTAAAGGGCGAGAAGTGGCCTTGGGAACTTAGAATTGTCTATAACAAAGAACACCCGGAAATCCCGAAAACGGGTGAATTACAATTCCCCATAAGCCAATAATTTAATTAAATTATCACCTGGCGCCTGAAGCCCCAGACTTCAGGCGCCAGACAAAAAAGGTGTGCAGGAGGTCTTATGGAAAACATACTTGTTGTGGAAAATTTGACCATCGCTTTTGGGCAACTTTTGGCCGTAAACTCCTTATCTATTGAAGTCAGACAAGGGGAAATTCTAGGCATCATTGGCCCCAATGGTTCTGGCAAGACGACGCTATTGAACGGTATAAGTGGATTGTACAAGCCCCGAACCGGCCGTGTGATTTTTCAGGGTACCGATATCACCCATTATTCTCCGGCTAAAAGATGCAGATTGGGTATAGGGAGGACCTATCAAGTACCTCGGACCTTTGAAAAAATGACTGTTTATGAAAATGTCTTAGTGGGAGGGGTATATGGGGCTTCCTTGAGTGAAAAGAGCGCAAGAAATAAGGTATATGAAATACTTGAACTGACAGGGTTATTGCCGAAAAAAGATCTATTTGCAGGGAAGCTCGCTCTCTTGGACCGCAAAAGACTAGAAGTGGCTAGGGCCTTAGCCACCCATCCCAAGCTTCTGTTATTGGATGAAGTAGCGGCCGGGCTTACCGAGGCCGAAGTTAATGAGGTCCTTAGAATTGTAAAAACCGTTAAGGAAAGCGGAGTTACCATTATATGGATTGAACATATCCTCAAAACAATGATGGAAGCGGCAGACAGGGTTTTGTGTATCGCCTCGGGTAAAAAGCTTGCCTGTGGAGAGCCTAAAGGAGTACTGGATTCGAAAGAAGTACAAGAAGTGTACTTAGGAGTGGAGGAGCTTTGAAAAAGACCAATATACTTTTACAGGTTGAAAATGTGGATGTACACTATGGAGACTTTCAAGCTATCCGAAACGTTTCTCTTCAGGTAGCCGAAGGCTCAATAGTATCGATTATCGGTGCTAACGGGGCTGGAAAATCAACATTGTTGAAAGCAATTGCAGGCCTCTTGAAGCCGTCTAGGGGGAAAATAACATTTAAGGGGAAAGACATTACCGGCTTAATGGCCAACCAAGTAGTGGCTGAGGGTATCTCCTTGGTACCTGAAGGACGTAGAGTCTTTTCGCGCATGACGGTATTTGAAAATCTTCTCATGGGTTCCTATACTCTCAGGGCCAGGAAAAAACGAGACGAGCTATTGCATAAAGTCTTTGAGCTGTTCCCTGCTTTACAAGAAAAGTCGCAGGAGATGGCCAGTAACTTAAGCGGAGGCCAGCAACAGATGTTGGCAATAGGTCGAGCCCTTATGTCCGATCCCGAATTAGTTATATTCGATGAAATATCGCTGGGGCTTGCTCCATTAGTTATAAAAGAGATTTACCAGAAAATAGCAGAAATAAGCCGGGCCGGTAAAACCATAGTCCTGGTAGAACAAGATGTCAAAAGAAGTCTTAAAGCATCTGAATTTAGCTATATCCTCCGGGGAGGGCAAATTGTGCTAGCCGGTAAATCGGCAGACTTAGATGAAGAAGAAGTAAGAAAAGCCTACTTTGGGATTTAAAGTATATTGCTGGAGGAAGAAAGCATGGTCCACCTTGCACAAACCATATTAAACGGAATTTTATTGGGCGGTTTATATGCCGTAGTCGGAATTGGCATGTCTATGATTTTTGGGATTATGCGGATTACTAATTTAGCACATGGAGATTTGATGGTTCTCGCCAGTTATTTGAGCCTGGTGCTCGTAAGTGGGTTAGGGATAAATCCCTTCATTTCCTTGGTTGTGGTGATACCATTAATGTTTGTTATTGGGCTTATAGTGCAAAACTCGCTGATAAACAGGGTCTTAAATAAGGGCGCCGAGCCCCCTTTATTAGTAACGTTTGGGCTGTCTATTATTATACAAAATGCTTTACTATTGATTTTTACTCCTGATGCGAGGATGCTTAAGAATAGCCTTGCTGCAAAAAGCATATTTCTCACTGACTATTTAAGTATCCCTGTAATCTATTTAGTAGATTTTGTAATCGCCGTTGTGGTTATACTTATATTTCACCAATTCTATAAGAAAACATATTTGGGTCGAGCCATCAGGGCCGCCTCCGACGATGAAGGTGCGGCTGAACTTGTGGGTATCAATACAAGAAGAATTTATGGGATTGCCATGGGAATCGCGATGGTTACGGCAGCTATCGCCGGCATTCTAGTAGGCATGACTTTTACCTTCTATCCTTTTACTGGTACGCAGTATTTAATAATAGCCTTTGGCGTAATAGTAATTGGCGGGCTGAATAGCATCTTGGGGGTATTAGTTGGCGGGATTATCCTAGGACTGGCGCAGCTTCTCGGAGCCGAACTTGTGGGTACAGGCTATCAATTGCTGGTAGGGTATATTATCTTGCTACTTGTGCTGGTAATACGTCCGCAAGGGATATTTGCCAAGAACTAGCACGGTTTAATAAAAAATTTGCAGGAAGGGGTGCGCAGCCATAGTTTCCAATAGTTTATTTAACTATAAATGGTACGTAATCGCAGGGATCATAGCCTTACTATTGACAGTACCCTTTTGGGGCTCTAACTATGCTATTTCCGTATTAGTACTGGTGTTCATGTATCTGGCCCTAGCCCAGATGTGGAATCTTTTGGCAGGATATGCCGGGTTGGTTTCTCTAGGGCAGCAAGCGTTTATCGGTCTCGGGGGTTATACACTGGCAGTCCTTACAGAATTATATAAGGCACCCGTATGGAGCGGTATTCTGTTAGGCGCAGTAATTTCTTTCATCTTTGCGCTTATAATATCGAGTCCGATATTCAGAATGCGCGAGGCATATTTTACAATAGGCACATGGCTTGTGGCAGAGGCCTTGAAAATATTTTTTAGCAACTGGGCATATGTCCGCCAAGGGCAGGGGTTCTTTGTGACTGCCGCTTATAAACTAACAATTAGCCACATGTATTATCTGGCTATGGTGGTGGGGCTTGGATCCGTAGCTCTGGTGTATATCATACTACGCTCTAAATTAGGACTGGCTTTAATGGCTATCAGGGATAATGAAAAGGCAGCCGAGACACTTGGGGTAGAGGTTTTTAGCGCGAAATTGCTGTGTTTTTTAATCGCGGCTTTCGTGACCAGCATCGCGGGAAGTGTATTTTACCTTTACCAGGTGTTTATTCAGCCATATGCTGCCTTCGGCATTGATTGGACCGTAGCCATGGTGTTTATTGTAATCATTGGAGGTATTGGGACCATTGAAGGGCCTCTTGTAGGCGCGGTGATCTATGTAATATTGCGCCAGTATCTCTACAACTATGCAGGTATCAGTATGTTAGTTTTAGGGCTAATAGCTATTGTGGTAATTCATGTTGCGCCTAAGGGTATTGTAGGGACGTTGCAGGAGAAAATTGGTTTCGAAATTCTTTCTCCACGAAGGAACTGATCGAGCTGACCCTCCTAATTATGGAGATTAAACGCTCATGCCGTCGGCACGGTACCACACGGTACCATTAGCGCGGTACCGGCAGAAGGATGAAGATGTCTTTAACAGCTAAACCTCTAAACCGGCAGATTCCCTGGTAAGGCCAGGAGATAGCCGACGAACACCATTCCCGGCGTGGGTAGGCGGGCGCAGAAGAGCCGCTAAATGCTTATCCACTACCCACGCCGCCTACACCTAAGATAT
The DNA here is from genome assembly GCA_049701195.1 of Neomoorellaceae bacterium. Classification (GTDB taxonomy): domain Bacteria; phylum Bacillota; class DSM-521; order Neomoorellales; family Neomoorellaceae; genus JBNATU01. The sequence goes on from JBNATU010000009.1 coordinate 9,657, forward strand.
CTATTTGCCTTGCGCCATCGTCTTGCTGCTTGTGGGGGGTCTAACCGTGCTACCTTCTTGGCCATTTTTATCCTTATAGGTGATGCTGCTAAAGCGTCATGTTATAGTACAGAGCTTTCGGGTGTAGGTAATTAATGTGGGGAAGGGGAAACCATAAGATGAGAATCAAGGAGTTTCAATTTTCCGCTACACTTTACGGTTTGGAAAAACTCATTCGTCTCAAGGCCAAACGGTATCCCTCGTATGCAAAACAGTTGAGCGAAAAAAATCCGGTTGTCCAGATAAAATTGAAGGACAATTCCCTGGGCAGATACTTCATTTTCGAAAACGGCAATGTGAAGTCGAAAAAGGGGATTCATCCACATCCGGATGTTGTATTGGCATTTGAAAACGTGGAAGTTGCTGCCAAGATTATGAAACCTAACAGAGACTACTTAGAGTTTATCAATGCGGCTAAGACTTTTCAGATAACCATACAAGGCTCTGACGAACTGGTACTGTGGTTTATGGAACTCCTTAATGGGCTTTTTACAGTTGGAATTGAGTACGGAGTTGAGGTGGGTAACGGTATCAAGCGATATACCAATAACACAAACGGTGGGCCTGTCTTTGTGTATGTGAAGGATGAAAAGATTATCCGCATCACACCTATAGAATTTAGTAAAGATGATCCTGAGCCATGGAATATCAAGGCCCGCAATATACAGTTTGCGCCTCCGAAGAAAGTGACGGTTTCCCCGCACACTCTGGCCTTGAAGTCCATGGTATATTCGCCGGACAGGTTACTATATCCCATGAAAAGGGTGGACTTTGATCCGCACGGTAAAAGGAACTGCCATAATCGAGGGATTTCGGGTTATGAGAGGATAAGCTGGGATGAAGCCCTGGACATTGTTGCCGGTGAGATAAAGCGCATGAAGCGGGAATACGGACCGGGAGCTATAATGAACGGAAGTGGCTCACATCATACCTGGGGAAATTTGGGCTATTGGTTAAGTACAAGGCTGAGATTTTTTAATTCCATAGGCTTTACCCCGGTAGTGCATAATCCCGATAGCTGGGAAGGCTGGTATTGGGGTGCTATGCACCACTGGGGGCATAGTATGCACCTTGGGGCCGCAGAGACCTACGGGACAGTTGAGGACTGCCTGAAAAACTGTGAAATGATCGTGTTCTGGTCAAGCGATCCGGAGGCTACCAGCGGCGTATATGGTGCGCATGAAGGTACAATTAGGCGTCAATGGCTTAAAGAACTCGGGATCAAGCTGGTCCACATCGATCCCTTTTTCAACCATACGGCTGCCTGGCTGGGAGGCAAGTGGCTGGCCCCCAGACCGGGAACCGACAGCGCTTTGGCTTTAGCTATAGCTTATGTATGGATTACAGAAAATCTCTACGACCAGGAATATGTGGCCACCCACACCGTAGGATTTGATAAATGGAAGGATTACATCCTCGGCAAAGAAGATGGGATACCCAAGACCCCGGAATGGCAGGAACAGGAAACAGGGATACCGGCAAAAGATGTGCGGGCACTGGCGCGTGAATGGGCTAAAAAGAAAACTTATTTAGCTCCGGGCGGCATTGCCGGTTTTGGAGGCGCCTGCCGTACGGCCACAGGTACTCAATGGGCTCGGGCAATGGTTTGTCTGATGGCTATGCAGGGTCTGGGTAAACCGGGCATAAACTTTGGCTGTTTGCAGCAAGGTACCCCGGTAGATACTAAGTTCTATTTCCCGGGTTATGCAGAAGGTGGATTGTCGGGAGATATTGAAGGAACTGCTCTGGCAGTAAGCCTGTATCAACGTATGCCTCAACTGGCGACCGTAAATACGGTTTATCAAAGGGTTCCTCGGCTGAAGATACCTGAAGCTATACTTGAAGGTACGTGCACAGGGTACCCGACAGATTCCAAGACCATTGAAGGACAGTTCCGCAAATTTGAGTATCCGGCACCGGGCTACTCGAAAGTGAAGATGTATTATAAATACGGCGGCTCCCACTTTGGAACAATGGTCGATACAAATCGTTATGCGAAGGCTTATCGGTCCGAGGAACTAGAATTCGTAGTGAACCAGTCTATATGGTTTGAAGGAGAAGCCAAATTTGCTGACATTATTTTACCGGCTTGCACTAACTTTGAACGCTGGGATATAAGTGAATTTGCCAACTGTGGAGGATACATTCCGCATTCTTACACGCAGTGTAATCACCGTGTTATAGTATTACAGCACAAGTGTATTGAACCCCTGGGCGAGTCAAAATCGGATTTTCAGATCTTCCTCGAACTGGCCAAGAGACTTGGGCTGGGCCTGCTATATTCTGAAGGTATGACGGAACTTGATTGGTGTAAAAGGCTGTTTGAAGCTAGCGACCTACCCAGATACATTTCGTGGAAACAGTTTCTGAAGAAGGGATACTTCGTAGTACCTCCCCCTTCTGAGGAGCGAAGGGATCCTGTGGCCTACCGGTGGTTTGTGGAAGGCCGTATCAAAGATACGCCTGAGATATCCCCACTCCCGGCGGACTATACCGAGGAGTACGGCAAAGGCCTTCAGACGCAGTCGGGCAAAATCGAATTTGAATGCTCGAGTCTCAAACGGTTCGATCCAGATGATCCGGAGAGGCCGCCCATTTGCAAATATATACCGGCCTGGGAAGGGCCTCGTGCCAAAAATATTTTTCAAAAATATCCGTTGCAGCTTATCTCACCCCATCCACGTTATAGCTTCCACACCATGGGCGACGGAAAAGATAGTTTCATTAACGATATACCTGACCATAGAGTACTGATAAACGGTTACTACTACTGGGTCATAAGAATTCATCCTGAGGATGCGGCCAAGCGGAGAATCAAGAACAACGATCTCGTTAAAGTTTTCAATGACCGGGGAGCTGTTATATGCGCAGCCCAGGTAACAGAACGTGTTCGTCCTGGTACGGTTCATGCATACGAATCTTCCGCCCTTTATGAGCCGGTAGGTGAACCCGGTGTATCACCGGACCGCGGAGGGTGCGTAAATGTGCTTACACCGAGCCGCATGATTATTGAAAAAGCGCATGGAATGGCGGCTAATTCGTGCCTGGTGGAAGTAGAGAAGTGGGGAGGAGAATAAATTGAAGACGTGGTATATGATAATTGATATAGCCAAATGTATAGGTTGTTATAATTGTGTATTAGCCTGTAAGGATGAACACGTGGATAACGAGTGGCCAGGCTATTCATTACCTCAACCCCGGCATGGGCACTACTGGATTAACATTATACGTACCGAGAGAGGGCAATACCCTCAGGTGGATATAAGTTATCTACCGGTACTCTGCATGCACTGTGACGATGCGCCATGCATTAAGAAGGGGAATGGTGCGGTCTATAAGAGAAAGGACGGTATCGTTATAATAGACCCCCATAAGGCAAAAGGGGAAGAGGAACTTATCAGTTCGTGTCCTTTTGGAATGATATGGTGGAATAAAGATAGAGAAATTGCCCAGAAATGTACCTTATGTGCCCATTTAATTGATGAAGGGTGGGGGAAGACGCGGTGTGTCCAAGCGTGCCCTACAGAAGCATTGCAGATTAAGTATCTTGAGGAAGAGGAAATAAGTCATATTGTGAAAAGCGAAAGATTGGAGCCCCTGCATCCGGAATACCATACGCGCCCTCATGTTTACTATAAGAACCTGCACCTATATAATAAACATTTTATAGCCGGGAGTGTGGCCCTCAAACATGGAGATAACACTTTAGATTGTGTTGAAGGCGCGAAAGTGGCGCTTTTACAGAATGGCATGTTAGTGGGAGAAACCCTAACCGACTGCTTTGGCGATTTCAAGTTTGACGGCCTGCCTCGGGAGGGAGGTAAATATGTTCTGGAAATTTTTTTTGAGGGGTATGAAAGGAAAACCGTAGCAGTCGATCTTACTACCAGTATTAACATAGGGATAATTGTTTTAAATTAATACGGGTGCAGGGGGAAGAAGAAAAAAGGATTTCGAGAAACCAAGGCAAAATTAATAAATCAATGCTTTTCAAGGTCGTTGAAAGGCACTGGAAAAGGGGGCGCGAAAGGATTTATATGGATGAGCTGCTAAAATCCGTTATCAAGGCATTGCCGTTTTTTAAGAAGCTTTTTCCTTTTGACTGCATGATGCCCGTGGCAGACCGAGAAAAGTTTATTTATTATCTACCGGGGATTAAAATGAGGACCGAATCCCCTGTAGGAAAGCCGCTTAGCGAAGGCGACGGATTGTGGGAAGCGGTTCACAAAAACGAGATCCAGGTTAGCATTGTCACTAAGGAACACTGGGGGTTTGCCTTCAAAAACGTCAGTGTGCCCATAGTTAACGAGGAAGGCGAGGTTGTAGGAGCCATAGGCGTTGGCTACAGCTTAGAGAACCAGGAAATGCTACAAGAGACCGCCCATACCATAGCCAACTCTTCGCAGATGATCCTGGCTTCCAGTGAGGAGCTGTTCGCCAATACAGAAACCTTGCGCGGACGTATAGAGGAGCTGCGTCGTACGAATTTGGCCATGCTAGGGCGTCTGGAGAAAAGCGAGCAGATACTTACTTTTATCAGAGATGTTGCGGCTAATACCAATTTATTAGGATTAAATGCGGCCATTGAGGCGGCAAGGGCAGGAGAGCACGGGAGAGGGTTCTCCGTAGTAGCGGAGGAGATGCGAAAACTCTCGGCGAGAAGCTCTTCGTCTGTCCAGGATATTAAAAAGTATTTAGAAGAAATAAAGTGCGAGATAGATAACCTCACTTCTATGGTTGCCGAATTGGACACCATGAGCTCTCATCAGCGAACGGCGGTGCAGGGTATAGTGCAAGCCGTCGAAGCCCTTACACGGCTGACGGAAAGATTAGAGGAGCTGGCGGGCAGAATTTAAAGTGTTGTTTTTTTGAGTGATGCCCTATATCACGGTATAATTTATGTAAAGGGTGCTGGGTGCATACTCGCCAGTACCCTGCTCGAAACTGTACCCGGGAGGTAGAAACGGTGGCTCACCCGGCCGGAGTAACCGTTACGATTTCAAGCGAGATGGAGAAAGACCTTTACAAGCTGGTGAAATCCAGAGGTATGGATATAGGAGACGTTAACGGGTGGGATATTAATGGGTTGCTCGCGTCGTTGATTAGGGAGAATGAGGAGTACCGGGCGAAATTAAGAGAACTGGAAAATGAATTAAGCGCGCTTAAGGAAAAAACGGTAGAAGCCTTTGACATTGGAGATGCGATATTAGACGGGCTGATAATGCTGGACAAAAATGGAATTATTACCGCAGTTAATAAAATTTTTTTACACTTGGCCAGGATAAGCGATGCTAAGGAGATAATAGGTAAGCATATCGGTTGCCTGGTAAAGGGGAAGTATATAGACAAAGATATTAGTAAAGCCGCCCTTCGGACGAGGGCAAAAATAAGCGATATGGTGGTTATGGTAAGAAGCGATAAGACTACATTGGCCACCTGTAACCCCTTTTTAGACGAGAAAGGGGAAATAATTAAGTGCATAATAGTCATGAGAGATCTGACAGAGTTAATAAGGTTGAAAGAGGAACTGGAGAAATCGAAGCAGTTGACCACCAGGTATTTTAATGAGCTAAAATACTGGCGCAGGCAGCAATGCAAGAAAGCAGGGCTGATAGGAGACAGCCCGGCTATGCAAAAGGTCAAGGAATTAATTTACCAGGTTTCCCAGGTGGATGCCACAGTGCTCATCATAGGTGAGACGGGAGTCGGTAAGGAGGTGGTGGCTAACGAGATTCACAAGAACAGCTCAAGGTGCGACGGGCCGTTTATAAAGGTCAACTGCGCTGCCATTCCGGAAACCTTACTTGAGTCGGAACTATTTGGTTACGAGAAAGGGGCCTTCACGGGAGCGTTAAATAAGGAAAAGCCGGGATTATTTGAGCTGGCCAACAAGGGTACGATTCTTTTGGATGAGATCGGCGAGATGCCGTTGCACTTGCAGGCTAAGTTATTACGTGTCCTGCAAGAGAGAGAAATAATCCGTGTCGGGGGTACTGCGCCGATAAAGCTGGATGTACGAGTAATCGCCTCTACTAATAGGGATTTGCTGGCTATGGTGAGAAAGGGTACTTTCCGGGAAGACTTATATTATAGATTACATGTCCTACCTATAGTAATCCCTCCGTTGCGGGAAAGAAAAGAGGATATACCGGCCTTGGCACTTCATTTCCTAGAGAAATACAATAAAAAGTATAATACCCATAAAACGATACACGCCTCGGGATTAGACTTGCTCAAACAGTATCACTGGCCTGGTAATGTCAGGGAGTTGGAAAACCTTATTGAGAGGCTCGTAATCACCGCTAAAGAAAATGATCTTTCCTCTGAGATTAGAGGAGTCCTTGAAAATAAACGGACTTCGGATGCGCCTTATCTATTGGGGGGTAATAAAGTTTCCCTTAGAGAAACGGTTAAATTATTGGAGAAGCAAATTATCGAACAGGCATTAAGGGAACATGGGAGTACACATAAGGCTGCTCGGGCGTTGGGCGTAAGTCAGCCCACCTTAGTACGGAAGGTGAAGAAGTTGGGTATAAGGCAGTAGAAACAGTTTTTCTACTTCTGCCGGTGCCGCCGGGGCGGCATGAGCATATTAGTATACCTGATTGAAAAAGGGTGCTATGTATATCTGGGAGCAGATCCTCTGGTAAGGAGGGATTAGTATGACGTTGCACCAACTTGAATGCTTCATTGCCGTGGCGGAACACATGAGTTTTACCAAAGCTGCCGAGAGTTTGTTAATAGCCCAGTCGGCCTTGAGCCATCAAATATCCAGACTCGAGAAGAAAATCGGGGCGCCTCTCTTTTTCCGTGATAGACGTTCTGTTCGCCTGACTCCCGCGGGGGAGGTCTTTTTGCCGGAGGCGATTCGCATTGTGAATAGCTATCAAGAAGCGTTACAAAAGGCCAGAGAGGCGGCTTCCGGTATAACAGGCAATTTGCGGATAGGTTTTTTGAGTGCTTGCGTCAAGACCTTTTTGCCACGCTTAATTAAAAAAGCCCGTACCGAACATCCCGGGATTAAAATTATACTGGAAGAGTATAGCCACGGCGCCCTTACCGAGGCGCTTCGATGTGGCAAAATAGATCTGGCTTTCACCTTGAATCTCGGGCTAGATACCATACCGGGAGCAAAATGGATAACCATATATAGCTTTCCCGAAACGGTTGTGTTACCCAGGGTTCATTCCCTGGCCGGGCGGCGGGAGATTGATTTGGCGGCATTGGCCGAAGAAAACTTTGTAACGGTAGACTACCGGGAGTCCCCCCATGTCTTTGAACGCATAATTCAGTTGTGCGCAAGAGCCGGTTTTTCTCCGACCATAATCAATCAAACGCGCTTTATTCAGTCTATCCCCCTTTTGGTTGAAACTGGTGTTGGAATATCGATCCTTCCTGAGTACTTTAACCTTTACTCTTCTTGTGAAGTAGCTTACATTAGGATAAA